>NZ_JBLFFJ010000001.1:1140145-1290590 GCF_051400735.1 Chryseobacterium hilariae
AGTAAATCTGCTTCACAGTGAACTTTTTGGTAAATTATAATTCACTATTGACTTGCGCAGCAAAATTGACCAGTGACATTTTTATATCCATCCTTCCCTTTCCTTCTGAGGAATAAATGTCCAGGCCAGCATCCTGCTTATCTTTTGCCCCTGAGCCATATCAATGGTTTTTATATCTAATGCATTGACCTTCTTTAAAAGAGTTGTTAGTTTATGCAGATTATCTTTTTTAGACACTAAACAAGTAAACCAAAGAATCTGCGAACTATACTGAGCACTTTCTTCAATCATTTTTGAGATAAAAGCAATTTCTCCGCCTTCACACCATAATTCTGACTGTTGTCCGCCAAAATTAAGGAGAGATTTTTTAGCCTTTGATTTATTGATATTTTTTGTTTTCCTGAGATTTCCTTTCAGCGCAGATTCTTCGGAATCATGAAATGGAGGATTACACATAGAAAATGTAAAACGGTTTCCAGATTCGATGATATTTTTGAAGATATGATTGGAATCAGGCTGTTGTTTTAATTGAATAGCAGATAATACATCCTGGTTATGATCTAAAATATGCTGTGCATTTTCCAAAGAAGCTTTATTAATATCTGTTCCCAACATTTTCCATCCATAAGATCTGTGGGCCAGTAAAGGATACACAAGGTTCGCTCCTGTTCCGATATCCAAACCCGATACAGAAGTTCCTGTCGGGATTTCGGGCTGCTGTCCGGCGATAAGATCGGCGATATAATGGATATAATCAGCCCGTCCGGGAATAGGCGGACAAAGATTGGTTTCGGGAATATCCCAGTCTTTGATATGGTAAAAATGTAAAAGTAATGCCTGATTAAGCAGTTTTACCGCTTTGGGAAGACTAAAATTAATAGTTTGCGTTTCATAAGCATTAACGAAAACATAGTGTTTCAGTTCTGGCACACAAGAAATAAGCTGATCAAAATCATAAGGATTGCGATGCAGATTTCTTGTGTGCAGACTGGATTTTTCGGTAGACATATTTATTTTTTCTGACTCAGAATATATTCTACCATTTTTTTAGCATCTTCTTTAGACACCTGTGGATGAGGAGCCATCGGAACACCTCCCCAAACTCCGCTTCCCCCTTCTATGATTTTGGAAGCCAGCAGTTCAATATCTTTTTCAGAATATTTTTCTGCAATTTCCTTATAAGAAGGTCCTATCATTCTCTCATTTACGGCATGGCATCCTGAACAGTCTAATGTTTCGATGATCTGGTCACCTGAAAGATTAGTCTTCGCCGGTTCCGAAACAGCGGATGTTTCGGAAGGCATACTTGGTACCTCCGTATTTTCTTTTTTAGAACAGGAAAGGATCAGAAATCCTACAGTTCCTGCCAAAAGGAATTTCTTCATTATTTTTTTGCTGCAGCAGAATCTGTTTTAGCGGCTTCAGGAGTAGCTGGTGAAGGTGTTGTGGATGCAGCGGGAGTTACTGTCTTCGCTGTAGAATCTACCACAGTTGTAGCCTCAGGCTCCTCAAGCATAGTGTTACTGTCCTGTAGATTATTGTCTGGTTTCTTAGAACAGTTTACAACGAATAAACTTCCGATAAATGCAAGTGCTAATACTTTTCTCATTATTTTTTCTATAAAATTTAGACAAAAGTATAAAAAATAAGCTTTTAAATTACTGACATTTTCCCATTTAATAAGATTTTACTGTATATAAAACAGTCAAAAGAATAATTGCATAGCCAAAAGATTATTTTTAGATACAAGATACGGATAATTAAACTTTCACATTTATTAATTTTAATTCAGCGAAAGTGCTGATAATTGAGTGAAGAACTTTTATTTAATTTCATTTCCATATATAAAAAAGTAAGATGTTTATTAGTGATATCAAGCGATAATAGTTCCCTAAATTATGAATATTTTTTTTAAAAATATTCATAATTTAACTCACTACATGTTGTTATATTAAAATATTTTATATATTAGTGGCGTTAGTTATCACATGATAATTGATAAAAAATAATTCCTTTCTTTCTTCCTTACAATATCCTGCAACTCATACTTATGATGATTTACAAAATGAATCTCCCAATAAAGTAAATATAGTTCTTTCTCAGCTCGATTATGAAATAAAATTAGACTCCTTATCAAAACTTGAAACAGGAGCGAAAGCAATCTATCAAAGTATAGACAGTGAAAATAATTTCTATGAATCTTCAGTATTTTCCCTTTCTAAATCAGATAAATACGAGTATAATGAATGGATTTTTGGAAGTTACATTCAATATAATAAAAATTTTAATAAAACGAGTTTTACCGTTGGAAGCAGATTAGAATATAATCCTTTGAAAGGCGTAGATGAAAAAAATAACTTCACTTTGAAAAGGGATAATATCAATTTATTCCCTTTTTTCAATTTTTCTTATAACCCTTCAAAAAATAACAGTTTTAGTTTATCATATAATAAAAGGATTAATCGTCCAAAATTTAGAAATCTAATGCCGTTTGTTTATTATGTGGATCAATATACAAGACTCGTAGGAAATTCTGAATTAAAGCCCAGCTTTTCACACCAATTAGAGGTGCAATATATCCTGAAAAATAAATATATTTTTAGTATTGCCTATTTTATTAATAAAAATCAAATATATCAAACTCCTATTCAGGATAATGACAATACTTCAACCATACTTACTCCAATAAATATAAATAAAAGCAATTCATTATCTTTTAGTTCTAATATTTCATTACAGCCACTCAAATGGTGGAATCTGAATTTAAATGGAATCATTTTATATAATAGAATAAGTGATAATACCATAAATATAAATTCTAGTATCTGGTCTGGTCAAATGGTTGTATCTAATATTTTTTCATTACCTAAGACTTTAAAATTGGAATTTACAACAGATTATAGAACTCCATTTATTCAAGGTCCATATAAGACACAAGACCTGTTTACCGCAAATATTGGAATTAGTAAATCATTCTTTGATAATAAACTGAAAGTGTCTTTAGTTGGTATGATATATTCAGAACTTATACTGTTAAAAATACCTCAATTATAGAAAATCAAATATCAAATATTACCCAAAATTTTGATACACATTGGATAAGATTGGGATTGGTATATAAATTGGCAAAAGGTATAAAGAAAGATGGCACCAGTACTGATAAACTTTCTGAAGAATTAAAATCAAGAGCACGATAAAATCTAATTATTTTTTTACAACAATCAACTTAATTCTACAATATTTGAAAATATTAACTATTTGAAATAAAAGGAATTATGAAATTTAAATTGGAAAACAAAAAAACAGGTCCTTTGTACAAAATACATAACAAAAATATAATAGAATTAGAAATAATCCCTCATTACTCATAAGGCAAATCAATTTTATCTGCTTATCTTTTTAACTTAACAAAACTTCAATGATCTTTATATCCAAAATTCTGTTTTTCACCAGTCATCACGGTTTTTACACGGTGATCATACTTTTAGTATTCTTTGGTTTACTTTCTTATGTTACCAAAAAGGCATGGTTTCTCGCTCCGATTCTTCCTCTTGCTATTCTGAACGGTGTTGCCGGACAGTATCTGAATGCCTGGTTTTTAAATAAATACGGCGTAGAAAGTACAGCCGTCATCACCTCTGATGTGGAAACCAATTCCACACTGAATGACATGTATATTCATGATTATGAAGCCATTGTAAAAAAGCAGGATAGAAAATATGTATCTACTTATTTTTCAACAACAAGTGCTACTATTTATCCGATTGAAAATGCCATCAGGATCCCAAGGACGGAACAGCATTTTCCGGTAAAATATATTCCGGGATATGAGAAAAACATTGTGATTCTTTATTATCAGTCTGAAGAAGGAAACGCATTGCTGCAGTATGAAAAAATGGCCCCGGTGAACTCTGCGAAGATCAAATACGAGGCTGACAGAACCAATAAGGAATTTATTGAAGAATATATTTCAGCTCTGGAAGAATATGTAAAACACTATGACAGTGATCAATACAAGACAAAAATTGAGGAATTAAAAAATGAATTGAAGCAGCTTCAATAGAAAATTTCAAAATTAAGTTTTTTTATTTTCTGCCATTTTTTGTTTTTATATTAAAAAAATTTCTACATTTGTCCCATGTTTAATATGAGCAACAATATTTGGTGGTGGCTTTCAAACTCTTCGTCGGGTCTGGAGGTATTGTCATGTTGCTAACGAGATAGCAGAATAATTAAAATAAACAATATATAGGCTTTGACGGATTCCGTTGAAGCCTTTTTTATTTCATCCAAAACAAAAAATACAAGTCAGATGACCACTCAGAAAATAAAAATAAAAACCAATTCAAAAAAAACACTGGGAGACCTTTATACTCCCATGAATATTTATCTTCAGATCAGAGACAGATTCAGGGATACGATCCTTCTGGAAAGCTCAGATTCTAAGAATATTGATAATAATTTCTCTTTTATTGCTGTAAATGCTGTGGCAGGAATTGAGGTTAAAAACCTTACTGAATTTGAAATTAAGCTACCGGGTTCAGATCCTGTGAAGCAGCTGATTGGGGAACGTAATATCACCGATATTTTTGATGATTTTCAAAGTACTTTCGAATGCGAAATCACTCATGATCCTATTGAACAGACCGCTCAGAGTCTTTTTGGATATACCAGTTTTGAAGCCGTGCAGTTTTTTGAAGACATCAGCTTAAAACCACAGAGCCCGGAAGTAGAGATCCCGATTCTGCGTTACAGATTATACCAATATGTTATTGCAATCAATCATTACAATGACGAAATGCATATTATTGAAAATCAAATTCCTGGGTTAAAATCTGAACTTTATCTTCTGGAAAACCTGATCAGAAATCAGAACACTCCGGTCTATCCTTTCGAAAAAATTGATAGTGAGACCTCTAATCTTACGGATGAAGAATATATTGAACTGGTAAAAACGGCGCAGAAGCACTGTATGAGAGGTGATGTTTTCCAGCTCGTTTTAAGCAGAAGGTTTGAACAGAAATTCAAAGGGGATGAATTCAATGTTTACCGTGCGCTCAGGAATATCAATCCTTCCCCTTATCTTTTCTTTTTCGATTATGGAAACTATAAATTATTTGGTTCCAGTCCTGAAAGCCAGTTGATCATCAAAGACAATAAAGCCATTATTCATCCTATTGCAGGAACGTTTAAAAGAACCGGACATCTGGAAACTGATCTCCAGTCTATTGAAGCATTAAAAAATGATCCGAAAGAAAATGCAGAGCACACCATGCTGGTAGATTTAGCAAGAAACGATCTTGGTAAGCTCGGCAAAAATGTAACTGTTACCAAACTGAAAGAGATCCAGCTTTTCTCCCATGTTATTCATATGGTAAGTGAAGTCACAGCTGATCTTCCTGAAAACCTCAATCCTCTTGATATGGTTTCCGCAACCTTCCCGCAAGGGACTTTAAGCGGGGCTCCCAAACATAAAGCCCTTCAGCTGATCAATCAGTATGAAAAGGATTCCAGAGGTTATTATGGCGGATGCATAGGCATGATAGGATTAAACGGAACCTGCAACCAAGCTATTATGATCCGTACTTTTTTAAGCAGAAACAATACCCTTTATTATCAGGCAGGAGCCGGACTGGTCGCAAAATCAGTCCCTGAAAGTGAACTGCAGGAAGTGAACAATAAATTAAACGCCTTAAAAAAAGCGGTAGACAAAGCAAGTAAAATAGTATTGAGTTAGCAGCAACTTTTAACTCCTACCCAACAATTAAAAACAAAAAAATGAACAACGATATAAATCAACCGGTAACCAACGGACCACTGAAAGTTCTGGTCTTTGATAACTACGACAGTTTTACATACAACCTTGTCCAGATTATTGAAAGAATTCTGGATCAAAAGGTGGATGTGGTAAGAAATGATCAGATCACCTTGGAAGAGATCGGAAAATATGATAAAATTATCCTCTCTCCAGGCCCGGGAATTCCCGAAGAAGCAGGAATTCTACTGGATCTGATCAAAGAGTATGCTTCTACTAAAAGTATTCTGGGTGTATGTCTTGGACAACAGGCTATTGCAGAAGCTTTTGGAGGAAGCCTGATCAATCTTTCTGAAATTTTTCATGGAGTGGCCACTTCTGCCGAACTGGTTAAAGAAAACACTAAAATTTTCAAAAACCTGGCTTCAGGAATGGAAGTGGGAAGATACCACAGCTGGGCGGTTAATCCGGAAGGTTTTCCGGAAGAGCTGGAAATTACCGCTGTAGATAAAGACGGAATGATTATGGCCCTGCAGCATAAAACCTATGATGTTCACGGGGTACAGTTCCATCCTGAAAGTATTTTAACTCCTGACGGGGAAGTGATAATCAAAAACTTTCTTTTAAATTGAAAACTACAGAAACACCTATAAAAGCACCTCAGATGAAAGAGATCCTTCAATACCTGTTCAATCATCAAACCCTTTCCAAATCTGAGGCAAAGGCAATGATGATCGAGATCGCCCAGAATAAATTTAATTCTGCAGAAGTTACTGCATTCATCAGTGTCTTCCTGATGCGGAATATTACTTTGAAGGAACTGGAAGGTTTCAGAGAAGCTCTTCTACAAATGGCTGCTCCTGTATATCTTGACCATGATGACACAATGGACATTGTGGGAACCGGAGGTGATGGTAAAAACACTATCAATATATCAACGCTGGCAAGCTTTGTCGTTGCCGGAGCTGGCCAGAAAGTTGCCAAACACGGAAATTACGGGGCATCTGCTACTACAGGGTCATCCAATGTGATGGAAGAACTCGGCTATCAGTTCAAAAAAAATTCTGACCAGCTGAATGAAGATCTTGAAAAAGCCAATATCTGCTTCCTTCATGCTCCTTATTTTCATCCGGCTCTTCAGTCTGTTGGTGCATTAAGAAAGGCTTTAGGATTAAGAACATTTTTTAATCTTCTGGGCCCGCTTGTCAATCCTGCAAAACCGAAATATTCCGTAATTGGAGTTTACAATTTAGAGATTGCAAGAATTTACCAATATCTATTACAGAAAGAAGAACGCGAGTTTATCCTTGTACACGGATTGGATGGTTATGATGAGATAAGTCTTACCCAAGACAGCAAAATTATTACGAAAAGCGGTGAAGAGATCTACTCTGCTGAAGATCTGGGATTTGAATCCGTAAGCCCGGAAAGTATTAAGGCGGGAGAAACACCTCAGGAATCGGCAAAAATTTTTAGAAATATCCTGGAAGGAAAAGGCTCGGTACAACAAAACGCAGTAGTTCTAGCAAATGCATCTACAGCTCTTTTTCACACTAAGAAATTCGGAACCTACGAAGATTGCCTTGCACTGGCAAAAGAAAGCCTCGAAAGTGGAAAAGCATTGAGGAGCCTTGAATTACTGGTGAATGGTTAATTTGATAATTAATCAGTTGATAGTTGCTGATATTAGTTGATAGTTGAAACTTTAAACTATTCTCCGACATGTCTAACATCTAATTTCTAACCTCTAACTTCTAATTAAAAAATGACAATACTCGATACAATTATTGAAAGAAAAAAGGAAGAAATTTCCGTTTCAAAAGCGAAAATTTCACTTGATGATCTGAAGAATTCTGATTTTTTTGGAAGGAAAAGTTTTTCTCTGAAAGAATCTGTCAAAAATAAAAGCGGAATTATTGCTGAATTTAAAAGAAAATCCCCATCAAAAGGAATCATTAATGATAAAGTTCAGCCTTTAAAAGTCGTTTCTGCCTATGAAAGTTTTGGTGCTTCCGGAATTTCTATTCTGACAGACACTGATTTTTTTGGAGGAAGTTTTAATGATATTTTAAATGTAAGAAACCATATCAATATTCCTATTCTCAGAAAGGATTTTATGGTAGATGAATATCAGTTTTATGAAGCCAAAAATATGGGTGCCGATGCTGTTCTACTGATTGCCGCCTGCCTTTCGCCCAATCAGGTTTTGGAATTTACAGAGCTGGCCCATCAGCTGGATCTGGAAGTTCTTCTCGAAATCCATACAGAAGACGAACTGAATCATTTTAATTCTAAAATTGATCTTGTCGGCATCAATAACAGGAATTTAAAGGATTTTAAGGTTGATCTTCAGCATTCCGTCCTTTTAAAAGATCGGCTCCCAAAAGATGTTCTGTCTGTTGCAGAAAGTGGCATTTACAGTATAGAAGATTTTAAATATTTAAAGGAAAAAGGATTTGACGGTTTTCTGATGGGAGAATATTTTATGAAGAATGAAGATCCGGCAAATAAATTCGCTGAATTTGTTTCTAATGTAGCACTGTAACGGTTTATCAATCTAGCAATGAATAAAAACCAGCAGCCAAAACTAAAAGTTTGTGGATTGACCCAATTAAATCAAATTCATGAACTGATTTCCATGAAAACAGATTTTCTCGGTTTTATTTTCTATGAAAAATCACCAAGATATGTTTTGAATCATTTGAGTCTGGAAGATATTTCGCAAATCAATCATTTGGGAAAAACAGGAGTTTTTGTCAATGAAGAGATCGGGATCATTACAGATATTGCAGAAAAAGCAGGATTAAATATCGTGCAGCTTCATGGTGACGAAAATGAAGATTTTGTGATCAGATTAAAACAAAACCTCAGATCGGAAATTAAAATTATAAAAGTCATCAGGATCGGA
This sequence comes from Chryseobacterium hilariae, assembly GCF_051400735.1. NCBI lineage: Bacteria > Pseudomonadati > Bacteroidota > Flavobacteriia > Flavobacteriales > Weeksellaceae > Chryseobacterium > Chryseobacterium hilariae. The sequence goes on from NZ_JBLFFJ010000001.1 coordinate 1,148,809, forward strand.
AGTAATGATCAGGAAACGAGGAGAAAAATAGAAAAAATAATTATTTCTCATGCTTCAGTTGTCGATTATTTTCTCTTCGACACGGACAGCAAGGCATTCGGAGGGACAGGAAAGCAGTTTGACTGGGCGGTCTTGAATGAACTGAAAATTCCACTTCCCTATTTTCTGAGCGGTGGAATTTCAGAGGAGAACATTGAAAATATCCGCCTTTTGGAAAAAAAACCTTTTGTAATCGATATTAATTCAAAGTTTGAACTGAAACCGGGAATTAAAGACCTGGAAAAAATAAGAAAATTCATTTCGAAAGCGTTCTGAAAAGAACAGCAAAAAAATACACACAAGATGATGAACATTCATTTGCTAAAAAAAACATTTTATAAAACCTTATTTCCGCCTAAGTTCGGGAATGAAAAAATTCAGGCTCTGTACAATTTTGTTTCACAGAATGACAGCGATGCAGAGAACTGGTCCATTGATAAACAGTTGCAGGAATTTATAGATATTATCAAAATTTTTGATGGTGATGATATCCAGTATTTTTTTGAAAGAATCAGTCTGTGGAACAGCTATTATCTTGTGATTATTTCTGACAAGTTTTTAGACAGCCACGTCAAAACGAATGTTAAATACGACCTGGGAAAGATTTATGCTAAAATTTTTCTGCTCTATGAAGATTCAGATCCTTATTTCTTAATTGACAATCTGGAAATTGCCGTTACAATGTATGATTCAAAAATAGATACAGCCACCTTGATTGACCTGATCAGTAAAATTGAATTACTTCATCATAAAAAACTGATCACAAGACAGCAACGGAATTACAACATACAATTTATCAATACGCTGAGCGACGGAATGTCAAATTAAAGGTGATACTCAGAAAATACTTATTTAATGACTAAAAATAATACAATGAATTATAAAAACCCTGATGAACACGGATATTATGGTGAATTCGGAGGTGCTTTCATCCCTGAAATGCTTTATCCGAATGTAGAAGAACTGCAGAAAAATTATTTGGAGATCATAGAATCTGAAGAATTTCAGAATGAATATCAGGATCTGCTTAAAAATTATGTCGGACGTGCTACACCACTCTATCTTGCTAAGAATTTAAGCCAGAAATATAATACTCAGGTTTATCTGAAAAGAGAAGACCTCAACCATACCGGAGCCCATAAGATCAACAATGCTTTGGGGCAGGTTTTATTAGCGAAACGCCTCGGAAAAACAAGAATTATTGCAGAAACAGGTGCCGGACAACATGGTGTGGCCACGGCTACGGCTTGCGCTCTGCTGGGCATGGAATGCATCGTTTATATGGGAGAAATAGACATCCAGCGACAGGCTCCGAATGTGGCAAGAATGAAAATGCTGGGTGCAGAAGTGATTCCAGCAACCTCAGGCTCTAAAACCCTGAAAGATGCAGTAAATGAAGCCCTTAGCGACTGGATCAATAATCCGGTGACAACACATTATGTCATCGGAAGCGTGGTGGGACCTCATCCTTTTCCTGATCTGGTGGCCAGATTTCAAAGTATTATCTCAAAGGAAATCAAAGAACAGCTGAAAGAGAAAATCGGGAGAGAAAATCCTGATTACGTAATTGCCTGTGTAGGTGGAGGAAGCAATGCTGCAGGAACTTTTTATCATTTCGTGGAAGAAAAAGAGGTAAAAATTATTGCTGCAGAAGCCGGCGGATTGGGAATAGATTCAGGAAAATCGGCAGCCACAACTTTTTTGGGAACCTTAGGTGTTCTTCATGGAAGCAAAAGTCTTGTGATGCAAACCGAGGACGGGCAGGTGATTGAGCCCCACTCTATCTCTGCGGGACTTGATTATCCGGGAATCGGGCCTTTCCATGCTCATTTGTTTAAGGAAAAACGGGCAGAATTCTTTAGCGTCAATGATGAGGAAGCTTTACAGTCCGCTTTTGAATTGACGAAACTGGAAGGCATCATTCCTGCACTGGAAAGCTCACATGCTCTGGCTGTATTAAACAAAAAGAAATTCGGTGAAGACGATATTGTCGTGATCTGCCTGAGCGGACGTGGAGATAAGGATATGGAAACATATTTACGTAATTTAGCTTAATGAATACAGCATCTAATTTTTTTATAGGAGATATAATAGCCCATAATTATTGTGGGGATTTTATTTATGAATTTTCAGGTAAGATTTATATAAAATATACAGATTTTAAAAGATTTAAATATAAAAATCATAAACACCAAAAATGTAAAAATTGCAAAAAAAATTATTTGCATGTACTTAATGAAATCAGTATAAGATTTCAAAAATTTCCTAATTGCTGCGAAAATCATAAAAAATTAGTTTTCGAAGAATGGTTTAATAAGGAAGATTTTAAGAACTATCCAAAGCTTTTCACTGATAAATTATTTTATACTTATGATCATATTTTAAATTATATTGAAAATGAAGACTGGAAAAAAGAGATCATTGATTTTATTGATTATATTATTTTAAGTTTTGGGCAGTTTCCTCAAGGTTATGGGGAAGCCTTGTTCTTAAGTTCATATTTAGATTATGTAATACAATATTTAGAGCATCACAAAAAAGAAAGTGAAAAATATTCAGAAATTTTAACTTATTTACAAGATAAAAGGTTTAATAAAAATAACTCAACAATTAATTTTAATGATACCTTAAGTACTTATAATAAGTGGTTTGAGGTTTTTCCTTTTGATTTAAGCATTTTTTTATCACTAAAAAATAGGTTTTCTAAACAACTCCCCCCTTGTAAAACTGCTATAACAAATAAATACACAGGTTTAACAACAATTACTTTTCTGGAAAAAGAAGAATTAGTTCACACTTTATTAAATATTACTAATGATATCATTTGTTCAATTAACTTACAATCGTTAGTCAAGCAATTTAGTCTAGATGATATTGAAAAATTAAAATTAGAATTAATCGTAGAAAAGAGAAAGCAAAAGTTAACACATGGATATATTCCTAATAAATTAGACGAAGAAAAAAAGGTTTTCCAAGAGATATTAAATGAATGGCTTCAAGATGAAATAGAATTTATTAATGAAATAACTCCAATTTTATCAAAACTTGATGAAATTCAAAATTCAATAGTAAAAGATATTTTGAATGCTTGCTATAAAATGCAGGAAAATAAAAAATTTTGGAATGAAGATGAGGATACAAGAACCAAACAGATATTAGATATACTATCTACCAAATATTTTACGACCGAGCAATCTACATATGGAGAATCTAACACTGGAATAAAAGCTGGTAGTGTCGACGGAGTTATTATACATAATAATTGTGAAATTTTTGTTGAAGCGCTAAATCTCGATTCAATTAATAAGTCAGAAATAGAAAAGCATATTTATAAATTAGAAAATAAATATGATTCAAAAGGACTTTATAATAAATTCCTGATAGTGTATTGTAACATCCAGAACTATGGTTTTGAAAATTTTCATAAAAAATATATTGAGCATATTAATTCTTTTAATTTTATCTATAAGAAGGAAGAACTTTTAGAATTAAAAACAGAATATACAAATAATAAATTGATTTTAACTACTCATAATAGAGAAGGCCAAACTACTAATCTCTATCATATATTATTAAAAATGCCAAAGAAATGAAAAAACTAAACATATACTTCACAGCAGGAATTCCGCAACTCGAAGATACCGCTGATATTATAAAACTCATCCAGGATGCCGGTGCTGATATGATGGAAATCGGGATGCCCTATTCTGATCCCGTAGCAGACGGTCCGGTGATCCAACAGGCCCACGAATTGGCACTAAAAAACGGAATGACCATTGAAAAACTGTTTTCCCAGTTGAAAACAGTAAAGGATGACATTCATATTCCTATTATCCTGATGGGATATATCAATCCTGTTTTGAGTTTTGGATTTGAAGAGTTTTGTCGTGAATGTTCGGAAAGTGGTGTTTCGGGGCTGATTATTCCCGACCTGCCGCCTATTGAGTTTGAAAATAATTATCAGCAGATCTTAAAAAAGTATAACCTTAATTTTACGTTTCTGGTTACTCCTGAAACTTCCGATGAAAGGATTTTGTATTTGGATTCTTTAAGCTCTGGATTTCTGTATGCGGTAAGTTCCTCATCAACTACAGGAAATGACAATGCCGTTCTGAAAAATGAAACCTATCTGTCAAAGCTGGCCTCTCTTCCTGTTAAAAATCCGGTGATGATCGGTTTCGGGATCAAATCCAAGGAGGATTTTGAGAATGTAACGGAAAAAGCTGCCGGCGGGATTATAGGAACTGCCTTCGTTAGTACACTTTTAAACAATAAAGACTGGAAGAATGCTGCCATAGATTTTATCCATGCTGTATAAGGGTAAAATTCACTAAATTTGTATGTCAAAAAATGGTATGAGGTTATAATTTCATAACCATTTAAGAAAACAGACATCAACGTATGAATACAAATCAAAATAAATCGGTAGAATTTGAAGATCTGGGTATAAAAGAGTATCAGCCCGCCTGGGATTATCAGGAAAGCCTGATGAAAAACATCATTGATACCAAGATAAAAAACCGTGATTTGCCTGAAGAACAACACATCACGACTCCAAATCACCTGTTATTGGTAGAGCATCCTCATGTTTATACATTGGGAAAAAGCGGTCATGAAGAAAATATGCTTGCGGGTATCGACAAACTGAAGGAAATAGACGCTACTTTCGTGAAAGTGAACCGTGGCGGAGATATCACTTATCACGGATACGGACAGATCGTTGGCTACCCTATTTTGGATCTTGAAAATTTCTTTACCGATATTCATTTGTATATGAGAAATCTGGAAGAAGTGATCATCAGGGCTATTGGTGAATTCGGTATTAAAGGCGAGCGTTCCCCGGGAGAAACCGGTGTATGGCTGGATGTTGGAAAACCTTATGCCAGAAAGATCTGCGCGATGGGTGTAAAAGCATCGCGATGGGTTACCCTTCATGGTTTTGCTTTGAATGTAAACACGGATATGCGGTATTTTGAATACATTATTCCATGTGGTATTAAAGACAAACAGGTGACTTCCGTAAAAAGAGAGCTTGAAAGAGAACTTTCACCTGAAGAAATGGAAGATCTGAAAGGAAAAATCAGAAAGCACTTTGCAGAAGTTTTCGGAGCTGAACTCGTTCAAAAATAATAAAAAAATTATCAGAAAAATAAAAACCGGCCGTAGTTCTACAGTCGGTTTTCTTTATTTACAGATGAATCATGATTCTAAAAAATTTATTTCAAAGTTTTCTGATCACGTATTATTTTAAAGCTTATTTTTGGTTTTCTATACTATCACACCCAATCTAAACTTTTAAGCCCAATGAACCCGGTTAACAGAATTTTCTGCGTTACAGCATTTCTTTTTTCTGCATCCGTATCGTATGCCCAAAGCAAAGATGACTATGCCAGACGCATTGACAGTTTAATACAATCTCCAACTTCTCCCAGGCCATTTAACGGAGTCGTTCTGATTACGCAAAACGGAAAAACCAAATACTCAAAAGCTTATGGTTTTCAAGACAGCCGGACGAAAATTCCGTTGAAAATGGATGACCAGTTTGAGATCATGTCCAATACCAAACAGATCACTTCTGTATTACTATTAAAACAATTTGAAAAAGGAAAAGTCGATCTGCATGCACCAATCAAAAAATATCTTCCTTCCCTGACCCAGCCCTGGGCAGACTCGGTTACTGTTCATCAGCTTTTAAATCATACCCATGGAATTGCTGATGTAGAGAAACCTTTATTATTTAAACCCGGCACAGAATTTAAGTATGGAAACCTGTCGAATATCCTTTTAGGAAAGATCGTTGAAAAGACTTCCGGTAAATCTTATATCCAGCAGGCTACTGATCTGTTCAAAGAACTTCATCTGAAGAATACGTTTTGCTATTCAAAAGATAACCGCAGAAATCTGGTGTTGGGACATATAAATAAGGATAATAATTTTACTCCTGTTGAAAATTCATTCATCACTGATGAAAATATGCCTGCTGACGGTGTGGTTACAACAGCAGAAGATATGGCAGTCTGGAATTCACTCCTTCATAAAGGGAAAATTCTGAGCTCTAAAAGTTATACATTGATGACTACTTCATCAATTCTATCACAGCACGATGTATTTGGAAAAGAGAAATCAGGTTACGGTTATAATATGCGTATCGTGAAATATAATGGTATTCCTTATTTGGGACACACAGGTCTTGGTGATGGTTTTGCATCTCTGAATGTCTATGTTCCCGGCTCCGATGTAAGCATTATTATCATGGAAAATCAGATGAGTGAAGACAACAATCTGTATTATTACCACGAAGCACTCATCAGAGATATTGTTCTGGAAAGCAGCCTGATCAAAAGGAAATAATTACTTTTTAAAATAAATCATCCCGCTCATTCTACTGTGCGGGGTTTTTAATTTTATGACTATCGGAGCTATACTTACATATTGATAATAAAAATCTACCCAAACACCCTAAAACACAAGTATAATTCAAACTTATGTTAAAATAATTAACATTTTATTGAAAAATAGTTTGCCGGTATTTTATTTTTATTTACTTTTAATATCACAATAAAGTGAACTATTTTAATGGATTTTACTCAAAAATGACACCAAAAACTTAGAGCAATATATTATTAACCACCAAACTATGAGAATTATGAGAAATTTTTTGTTATCAATGATGGTATTTGTGACAGCCCTGTCATTTAATTCCTGTACAGACTCCAGCGCAGAACAGCAGATGAGTCAGAACGAAACCACCAACAAAACCCTGACGGCTTTGGGAAAAACAGTTCCGGTAGGGATAGAAGATGAAAACGGCACCCTGAAAGTATCATTCATTGTGACGGCTCAATTCTATACGATAACGCCAACGAAGGAAAATGAAAAGTACATCAGCCTGATCAGAGAAGCCGTAAAAAACGAATCTCCAATCCAGGTTTTTATTAAGCCTAACACGCATGAAATTGCGAAAGTAGAAAAAGGAAGCGAAGAGGATATCCGCTTTTTCAAATCTGTTTATACCAAAGAGGTTAAAAATGAAACGAACAAATTAACAAGCGTTCTTCCCAATGTAGCAACATTAAACAGCATGTTTGCCCTGATCAAAAACCAGGCTTGCGGTACTTCTACGGCATCTTCACCATGCATTACATTCAGATATCCTGTAGACGGATGTTATGCCAGAGCTCATAAAATGAGACAAATTTTGATCAACAACGGCTACGACTGTGAAAAACAGTTTGTATACGGAAACTTAAAAGCATCTACGGGTACTTGTTGTGTAGCATGGAGTTACCATGTTGCGATCCTTGTAAGCTATAAAAATGCATCAGGTGTTACTGAAAAAAGAATCATAGATCCTTCCCTGTTCCCTAGCGGACCTGTTACGGATACCACATGGAGAAATGCATGTATCAACACCAGCTGTGGATCTGCATCTGTATCTTCTTACGCCAATACAGCAGGAAATGTATATTACAGAAGTCCTACCAATTCTTATCTGTATGACAATAATTTAGTGAATACCAACTGTGTACTGACTATATTCTCACCATATTCCGGATGTTCTCCATCACCGGCTCCAAGTGTTGCGAGCTGTGGATTCTAATTAACATAAACGCTTCTGCCATTTTTATCATAACTTAGTGGCAGAAGCTGTTTGCTAAATATTTTTTTATGAAAATCTGGACTTATCTCTTATTAATACTATTTATGATCACATCCTGTTCCGGCAGCTCAAGTTCACAAAACCTGACCTGGTATAATAACTCTGTCATCACTAATGTAGCTGAAGACCCGGAAAAACCGGAAGAGTTCACCCGTATATCAATCGGAATAAGCCCGCAGATTTTTTATCTGTCTAAAAAAGGAGCCGATTACAAAAACCTCCTGGAGAAAACAAACCAAAGTCATAAAAGAGGAAAAGCTTATAATATAGGTATTGAAAATAATACAAATATTATAAAACAGATCAACGAAATTCCCTGATCTGGTTATCTCCTTTTTCCTCTTCCTACCTCCTGCATTTAAAGCAGAAGAAGATTAAATAATTCCTAGAAATCCCTGACATTGATATGTTGGGGATTTTTAACTTTATCTTATAACGGAAATTCCTGCATCTACCTTAATTTCAGCTCCATGAATGTAAGAAGCCTCCTCTGACGCCAGGAACAATACAGTATTTGCAATCTCTTCCGGCTCTCCCTGCCTTTTAAAAGGAATAGTGGGAATAATATCGTGAACTGCACTTTCAATCTGTTCAGCGTTTAGCCCTGTATTATTAAAAATATTGGTTTTGATATGTCCGGGGCTGACTCCATTAACTCTGATTCCGCGTTCTGTAAGCTCCACAGCGAAGGTTTTAATAAAAGACTGCACCGCTGATTTTGCAGCAGAATAAATTGAAAAATTGGGCATTACAACTTCAGTAGCTACTGAGGTATTGAAAATGACTGAGCTTCCTTTTCCCATTAGCGGTAACATCTGCTGTACCGTAAAGAAAGGCCCTTTTACAAGCACATTGAATAACTCGTCAAAATGCTCTTCGTTTACATTTTCAATAGGAAAGAATTTTCCATATCCTGCGTTGGCAAAAATTACGTCAATGGTTGCCGTATATTTTTTCACCTCGGTTTGCAGATTCATTAGGTCTTTCATGTTTCCTGCATCTGAAACAATTCCAAAAGCCTGAGCTCCCAGTTTATTTAAAGCATGATCTACTGTTTCTTCACTTCGGCCTGTAATGATTGCTTTTCCACCTTGGTTAATGAACTTTTGCGCTGTTGCAAACCCCATCCCATTGGTTCCTCCTGTGATCAGGGCTGTTTTGTTTTTAAATCTCTGCATTGTTTTTTTATTATAATTTCTACTGCAAAGTTTCAAATAAAGAGCTTCATAAAAAATCCGATTCTTGTTGAAAACAAAGAAACCAAGCTGATTTACTTCACCAATTTGTTTTTTCTAAAATCCACATCAATTAAATCTATCAAAATTAAATTGTGTGCAATTTAATTAATCATACATTTGTATCAGAATTCAATCATCACCTTTAAAAGTGATGAAAACACAAAAAGTATAAATTTAAAATAATAGAAATGTCATTAATAGAAGACTTACAATGGAGACATGCGGTAAAAGCATATGATCCTTCAAAAAAAGTATCACAGGAAGATCTTAGCACTATTCTAGAAGCAGCAAGGCTGGCACCTACTTCTTCAGGGCTACAGCCATTCCGCGTTATCGTCGTAGAAAATCAGGAATTAAAAGAAAAGATGGTACAGGGAGCCTTGAATCCTGAAGTAATGAGAGACAGTTCCCATGTTTTAGTATTTGCTGCGTGGGACAGTTATTCCAACGAAAAAATCGATCAGGTATATGATTATCATACGGATGTAAGGGATTTGCCAAGAGGGCGTTTCGGAAGCTATACCGATAAGATCAAAGAAATGTACGGGGCTCAGACTCCTGAACAGCATTTTGCTCACACTGCCCGTCAGACTTATATTGCGTTAGGCTTAGCTATGGCTCAGGCTGCAGAATTAAAGATCGACAGCACTCCTGCAGAAGGTTTCAGTAATGAAGTTGTGGATGAAATCCTGGGATTAAAAGAATTAGGATTAAAAAGTGTCAGCCTTTTATACCTTGGCTACAGGGATGAAGAAAAAGACTGGCTGTCCACAATGAAAAAAGTAAGAGTTCCTATGGAGGAATTCATCATTAAAAAGTAATATATTTATTACCGCTCTCAAGTTCAGCTTTATGGAAAATTCAAAATCACTACAATTAGAAAATCAGATCTGCTTTCCGCTTTATGTTATTGCCAAGGAGATCACAGGACTTTACCGGCCATTCCTTGATGAGATCGATATTACGTATCCGCAGTATCTGGTGATGATGGTACTATGGGAAAATGATGGTCTTGCAGTGAACCATATCGGTGAAAAGCTGTTTCTGGACAGCGGAACATTGACTCCTCTTCTGAAAAGGCTTGAGAGTAAAGGAATTATTTCCAGAAAGAGAAAAAAAGAGGATGAAAGAGTGGTTGAAGTCTTTTTAACAGATTCGGGAAGGCAGCTGCAGCAGAAAGCCTGTGAAATTCCAGGAAAAATACAGAACAAGATTGGTGTAGAGACGGAAGATCTGCTTCATCTCAAAGAAACGATCTTAAAAATATTAAACAAAATAGAAAAATAAATGAAAACATTATATACAACCAAAGTAACAGCACAAGGCGGAAGAAACGGCCATGTAAAAAGCGAAAACGGAGTTTTGGAACTTGATGTAAGAATGCCTAAAGCTTTAGGTGGCGGCAATGACGACTTTGCTAATCCTGAAATGCTTTTTGCTGCAGGATATTCAGCTTGTTTTGACAGCGCTCTTAACAGGGTGATCAGTCTTTCAAAGGTGAAAACCGGTGAAACAACAGTCATTGCAAAAATCAGTATTGGGCAGCTGGAAAACGGAGGTTTCGGACTTGCAGCAGAACTGGATGTAAATATTCCGGGAGTTTCTATTGAAGAAGCACAGGAATTAACTGAAAAAGCCCACCAGATTTGTCCATATTCTAATGCGACAAGGAATAATATGGAGGTGAAGCTTTCGGTAACGAATCACTAAGATTAGTTTCTTTTTTATAAAAAAATCTGTTTCTTTGGAGGCAGATTTTTTTTATTTACCAATGACAACCAACCCAATAAGCGTAGAAGCATTAACAGAAATAATATACAAATAGTATGGATAGTAATTTTTTAATTATTTTTCTATTAGCTCTGTGTATTTTATTAATTAAATACTACACTCCAAAAATAAAGGGATTAATTGGTGAGAATAAAGCCTCGAAAGCTTTAAAAAGACTCAACAATGAAAAATACATTGTTTTGAATAATATTGAATTAAACATTAAAGGCTCTACTTCGCAGATAGATCATATTATTGTTTCAGATTACGGGATATTTGTTATTGAAACCAAGAATTACAAAGGTTGGATTTTAGGCTATGAAAAAGATAAATTTTGGACTCAGGCTATTTATAAATACAGACGTAAGTTTTACAACCCTATTTTACAAAACCAAGGGCATATTTATGCTTTAAAACATGTATTGAAAAATTATAAATATCTGAGATATTATTCAATAATTACATTTACAAAAAGAGCAACACTTAAAACCAAAACATATACCGATGTTGTTTATATAAACAGCTTAGTCAGAACAATAAAAAAATATGATTCGTATTACATTAACGAACAAACTAAGAATGAAATTGTTGCAATAATTCTAACGGCAAAAACAAACAGCCGAAATAAAGATAAAAAACTCCAGGTTAATTCTGGTATGAATAAAAATACCTTATGCCCGAATTGTGGTGGAAATCTTATTGAGAGAAATGGTCAATATGGAACTTTTCTGGGCTGTAATAATTTTCCCAGATGTAAGTATACCAGAAATAAAAAGTAACATTCTATTAAAACTGTGTTGTAAAAATGAGTTGTCATTTTATGAAAACCCTTAAACGAACATTCGAAATACTTATTACCATTATGCTTTTATGGCTATGTGGGCATTTGATTTATATAATTGTTGATGGTTTGACAGACAAAAATATGCACGCAGATATCGCTGTCATTTTAGGCAATACAGTAAATGAAGAAGGAACACTTTCAGAAAGACTTGAAAAACGCGTGGAATGTGGACTTAATCTTTATCGTTATGGACGAGTGAAAAAAATATTAGTCAGTGGCGGACTGGGAAAAGAGGGATTTTACGAAGGTGACAAAATGAAAGAATATTTAATTAAAAACAAAGTATCTGACAGCATTATAATTGTCGATAATTTTGGCAACAACACACTTGCAACCGTGAATAACACCCTTAAATTAAAAGACAGTTTAAATTTTCAAAGTTTAATTGTCGTTTCTCAATATTTTCATTTGACAAGAACTAAAATGTTATTTAGAAAACAACATTTTAAAAACGTAAGTAGTGTAAGTCCTCAATATTTTGAATTGAGAGACATATATTCGTTATTGAGAGAATTTGTGGCTTATTATATTGGCTAAGATACTGCAAATGACAAATTATCTCGTTGTTGAATCACTCCTTTTAAATGCATCCACCTTTTTATAAGAATCATTTTTCTCTTTTTCTTTTTTATCCGAAATCAGGATGCCAAAAAGATGGTCTATTTCATGCTGGAAAATTACCGCAGTAAAACCTTCTACGATTTCGGAATATTTCTGTCCTTTCAGATCCACATACTCTAACTGGATCACTTTGCTTCTGTAAAACTGATCTCTGAATTCAGGAATGGATAAATCTCCTTCGGGACCAAGATTCTGCAATTCTGACTTCCAGACAATCACAGGATTAATGAAGTATTCCAAGGGATTTCCTTCTTTATCAAAACGCTGTACCCAGATCACTTTTCTATTGACTCCGACCTGTGGCGCCGCAATGCCTACTCCACCATCTGTTGAAAGAAGAGATTCTTTCATTCTCTTGACCAAAGTTGCGGTATTGGAATCAACCGGATCAATTTCTGTTGAAAGATTTAATAAAGTTGTATGCTGATGAGAATCTGTAGTCTGGTAAATAGGTAATGCTGTACTGATATCTCCCTGATTAATAAGCGAAATTTCGTTTGATGTCAGTTTCTGTGCATGGATGAGTCCGATAAAGAAGATAAGCAGAAAAGATATTTTTTTCATTTTTATTATTTGTGAGACAAAGATAACTAATGTGTTTCAAACATATAATTAGGCTGAAGCCCAGTTTGGCTATTTTTATATATTAAACGGGCTAAAGCCCGTTTCTATTGAATTTTAAAAGAATCATTATATAGGTTATCATGAGTTATAATCTGAAAGGCTTCGACTCCGCTCAGCCTGACAATGTTATTACTATACACAATAGTATCGGCTGTCAGGCTGAGCGGAGTCGAAGCCTCTATTTTGTTATAAAAAATCTGGTCCTCAGGAAGAACCTAAGAATTTAAAATGTTTTCGTCATATCAGCCGGAATAATCAGGTTGAAATCTGTCGGAATATATTCTTTCGCAGGAACTTTCAGCTCCGGATCTTCAGATTCAAAAACAGAGATCACCGCCATTTTAAGGTTCGGGTTTTTCTGCTTGATATACCAATAGATTCCACCAAATTCCTTACTGTGATAGTTTCCGTTGTAATGGATAAAAGTTTTCCCGGCCTGCATGCTTTTCAGGATAGATTCAGCCATGGTGGCATCTTTTGTAGCCTGTGCCGAAATGAAGTTCATTACTTTTGTTCCTTCGGCATGGTCTCCCATCATCGCTTTCATTTCCTGATAGCCTGGCGTATCCAGTGTTACTTTAATCGGAAGCTGTGCGATATAGGCTTTCTCCTGAGCACTTAATTTATTTAAAGATTCAAGTCCTTCCTTTGCCGTTTGAGAAGCATACCTTCTTGGAATATTAGTCGCGATAAAATTCAGTTTTTTAGTTCTGGCGAAATCAACCAGCGGTTTGTAATCTGTTGCATAATTATTCCACAATCTGGCAGAGTCTTTTAATGTTTTGGCATCGAACTTCCCGTTTAGATATTGATTCAGCTGTGATTGATTATCTCTTTCGAACATTTCTGCCCCTAAAATAATCTGTCCGTTTTTCTTTTGGAACAAGCCTTCCGTCACTTTCAGCTGAAGCCAGTGGTTAATAGAGCTGTTATGATTCTCTCCAAAGAAAACAACATCATATTCAGCCAGCTCTTTGATCAGCTTATCTGTTTTTACTTCCTTTCCTTTCTTGTCATAAAACTGGTAAGCTTTGAAATCCTGTCCGCTTAACGAACAAAAAATTGCCAGCAAAACGGCGATGAAAATATTTTTCATTTTTATTTTATTTAAACACAAATTACACAAATGCTTTTTACAAATATCACAAATTTTTACGCTGATTCTACACCATAAAAGTCACAAAAGATTTTTATGATTTAAGCAAATTAAATCTCTTAATCTTCAACAAATCTACATATCTGCCCTGTCATTCATAAAAAGACCGCCTTGAATTTAAAACAAAACGGTCCATTAAAAATCATCTAACTATTTATTTCTCTAATTCTGCAACAAGATCTTTCCACTCCTGAAGTTCAGGAATTCCAGGTTTTCTTTTTCCAAAGAACTGAACGATGAAATCTCCTTCTTTGTTGAATACTTCAATAGCCGTTACTTCGCCGTCTTCAGTAGGTTTTTTAACGATCCATGCTTCTGCAATTTTCGTAACATCCAAATGTAAATTGAAATCCGGGTCCATTACATTGAACCACTGCTGATGCCAAAGTGTTTTCTTCACGTTTCCTGTATGGATCTGGATAATTCCTCTGTTTCCAACAAATACCATGATCGGAATATTCTTTTCTGAAGCGTCTTCCAGAACATTCACCACTTTAGAATTATCTATCTTTTTAGCAAATCCTTCCGGAGCCAGTCTCAATGCCTGGGTTCTGCTTACCCCGAATTTCCTTGTCATCATAAAGAAATCGTGGGTATCTTTTAATTCCGTCCATGCTTTTTTGAATCCTTCAGCATCAATCTCAGAATCGGCCTTTTCCGGAGCTTTTGGTGCCACAGCTTCAATAGTGAAAGTCTGGTCCTGGTCTTCTGCTTTGAATTTTTCCACAATAGCATCGAAAGCGGCTTCATCACTGTTTTTGGTCAGGTAAATCTTATGAAGGGCAAGACCGTCTTTTCCGAAGAACTGAAGGCTTTTTTTGTCTCCCTCCACTACTGCAAACGCAGATTTCCAGTGGTTAAGGAATATTCTAAGATCAATATCCTCTCCTACGAAAAGCTGTGCATGCGGACTGCTGAAATCACCGTTCTGGTAGGTTCCTTTTCTTTCGTGCACACATTCGTCATTGCGGGTAAGCGCCATTACTTTACCCAATTGTTCTGCTTCGGTAAGGATAGCAGGAAATTCAGGTTTAAGAACAGTTACTCCTTCCCCTATGCTTGTTGCCAATAGTTCAGCTTCGCTTACGCCCAGCTGTGTTGCAGCATTTCTTATTCTTATATGTGGATTTTCTGCTTTCAGAGCTTCCCATTTTTCCTTTAAATCATTAACTAATGTGCTCATTATTTTATTTTTTTATGGTTAAAACTGTATAAATTCTATGGATGGTTTCGTTTCCTGATTTACTTTGTATATCTTCTTCTTTTTCAGAAATTTTCATTCTCTTAAAGTGGCTTTTGGAAACAAGCTGCTCCATTTCGCTGTTGCTGTACATGGTGAAATTGTATTCTGTAAACGGCAGCGTTTCCATGAATTTTTTCTGTCCGAACGTAAGAACGAAAGTTCCGTCCTTTTTTAAAACCCTGTAGATCTCATTGAGAAATTCAACCGGATTTTCCCAGAAATAAACGGTATTGACTGTGAATATCTTGTCAAAAGTTTTATCTTCAAAAGGGAGCTTTTTTCCTTCATACAATACAAAATCAGCCTGACTTTCAAAATCTTTATTAAGCTTTCTGGCTTCATTGTACATGGTTTCAGAAATATCTATTCCTGTATATTTCAGATTTTGGGCTCTGCTTAAGATATTTTTCAGATGTCCGGCATTGCCGTGTCCTATTTCAAGGATGTGCTCATCATCTTCTATTAAAAGCGTCTTGATGCTTTCTAATGTCATGCTGATGTTAGTCGCGTTCATCATCTCGCCGATCTCTATGCCTTTTTCACCCTGTGGATTGGCGAGATTCTGGGCGAGGATTTTTAGTTCATCTTTTTCCATGGTTATCCAAAAATGATCATTGGGTTATTGGTAATGGGATGCTCACAGATGGTGCACGGGAAATTATAGGCATGGCTGATATTTTCGGCCGTAAATACTTCCAGTGGTGTTCCGTATGCGGAGACCTTCCCTGATTTCATTAATAAAATTTTATCGGCAAACTGTGCAGCAAGATTCAGATCATGCAGTACAACAATAGCGCTGTTGGCTTTTTTGGTGAAATTTTTAATAATCTCCAAAGCCTTGTATTGATGTTTTATATCTAAATTATTGAGCGGTTCATCCAGAAATACCAGTTTGTGATCGACCTCATTTTCCAGCTGGGCCATTATTCTTGAAAGATGCACACGCTGTTTTTCTCCTCCGGACAATGTATTGTATTCTCTGTCTTTCAGATGAAAAATATCGGTTTCATACATCATCGTATTCATGGCTTCCAGGTCTGCTTTTCCCGGCTGGGCATCAAAATAGGGATATCTTCCCATCATGATAACGTCTTTTACTTCAAGCGGAATATCATTGCTGTTGTGCTGAGAGAATTTAGCCTTATGTTTAGAGAGTTCTTTTACATCCCATTCGGTAATCGCTTTATTTTTAAATAGTATCTTCTGCCTGGATTTAATTTCATTAGCCAATACACTCAGCAAACTTGATTTTCCGGCTCCATTCGGTCCTACAATAGCAAGGAACTCACCATATTCAAGAGTGACGTCTATCCCATCCAGAATATGGAAATCTTTATGTTTATAACTGATCTGATGTGCCTTTATCATTACAGGGATTTTTTGAATTTAATTAAGATCGCAATAAAAATAGGACCTCCCATCAATGCTGTAAGAATCCCGATCGGAAGCTCCGACGGTTCTACAATACTTCTACTGAATGTATCGGCTGTCAACAGTAATATACTTCCGCATACGGCTGACAATGGCAGGATAAATGCATAATTAGATTTAAATAAAAGTCTTAAGATATAAGGCACTATAAGCCCTACAAATCCTATGGTTCCTGAAAATGCCACGCAGCTTCCCACCATTAAAGCCACAATAATAATGATCTGCTTTTTAAGCTTTTCTACATTGATCCCTAAATGTTGCGCATCTTTTTCCCCAAGCATCATGGCATTTAAAGCCTTTCCTTTAGGAAGCAGAATAGTGTAGGAAATGACCAGCACAAATGTTAAAATAATATTTTTCGTCCAGGTTGCCGCTGCAAGGCTTCCCAGGTTCCAGAAGGTAAGATCTCTGAGCTGTTCGTCTTTTGAAATATAAATCAAAAATCCGGTGATCGAAAACCCGATCGCTGTAATGGCCACTCCGGTAAGGAGCATCATGACTACATTGGTTTTACCACTGCTTGTAGAAATTCTGTACACCAGCATCATAGATAAAAGGGAACCAATAAATGCTGCAATCCCCACCAGTGAAAACTGTACGGCTTCAGGAAGATACTGCTTGAAATGTCCTCCTAAAACTATGGCAATAGCTGCCAGCAGTGTTGCCCCTGATGTAAGCCCTATCAGATCTCCTGTCGCCAGAGGGTTTTTAAAAAGCCCCTGCAGACCGGTTCCGGAAATAGCGAGCATGCTTCCTATTAAAATGGCCATGATGATTCTTGCTGCCCGTACATCCCAGATCACATATTTATCGCTTAAAGATAAGCCCGGATCGCCTTTTATATATTGCCATAAAACTTTGAAGGCTGATGTTCCCCCAAAATCGTAGACTCCTGTATTAAGTGCCAGTACCGCTATAATGACAAGCAGTACGGCACCTATAGTCAGATAAAAGTATAATTTATTTGGTGTTCTCAATTAAAAGTTTGTTTAATCCTACTGCTGCTTCTCCCAGTCTAGGTCCGAAACCTGAAACCAATCCTCCATCCATTGCGATGACCTTTTTGTTTTTACCTGCGTTGGTCTGTGCTACACCAGGCATTTTAAGAGCTCCTTCGTTTCCGCCGGCACCCTGAAGTCCTGTTTCAAAGAAGAATAAAATATCCGGATTAGCTTTTACAACGGCTTCCGGTGTTAAAGGCTTGAAGTCTTCGAAATCATTCACTGCATTTTCTCCACCAGCAAGACCGATCAGAGAGGCCATAGGTGTATTTTTACCTGCAACCATCAGCATGTTTCCTCTTGCGTAGATAAACAATACTTTTGGTTTTTTAGCGATAGGCTGAATTTGCTTCAGATCAGCATCAATTTTATGATTTAATTTCTGATAATCTGTATTTCCTACTGCTTTTGCTACGTCAGCAATAAGCTTTTTAGTTCCTTCTACCGTGTATTCCTGCTTAAAAATGTCAGCTTTGATTCCTGAAGACTTGATCTTAGTCATCAACTCCGGGTTGATATCTTTTTCTGAAGCTAAAATTAAAGTAGGATTTACAGCCATAATCGGCTCAATCGTCATGGATCTTACGTGTCCAAGGTCTTTTGCCGTAGCTTTTAATGTTGATGGATAGGTACTGGTAACATCTGTTCCCGCAATTTCTTTTTCGTGGCCCAGTGCACTTACAATTTCTGTAATTCCACCGCTCAGGGTAACGATTTTGTTATTGGTTTTCGGAGCTTCAGAAGAGGTTTCTGTTGTATTCTCTTTTTTAGCACTTTCTGCTTTTTTGCATGAATATACTGCCATCAGAATGGAAGCTGCAAGGATTAATTTTTTCATGATATACTATTATTTGATTATTATAAAGGATCAAATTCGAAATTGGTAGTGCCACGATGTCCGTCTTCACTTTTCATGGTATTGAATCTCAGCTTAAAATAAAAGCCTTCAGCATCTTTCAGGACAAAAAAACGGTCTGCATAAACATGTGGCTGCGGGTTATCCGTTGTTCCCGTAGTGGTTCTCCATTTATCACCAAGAGCTCTCTGGTCATTAAATACAAATTTTGACTGATCTACATCTCCCAACTTAAATGAATTATAAGCCTGATCAAGATTCCCTGCCGCCGTTACCGGGTATACTCCTACTCCGTTAAGGGTATTTGTTACCACAAAATCCGCAAAGAAATAACTTCCGGCGCTTACTCCAGGTGCTGTAAAGACTTCATTGGTAAACGTGGTAAAACCGAGATCCCAACTTTTTTTCTTAGGCTGAATTTTCACCGGTGTTCCAGTATTAAAACTGAAAAAAGTAAAATTATAGTCCGTATCTTTTGGTACGAAATATTCACTATAAGTTGTTGTATTTCCTACATCAGCGTAACGTATTTTGTATCCGTTCAGTGCTCTGAAAATCTGGATCTTCTTCCAGCCTCTGGCCGCACCGGATAAGCTAACAGAGCCTGGCCCGATATTATCAGATGACGGAATATCTCTTCCAAGATTTAACAGATACACAGGATTTTCGGCATCATTTTCCTTAATAGGTTCAATTCCTGAAGTCTGGGTAAGGAAATTACCGTCCGGATGATCAATGTATTGCATATTGGCGGGATCAAATGTACCAACCATTATGCTTCCTTTAAGGGTTGCAACATCTGCTTCAGTAACCGTTTTGATATCTGTTTTATTAGAGATTTTTGCTACTGTCATGGCAAGGGAAGAGTTGATTACCACATGAAATCCGTCGCCGGTATAGAAACCAAGATCCCAGTCTGTTCTTTTATTGACAGAGGGGTTTTCATAATCACTTAAATCTATCCAGACCTGATTCGGTTCGGTAGCGCCTCCTACTTTTACGTCTACTACAGATCCGGTAATTGGCGGTGCCGGAACGGGATCTTCATCAGCTGAAGCACAGGACTGTAAAGCGATAGCTGAAAAAAGTGCGAATATTTTTAAATAGTTCATAAGGTAGCTTTTGTTTAGAATTGATAGATTAATCTCGCGAAATAGCTTCTTCCGTAATAAAGATTAAGACGGTCAGTCGCTCCATTATGGGCAGTTCCGGCAGTAGCCGTAGTGTTAATAGTCGTTACATCAAATATATTTTTCACTCCCACAGAAAGTTCCATATGATCTTTCCAGAACGGCTGGCTTACAATAAAATCCATCATATGAAAGTCATCTGTTTTTCCCAGCCTGAAGCCTGTTGCTTCGCTTTCCAGTACATAGTTTCTTCCGGGCCCTGTATATTTATAGTAAAGGGCAAAAGCGGTTTTGGTATTTTTCAATTTATAATTAGCCGATGCTCCTGCCTGAACAAGATATTGGTAATCTGTAGGTGATGCATGATAAAGCCCATTCAGAGCAACTGAAGTTCCGCTTACAGAACCTCGTAAAGATAATGCCAGCTGATCTTTTTTAAAGTCTACATTGGCAGAGAACAGCATGTTTCTGTACTTGTCCATATTCATATACTTGTAGGTAGAGGGATCTTTCACGAGTACCATTTCTATTCTGTCCCGTACGTCCAGATATAATGCATTAACGCTGTACCCGATTTTCCAGTCATTTGCTGAAAAATTCTGATCCCAGAAAGCACCTGCTGAAAAACCTTTTTCAGGATTCAGATCCGGATTTCCCTGTACATCGTGATTGATATTCACGAAATATGTATAAAGTTCATCGTAGGTAGGAAAACGGTTTGCAGTACCTGCCACAGCTCTTAAATTGGAATTTTCAGAAGTTTTATATCTCGCGGAAAGAGAATAATTAAACTGGTTATCAAAATTTTCACTTACGGATAATCTTGCGCCCGGTCTCACAGAAAATCTGTCTGAGATATTCCATTCTGCTGAAAGGAAGTTGGAATAGGTGAAAATCTTCCTTTTCACTGCTTCACCGAAAAAATCTCCGGCAATCAGCGCTGCATATCCATTGGTATAATCCAATTCGTAGCCAAGCTGGAAATCGAATGTCTTATTATTGAGGAAATTACTGAACATTCCTCTTGAATAGATCACATCCGTCTTGTAATATGACCTGTCTTCCCTGCTGATTCTGACAGATCTGTTGGGAATATCGTAATTGTAATCTTGATATTTTCTGTCCTGATTCTGATAAGAGAAATCTCCCATATACCGGATATTTCCGATATTGGTCTGAATATTAAACTGATGGGCCCATCGTTTGGTATTATACTCCCGGTCAATACTTTCGTAAAGTGCACCACCCATTCCATCGTTCAGAGGAATTCTGTTAACTTCCGGGTTGTAGAAATTGAATTTTTCATACAGATATGACAGTTTGTAGTAGAAAGACGTTTTATTCTTCGAATACCGTATTAATGCAGAGGCATCGTACTGATCTTTCGGGTTCCACTCAAAACCTCTCTGATTGTCTCTTTCAAAGTATTTATAACCTTTACTCTCCCCTTCATATCCCATAAACTGGTTATGATTAAAGCTGATATTGGCAAACCAGTTATTATTAATATTATAGTCTACATTAAGGTTCTGGATATGTCTTCCGCTTCCCTTTTTCTTCAGGTCATAATTGTCCCTTACTGTTTCTTCCTGCAGGGATGCTCTTACGCTTACCTTTTTTGTATTGCTTTTTTTGGTGATGATATTAATGACTCCGGCCACTGCTCCATTACCGTATTCCACTCCCATGCTTCCCTTTACAATTTCTATCCTTTCTACATTATTCAGTGAAAGTTTCGTAAGGTCAATATTGCTTCCCAATCCTGTATCACCTACTACGGGGATATTATCTATCAATACTTTTACATAATTGCCATCAAGCCCCATCATATTGGCTGTAGAGTTTCCCGACCGGGTGTCCGGGGTAATCTGGATATTAAGACTTTGATTTAAAACATCTGCAACATTCGTAGCTGCCATATTTTTGATTTGCTGGGCATCTATAACTTCAACTTTATATATTGATTTATTGATGGACTGCTGCGTGTACTGTCCTGTAATAACAACTTCCTCTATTTTATTTTTATTAAGAGAATCTTTTTCTTGTGCATTCATCCAAAAGGCAATGGATAATGATAGAACGGAAAGCACTTTCTTCTTCATAAAGCAAAAATTTTGGCAAATATAATGCTTTATTTAGAATAGTTAAAAATAAATACTTATTTTTGTGGAATAATTCTAAATAAAAATAACGTTATGAAATTAAAACTACTTTTAGGAACATTAATGTTTACGGCTGCTACAGCACATGCACAAGTAGCAACGCTTAATGAAAATTTCAACAACTTTACTATTGGAACTACGACTTTTCCTCAAAATGGATGGTCTGCCGTTGTAGCTCCTATTACGGGTGTATTTCCACCTGCCCCTCCAAGAATGATTGTAGCTGCTCTGGACAATGACAATACGCAGAGGTTTATCCAGTCTTATGCTGGTAATAATGCTACAGCTCCTTCTTATCTTATTACTCCTAAGATTGAGAATCTAGCAGGAAATAAAGTTTTAACATTTACCACTACATTAGTTTCTCCATCCCCCGGACCGGGAACAATACAAATCGGGTTAGCAACAAGCGCCAGCGATATGTCGACTTTTGTGTCTGTAGGAAATCCTATCAGTGTAACTACAATTGGAGTAATTCAGAACATAAGTGTTAATATTCCCGCGACTACAGGTTCCTATATTGTTTTTAAATTTACTCCAAGTGCTACCCACGTGGCCGTACAGGTGGATGATGTAGTATATAACACCCCTACTTCTTTAGGAGTTAATGATATAACGAAGGCAAAAGAGAACTTCAGATTTGCTGTAAGTTCAGACAATAATGCTTTAGAATTCATCACAAAAGCGGAACCTAAAAACATTGAGGTTTATTCGGCGGCAGGACAAAAGGCTGCGGAAGGAAAACTGAAGGGACATACATTTGATATCAGCGGGCTTCAGACTGGAGTGTATTATCTGCTGGTAGAAACTGCTGAGGGTTCGGTAGTGAAATCTAAATTTATCAAGAAATAAGGTTTATTAGACTAGTATTATGCCTTTCTGAAGCCGGCCGGAAGTTATTTCCGACCGGCTCTTTTATTCTCTTTCAAAATAATAGCAGGAAACACGATATAAATCATGTTTTTATTTAGAATCATTAAAAATAATTATCTACTTTGTGGAATCATTCTAAATAAGAATTTAAAAATCAGTTATGAAAACAAAACTATTATTGGCTTCAGTATTGGCTCTTTCTGTTCAGCAGACTGTCTTGGCACAAACTGATGCATTAGGATACACGCAGGCAAATATGACGATGGGGCCTTCCTACCAGCATCGTGTTTTTTTTAACCTTGCCGACGGCAATATGGTTTCCCAGCCGGCGAATACCTGGGATGTAGCTTTTTACAGAAACTCCAATTTTGCATTTGGTTCCAGAGTTAATGATGCACTGAATATTGAAGTGTATACTGCTTCTACAAACCTGGCAGACTGGGATAACATTAATATCACCAATATCGCAAACTGGGGCGAGCCGCTATACAATCCTGACCAAACAAATGATATCAGTCAGGGAGCTTTCGAGCAGGGCCCTGTTACATCACCCAATCCTAATATTCCATCAACAGGCTGGGGAGTTTACAATTCTTTAACTCATCACATTGAAGGAAAAGCAATTTTTGTTTTGAAATATACTGCATCCAATACTTATGTGAAATTTGCCATTGAAGATGCTTTTGCGGGATATACGTTCAGATATTCCAAATGGAACGGAACAGCATGGGGCCCTACTGAAACAAGAACCATTGCCAACGGATCGGATGATGCTTATTTCAACTATTTCTCATTTACTACAGGCGCAAAAGTTCCCAATATGGAGCCGTCTAAAAGTGCGTGGGACTTTATGTTTACGAAGTATTACACTTTCTATAATAATATGATGATGTATCCTCTTACAGGAGCCATCCAGGGGCCTAGTGTAAAAGTAGCAAAGGTACAGCCTGAAACTCAGGAAACAGCTGCATTCTCTACACCTGCTGATGCTAATTTCTCTTCCAACATTACCACAATCGGTCATTCATGGAAAGGAATCGGAAATGTTTACAATAATGTAGTGTATTACGTGAAAAAAGGTAATGATTACTACAGAATGTACTTCACAACCAACGGAGGTGCCTCTACCGGAGATATGTATTTTAAATACAAAAAGATCACGGCTACTTTGGGAATAACGGAAGTGAGCAAAAAAGCATCTTTTGGGATCTATCCAAATCCTACAACAGCGGACAAAAAAGTGACTGTACTTTTTGATGTAAAAGAAAAAGCCAATAATAAGGGAAGCATCGAAATTTATGATCTTACTGGGAAAAAAGTACATACTGCTGAACTGACCAACCAGGCAGGCTTTTACAGGCAGGATCTGAACTTATCACATCTTACTGCAGGAAATTATTTAGTAAAAATCACTTTCGGAGGCAGTACTGAAACGAAAAAACTTATAGTAAAATAACTCAAAATTTTAATACTTTCTATTTTTTCTAATCAAAAGGCGGTTTCAATATCTGAGACCGCCTTTTATATGTTTTTTAATTAAAAAATTTAAAGATTGAAGAATTAGAAACCGGATAATATATTACAATTTCAGAATCTCCTATCTTGAGCCTTTAAATTTTAAATCTTTAATAGTTAAATTTAAAATCAATAAATCTTAAACCCTTTATAAACTTCGGCAGAGCTTTCCATAATCTTTGAAGCATCTTTACGGAAATCCAGAAGATGGTCCTGCCCGTTGTGCCTGTTGTGATGCTCAACACTTTCCCACAGCTCGATCAGAAAGAAAGTTCCTTTGTTATCTTTGTCCTCAATAAGATCGTACTGAAGACATCCTTCTTCTTTTCTGGTTTCTTTTACAAGGTTCTGAAAAAGTTCCACAGCGTCCATCAGATAGTTTTCGTTAAACTTAAAAAGCGCTACTATATGCAAATTCATGTTCTATTATTTAGGATGTAAAAGTAGAATATTTTCAATGCTAAACATGTTTTTGTGACATTTATTTTTCTGCAAAGTCCATAAATATTTACTTGAAAACTGATTTATAAATAGTTATGGAACTCATCACAATAACAAGGATTCCTATAACCAGGAACATTTTTTTAACAGGGAGTTTTGCAGTAAGCATGGCAGAAAAAGGAGCCGTGATGATCCCGCCTATCAAAAGTCCGAGGATGATATTCCAGTGCTGGATTCCAAGGGTAAAGAAGAATGTTATGGCAGCAGTGATGGTCAGGATAAATTTGGCTACAGTAGAACTGCCTACCGCAAATCTGGGCGTGAAAGCATTTTTAATAAGAGTTCCGGTAACCAGTGGTCCCCAGCCTCCTCCGGCAAATGAATCTATAAAGCCTCCGATCACACCAAGCCTTGTAAGATTGGTTTTCTTTTTCATTGCCCTGTTCTGCTTATTTTTAAAAGCATTAGAAAGGATCTGAATTCCCAGGTAAAGGGTATAGAAAGCAATAAGTGTCTTGGTGATTTTGGCATAATATTCTCCTAAATAAGTCAAACTTACCGCTCCAATAATAGCTCCGATCACTGCCGGAACAGCAAGCTTTTTAACCAGGCTTTTGCTCACATTTCTAAGCTTGATATGGCTTAAACTTCCTGCAGCAGTGGTAAAGCTTTCTGCAGAATGAATACTGGCACTTACAATATGAGGGGGAATATTCAGGAACAAAAGAGTTGTTGTACAGATCACTCCATAACCCATTCCCATGGATCCGGCTACGATCTCTGCAAACACACCAACCAGAAGCATCCAGTAAAAAATATAATTATCTTTAGCTAAAATATTCAACAGCTCATCCATATATCCCAATTCGTACATGGATACAACGGTGATCAGCAGTACTGCAGCCGTAATAAAGAATACATTGAGTCTTATCTGGATTTTTCTTGAAATTATCATATTACAATATTATTACAGCACCTGCCCTCAGTTTCATTCATCAGATATTTGTATCATCTGTATTTTTAGAATCTAAAAAACTGAAATAAAAGCAGTATTCATTATGGTTAAGGCATTTGGTTCACTGCAAATATCAAATAAAAATATTATCCTACCAAACAAGTAGACTAATTATTTAAAAAAAAGGACCAGGTCAGTCGACCAGATCCATCAAAGTTTTTTTCTCAAGAATATTCAGAGAGGCATCACGGACTTCTATGAGCACATCATGAAGTCCACAGTGATCTTCATTGCAGTCCTCACATTTTTCATAGAAATTTAAGCTGACACATGGCAACATCGCAATGGGACCGTTTACGAGCCGGATGATTTTTGCCAGTTTTACATTTTCAGGATTTCCCTTTAAAAAGTATCCTCCTCCTTTCCCTTTTTTACTGTCAAGGATATCTGCTTTTTTCAGTTCCAGCAGAATATTTTCTAAAAACTTCAAAGGGATCTTCTTATGTTCCGCAATTTCGGAAATAAGGACCGGGCCATCATTCCTTTTTTCTACAAGGTATGAAAGCGCTTTAAAAGCATATTGGGATTTTTTTGAAAGCATTACAGCAAAAATAAGAAAATAGTTTGAATTAGATAAATGGAGAATAATGATCGTAAAAGTTAATTTCTCTAATTGATACATTAACGTTTCATAACGTTGTTCCTTTCCTATTAAATTCTTAAGTTTGCTCATATGTTCAGTAAGCAAGAAGCACAACAGCTAAAAAAAGAGTTTTGGACGGCTTTTGGAAAGTCTTTTCCTAGAAAATGGATTCTGTATGATACAAAGATCAAAGATTTGTCATTTAAATTTTATGCTGACAATAAAAAAGCAGCGGTCTCATTGGATATAGAAATGAAAGATGAGATCTTCCGGAATGCTTATTATGAAAAGATATGGTCTTTGGAAGACATTCTGAAAGATTTTATAGGCGACTTTCAGAAGGAAGAGCATTTTGCCCTTGATAACGGAAAAGTAATCAGCAAAATTTGGATAGAAAAACATAACGTTTCTATATTCAATAAAAATACATGGCAGGAAACTTTCGAGTTTTTCCGGGAGAAAATGGATGGTTTTGAGAGGTTTTATTATGAATATGAAGATTTTATAAAGGATGTTTAATTCGACAGGCCGTCATATTCATGATTCTATATGGATAGTTTTGAAATTTTATTTGCATTTGACAGGAATATTTTGCTACAGTTCTTAAAATGAAGATGTCAAATAATTTCTGCATCCGAAACCAATCTGTTTTTATAATTCATTATTAAAAAATCTTATTATAAAAGCGCAGATATAATTCGGTAATTATTTGATTTTAAATATATTTGCACTCACAAAAACTAGCCCATGAAAACTGAATACAGAGATGAGAATTTTAAGCTCAAAGGCAGTCCGTATGCCCGTGAGAAAAATTCAGATGGTACAAACATTTTTTATCTTACCAAAATCTAAAAATATGCATGTCATTCTGCTTACTGTGTCTTACGGCATGTGAATAAAGAATTTCTGCTGTAATTATAAAAATATTACAAAATATAAAAGATGGCCCTGAAAATGCAGTACTATAAACCTGCATAAAATAGTTTCTTTAAATTCTTTATCATCAAAATAAAAGCATCTAAAACTGCAGCTAAGGAGGAAAACAAATACACTGATAACACAACATACATTAACTATTAACCATGAAAAAAGTATATAAAAATATTTTTGGAGAAGTGATTTCAAAGGCGAAAGCAGAGAAACTGGACGATTATCATTTATATTATTATGAAAAAGATTCCGGAATACTGAAAGAAATCGAGTTTCTCGCTGAAGATGAAATATACAATATTAATTATTTTATGAGCCAAGATGAGGATGAAGAGCAGATTGTAAATTATCTGAAGGAAAAATCTGATCTTTTCGATATTGAAAAAAGGCAGTCAACCGGAAATTTTACCATTGCCACCAACAAAATATATTCATTATCCGCAGATGAAAAGCCTTTGATCTCAAAAACGGTTTTTTACCATGATGATCCTGAAAATTTCATCTGTTCTCAAATCCTGGATACTGACACACTGGAACCTATACCGGAAAGAACAACAAAATGCTGGTACACTTCTGATGACAACGGCGAAAAATATGCTGCCATAGAATTCAGCTATCAGGAAGACGGAAAACTTGAACTGGCTATAGACAAAACGCCCAACCCTGATAATGACCTGGAATGGGAACATTATGAATATTCTACTTTTAAGGATCTGCAGAGCAAAATTCCAACTGATATAAGCTATTACAAGACGGCCCGACTGCTTCCTGAAACTGTAGGTCAGGAGCAATAAGAAACCTCAATTCACAAAAACAAACATTTTATATTTTTAATCTAAAATAAAAAAATGTAGGGTTTAAAAGTGTTGTACACCATTTTTAAACCCTACATAATACTACTATTAAATAACAATCACCAATCACAATGGAAGAGAACTCGTTTATATTTACTGATGGGCAGGACCCTAAAATGATCGAAGCATATGAAAGAGCAAGAGAGACTTTTAAATATTTCTGGCGGGAACAGTCCTGGGAAAACAGAAGAATCATCCCCGGCCTCGACCTTGCCTGCGTAAAGGCGGCATTCAGTGAAAAAGACCCTGAAACAGGAGAAAATACAGTAGAACACATGTGGATCAATGAGATTGATTTTGACGGTGATACGGTAAGCGGATTCCTGATTAACAATCCCAACAACCTTACCAACATCCAGGCCGGAGATTATTTTGAGATCCCACTGAATGAGATCAGCGACTGGCTTTTTGCCATCACTCCTACTGTTAAGCAACCAAAAGGACTTTCCAAACTGTTTTCTTCACCCGCCAATCCTTTGCCGAAAGCTTACGGCGGATTTACCATTCATAAAATGCGTGCCGATATGCCGGAAGATGAAAGAAAGGAACATGACGACGCATGGCAGCTTGATTTCGGTGACTTTAATGATATACAGCTGGTAAACGAACAGGATGAAAAGCCAGAAAACCTTATAGAGCATCCGATGAGTAAAAATATGGAAGGAGAATTCCTAAAGTTCCTTCAGGAATATCCTGACGAACTTACCAACAAGGATAAAAACGGGCTTACCCTTCTTCATAAAGAAACCATCGCCGGAAATCTTACGTCTGTAAAAGTTATTCTGGGAGCCGGAGCAGATAAAAATGTAAAATCTAACAACGGAAAAACCGCTCTGGACTATGCGAAACAGCTGAAGTGGGAACATATTATTCCAGCTCTGGAAGGCTAAAGAATACTTAACTAAAAGATTTATAATAAAAAGAGAAACCTGCAGGTTTCTCTTTTTATTATCCAAATTTCCTCTTTCTCAGCCAGAAGAACAATCCTCCCAGCAGGCCGATCACTACCAAAGGCAGTAATAAATTCAGCCACTGCCAGTTTGTTTTTTCTTCCGTAATGCGGTTTCGGTCCAGAAGTCGTTCTTCTATGTTTCTGTTTCGGAGAGCCATCAGGTTGCTGTCATCCAAAAGATAATCCAGTGCATTTCTCAGAAACTGTTCGTTTCCGAACTCCTGATTGGTGAGACGGTCAATTCCCATCGGAAGCGGCTCGCCTTTGTGCATTTTGTTTCTTCCTACATCTCCGTCTGCAATGATGATCATTTTGTTTTCAGGACTCTGGCTTTTAAATCCGGGATAACCTTTTCTTTCAATTCTTGATGCATAGGCAGAATTAAACTTCCCTTCCAGCGCAACGGCAAAAATTTTCGGAGTGCTTGGTTTTTCCATCTGACCCAGACTGTCTACACTGGCAATTTCTTTCAGATCCACATAGTTGGGAACCTGTTTAAGAAGTGTTCTCTCACTGGATTCAAAAAGTACTTTTGTCTTAATATTTTTTCTTCCGCCCAAAGTATCAATGGAAGTTGGAAATTCAAATTTTACCGGGTTGATATTTTCCGTGATCGGATTATCATTCTCAGCAATTCCCAAAGGAAAATAAGGCCAAGGCAGACTTGTATACTGTGGGTTCCCTCCTACTTCACCGGTTACCAGCTTCAGGAGTGCAAATTTCTTCACATCCTTCACTAAAGCCGGATTGATCCTGATTCCGTAATTGAAAAAGAAATCCGTCATATTGATATCTACAGGGAAAGGCATTACCTTTTGAGACCTTGTCAAAGTATCCATTTCAGCATTTACGGCATCGATCATCCAAAGTGTTTTCCCGCCATTCATAATGAACTGGTCAAGAATCACTTTTTCATTATCTGTGAATGCTTTTCTCGGTTTTGCAATGACCAGAGCGCTCATCTGTTTCAGCAAAGGCAGATCTTCCTGAGTAAGCTCCGTCTGGTTTTTTGGAATTACCGGCCCTGCATCGTAATTTTCCAGTGCCAGCTGCATAAAGCTATGGAACTCTTCAGGTCCCAGTTCATCATGATTCACCAGGATTCCTACCTTCTTTCTTTTGTTGGCCGCAATATTCTTGATATTGGAAACAAGGCTGTATTCCAGACCTTCTATAGATCTTGTCAGCTGCTGATCCGCATCTATTCCTGCCTGCTGTACAACCAGCGGAATAGAAACTCCCCTTTTGTCGTATTTTATAACAGCATATGGAAAAAGGGTGATCTGTGAAATTTTTCCGTCTTTAACATCCGGAAGAACAGAAGGCTGCATTCCCATTGCCATCAGCGTATCCTGGGACATTTTTGTTTTAATAGGATCAATAAATTTGAAATCGATCTTCGGGTTGATTTTTCTGAACTCTTCCAGCATAAATCTGGTTTCGCTCTGAAGCTGCTTAAAGCTTGCCGGAAAGTCACCTTCAAGATAAACATCTACCGTAAGCGGTTTTTTCACCGATTCCAGTACCTTTATCGTATTATCCGAAAGCGTATATCTTTTTTCTTTGGTTAAATCTAATCTGATTCCTGAATACGTAAGCAGAATAACCAAGGGTACCACTGCAATTAAGAAAATTCCTAATGGAGATTTAATATTGAACTTCTTCATAATGCTACTTCTTTTTAGTGATAAAATGGTTGGACAACAATAGCGTAGCACCGATGATCAGAATAAAATAAGCCACATCTTTGAGATCAATAAGACCTCTGGTAAAGCCAAGAAAATGCTGATAAAAACCAATATTCTGAAGAATAAAATCTGCACCTCCTAAAAGTTTGTAGCTCGCCAGCTGTTCTATCCCGAAATACATGATAAAGCACATGAAAACTCCTAAAAGATAAGCCATGATCTGGTTCTGAGAAAGCGAAGAAGCCAGAATTCCGACTCCGGAGAAAGCGGCAATTAAAACAATTAATCCAATATAGCTTCCGAAGGTCATTCCAAGGTCAATATTTCCTGTAGGAACTCCTAAAACGTATACGGTATAAAGATAAATCAGTGACGGAATAAGGCATAAAACCCCAACAATCCATACTGAAAGGAATTTTCCCGCTACCAGGTCTGAAACTTTTAAAGGCTGGGAAAACAGCCAGTTCAACGTTCCCGTCTGCTGCTCTTCAGCAAAGGTTTTCATAGAAAGTGCAGGAATAATAAACATCAAAAGCCATGGAACCAGTACAAAATAGCTTTGCAGGGAGGCCATCCCGATGTCGAAAATATTAGAATCATTCTCGAAGAAAAACAGGAAAAGAGCTGTGATGAGACTGAATGCAGCAATAATCACCCATGCGCTCCAGTTTCCAAAGTAACTCCAAAGTTCCTTCTTTAAAATTGCAATCATAGTTTTTTTGTAAAATGTAAAAGCTGAAATGTATTCATGTATACATTCTGCTTAAACAATTATTTGTTTTTTTTATTCTTATTAACGAGTTTAACGGTCATCATGATCAGAAATACAAGAACGAAAAATCCTGCAATTAATTGCCACCAGTATTCAATAACTGAAGATTTCAGGATTACTGTAAAAACCACCAGAAACAGAATGAACGTTGCGATTTCATTAGCCTGTCTCAGCTTAATATTAGGGGTTTCGATTGTTTCTCCGTTCAGTTCTTTCAGCTTTAATACTTTTTTCCAGCACCAGTAGTGATAAATGGCAAGACCGATCAGGAAAGTCAGTTTTAAATGAAACCAGGGCATTTTCATCAGCCCGGTATTCAGAAAGATCATAACAATTCCGCAGACAGCCATAATAACACCTGCCGGAACAGTAATGATGTTCCACAGCCTTCTTGCCATGAAAGTATACTGTTCTCTAAGAATCTTTTTCTTTTCTTCTGCAAACTCATCTGTATCCTTGTAGTAAACAAAAATTCTTACGAGATAAAAAATTCCCGCAAAATAGCTTACCATGAAGATAATGTGCAGTGCTTTGATTATTGTATAAAGCATTTTTTAAAATAATGGCAAATATAATGTTAATAACAAAAATATTTGTTAGAAATAATTATAAAAATGCTTCGGCTTCACTCAGCATGACATCACTTATACTAACTGTTTTAATTTTCACCTAAAAATCAAACGTAATAATGAACATTGTCATGCTAAGCAAAGCCGAAGCATCTATATCCTGAATTTTTAATTAAGAAATAACACCCAGCTCCTTTCCTACTTTTTCAAAAGCTGCAATCGCTTTATCAAGGTGCGCTCTTGTGTGGGCAGCAGAAAGCTGTACTCTGATCCTTGCCTTGCCTTTCGGCACCACAGGATAGAAGAATCCGATCACATAAATCCCTTCATCCATCAGTTTTTCAGCCATTTTCTGAGCAAGAGGAGCATCATACAGCATTACTGGAACGATAGCTGCATCACCTTCCGGAATATCAAATCCTTTAGCTACCATTTCTTTTCTGAAATACTCAGCGTTTTCCATTACCTGGTCACGAAGTGAAGTATCTTCTGAGATCATATTCAGAACTTTCAAAGCAGCCCCAACGATTCCGGGTGCTAATGAGTTTGAGAATAAATACGGACGCGAACGCTGTCTCAGCATATCGATGATTTCTTTTTTACCGGAAGTAAACCCTCCAAGAGCTCCTCCTAAAGCTTTTCCTAATGTAGACGTAATAATATCTACTCTTCCCATTACTTCATTGGCTTCATGTGTTCCACGGCCAGTTTTGCCGATGAAACCTGTAGCGTGAGAATCATCCACCATTACCAGAGCATTGTATTTATCAGCAAGGTCACATACACCTTTCAGGTCAGCTACGATACCATCCATGGAGAAAACCCCGTCTGTAACGATGATCTTGAAACGGTGATTCTTTTCTGAAGCAGCAATCAATTGGGCTTCCAGATCAGCCATATTATTATTTTTATAACGGTATCTTGCCGATTTGCAAAGACGTACCCCGTCAATAATGGATGCATGATTCAGCTCGTCTGAAATAATAGCATCTTTTTCAGTAAACAAAGGCTCAAAAACACCACCGTTCGCATCAAAGCATGCTGCATATAAAATAGTATCTTCAAGACCTAAAAAGTCTGCAATTTTCTTCTCAAGCTGTTTGTGGATGTCCTGTGTTCCACAGATAAAACGTACAGAAGACATTCCATAACCGTGAGATTGTATCATGCCCTGAGAAGCTTTCATTACTTCCGGATTGTTTGACAGACCCAGATAATTATTTGCACAAAAGTTTAAAAGTTTCTTTCCGTTAGCTTCAATTTCTGCACTCTGCTGAGAAGTGATGATTCTTTCTTTTTTATAAAGGCCATCATTTTCAATGCTTTGCAGCTCGTTCTGTAAATGCTGAAGATATTTTTCAGAGATCATTTTAGTAATTTTTTAGATGTGCTAATTTAATAAAAAGGCATTAAAATATCAGCTTTTATCAGTTTAATTCTAAAAAATAGAAATTCAATTTCAGTTTTAACACTATTAGTCTACTAATTTAGTAGAATAATAATTATATTTGTTTACAAATTCAGGATTATGAGATTGACTCCGATACAAAAAGTTAAGAAAATAAGTTCCGGGAGCTTTATAAAAACCCATATGAAACCTCGATTTCCCGTTATTCTGGAGGATTTTATTGATCCGGAAAGTCCTGCATTCGCAAAATGGAATTATGAGTATTTCAAAGAAATAGCCGGAAATCAAAAAGTCAATATTTATGGAAGCGAACTGGAATCTCTGGATAAAGTGGCAAGCAGTCCAATCGGTCAGACAACATTTGCTGAATATCTCGATCTGATCAGCAGCGCTCCTACAGAACACAGGCTGTTTTTATTTAATCTGCTTACCATCAGGCCGGAACTTAAAGATGACATTCATCATAATGATGTTACAAACGGGAAAATATTGAAATGGCTGCCTTTTATGTTCTTTGGAGGCGAAGGCTCTGTGACCAGAAATCATATTGATATTGACATGTCCCATGTTTTTATTACACAATTTCAGGGAACCAAAAGGATCTGGCTTTTCCCTTGGGAGCAATCGGATCTTATGTATAAACTTCCTTATAATTTTCACAGCTTACCGAATATTAAAGATCCGGACTACAGAGAATTTCCGGCTCTGCTCTACCTGGACGGCTATGAAGCTGTATTAGAACCTGGTGAAACACTTTATATTCCTTCCGGCTGGTGGCATTATATACAATATGAAACAGCAGGCTATTCTGTTTCTGTAAGAGCACTCCCGTCCAGCATTCTGGAAAAATGGCGCGGTTTCAAAAATATGGTAATAACAAGGAACTTTGACAACATGATGAGAAAGCTCTTTAAAGAAAAATGGTTCAGATATAAAGTGAAAATTGCCAGAAAAAGAGCAGCAACAGCATCCAGAAAACAAAAGACTTTTCTGATCTGAAAGACTTCAGTATCATTTTAACAATTAAAATTATTTAACAATGGAATTTATATACGTAATATTATCGGCAGAACGTCCTTTGTATATCTTTTATCCAATCTTTTAAAGTGTTTCCAGTATAAAAGAAAAAACCTTCATTGCTGAAGGTTTATCCGGCATTTAAAAATTATTTTTTAATCTAACATTCAGTTCTCCGTCGCCAATAGAAGAGTAACTGAATGCTTATTTTATGTTATTGCTTTAAAAACTTTATATTCTTTTCATTAATGGTGAAAATATAAGATCCGGGAACCAGTTCTGAGATTCTAACCGCTTTTCCGGGCTGATATACATCTTTTCTGATGAGTTTCCCATCCATAGAATGAATGGAATACTCAACAGCCCTATCCATTCCTTTTACATAAAGCTCGTTCGTTGCGGGATTTGGATACAGTGCAAAATCTTCTTTTTCAACGGATGATACACTTAATGTATTATCCTGCATCACTGTAGAGTTTTTCTCCAGAATCTGATATTCATAATTAAATTCAACACTGGCCACAGGGAAAGAAACTGCTTCAAGGAAATACTGGTTATCAGAAGTATGATTCAGTACAAAATAAGCAGTCTGTCCGCCGGTCCCGTTTACTTTGATCGGTAACGGCATTTCAAAAAAGCTTACAGAAGGGCTGCTTTGAGTCTGGGAAACTTTAAAAAGGATCTGATTTCCGGTCTGTTTCCATTTTGTAGTATAGGTCGGGTAACCTTCGCCGTATAGCCAGTCATTAAAAAAACCTGTAAAATCTGTTCCCGTAGACTGCAACAGTGATGCATTAAAATCTGCAGTTCTCACATAATTATAGGCTAAGTTCGGTCTTGCATGATATTCTCTTATCGCCTGATAAAAAGCTGCATCACCAAGGATCCATTTGATCATTCTTAAAATATAAGCTCCTTTTGCATAACTAAGCCTGTTACTGAATATTCTGCTTACACTGGAAAGGCCGGAATCCGGAACGTAAGTAGAACCACCGGGAGCAGAAGTAATATTGTTAATCTCTCCCAGCAGAAAGTTCTTGAACTCTGTATTGGTCATCAATAGCTTTTCATTGGCAAGAACAGCTCCGAAAGTGGCAAAACCTTCATTCAGCCAGATATCATTCCATGCACCACAGGTCACCTTATCACCAAACCACTGATGGGCAAGCTCATGGGCAATAAGCCCTTTGCTCCAGCTTCCCATGGACGACATGGTCTGATGCTCCATTCCGCCTCCATAGGTGAACTCCATATGTCCGTATTTTTCGTTGCGGAAAGGATAAGGCCCGAAATAGGTTTCAAAAGTATTCATAACCACTTTCGTCCATTCAATATTAGACATACTTGTTACATTTGCATTGGTGGAAGGATAAACATAATTAACGAACGGAAACGGCGGATTTCCCATGGTATCATTAAGCTTAACAAAATTGGTAATGGAAAAGGCAATCAGGTAAGCCGATGTGGGATAAGCTGTTCTCCAGAAGGTAAGCTTCTGACTTCCCGGAAGTATTGTTTCGGACATCACTTTTCCGTTGGCTGCAACGTTATATTGTGAAGGCGTGGTAATTTTTAAATCAAATCTTTCAATCTTATCATTAAGGCTTTGTTTTGTTGGAAACCAATCCTGTGCACCATAGGGTTCACTTAACGTACAGACAATAGGTGTTCCGCCCTGTGTAGTTGTTGTAAAAGCGTTCTGTGCAGCAGAAGGAGCACCGGAATAATGAATCGTTAAGGAATCAAGGGTATTCGCCGGAATTGAAGCCGGAAAATCTATTTTTATTTCTTTTGTCGGAAGCTGCTGGAAATTAAGATTACTTCCATGATACTGTACCTGAGAAACGACCAGGATATCCGACAGATCAAAATAAATGCTGCTCATATTCTGATTAGGTTTGAAATGGGACGTCACAGAACCTGAGATATTGTATACTGCAGGATCTAAAGTGACATTCATCCTTTGATACTGAAGATCATAATTTAAAGTGTTGGGATTAATATTGTAGGTGGTCATTTTCTTGGCAAAAGCATTCATTTCTTTTGCGATGAGCCCTTTCATTTCAATATTTTGATCCTGTATCTGGCTATAGAACTGCTGGGAAACCAATAAGCCCAGAATTAGAAGATAAATTTTTTTCATATTCAGAATATTAGATATAACCAAAGATAAAAAAAACCTTCTAATCATTGATTAAAAGGTTTTTAGAATACTAAAATAATATTTTTTAAAGATCTAGAGCCGGCTCAAGAATTTTTTCCATTCTTTTCTTTACCATGTCTACAGATCCTGAATAATTGTTTACCATTAAAGAAAACACAAGAGTTTTCCCTGAATTGGTCTTCAGATATCCTGCTAATGTTTTTACTTTATTCAAAGTTCCTGTTTTTGCAAAAACCTGTCCGTTTCCGGTACCGATGAACATTCTTTTCAGTGTTCCGGACTGTCCGCCTACCGGCAGCGAAGTAAAATAAGTCTTGTAATATTTTTCATCCATTAAAGATGTTAAAAACTTCACCTGGGAAATAGGCGTTACATTATTACTTCTTGAAAGTCCGCTTCCATCCATATAATTCAGGCCCATCATATCAAAACTTTCCTCTTTCAGGTGGTTGGTTACCACTATCCTTCCTGATTCCGAGGTCTGGTCACCCATTTTCTGAAAGCCTACTGTTTTCAGTAAAGCTTCTGCCAGAGAATTGTCACTGTGCTGGTTCGTGTAGAAGACAATATCCCCTAATGTAGGAGATTTATAGGCTGAAACCAGCTTTCTGCTCTCAGGAGCTGCATCTGTCATTTTAGGGGTTACTTTTCCGGTCACTCCAATTCCGCTTTTTACCAGTGTTGTTCTGAAAGAATTGGCAAGATAAGCCGGAGCATCGGGAAGCTTTGTCGTTAAAATTCCGTCCCCTTCATATTTTTCTGCATAAACCATCTGGTTGGCATAAGGAGACATATAGAAATACTTTTTGTCAGAAGCCAATCCTGATTTTTTCATGATCAGCTTTTCATTGGCTGGGTTGATCTCGCGGGTGGTTCCTACAGGCAGATAGTAATTATTGTTTTCAAGCCATACAACATTTTCCGGAAGCCCTGTAATATTGCCTTTGAAAAGCGCTGTCTGGATGATAATATCACCGTTTACCTTTCTGATCCCTTCGCGCGAAAGTCCGCCCATGAAGTCTGAAATAATATCTCTGTAAGACCATGCACCGGCTTTATTGGTTCCTAAAGAAGGATCGCCGCTGCCTATGAGGTACAGATTGCCATTTAAAACTCCGTTTTCATCAATAGTCCCTGAATATTCCAGCTGCGTTATCCAACGGTAATTTTCACCTAAAAGGCTTAAGGCTGTTTCCGTCGTGAGCAATTTTGTGGTAGAAGCCGGTACTAAAGGAGTATTCTCATTGTACGAAGAAATGACCTTCTTCGTTTTGGGGTCATACACTACGAATCCCCAGTTTGCATTTTTCAGCACAGGATCCGCCATCATTGTGTTTACATTAATATCTACAAGCTCTTTGGCCGACAGAATCGTTTTCTCCGCCATTGAGGTAACCGGAGAAGGTAGATTCAAAGTATTTTTCTGATTGTCGTATGCCTGTGAGTAAAGAACTGTAGAAACGGTAGATTGGGCAAGGAAAAACCCAGAAGCCAATACCGCTACACCTGAAATATATTTTCTGTAATTTACCATGTATCTTTTTTTGTTTCCATAGTTTGACGCTATAAAAAATGATAAGTTAAATCATCCGTTTAAAGAGCCAAACATTTAATGAACGACCAAAAGTAGAAATTATTGTTATAAAAAGGGTTACAGAGTTCTTATAAAAGAGCGTAAAGTTTGTTAAAAAATGTTAAAAATCCACAAAAACATCTTTTTTAATACTTTGATAAGCAGTGATTTCATCAAATTCATTCAAACTTAGCAAAACCATTTTTTTGAATTCATCGTACTTTTTCCCGCGGGGAAGTTTCAGCATAATCTGGAACTGGTATAAATTATTAAGCCTTGCAATCTGTGCTCTTTCCGGTCCTAAAACACATTCTTCGGGAAGATATTTTCTTAAGACGGATCCTAAAAACTGGGAAGCCCGGTTCACTTTGTCTTCTTTCCGGTGTTTCAGCTCGATCATAATGAGCTTGGTGAACGGCGGATAATGGAATTTCTGGCGTTCGGTAAGGATGTATTTGTAAATTTTAGCAGGATTATTCATCTTGATCAGCTGAAAAACGGAATGATCAGGATTATAGGTCTGAATTAAAATTTTCCCTTTTCCGGAAACTCTCCCGGCTCTTCCGGAAACCTGGGTGATCAGCTGATATGCTCTTTCTTCCGCTCTGAAATCCTGGACATACAGTAAAGAATCCGCTTTAGGAATAGCAACAAGCTCAATATGATCAAAATCCAGCCCTTTCGATATCATCTGTGTACCTACAATAATATCTGTTTCGCCTTCTTCTATTTTTTCGTACAGCTTTTCATACGCAAACTTCTTACGCATGGAATCCACATCCATTCTGTCTACTTCATGATCAGGAAATATTTTGGACACTTCTTCATGAATCTGTTCTACTCCTACTCCTCTTTCGTTAAGGTTTTCCGAATGGCATTTCGGGCAGGTTCTCGGCTTTGAGGCTCTTTGTCCGCAGTAATGACACTTCATCTCGTTGGCTGCCTTGTGATAGGTCATTACGACATCACAATTTGAGCAGTAATTGACATAGCCGCAGGTTTCGCATTCTATCACATTGGCATAACCACGGCGGTTGTGAAGCACAATGGCCTGATTTTTTTCGTCCAGCGTTTTTTTGATCTCATCTATTAAGTGTAAAGAAAAATTTCCGGAAACCTTTTTGGATTCCTGGGCTTCTTTAAAGTTGATGAGTTCATATTCCGGCAGGCTTACATTCCCGAATCTTTCATTCAGGAAAATATATTTTATTTTATCTTTTCTGGCGTTATAGTAGCTTTCCACAGAAGGTGTTGCCGACCCCAGAATTACACCGGCTCCATAAAGGTTTCCCAGAACCAGCGCAGCATCTTTAGCATTGAAATAAGGTGAAGCTTCCCTTGGTCTGTATGCAGAATCATGTTCTTCATCCACGACAATAAGTCCAAGATCCTGAAATGGCAGGAATAACGCATTACGTGTTCCTATAAGAATTTTAATATCATTCTGCTTGATTCTTCTCCAGACTTCCACTCGTTCAAAATCGGTTAGCTTCTGATGATAGAAGCCAAGTTGTCTGCCATATTTTTTTTCTAATCTTTGGGTAATCTGCTTGGTCAGAGAAATTTCAGGAAGCAGGAACAGAACATTTTTTCCTTCCTGGATACATTCTTCAATTTTTTCTAAATAAATATGGGTTTTCCCTGAGGAAGTTACACCATGCAGCAATACATTCTTTCCTTCTTCAAAGGCCTCATCAATCTCCATTTTGGCTTCTTTCTGCTCTTCGGAAAGCTCTTCAAGTTCTTCAATTTCACCTTCATAGCTTTCGATCCTGTCTTTCTGCATATGATATTCTTCGACAAGACCTTTATCTGCAAGGGATTTAAAATGAGAACTTCCAAAATATCCATCCTCAAACAGTTCTGCTTTTTTAATAGGAACTTCCGGATGCTCAGTCTGCTTTTCTAAAATAGCCAGAAAAAGATCTTTCTGCTTCGGAGCTTTGCTCAGCTTTAAAAGAATATCCGTGAGATTCTGGTTGCTTAAAACCTCATCACTGATCCTGACATAAGCTACTTCTTTAGCTTTATATTTTTCAGCAATTTTTTCATCAATTTCAATATACTGCAGATCAATCAGGGAATTGATTGTTTTGATGATATCCTTTTTAGGGATAAATGCTTCAATATCCGTAAGATTAATGAGCTGGCGGACTTCCAACGCCTGAATAAGGTACATTTCATTGACATCCAGATTCTCAAAATCAACCGTAATATTGGGTTTTAATTTTAAATAGGTTTCACTTTCCAGTTTTAAAGAAGATGGAAATGCAAAACGGTAAATCTCTCCCAGCCCACAAAGGTAATATTCTGAAAGCCAGTTCCAGAAGCTAATCTGCTGCTCAGGAAGGATGGGTTTATCATCCAGAATACTGATGACTTCTTTAGCTACAAAGTTTTCAGGTGGGTTATCATGTAATTCAAAAACAATCCCGGTATAAATTTTCTTCCCTCCAAATGGTACCAGCACACGCATTCCGGGCTGAATATGAGATATCAGCTCTTCGGGAACTTTGTAGGTGAAAGATCCTTTTAAATTAAGCGGTAAAACGATTTGGACGTACTGCAAGGGAAATTTTTAAAGTGTAAAATTAGATTTTTCTTTAGAGAACTGCAATTTTTTATTGAAATCAAAGGGTAAAGCAGTCTGATGTTGTTTTTCTGATTAAACTTATAGTTCTCTTTATTTTTTTAAATGAGTGATTGCATTTTTTACTCTCGCAGATTTTTGCAGATTGAGCAGATATTTATGGATATTATGATTATAATCATGAATAAAACAGGCTCAATAGTGCTCTTATATCTTAATAGATAAAAGTATAATTATAACGCAAACATCTGCTCAATCTGCAAAAATCTTCGAGAGAATATTTAAACATTCAGCCGCATCGTCTTGTATACAAGACCGGTATGACGATTTTAGAAAAGAAATTCTGTGATATAATACCAGGCCGCAGAGGTAAGGAACCCAACAATAATACTGAAACCGATGATGAGATTGGCAAGCTTGGTATTGAGCCTGAACTGTTCTGCAATAATACTTGAAGTGACAACCGTCGGCATGGCAGCTTCAAATACAGTAATTTTTGCCACATCTCCTTTTATATTCAGAAGCAAAGCCAGTCCCAGAACAATTGCAGGCGCTAAGATCAATTTATAGAGCATGGAAACGGACATCTGCGGGATCAGCTTTTTCCATCCATTGAATTTTAACTGGAGCCCTACAGAAAATAAAGCCAATGGACTTACTGTTGCCGCTAATTTATCAAAAAATGGTTCTGCTAATGTAAAATCAATAAACTGAGATAATACCAATGCTGCGACACACCCTATCAATGGAGGAAAAGTGACCAGTCTCTTTAAAATAAATTTTGCACTTACCTTTCCGGTCCTGCTTCCTCCTTTCACTGCTGCTATAATACCTAATGTGGAAAGGGCAAAGAACATGGTCTGATCACAAATAATGGCAATACTTAAAAGATTTTCGCCATAAAATGCACTAATGAGGGGGAAACCGATAAAGGATGTATTGCTGTAGCCGCTTGTGAGTTCCATTGTACTTCTGGACCGTCGTGAATAGCCTTTACTTTTACTGTAGAACATCATAAAGAAGAAGCAGAAAACAGAAATAAGAAAGGTAGCCGCAATGGGGAACAGCATTTCCGTTGTCCATTTAACTTTGGGCAGGTATTTAAAAGAAACTGCGGGCAGGGCAAGGTACAGAATCCAGGTATTGATGCCTTTGTGAGCATCGGGATGGATAGATTTCGTTGCTTTGAATACCATTCCGGCAATAATGCACACTGCAATCAGAACAAAATTGACCATCATATTTAAAAATTGAATATAAAGTTACGGTTGATTTTTGAGGAAAATCAATTTATTTAAAAATAAATGTATGCTTAGAATTGCATGGGTTTTGGGTTTAAGGTTTATTTTTTAATTCTCGCAGATTGGGCTGATTGAGCAGATTTTTATTGCTGTATGATGTTTTAATTTTGCAGTGTATCCCAAAGACTCATAACTTCGATATTTTCCAAAGGTTTTGAAAGTTTTATCTTTTTTGAAGTATTAGGAAGGAGATCAAAAAAGTTATCGCTGAAATGAGTATCTCCCATCAGATAAACATCTTTTGCTAAAACATCTGTAGAAATTTCAATTTCGTCTGCTGCAATTTTTCTAATCTTAAAGGTGGGTTTTGTCAACGGCAAATCTTTAGGTTTGGAAAAGAAATGGTGGTTTACGGCAATAGCTTTACCATCATTATTTCTTAATGTAAACTGCAGAAAGATTTTATTTCTGTCCGTTTCAGGAATTAAATTTCTAATTTCAATAGGATTTAATCTTAGAATAGTTTCCAATATTTTTCCTTTCAAATCTGTCACTGATTCTTTTAAAAGTTTACCGTCAAAACTTACTGCTTTTACTTCTAATTTAACATCCTTAAAAGGTTCCAGCCCGTCATTAACTGCGTGAAAATTCAAAAAGCCTTCTTTTTCGTCAACCAGAATAACCTGTTGCTCAAAGCTTCTTTTCATCTGGTAATGCAGGGCTTTCCAGTTTCCAAGGTAATCAATGGACGACCAGGAAACAACCGGCCAGCAGTCATTGAGCTGCCAGTATAATGTTCCCATATTATAAGGCTTTGCCCGGCGATGGGCTTCAACAGCAATTCTCATTCCTCGGGCCTGGAGCAGCTGGGAAATGTAATTGTACTTTACGAAATCCGCGGGGGTTTTATAGTCCCTTTTCATATATTCAGCGATGATGTCCCAACCTCTGGCATTTTTTTCATGGGCTTTAATAACCGGATTCTGAAGGCTGAGATCCGGAGTTCCGGAAAACATAGATTTCATAGCTTCCAGGCTTGGCATTCCCTGAAAACCATATTCTGACATAAAACGGCCTGCTTTTTCATTATAAATTTCAAACGGCTGTTCGCCCCACCAGACTCCCCAATAATGGGAATCTCCTTCTGTGAGACTTTCTTTATGTCCCCATCCGATAGACGGCGAACTCGGCCAGTAGATATTTTTATCCGGAGTGAGAGTTTCCTTCATTGTAGTAGGAATTACTTCATGAAACAGCTTTTTATAGTCTTTCCAAACCTGAAGGGAATCATTTTTTGAATATTTGAACTGTTTCTGATAACCCCAGTTGACAATAGCTTCATCAATTTCATTATTTCCGCACCACAAAGCAATGGATGGATGGTTCTGAAGCCTGTTGATCTGGTCTTTTACTTCTTCTTTGACGTTATTTAGAAAAGTGTCATCAGCGGGATAAAAGCTTCCTGCGAACATGAAATCCTGCCAGACTAAAATACCGTTTTCGTCACAAACTTTATAGAATTCATCATCTTCATAGATGCCGCCACCCCAGACACGGATCATATTCATATTAGCATCTTTGGCGTCTTTGATGAGCTTCCGGTATTTTTCCTTGGTTATTCTGGGTGAAAAGCTGTCAGAAGGAATCCAGTTTGTTCCTTTTGCATACAGTGGTTTCCCGTTAACTTTAAAGTAGAAAGATTTTCCTGACTGATCTTTCTCCTGAATTAAATCAATGGTTCTTAACCCAATTCTTTCGGTTTTTTCGGAAAGGATTTTTGAATCTTTTTGCAGAGAAATTTTTATGTTGTACAAATTAGGATCGCCCCATCCATTGGGTTGCCAAAGTTTTGGATTGCTAATTTTAAAAGGTATCTGAACGTTATTTTCACCTTTTTTTAATTGAAATTTATTGGATTGAGTATTAACTGTAATAGAATATTCCCCTTCTTTATCTACAAAAATTTCCGTTTGAATATTGAGCTCTGCACGCTGTTTTGTTAGACTTTTTTGTTCAATTTTTACATTTTTTAATTGAGCACTATTCCAGAAATGAAGTTCTACATCTTTCCAGATTCCGGCAGTAACCAATCTCGGACCCCAATCCCATCCAAACTGATACTGAGCTTTTCTCACAAAGCTCCTGGGCGATTCCGGCATGGTAAACGGAACTTTCCCGGCCAGTTCTTTCCCTTCTTTTACTGCCGATCTAAATTTAATTTTCAATTCATTATCTCCTTCTTTCAGGAATTCTTTCACAGGAATTTCCCATTTCCTGAACATATTGTCTGTTTTTTTCAATAGTTTGCCGTTCAGATAAATATCTGAGAAGGTATCAA
This sequence comes from Chryseobacterium hilariae, assembly GCF_051400735.1. Taxonomy (NCBI): domain Bacteria; kingdom Pseudomonadati; phylum Bacteroidota; class Flavobacteriia; order Flavobacteriales; family Weeksellaceae; genus Chryseobacterium; species Chryseobacterium hilariae. Next base: position 1,193,107 of record NZ_JBLFFJ010000001.1, read on the forward strand.
GACCGTTGAAAATAAGATCAATATGATCATTCACCCGCTCTTTTGATGATACTTTAAAACTGGTTTTATATTCCCAGTCTTCATTTTCTATCCACTGTACTTTTTTTTCATTTTCATCTTTGAAAGGATCGGAAATGACCTTGTTATCCATCAAATCAAGATGTACAGTGCCCGGAATTTTTGCAGGCAACCATTTCTGTTCCTGTGTATTTTTGAACTGCCATTTTTCGGAAGACAAACTTCGTTCTGTAAGCTGTGCATTCATAATACTTTGAATAAAAAGGAAAGCAAAAAGGACAGATTTATTCATTAATAGGTTTGTTTACAATTCTGTGAATCCCATATTTAATGAATTCACTGTTAAAATTTATCCGTAATCCCAAATTCAGGGTAGTCAGTTTCAGATTCTTTGTTTTTCTCAAAAACTATTTATTCTTCAAAGCTACAACCTCATCCGCATTGGCAAAAGATCCGCCGTCTGTAATTGCCGAGGAATGAAAATAACCGGCATTTGTAAATTCTCTGATCTCTTCAATATTGGTAGAACGAAGTCCGCCTCCAACCAGAATTTCTATTCTTCCATTGGAAAGCTGAACCAGTTTTTTCAAGTTTTCTTTTCCTTCTGAAACATTGGGCTCATGGCCCGAAGTGAGGATCGTTTTAAAGCCACAGCCAATTACTTTTTCCAAAGAATCTTCAAGGCCTTTTGCTCTGTCAAAAGCACGGTGAAAAGTACATGGAAGAGGATATGCCATCTCAACCAAAATCTTGTTGTGTTCTACATGTATCTGATTATCTTCGTCCAGAATTCCAAATACAAAACCATCTACTTTCAGAGATTTAAGCTGGAGCAGATCTTTTTGCATTTGTTCAAACTCAGATTCCGAATAGGTAAAATCCCCACCTCTGGGCCTGATCATCACAAAAATCGGGATATTTATTTTTTCTCTTAGTTCTTTTGTTGTTTCAAAATCAGGGGTTGTTCCGCCTTCATTTAGTCCGTCGCATAATTCTATTCTGTCGGCTCCGTTTTCAAATGCAGTCATTGCTGATTCCGGATTGAAACATGCTATTTCTATTCTTGACATTTTTCGTTTATTTAAATTTTACTCTTCTTCAATAACATCTGCTATCAGAAATTTATTATCTGTTTTTATAACTTTAATCTGACGGGAATATTTGGCTTTAAACCCATCATCAGCCAGGACTACATTAAAAACGTAATTATTATCTGACGAAGATTTTAAGTCACAATTTCTAATTTCAATATTAATCCAGTCCTGAGCGGAAATTAGGAATCCGGAGTCTATTCCAGCTTTATCAGTATCAAATTTACCTTTCCATTTGTCCTGGAATTCTTTTAACGTAAGGCTTCCGTCAACATCCATATCCACATTCATTGCATCTGTTTTATACTCGTAATAGTCTTTGGTTGTTATTTCCTGCATTTCACGATCCATATTACCCAGATCCGCTTTGAAGTAATTTTCGATACTTTCTTTCAGCCATTTTTCTGCTGCTGCTTCGTCGGGCTTATTTTCGGATGTCTTAATTTTTTTGGGGAAAGGTTCTTGCTGTACCTGTGTTTGAGTTTCTTTCTTTTCTTCTTTACATGCTGTTACCAGAAACAAGGATGCAATGATTATTCTTTTCATTTTTCAAATTTTGGCTAAAGCCATTCTATTGGGACGTTTTGAAAAAAGGGTTAAAGCCTTTTTCTATTGAATTTTAAATAAAATACATTATTTCAGGGCAAATTCCGGTTTTTCCAGACGATTGCCTTTCTGATCATAGACGGCGAAATTAAACCCATCCTGAATGCAGTAAGAGCCATATTCTCCTTTTTTATTTAAGGCAATAAAACCAACCTGGATATCTTTAAGATTTTTATTTCTTCTTTGAGCTATTTTTACAATTCTTTCAACGGCTTCTTTGCAAGCTTGCTGAGGGTTTCTTCCCTGTCGCATCAGTTCAACCACCAGATGAGTTCCAACTGTACGAATCACTTCTTCGCCATGACCGGTAGCTGTAGCAGCACCCACTTCATTGTCTACAAATAATCCTGCGCCAATGATCGGAGAATCTCCTACCCTGCCATGCATTTTAAAAGCCATTCCGCTGGTGGTACACGCTCCGGAAAGATTGCCCTGTGCATCCAAAGCGATCATCCCAATGGTATCATGGTTTTCAATATTGGCAACCGGCTTGTATTCACTGGTTTTCAGCCATTCTTTCCATTCTTTTTCAGACTCGGGAGTAAGAAGGTTTTCTTTTTTAAAACCCTGTGATAATGCAAACTGCAGCGCTCCATCCCCAACAAGCATAACATGGGGTGTTTTTTCCATAACGGCTCTGGCCACGGAAATAGGATTTTTAACATATTCCAAACAGGCTACTGAACCAATATTGTAGTTTTCATCCATAATACAGGCATCGAGGGTCACTCTGCCATCTCTGTCCGGACGTCCGCCATAGCCTACGCTTCTTTCCGCGGGATCCAATTCTACCAGACGAACTCCTTTTTCCACGGCATCCAGTGCTTTTCCGCCTTTTCCTAAAATGGTCCAGGCTTCTTCGTTGGCTTTCAGACCGAAATTCCACGTGGAAAGAACAATAGGTTTGCCGGCTATTTTAGAATTCTCCTGCAATTCTCCTGCAATCAGATCCAGTGGGCTTACGGCAAGTGCCAGGGAAGCAGCAGCCGTTTTTTTGATAAAGTTTCGTCTACTTTGCATGTTTAGATATATTTTGACCTCCAAATTAGCAATTTTCCCGCTAGCTGAAAAGGAAAAAGACCATAGAATATACACTATGGCCCTTTATTTTTTTATGATCAATGCTATAATTGAAGATTATTTTACAGTATTATATTTAGCTTCAGGATTAATTCGCCCCGATTTCATCAACAAACAGCCACGCTTTTGAGTCTGCTCCGGGGTTTCCGGCAGGAATAATTCCTGCGTTTTCTACTTTCAGTTTAATGTATCTTGCATTCTGGTTTCCTACATTCAGCTTTATTTTCCCTTTCGAATTCTGGATCTCGTCTTTTCCTATCTCTTTGATCATTTTAAAGTTCTTTCCGTCATCGGAAACAAAGATCTGTGCAGATTTTGCAAGATGGATCCAGCTTCCTTTATTTTCGAGGGTATTAAAATAAACTTCTGAAAAGGTAGTTTTCTGTCCAAGATCAATTGTTGCAACGACATCTTTTCCCTGGAAGCCCAGCCATGTTTTTCCCAGCTGTCTTGTATTCTCGATAATGCCGTCTACCAAGGTGAAGGCTCCTCCAAAAGAGTAATTTTCATTTGGCTGCTGTTCCAGTGTTATTTTTTTTCCTGTTGTTTTTGAAATAGTAAATTCCTGCGTAGACACAGCACTTTTAAGTTTTCCGTCCTCAAAATAAGCGGATTTAACAGTTTGAGATTTCGAAACAGCAATAGGCCCCTGATAAGCCTGTGAATTGACGGAAGGTTCTGTTCCGTCTATGGTATAGCGTATTCCCTTAGGATTTTGTGACACTGTAAGCTCGTAAGCAATACCGTTTTTGGCAGGAAGCACTTTTCCAGAAATATTATAGATACTTTTGGCATAATTCACCTTCATCTTATCCAGAACTTTGAACTGGCTGATCACCCTGTTTTCAAATTCTTTATAGTTCTTGGGATCTGCGGTTCCCCATCCTACTTCAGAAAGGGCCATCAGCCTTGGAAATATCATGTACTGTACCTGCTTAAAATCTGTAATATATTCTGTCCATAAATTAGCTTGAACGCCTAAAATATATTTGGCCTGCTCAGCATTCAGCTCTGCAGGAATAGGATTATAGGAATAAACTTTATCCAGGGGCGTAAATCCACCGAAAGCATTAGGTTCTGATTGCGGATCTCCCTGATAATGATCAAAATAACAGTAGGCTCCGGGAGTCATTACGGCAAAGTGAGAAGATTTTGCAGCTTCGATTCCTCCGTTTACACCTGTCCAGCTCATAACGGCAGCATTTGGAGCCAGACCGCCTTCAAGGATCTCATCCCAGCCGATAATCTTTCTGCCTTTTCTGTTCACATATTTTTCAATTCTCTGAATGAAATAGCTTTGCAATCCATGTTCATCTTTCAGGTTATTCTTTTTGATCAGTTCCTGGCAGTGGGCACATTCTTTCCATCTCGTTTTCGGACATTCATCACCACCGATGTGAATGTACTGAGACGGAAATAATGCAATCACTTCTTCGAGAACATTTTCCAGGAATGTGAATGTTTCTTCTTTGGGACAGAAAACATCGTCAAAAACACCCCATTTTGTAGCAGATTCAAAGGGTCCTTTTGTACACGCAAGTTCCGGATATGCTGATAAAGCGGCCAAGGCATGGCCCGGCATTTCAATTTCCGGCACTACGATAATATGTCTCTGTTCGGCATATTTAACGACATCCTTAATCTGCTCTTGTGTGTAAAAGTAGGGACCATAAGGTTTTCCATCAAATGTATTGTCTACATAAGCTCCAGTCATTGATTCTTTACGTTTTGAACCGACCTCAGTCAGTTTCGGATATTTTTTTATTTCAATTCTCCAGCCCTGATCATCTGTAAGGTGCCAGTGAAAGGTATTCAGCTTGTACATGGCAAGATAATCGATGTATTGTTTTACTTCCTCCACATTGAAGAAATGACGGCAGACATCCAGATGCATTCCCCTCCAGGCAAATTTAGGCTGGTCTTCAATTCTTAAAGCAGGAATTTCCCTATCTGCCTTATGTTCTTCAAAAAGTTGAGCCAGAGTTTGAAGAGCCAGAAAATAACCCTGTCTGGTATTGGAAGTTATGAAAATCTTTTTGGGGGAAATGTCAATAGTATACTTTTCTTTATCTTCTTCGGGATGAATTGGAATTTTTGGCTGTGGAAACGGCATGTACATCAGATGAATTCCTTCTGTCTTACTGCTGTTCTGAAATTTCACACTGGAACCAAGCCTTTTTTTGAAATACTCTGTTTCTTCTTTTGGAAGTTTGTCATTCAGGATCAGCGTTTCAGGAATGATGAACCTTCCTTCCTGCATGGTTACACTTTGAGGATAAGGAATTAAATCTGGCTTCTTCTGAGCATGAAAAACTGTGGAAAAAATAGCAGAAAACATAAAAAGAAAACGTCGCATTTAGTTATGATTAAGGTTTTAGCTAATATAATTATTTTCCAAAACTCTTTGGGCATTTAACTTATTAAATAATAAAACATCTAAATTTGCAAAAAAGATACAATGAGAAAAAATATTTTATTCGCTGCTGCTTTATTATTTTCAGTTTCTTCACAGGCACAGCTCTTAGACATCATCAAATCTACAGTTAAAACCAAAACCGGTGTTGATCTTGATAATCCATCAAAACCTAAAAGTTCTACAACCACCACTACAACCAATCCCACTACAACCGCTCCAACTAAAGCATCACCTGTTAATCTGGGAAATTTAACCTCAACGCAGATTTCTTCAGGATTAAAGGAGGCCTTAAGCCTTGGGGTAACTGATGGTGTAAAGAAACTGGCCTTAACAGACGGATTCTTAAAGAATGAAGCGGTAAAAATTTTAATGCCTGAAAAATTAAGGAAGATTGATACCACGCTGCGCTCCCTGGGAATGGGAAGCCTTGCAGATGAAGGGGTAAAATTATTAAACAGGGCTGCTGAGGATGCGGTAACAGAAGCCACTCCTATTTTCACCAAAGCCATTACATCAATGACGATCACGGATGCTAAAAATATTTTATTAAGCAGTGATAATGCGGCAACCAATTATTTACAGACCAAAACGCAAAGTCAGTTATTCACAGCTTTCCAGCCAAAAGTGAAGGCTTCATTAGGAAAAGTGGGTGCAGATACGGTATGGAAAAACCTGATTTCAAAGTACAATACTTTTACGGGACAATCTGTAACGACCGATCTTAACGAATATGTGACGACAGAAACAATTAATGGTGTATTTAAAATGGTGGCTGACAAAGAAAGCGAGATCAGAAATACTCCTGCGATGAGAACAACTTCTATTTTGCAAAAGGTTTTTGGTGCACAAGACGGGAAATAATTTAGTTTTTTTTCAAAAAACTTTAAAAATATATAAACTGTTTCATTTTTTGAAGCAGTTTTTCTTTTGTATTAAAAAATCTGCGTTATCTGTTCAATCTGTGAGAGATTTTTTAATAGCTTTCTTTTGTCTTGAAACAAAAGAAACAAAAATTCAAGACCTGAAAACTTCCGCTAAAAACAAATACTGTTCTCTAAAAACTCTAAAACTTGCGCGAATCCTGTATATGTTCTTCGGTTCAGTTAAAGTGTCGCGCTTCGGACAGTAGAATTTTCTTAACGTTCACAGCATTTATTTTTTTAACGCTCCATTTTCCTATGTCGGTTTAATAGCGTTTCATAAGCCTTTTTGAGAACATTTACAATTCTTTAAATTTAGAGTGATAAGAAAATCTGTGTCATCTGCTCTATCGGTGGGAGAAAATGTCGGTTAAATGCATAAAAAAACCTTGTCGGTAACAAGGCTTTATTTTTTATTTAGAATTGCATTTCAGGGATTTCACCTTCAATGATCAGGTCTGCTTCTGTAGATTTTACAATATGTTCCACTGAAACACCGGGAGCTCTTTCCACCAGTTTGAATCCGGCTGGAGTCACGTCCAGTACAGCCAGTTCGGTCACTACTCTTTTCACACAGTTAACACCTGTGAGCGGAAGACTGCATTTTTTCAGGATTTTGCTTTCTCCTGCTTTGTTCACGTGCATCATGGCAACAATAATATTTTCTGCAGAAGCAACAAGGTCCATTGCTCCACCCATTCCTTTTACCATTTTTCCGGGAATCTTCCAGTTGGCAATATCTCCGTTTTCTGAAACTTCCATCGCGCCAAGGATAGTAAGGTCTACTTTCTGGCCGCGAATCATTCCAAAACTAAAGGCTGAATCAAAAAATGAGCCTCCTGGCAGTATGGTAATAGTCTGTTTTCCGGCATTGATGATATCGGCATCCTCTTCACCTTCGAACGGGAAAGGTCCCATTCCTAGAACTCCGTTTTCACTCTGAAATTCTACGGAAATACCATCCGGAACATAGTTAGCCACCAATGTAGGGATTCCGATTCCCAGGTTTACATAATAACGGTCTTTCAGTTCTTTTGAAATCCTTTTAGCAATTTGTTCTTTTGTAAGCATAATAAAAACTTAGACTGCAATTTAATTCTTTTCACTTGAATACAAAAGGTCTTTGTTATTCAAAATTATTAATACCATAAGTCAAAATAATATCTCTAATTTTGCAACATTATTTATTAAAATGAAAATACTTTTAAGATACCTCAAGCCTTACCAGTGGTTGATTATCCTTTCTTTGCTATTGGCAACCATTAATCAGGTTTTTTCTTTATTTGCTCCGGCCATTACGGGTAATATCCTGGATCAGCTGGTAACGCATCCTAATTTCTTTGATAAGGAAAAACTTTTACCCAGAAATCTGAACCAGTATTTATATGGAGACGGAATTTATCATGGGGTGTTCTATTTTTTAGGTCTGCTCATCGGAACAGCGATGGTAAGCCGCATTGCCAAAGCATTTCAGGATTATGCAGTAAGTGTGATCACTCAAAAGTTCGGTGCAAAAATCTTTACAGACGGTTTAAAACATTCAATGGCCCTGCCTTATCAGGAATTCGAGGATCAGAGAAGTGGTGAAACTTTGTCTATTTTAACAAAAGTAAGGGAAGATACTGTAAAGTTTATCACCAGTTTTATCAATATCTTTTTTGGAATTTTAGTCAGTATTATTTTCGTTTCCGTGTATGCTATCCGTTTGCACTGGTCCATTATGCCTGTTTACATTTGCGGAATTTTCCTGATTGCATTTATCACCAATTTACTGAGCAAAAGAATTAAAAGCATCCAGAAGAATATCGTTTCGGAAACCACTGCTTTAGCCGGAAGTACTACAGAAAGCTTAAGAAATATAGAAATTGTTAAAAGTTTAGGTTTAACGAATCAGGAAGTGATCCGTTTAAACAACAATACATACAAGATTCTTGGACTTGAGCTCAGAAAGGTAAAAAGCATCCGTTCTTTAAGCTTCATCCAGGGAACAATGGTGAATTTTCTCCAGCAGATGATTACCATGACCCTGTTGCTTCTAATCTTTAAGAATATTGTGACTCCCGGACAGTACCTTTCTTTAATGTTTTATGGTTTCTTTATTTTCGGACCGATGCAGGAAATCGGGAACATCATTATTTCTTACCGTGAGGCTGAGGCTTCTCTTTTCAATTTTGATAATTTAATGAAAAAAGAGGTGGAAGAAAAGCCACTCCATCCGAAACAGATCGGGGCTATTGAAGAATTGGAGTTTAAACATGTTTCTTTCAAACACCAGTCTGCTCAGTATAAAGCTTTAAATAATATCTCTTTTGATGTTAAAAATGGAGAAACCATCGCTTTTGTGGGGCCTAGCGGTTCAGGGAAAAGTACATTGGTAAAATTGCTGGTTGGATTATACAGACCTCAGGAAGGAAATATTTTTTACAATAGCATCAACGGAAAAGAATTTGATTTTGATGAGCTGAGAAATCAGATTGGTTTTGTCACTCAGGATACGCAGCTTTTTGCAGGAACCATCAAAGAAAATCTTCTTTTTGTAAATCCTAAAGCTACAGAATCTGAACTGGAAATTGCTTTGCAGAAATCCAGCTGTACAGCATTGCTAGAAAGAGCCGAAAAAGGTATCGAAACCGTTATCGGGGAAGGCGGACTGAAGCTGAGCGGCGGGGAAAAACAAAGAATCGCGATTGCAAGAGCGCTTTTAAGAAAACCTCATTTATTAATCTTTGATGAAGCAACTTCGGCATTGGACAGCATTACGGAAGAAGAAATTACCTCTACCATAAAAGACATTTCAAAAGAAAAGGAACAAATTACGGTTCTTATCGCCCACCGTTTAAGCACGATCATGCATGCTGACAGAATCTATGTATTGGAACGCGGACAAGTGATAGAAATGGGCTCCCACGATAATTTAATTGCCGAAAAAGGATTGTATTATGCTATGTGGCGACAGCAGATCGGGGAAAGAAAAATGCTCATTTCACCGGAAGCATAATATAACTAAAGCGCTGAAAATATTTCCAGCGCTTTGTTTTTATGCTATTTTAATCACAAAAGCTTAAATAGGTTACAACAATAACAGAAGTTTATATAAGATTTTCTAAAAGCTTAATGTACTTTGATGAGCTTCTTAATTAATCTTAAGCGTTAAAAACTTTTGTGATTAAAAATAGAACGTTTATTCTTTTGTTCTGACTGTTCTCTGCTCTATTCTCTTTTCGAATTTTTCACCCTGGAAGATTCTCTGGATCATAATCCCCGGAATATGAATCTCATTAGGATCCAATGTTCCCGGTTCTACCAGTTCTTCTACTTCTGCGATGGTAATTTTTGCGGCACCCGCCATAGGATGGTTGAAATTCCTTGCAGAACCTTTAAAGATCAGGTTTCCGACATGGTCTCCTTTCCAGGCTTTTACGATGGAATAGTCTGCTTTATAAGCGTGTTCAAGAATGTGAGGCTTTCCGTCGAAATCTTTCACTTCTTTACCTTCTGCGATCTCTGTTCCGTAGCCTGCCGGGGTATAAAAAGCTGGAATTCCAGCCTGGGCTGCTCTGCATTTTTCCGCCAAAGTTCCCTGAGGGGTAAGTTCAACTTCCAATTCTCCTGAAAGCATCTGTCTTTCGAACTCTGCATTTTCTCCTACATAGGAAGAGATCATTTTTGTGATCTGTCTTTTGTGAAGGAGCAGGCCTAATCCGAAATCATCCACACCGGCATTGTTTGAAATACAGGTTAAGTCTTTTACATCGCTCTCTACTAAGGCATTTATGGAGTTTTCAGGGATCCCGCACAGACCAAATCCACCCAACATCAAGGTCATTCCATCTTCAATTCCGGTGATGGCTTCTTTCGCATTTTTTACTCTTTTATCTATCATGAAATACTAGATTTTCTGTCCGTTAAATTTAATAAATTTTATCATATATCCTAAAGACGAAATTCATGCTGTTTTCAAGGAAGCAATCAAAAGCAAGGGAAGGAAAAATTTCCGTGATCTCACGGAGAGTTGATGATTTAATATTTCTTTATTACTTTTTTGCAATAATAAAATCGGCGGCTTTTTCAAGCCGCCGATTTTATTATTGTCATATTACTGTTATTTACTGTATCACCAATTTCAAAGTAAATAATTTTCTGGTGTGTACTTTTACAAAGTATACTCCTTTCGGAAGATTTTCATTCACCAGAGAAAAACGTTGGTTGTTGATGTTTTTTGATTCGTACAATAATTGTCCTGATGCTGATACCAGCTCAATTTTCTCAATCGGGTAATCACTCTTAATGAATGTAGGTTCACCCGGTTTCGTTGGGTTCGGGTATATCACTACATTTTTCTCAGTGCTTTTTACCTCGTCGGTTCCCAGTGTTCCGGAGGTTACCTGGAACTGTTTTCTATTTGAGACTTCTGTATAAGAGTCATTCGTAAACATCACCATATAATAGTTACCAGGTGTTGTAGGCAGCGCTGTTCCCTGGATTGTTTTTGTTCCCTGCGTAACCCCATCGAAATAAGTATAAGAAACAAAATTGTCATCCGGCGTCTGAACACTCTGAGGATAAATTCCCAGCCAGTCTTTGATAATTCCCGGAGAATCTGTCCATGAAGCCGTAATATTTTCGCCTAATGTATAAACAGGTTTGTTGATCCATAACTCTGTAACGATGTCTCCTACTTTAAAGAATACCTTATCTCCGATTCCCGTATACCCGTCTTCAAGTAGATACTGAGCGTAATAATATCCTTTCGGAAGACCTGTAAAATTCAATGTTCCTGAAGGTGTTGACACATAGCTCCATTTGATAGAAGTATTAGTTCCCGGTGTCTGTCCCATCTTATAAATCCCGATCCAGTCTTTTACCAGATTCGGTCCGTTGCTGTAATTGATGATCACCGTTCCTCCTACAGGATAAGTATCTGCAGTTGTCTGTAGCTGTACTTTCGGTCCTACGTAAAAGCTTTTTCTGCCTGTGATTTCAGTATAGCCTCCATTGGCAAAGAAGCCTGCGAAATACTGACCTTTATTGGCAAGTCCATTAGGGAAAACAGCTGTTCCTGCCGTTTGTCCGTTCGTATAAAGATAACTTTGAGAAGTTGTAGTTGCCGGCGTCTGCCCTTTTTTATAAATTCCTACCCAATCCTGCTGATTTCCGGGTCCTCCGGTATAAGTGGCTGTAATGGGTTCATTTTGCGTATATTCGGTTTTGTCTAATGTAAAGGTAGGATTGGAAACCACACTTCCGGACACTTCAAACTGCTTTACCTCACTCCATTCGCTCCACTCCAGGTTTCTGTCCCTGTAACGTACCTTTACATAATACATTCCGTTTGAAATAGAGTTCGCAGCCATGGTTGCTTTTGTAATATCAAGTCCAGCGTTTAAGTTTTTTGTTTTATCCGGTGTTCCGTTTCCGTCTTTTCCGAACCAGTTTTCGTAATCACGGTAAAATTCTTTTTCAATCACTGAAAAATTCGATGCCTTACTGATTAAAAATTGCGTGGTATTCAGTAATTCTCCGTTGGATGATGCAAAAGCACTTCCGTTAAGAGTTAAAGGCAGCGTTATCGGAGCGGAAAAAGTATTGGTAATAGATGGTTTCGAAGGTTTTGGCTGGTTTTTATATCTGTGGAAAGTATCTACCAATTCATTTTGCTTCTTGTTGTAGATACCACCAATTGAGTAGCATTCTATATCTACTTTTCCGGTCTGTACATCTACCTCCACGATCTGGTAAGTCCAGTCCGGCAGTGTTTTCTGTACATCATCAAAATCCTGCTCATTAGACATTCCCCAATACTGGTCCCATGCCGTGCCTCCGGAAATGATCTGGTAATTCGGGGTATCTTTCAGCTGGCCTCTGTGATATAAATGATGGTGGGCTCCAACGTGCATTAAATATTTACTGGAAGTCGTCAATAACGGCACTGCATTGTTTCTTACCCATGTGGAAATATCTCCTACATACTGCTCTGCCTGATAAGGCCTGTGGCTTAAAGAAATAATCCAGTCTACCGTAGGATCGCCGTTTGCTTCATTCAAAATCTGGGAAAGCCATGTCTGCTGTGCTGTACCTGTATGTTCAGAACTTAAACTTACAAACAGAACGTTTCCAGCCTGTTGTGCATAATAATTTTCGTTTCCTGATAAAATATTTTTATACTTAATTTCATCAATATAGAAATGGGCATAGTAAGAATTCATTCCAAGGGTTCCGTACGTCTCATGATTTCCTACTGTAGTCTGAATAGGAAGATAAGGGGATAATTTAATGTTCTTTTTAAAATGAACATTTTCATAATGGTCCAGTGTTCCCACATCCACCTGGTCTCCCACCATAAAGGTAAGCGCAATATTATCAGAAGGGTCGGAATTGGCTCCGAATTTCTGCTTTAATTTTTTGAAGGCGTTCAGGGTAAGGGTATCATACCTCGGTTCCGCTTTGATCTGGTTGTCTCCCATGATCAGGAAACGTATTTTCCCGTCTGCAGTGGCAGCCTGTCCTGGCAAAGGAAGCGTTCTGAAGTTATAGACAGATGATTCAGTGGTACCTGTTTTTATTTTATAATAGTATTTGGTGTTCGGCTGCAGTCCGGCGATTTTCGCCGTGTGATAATAATAGTTGTTATTATAGCCTGTATCGGAAAAAATGTTGGTTGTTCCGGTAACCGTCACATTCAGGCTGGTAGGTGAAGTTCCGTAGATCACGGTCGTTTCATTATTGGAGGCCGTTTTCCAGTTGACGATCATCGAATTCGGTGTCGGATTCTGGAGATAAGGAAACAGCGTCTGTCCGAATGCCATCTGGACGGCAAAACAGAGAAAGAAGAAATAATGTTTCATAGATAGTTTACTTTTGTATAGATTTATTTCGATTTATAAATCAGATCATTAAAAAAATAATCTGATTTTTTAATTTCGTGCAAAAGTAGATTTCCCATATAAACTATGCCTGATGGGAACTTAAAGGAACTGTTAACTTTACGACAGATTCCGGATAAAAAAATTATAGTTTTTAGCACATTAATTATTTGGTAGAATCAAAAAGTATTTTGTATCTTTGCGACCTGTTATTCAACCTCTGACGAAGAACGTGTAAGTTGCTTAGCTTTAACATTTTATTTTATTAATAATGGATTTATTAAAGTACGTACAAGACCAGTACATTACTAAAAAAGATTTCCCTGAATTCAAAGCAGGAGACACAATTACTGTGTATTACGAAATTAAAGAAGGACAAAAGACAAGAACTCAGTTCTTCAAAGGTACCGTTATCCAATTGAGAGGTACTGGCGCTACAAAAACATTCACAATCAGAAAAATGAGTGGTGATGTAGGTGTAGAGAGAGTATTCCCTATCAACATGCCTGCACTTCAGAAAATTGAAGTTGATAGAAGAGGTAGAGTTAGAAGATCTAGAATTTATTACTTCAGAGACCTTAGAGGTAAAAAAGCTAGAATCAAGGATGCTGCTTACAAGAAAAAGTAATTCAGACAACAATACATACAAAAAGAGACTATCTATTCAGGTAGTCTCTTTTTTTTGATAAAAAGGCTGGCATTTCAAAAGCCTCAGTCTTTGTTTAGATCTAAAAAAATTATAGTTCAATGAATTCTTTAAAATCTGTTCATAGTCTTTTCTTTGTGTTTAATTATTGCAAGGTTAGACAAAGTTTTTTGAAATAAAAAAAAAATCTTTTTAAGATAAACAAGGGCATTTTATTTAAAAAAGTAAAACAAAAAATATATACTAATTATCAGCTAATTAGGATTTTTTGAAAATACGTATCGGGCTTACTTAATAAAATCATACAAAGCAGTGAAAAATTTTGGATACACTTCTATATGAGGAAGATGACCTACATTTTCAAGTTCAATTAATTTTGAGTCAGCAATTTCCCGTTGTGCCTTTTTCCCCAATTCCTGGTACTGTCCCATTTTAGGCTGTAATTCTTTAGGTGCTCTGTCTTTTCCTATTGCTGTTCTGTCTCTCGTTCCGATAATAAGTAGTGTAGGTATTTTGATATTTTTAAATTCATAGCAAACGGGCTGATTGTAGATCATATCGGAAGTCAGCGCAGCATCCCAGGCTACCTGTGGATAATCTTTATGCAGCGTCCAGCCGGCAATAAGATCTAGCCATGGCTGATATTCATCTTTCCATTTATTATCGTAATAAAATTTTAGCTGGTAAGCTTTGTAGGTTTCGGCAGTATTTTTAAGCTCAGACTGATAGGCCTGATCTATGGTCTGGTAGGCTGCAAAGGTTTTATAATCTTCCAGGCCTATAGGATTTTCCAGGATCAGCTTCTGAATTTTTTCAGGGTAAAGCAACGCGAATCTTACTGCAACCATTCCGCCCATGGAATGTCCCAGCACTATTGTTTTATCAATCTCCAGTTTATCTAATATGGCTTTGGTATTTTCGGCCAGCTGTGAAAAAGAAAACTGGTAATTTTGAGGCTTCGAGGATTTCCCGAATCCTATCTGGTCCGGAATAATCACCCTGAACCCTTTATCTGAAAGATCTTTTGCCGTCTTTTCCCAATAAGCTCCGTTAAAATTCTTTCCATGAAGGAGCATAATCGTTTTTCCATTAGGCCTTTGGGGTTGTACGTCCATATAAGCCATTTTAAGATTATTATTCTGAGACTTTAAGTCTATAAAATGAACCTCGTAAGGATATTGATACTCCATCAGCATCGCATCTAAGGGCTTTATCTGCGAAAACATAAGAACCGGTACTGCAGACAGCATGATAACTGCCACTGCCTTTCTAAAATATTTCATAGGAAACTTATTTGAAGTATTAAAATTAAAAAAACCGCTTCAAAAGAAACGGTTTTTAATACTATTTATGATTATTTTTTAAGCTACTTCTACTACTTTCAGTTCTTTTTTCGCAGGCAGGTTCATCAGAACAATAGCAAAAAGGATAAGGATAATTCCCACCCATTGTACCAGTAAGACTTTTTCACCCAGTAAAACGAAAGCCATGGTCACAGAAACCGGCAGCTCAAGTGATGAAACAATGCTTCCCAGCCCAAGCCCTGCATTCGGAAAACCTATGTTGAATAAGATAGGCGGAATAATAGTTCCAAACAAAGCAAGTACAAATCCATAAGTCCAGAATATTGAATAATTGAATGAGTGGATATGTTCTGTATTTTCTGTGAAATTGAGATATAATGATTTTAACCCGTCAAAATACATAGGCCCAATCTGAGCAAAAAACAGGAATGCGATTACTACTACTGCTCCGCCGCAAAGCATAATAATACTTTTCCTGAATACGGGGAGATGTGTAGCCAGCGTATTGGATGTAAACATAGTCATTGTATAGGAAGCTGCTGCCATTAATCCCCAGAATATTCCGTGCCAGTCGAGCTCAATGTCCATATTAATCAGATTTGTAGCCAGTATAGTACCTACGAGAACGATAATTACGGAAACTACGTTTCTGGCATTGGGCAACTTCTTTGATATGATACTTTCCACGACAACACTGAACCAAACTGACTGCATAAGCAGCACAATTGCTATGGAAACATTAATATACTGAACTGCAATATAATAGAATAAACTTGTACATCCTAAAGATGTTCCTGCAATCATCAGCATTTTCACTTCTTTGGAGCTTGGTGCTGAAAGCTTCTGTTTGGATGTGATGGTCTGTATAAAATTCAGAATCAAAAGCCCGATTAATCCCAACAGAAACTGGGAAGTAGTGACTTCTGAAGTGGTATAACCATCATGATAAGCCATTTTAACAAACGTAGCCAGCATTCCATATATACTGGCCCCAATCCCTACGAATAAAACTCCCTTGAGTATATTTTTCTTCTTCATAATTTTTTTTACAGCCTGCAAAGTTACAATATAATAATTGAAATACAGAAGGCATCAGTTTGATAGATAAATAAAATCGCCGCAAGCTTTGCTTGCGGCGATTCTTATAGTTAATGGTTTAAGTATTATTTCTTAACGATTACTTTGGAAGCTGCTTCGAAACCAAGGCCTTTAACTTTTACCATATAGGTTCCGTTTGCCAGGTTATTTGTAGAAACCGCCTTTTTAGCATCCGGTGAAATCTTATCTTCCGAAGATACCAGTTTTCCTGACATATCATAGATTTCCAGACTTACTTTTCCAATGGTGCTGCTTGGGAAGCTGATGTAAAACTCATCTTTAGCAGGATTTGGATAGATAGAAATTTGATTTTCCTTAGCAGACTTTACCTCTTCGGTACCCAATACTGCACATTCAGCTGGTAAAGCAAAGCTTTCTACCTGATCATTGATATTGTTCTTAAGTCCTGCTGTTGCGCCTACGCCTAAACCTCTTTTTGCAAAAACCTGCCAGATCATACATTTATCCTGTCCCTGAGTAGCCACTTGTTCTGCTGCCAATATCGCATCTCTGCCCTCTATGAAGCTAGGGTTACATGCCTGGAGCTTTAATGCATTCGTAACAAGCTGTAATACTCTTGAGCTTCCGTTCGTTGTATTTGCCAGTACGTCTGAAGAATAGCCATATTTTGCAACATATTTCCAATGAAGATCCCAAAGCATCGTTGCCCAAATAAACCCAATAGAGTGTACATCCGGTACAATATTGCCATTTTGGTTCGTATATTCCATACCATTTGTTCTTCCGTAAGTATAATTGTTGACTAAAAAATCCGGTGAATACTTAGCAGGTCTGATTCCAGAGCCTGTGATTGCCTGCCCACCTACATAAGTCCCCATACCTCTGGCGACACCCGCATTATCACCAGCCTTGTTTGTCAGCATCAATGCAAAGAAATCCGACCATCCTTCTCCCATTTGCTCTTTACTCACGTTTGAATTTAAACACGCATATCCTGTACCTGTCATTCTATTGGAAATTCCATGGCCATATTCGTGAGTTACAATTCCATTATCAAAGCTTCCATCCGGTGTCATGTTCGATTTTAATGTAACGTTTACCGTTGTATTTGCGGAAAGCTGAGTTTTGATATATTCTCCTTCTGAATAAGCAATAAGTACAGATGGAATAGTAATCGTAGCGTCTGTTCCTGACATATTACTTAAAGTAGCACCGTTGGCCTGATTATTATAGATCACAGCTGCGATGGCACCGGCATCCTGAAGATTTTTTGTTTTAATGGCAAAAGCACATGTTCCTCTTTCCACCAAGCCTATATTTCCGGCAAGTGATCCTGCCGGTAAGGCTGTACAACCGTCCAAAACTGGTGACAGCTTAACATTTCCGGTAGTTCCAGTAAAAGTAAGAGGGTTACCAAACTGTGCAGTTCCCGCTCCCGGTGTACGGGAAACAGCAGTACCCGGTGCATTATAAAAAAATACTCTTCCTACAGATGACCAAAGATACATCTGCATTCTGGGATTATAACCATCCTGAGGCGAAGAGAAGTTGGCGTTGTTTGTACCCCCTCCATCCTGGGCTTCCGCATACACTGAGTCGTCGTCTACTCCTCCTTTTCCAAAATTATTCTGCTGAAAGTTTCTGGCAGATTCTGTAAATCCAAACTGATAGAAAACATCATGAATCCTATTGTTCAGATAAAACAGATTAGTAATTGAAGCATTCCTGTTATTTACAGGCAGGTCATTAAGATTGAAAGGGAAATTAAAATTTCTTGTTGCCCCGCCCTCAGCAGGAGTTCCTGGTAAATAATCCGGGGCTATTGTTAAGGCTGTTCCTGCAACGTCTTCATATGCAAAAACATTATTTCCTCTTGTAACCGTATAATGGGTAGTACCGTCGGAATGCCACCCTTCAGGAGAAGCATTCAGTACCCAAGGATTACTGATGATTGATCTTGCTCCAAAAGTAGGTGCTTCTATCGGCATAGGAAATACATTATATGATGCATTATCAGGAGTAAATAAAGGTGCGTTACTTTGTGCTGTATTATTTTGAGGACCCATGAGTGTATTCTCGAAATGATCTGCATGGTTATGATCTGCATCCGAAGCAAACGCTTCAGGGTGGAAATTACATGATAAGGTCAGATTGTTTTTTACCAATATTTTTCCATCATTTGCATCCACTAAAATGTTCCAATAATTTGGAGATTTAGGTTCTGCCAGAGTATATTCATACGCCAGGCGTAAATTACCATTTCCGTCATTTGTATAAACCAATCTCTGATTTGCTGATGTAGCCCGTTTATTACTTTTTTCAAGATATTCCAGAATAGTAAAATCAGCAATGCCAGGATTCTTCAGTTCCTCAGCGATTTTCTGAAGAGCCGTATGTTTATTGATTGCAGCATTGCGTGATGTAGATGCAGTATAATCTTTTACAAAATTATCTGTATAATAGACAATCTTATTATCCTTAATCAGAGCTGTTCCCACAGAACTGTATACCGGAAGGCCATTATAGGTTTGTAAGAACTTCACAACTTCTCCATTCATTGATTTTGAATGATCAACATTATCAATGACGAAATTGGTAAGGTCATTTTTTTTATATTCTCTGATTCTATTTTGAGAAATATAATCTTTAACCAGCTTATCATTATCTTGTGAAAATAAAGCGGAAGGAAATACTACGAATGTAGCAAATAAAAGAGGTAGAGTTATTTTTTTCATTTTTACTAATAAAGCCGCTAATTTACAAATAATTCACAATTAATTTATTTTTTTGAAAATTATTTAATAAATAAATATTATTTCGAAGGAAACAACCATTAATAGTATTTTATCATTTTCACAATTCAGCTATTATTTATCTTCTTAAAAAGCCTGTTTATATCTACAGGATTAATTTGAGCTGGTAAATCTGAATAACAAAAAAAGCCGCTCAAATGAGCGGCTTCATTATTCAATGGAGTTAAAGGATTATTTACCCTCTTCCATTTTTCTTTTCAATTCTGCTAATGCATCGATATCTCCAAGAGTTGATCTTTCTTCATTGTTTGAAGAAGAAGATACGTTTCTAGAAGCAGAGTCTTTCATATTTTTCTTCTCTTCGTCTCTGAAGATTCCTGTATGAGAAACTACTACTCTTTTGAATTCCTTGTTGAATTCGATTACTTTGAACTGAGCATCTTCACCTTTCTTGATTTTAGATCCATCTTCTTTCTCTAATAATCTTGACGGGCAGAAAGCTTCTACTTCTACGTCTTCGAACTGTACAGAAGCTCCTTTATCGTGAACCTCTACAGCTTTACCAGCGTGGATAGTACCTTCAGCATATTTAGTTTCGAATTTATCCCAAGGGTTTTCAGTTAACTGCTTGTGACCTAAAGATAGTCTTCTAGCCTGGATGTCTAATTCAAGAACGATAACGTTTAATTTATCACCTACTGCACAGAATTCAGATGGGTGCTTGATTTTCTTAGTCCAAGAAAGATCAGAGATGTAGATTAATCCGTCGATTCCTTCTTCTAACTCTACGAATACACCAAAGTTAGTGAAGTTTCTTACAGTTCCTACATGCTGAGATCCTACCGGATACTTAGCTTCGATATTTTCCCATGGATCTTTAGATAACTGCTTGATACCAAGAGAAATTTTTCTCTCTTCTCTGTCTAGTGTTAATACTTCAGCTTCTACTTCATCACCTACCTTCACGAAGTCTCCTGCAGATCTTAAGTGAGTAGACCAAGACATTTCAGAAACGTGGATTAATCCTTCTACACCTGGAGCGATCTCTACGAATGCGCCATAGTCAGCAAGAACTACTACTTTTCCTTTTACTTTGTCACCAACTTTCATGTCAGCAGAAAGAGCATCCCAAGGATGAGCTTCTAATTGCTTCATACCTAACTGGATTCTTGTTTTCTCATCATCGAAATCAAGGATAACAACTTTTACAGTCTGTCCGTCCTCAAGGATTTCAGATGGGTGGTTCACTCTAGACCAAGAAAGGTCTGTAATGTGGATCAATCCATCAACACCTCCTAAGTCGATGAATACACCGTAAGAAGTAATATTCTTAACAGTACCTTCAAGAACCTGACCTTTTTCAAGCTGAGCGATGATTTCTTTTTTCTGACCTTCGATATCTGCTTCGATCAATGCTTTGTGAGATACCACTACGTTTTTGAACTCAGGGTTGATTTTCACAACTTTGAACTCCATAGTTTTACCTACGAACTGATCGTAATCTTTGATTGGCTTAACATCAATCTGAGAACCTGGTAAGAATGCTTCGATTCCGTGTACGTCAACGATCATACCTCCTTTAGTTCTAGACTTAACAAAACCGTTAACGATTTCTCCAGTTTCGTGAAGTTCGTTTACTCTATCCCAAGCTTTAAGCGTTCTAGCTTTTCTGTGAGATAACTGTAATTGTCCGGTTTTGTCTTCTCTTCTGTCTACCATTACTTCCACATCGTCACCTACTTTAAGACCTGGGTTGTAACGGAATTCGTTAAGAGAAATAACACCTTCTGATTTGAAGTCGATGTCAACGATAGCTTCTTTATCAGTTAATCTTACAACTTTACCAGTGATAACGTCGTTATCATTTAAACTGCTTAAAGATCCGTTGTAGATTTCTTCTAAATCGCTCTTTTCTTTTCTTGCGTCTGCATCAAGACCTGACTCGAATGAATCCCAATCAAATTGTTCCGGTGCTACGTTTTGGTTTAATAAAACCTCTGCTGAATTTGTCTCTTTTGACATTTTCTAATAAAATTTGTATTCCTTCTTTTTTAATGGTCTGAATAAATGTGGATCTAAAAAATACGGAAGTAATTAATTTTTAATAATTTACCTTTCAAACCTTTCACACAAAAAGTGGGTGCAAAGATACAACTATTTTTTAATATTAACAACGGATTTAAACCTCTTTTCTTTACTATAAAATCAAATAGAAATTCAAGCCCAGTGTAATACATTTACCAGCTGAATTGTTTTTAAAAGAGAGCCTGATATAAATCAAACTCTTTAACAGTCAGAGCCATGCACAAAATATTCCTTTTAGCTTTAATTATTTTGCTTTCATACAATAATTCCATAAAAGCATGTACTATTTTTTCCTGTTCAAGAGGAGGAGAAACATTTGCCGCAGCTAATGAAGATGATGTCACTCCTTTTACAAGGATCTGGTATAATCCTGCTACCAAGAACCGTTATGGATCCGTTTGTTTCGGAGCTCCCGATATGCAGGCTGCAGCTGCAATGAATGAATACGGACTCTTTTATGATTTTGCAGCTGCTAATTATGATTTGAGTAAATTAAACCTAAAAAATCCTTATAAAGGAGACCTGATGTGGGAAATATTAGGAAAATGCAAAACGGTAAAAGAAGCCATGGTTATCCTTAAGCAATATGATTATGCAATATCTGCTAAAGTTTTATTAGCCGATAAAGAAGGAAATTCTATCGTGATCACTCCCGGAGGCATCATAGAAAAGAATGGTGATTTTCAGGTGAATTCAAACTGTAATATGATTAATGGAAAGCTGTCATGCAGAAGGCCTGACATTGCCAACGAAATGCTTTCCGGTTCTAAGGAAAACAATATCGATTTCCTGAAAAATATTTTGGACAAAACCCATCAGGAAGGAGAATTGAACACTCTGTATTCTACTATCTGCGATCTTAAAAAAGGAATCATCTACGTCTATCTTTTTCACGATTACAATACTGTCTATAAAATTGATTTAAAATCTGAACTGAAAAAAGGCTACCACATAGAAAATCTTGCCGATCATTTTCCTATTTCATTCGCCTATGAAAATTTTTCTAAGAATCATCCTTTATATCTTAAGGAATCTGTTTTCCAGGAAATGCAGGATAAAGGTATAGAAATCACTATCGACCGGTATATTGCAGAAAGTGAGAAAGCAGATCCGAAAAATAAAAACCTGGATCCTGCTCTACTTGAAGTGGCCTTACAGCTGATTAAATATTCATGGAACGAACATAATAACGGTGCTATGTGGGATTACTGGTTCAGCAAACCTAATGGATATGATATCAAACCATACAAAGACACCAGGCTCACTTCCGCAGGAAAACTTTTAAAATATCTGTCAGATAAAGAAGAAAAAGATCTCAAACTCCGTAATTTCATGTACGAAATGTCAGGTTTTATTAATTTTACTCAAGGAAATAAAAGTATGGCAAAAGACTTTTATGAGAAAGCCATAGCTAATTCTGATGAAGCCTATCCTGTGACTTTATTAAGAGGGAAAGAGATGCTGAGCAGGTTGAAATAGATGGCAGATGCAAGACGTTAGATTTCAGACGTGAGATACAACATATGACTACTGGTGGCTTCGAGTGCCTCAGCCACCAGATATTTGTCCTTCATTCAATATTTCGGGATGTACATTCTTCAATTCTAAAACTCAAACTTGAATCCAAAAACCAGAAACCCTCAAACTCTCGAACCCCAAGACCCTCCCACTCTAAGACTCTCCTACTCCGTACTCGTAACTCAAAAACGATTCCGCTCTAAAACCCTCACATTCTTCCACTCCAAACTTGCTCTCTAAATTCATTATCTTTGCAAAATGGAATTAGAATCAATTTATCAAAAACTGCAGATTCAGGACATGAATCAGATGCAGAAATCTACATATAAAACTACTGAAAACAATACGGATGTTGTTTTGCTGTCTCCTACCGGTTCAGGGAAAACGCTCGCTTTTTTGTTTCCTGTTCTTCGAAACCTTAAAAAGGATATTTCAGGAATCCAGGCATTAATTTTAGTTCCTGCCAGAGAACTGGCATTGCAGATTGAGCAGGTTTTCAAATCGATGGGAACAGATTATAAAGTTTCTGTCTGCTATGGCGGTCATGATAAAAAAATTGAGGTTAATAATTTAATTGAAGCTCCGGCAGTTCTCATCGGAACACCTGGAAGGGTTGCTTATCATTTGAGGAACAACAATTTTGACCCCAAAACGATCAAAACTTTGGTTTTGGATGAGTTTGACAAGGCTTTGGAACTGGGTTTTCATGAAGATATGGAATATATTTCCGGTTCGCTGAAAGGCCTTTCACAACGAATTTTAACCTCAGCAACTGCGATGGATGAAATTCCAAAGTTTACAGGGTTAAAAAATGAAAAGATCATTGATTTTCTAAAATTAAGCGAAGTAAAACCGGATATCCAGTTACGAAAAGTAATGACTATTTCTGAGGAAAAACTGGATACTCTTTTTAATTTAATATGCAAGATCGGGAACAAAAGAACATTGATCTTCTGTAATCACCGTGAAGCTGTAGACCGTATTTCTGAACTTTTAAGGGAAAAAGGAATCGACAGAGAAACGTTCCATGGCGGTATGGAACAGGATGAAAGAGAACGTGCCCTTTTGAAATTCAGGAATGATTCTGCAAGAATTTTAATCACTACAGATTTGGCTTCCCGTGGCCTAGATGTTCCCGAAGTAGAATCTATCGTTCATTACCAGCTTCCTCCGAAAGAAGATGCTTTCATCCACAGAAACGGCCGTACAGCAAGAATGAATGCGAAAGGTTTTGCTTACCTGATCATGACCGAAGATGAAAATTTCCCGTTCATTAAAAGCAATACACCGGAAGAGAGTGTAGCCGGTTTTAATAAAGTTCCGGAGAAAACTCCTTTCCAGACCATTTATATCAGTGCCGGCAAAAAAGACAAAGTGAATAAAGTGGATATTGTAGGATACCTTATTAAAAAAGGGGAACTGCAGAAAGAAGATATCGGTATCATTGAAGTGAAAGACACAACTTCTTATGTGGCAGTTTCCAGAAATAAAGTAAGCTTTGTTCTGAAGAAATTAAGCAATGAAAAACTGAAGGGCAAGAAAGTCAAAATGGAAGTGGCTTATTAATCTGAACCATTAAGTTAGTATTAAGCCTTTAAGAATATTAAGAGAAGCCCGTTATGGACTTCTCTTTTTTTATTTTGGCCATTGCGAACCGAAGGTGAAGCAATCTCAAAAAAAACACAAAAATTAGTGCTGTTCTTTCTTTAAGCTCCCAAGAATTGCACAGATTTAGTATACGACTAGAGATTGCTGCATCGCTACGCTCCTCGCAATGACATTATTTTACTCCTTTTACTTTAGTTGGCAGCTTGTAAACAGATTTTGAGGCCGTAATGAACAGAATATCATTATTTTCCCCTCCAAAAGTTACATTAGACGTCCAGTCTTCTTCAATAGGAATATGGTACAGCTTTTTCCCGTGACGGTTGAAAATATGAACTCCTTTTCCCGTTAAATAAAGGTTTCCGTGTTTATCCAGCGTCATACCGTCTGAGCCCATTTCACAGAACAGCCGTTTTTCAGAGAGCTTTCCTTCACCAAGAATATCATAAACGTAGGTTTTCCCGGCATCAATATCCGAAACATAAAGCTTATTAAACATTTCACTTCCAACAATCCCGTTGGGCTGCACAAAAGTTTCAAGCTTGACTGTTTTTCCTTCTTTGGATCTGTAATAAAGGCTTTTATGAGCAATTTCCTGCTTAAAATCTACCCAGTAATCTCTTTCATATAAAGGATCTGTAAAATACATTCCTCCGGCTGAATCATTCCATATATCATTAGGTCCGTTCAGCCTTTTTCCCTGAAACCCTTTCAGGACCACCTCTACTTTTTTATCTTTTGAAATTTTCCAGATTTCACCCTGATCATCGGAACAGGTGATGAGGTTTCCGTCTTTATCGAAGTGAGTGCCGTTTGCTCTCCCTGTTTTTCCTAAAAACTCTATGATCTTATTTGTTTTCCAGTCCCAATAATAGATTTTGTCGTTGGGCTGGTCAGTGAAATAAACATTCCCATGTTGATCCGAAGACGGTCCTTCTGTAAAACTGAACTGATCCGAAATCTTCTCCGGCTGCACACCTTCATAAAACATTTTGTTATAATTTACTGATTGACAGTTTACCAATGCGAAAACCAAACCAATTACACTTATGTAACCTATCTTTTTCATTCTTCATTTATTTAAAGACTGCAAGTTACAATATCAGTCATAACATCCCAATACATTTACTCATTTTGATATAATAAAATTTAAAACAAAAATGTCTCAATTGTCCTATTTTTGAAGCAGATGGTATTAGTTGAAAAATAGTTTTATCCGGACCTTTGCTACGGTAAGATCAACACTATTTTTATCCTCTTAAAAACTGACTGAAAAACAGTTTGATCCAGCCTCAAAATATCACCTTAATACTTTTTAACTTAACAAAAGTACCGCAATGAGTGCAGAATCAAGCAGCGACAAATTTGTAGAATTTGAAAATGAGACGTTTAGAAATTCGGTAGGAACCATGGATGAAACGGGGAAAAGAAAATGGGTATTTCCCCGGAAACCAAAAGGAAAGTATACCAACTACAGGAACTATGCAGGTTTTCTTATGCTGGCTATATTTTTTGGGCTGCCATTTGTAAAGATCAACGGTAATCCTTTTCTTCTGATTAATGTGATCGATAGGAGATTTTTTATCCTCGGGCAGCCTTTTTACCTGCAGGATTTCTTTATTCTTGCATTAGGTGCAGTAACTTCCGTAATCTTCGTTATGTTATTTACAGTAGTTTTCGGAAGAATATTCTGTGGTTGGCTGTGTCCGCAGACGCTTTTCATGGAAATGGTGTTCCGAAAGATTGAATATTTGATAGAAGGTGACAGAAATAAGCAGATGAAACTGGACAGACAGGAATGGAATGCAGAAAAGATAAGAAAAAGAGTACTGAAGTGGTCTGTTTTTGCATTAATCTCACTAATCATTGTCCATTTCATGTTCATGTACATTGTAGGATACGAACAAGTATTCCGGATCATGAAGGAAGGGCCTGAGGCTCATTCTGTAAAATTCCTTGTGATGATATTTTTCACGATGACATTTTACTTTGTTTTCGCCTGGCTGCGCGAACAGGTTTGTACCTTGGTATGCCCATACGGAAGGCTTCAGGGCGTATTGATAGACAAGCAGACCATTAATGTTTACTATGATTTCAAAAGAGGTGAAAACCGCTCAAAATGGAGAAATAATGAAGACCGTAAAGCAACCGGAAAAGGAGACTGCATAGACTGCCATCAGTGTGTTGTGGTGTGCCCTACAGGTATTGACATCAGAAACGGCCAGCAGCTGGAATGTGTAAACTGTACAGCCTGCATCGATGCCTGTGATGAGGTAATGGATAAGGTAGGACTTCCAAAAGGACTGATCCGTTATGCTACGGAAGCAGAAATTGAAAACCGGGAAGCTTTCAGATTTACATCTAGAATGAAGGCAACTACAGTATTTCTGGCCCTGCTGATCGGATTTTTAGGATTCTTAATGTACGACCGTGGATCTATGGAAGCTAAATTCATCAAGCCGGCAGGCTCTACATTCTTTATTAAAGACGGAAAGATCACCAATACTTTTATTTATACGCTTTTAAATAAATCCAATGAGAAGAAGACCCTGACTATTAAAGTAATGACTCCTGCTCATGCAGAGATCACTTATTTTGGTTCTGAAAAAATCATTTTGAAAGGTGACGAAATCCTGAAAGGAAATATCAATATTACTTTCCCTGAAGAAGATATTAAGTTTTCCAAACAGAATATGGTGATCGGTGTTTTTGATGAAAAAGGAGAAATGCTGGATTCTTTTGAGACGACGTTTGAAGGACCGTTTAAACTTTTGTTGTAAAAGAGAACGTCAATGACTTCAGTTTTCAGCCTTCCTTCATCTTTCCTTTAATTTTAAACCTTATATTTTCTCATAAACTGAGTAGGAGTCATTCCGGAGCTTTTCCGGAATACTCTTACAAAGTAGGAATATTCTTCATATCCAAGCCTGAAAGCGATTTCCACAAGACTTTCATCAAGGTACATCAGCATCCTTTTAGCTTCCAGCACTACTCTTTCAGTGATAACATCGGTTGCCGTTTTCTGAACAACGGTCTGTGCAATACGGTTCAGGTGCTTTGGAGTAATTCCCAACAGTGATGCATAATAAGAGATTGATTTCTGTTCGGTAAAATGTTGCTCGATCAGGTTTTCAAAATCCTGATAATGTTTAAAATAAGAAAGGCTCGCGGAAGAAGACTGGCTGTCGATTTCTTTTGAAAACAGCCTTGCTGAATTAATAAAAATTTGAGACATTAATGAAAGGATCAGCCCTTCTTTCATAAGATTCTGGGACTGGTACTCTCTTCCCAGCTCCTGAAATAAAATCTTGTTTTTTATCAGCTCATCAGCGTCCAGCTGCAGCTTCCTGGGAAAAGATACGGAACCGAAAAAAGGAAAGTTTCTTAATTTCTGGTTCACATAATGCATTTCGTAAAATTCCTGTGAACAAAAGAAAATATACCCGTCAATATCTTCTGAAAGCTCCCAGCTGTGGATCTGTCCGGGAGAAAGAAAAAAAAGGCTCCCTTCAGAAACATCATATTTTTGAAAATCGATCTCATGAATTCCTTGTCCTTTGGTAAAAAGAACGGCAGCATAGAAATCATGCCGATGTGGCTTTTCAATATGCCGGTGCCCTACCACCAGATGTTCTTTCATCGTATTGAAATAAAAATGAGAGGTGTTCCTGCCGGACTGAAAAAGGTCAATATGAAGAACGGAGATAGAATTCATTACTGATAATATACAGACGTAGTTATTGTATAAAAGTACTGTAAAAAGAGAGAAAAAACAAGCTTCATAAAAAGACAGATTTTTATCAATTCCTTATCCGGAAATTTTGATATTATCCGGAAGACAGGAATAGAAGCTGTATAATTTGCATCCGAGGTTAAAAAATTTTTATCTTTGGCTTTTAGGATTTGTAACAATGAAAATAAATTTACCTGACAAACTGTATTATTCCATTGGAGAGGTGGCAAAAGCTTTCGATGTAAATACTTCATTAATACGTTATTGGGAGCAGGAATTTCCTATTATCAAACCTAAAAAGAACAAGAAAGGCAACCGCTACTTTACTCCTGAAGACATCAAGAACCTGCAGATGATCTACCATCTGGTAAAAGAAAAAGGCTATACGCTGGATGGAGCAAGGATTGCTCTGACGACCAACAGTAAAATTTCTGAAACAGTTACCATCATTGACCGTCTTGAATTTATAAAAGCCGAGCTTCAGAAACTGAAGGCTTCTCTGGCGGACAGAGATTCTGAATAATTTTAATTTTTTTAGAATTTCTATTTTGGAGTAGATTCTGGTCCTGTTTCGTGATTTCGTTGTCGTTCTTTTTACAATAATGTAACTTATTGATTCTAAGTATCCTTTAAATTATTTTAGCATACAATATATTTCCATTTATTTTATCAAGTGCTTATATTGAATTTACTTGATAAATCGATCGTTTCTGCTTTTCATCATTGCTTCAGCTTTTTTTTATTGATAAGTTTACTGGATGATGAGAAAAAATTATTACCGGAAACTGGCATTCATGGGAATGCTTTTGATCGTCCTTTTGGCATTTCAGAAGTATACCAGCCGGGAAAAAGAAGATTTTCCTGAAGTAAAATTCATTGCGGAAAACTCTGCTGCTCACAACCTGACTGATTTTGACCCTAATGATCTGGATGAAAAGCAATGGATGCGTTTAGGATTTTCTGAAAAGCAGGCTTCTACGATTCTTAACTACAAAAAGATTGTAGGAGGTGAATTTACATCAAAAGAACAGCTCAAAAAATGCTATGCAATTTCTGAAGAAAAATTTACGGAGCTGAATTCTTTTATTTTGCTTCCTGCAAATGGCAAAGACAGCCACTTTGAAAAGTTTAAAACGAATAACAAGAAAGAAATTTATGTTTCTAAAAAGTTTAATCCGGATGGGCTTTCTGCTTCGGAATGGATGAAGATGGGTTTCAGTGAAAAGCAGGCTAAGGCTATCTTAAAATACAGGAATTATTTGGGTGGAAGTTTTGTAAGCAAGGAAAAATTCAAAGAATGTTTTATCATCTCTTCAGAAAATTACAGCAAGCTTGAGCCCTATATACTGCTTCCGGTAAAAACACCTGACAATTTTAGAAAGTCCGGTAATCAGTACGCCATAAAATCTACTTTTCAGCATCATTCATTTGACCCCAATAGTTTGGACCTGGATGGATGGAAAGGTTTAGGATTTTCTGAAAAACAGGCGAATACAATTATCAATTACAGGGACAGAAATCTCAGAGGAAGTTTCAAATCACTCGAAGATATAAAGAAATGCTTTGTTATTTCTCCGGAAAAGTTCCAGGAATTAAGTCCTTATATTAAACTCAATACGAGCACGAATAAGGTTCAAAAACAGGAAACTGATTTTTCAAAAGTTGATTTAAATAGGATCACATTCAGGCAATTGCTGGAATTTGGTTTGGATGAAAAAAGTGCCGGATCGATGATCGGATTTAGAAAAAAACTGAGAGGTTTCGTTAATAAACAACAAATTTTAGATACCTATAATATTGATAAAAATTTGGTTCAAAAATTATTTTCTATTGCTCCGCTAGATGTTTCAAATGTTCCTAAATATACTTTAACAGAAGCCCCTGAAGAATGGCTGAAAGATCATCCCTACTTCAAATATTCTGCTGATAAGATCATATTCTACCGGGCTACCTACACGGATGATAAGAAAATTCTGAAGCTTTTAAAATTAAAGCCAGAGTATGAAGAAAGAATGAAATTATATTTAAAATAACTGGAAATCATATAATAAAAACTACCCAAAACAATATGTGCTAATTTTGGATAGTTTCTAATCTGGTGCATTCTTTTAAGTTTTAGTGATGCATGTAGCTGCTGGGACCATTGGTTCCTTCAATTGATTCAGGTAGTATTCCATATTTGGTTTGTAAATCGACGGTACCTAATGTTTTCCCCGTCTCGATTTCTATGACACTGATGGTGCCGGAATTTAAGTTAGGAATATCCAACAGGTTATTTTGTACTGCTACAACTTCTTTTCCTTTTTTGGTTTTAAAGAAAACCATATGATGCGCTCCTTTATCTGCGGTAAGGGTTTTTAAAAGCTTTAATTGAGGAAGATTACTTATATCAAAGACCAAAACTTTTCCGGGATCTGCAAAACTTACATAAAGCCTGCTGTTATCATCGATATACATTTCAAGTGCCCAGCCTAATCCTTGTGTGCTTCCTTCAAATATTTTACTAAAAGCATCATACTTCTTGGTGGTAGCATTGTATGGAGCAATCCAGATATCGCCACCCAGCATTGTCGTTGCAAGAGCATATTGTGGAAATTTTCCACGCAGCAACAGAACCTCGACAGGACTGGACATATCCGTTTGTGAGTCTGCTACCAGATAGGTCTCTTTTAATTCATAGGTATTTAGATCTAATAAAGTACAAGTATTTCCCATTCCAGTCTTAAGATCCGGGTGAATGGTTGAGGTGACCATCATTATTCCTTTTTCCTCATTAACAGAAATACCATGCGGGTACATGATAAATTGATTTGGATTGGTTTGAATCGGCGCTTTAATAGTTTTGATAAGCTGGTTGTTATTTGCGTTAAAAACACCTATACTACCATCTTTTGGTCCTCCTGCCCCTCCCATAAAAGTCATAAAATATCTTCCATCATTGGTAAAAAACAAATTTTCTCCTACCGTATTCTCACCTGTATCAATAGGTGTTGCATTAACTAGTTTCGGCTGTCCGTTTTTGTCTTTTTCCGTTTTTATCTGGTAGAGATAACTCCCTCCTAAAGCAGTGGTAAATAATTTGTTTGCACTCTGATTATAATAAAGATGATGAGGCAGGACACCAATGCCTAATTCAAGTTTGCTGCTAATATGTCCAAAATTTGGTGCTTCAGGATCAAGCTCAATGACAGCTATTCCATCTGGTAATCCTTTCAAGCTTCTATAGTCAATATAAAAAGAAGAATCGTGCGGAAGATCCGAATTATGGTTATCATTTTGACAATTAGAAAATGTTATTAAAATAATAAGAGAGAATAAATTCAATTTTAATTTCATGGTTTTTAGTTTTGATAGTTATTATTATAAATATAATATATTTTCACTAACAAACTAAAAATATTACACCAATGTGTGAATATTATTAAACAGCAACATTTTAAGTATTTTTTCTATTCCTCTTCTTCAGATAGATTAGTCGGAGACAGAAGTTCTGATTTGTTTAACAAAATAACAGATATAAAAAGTAAGCAGGAAAATATTTCCTGCTTATACTTGTTTATTTTAATATATAATCTTAATCGATTGTTTTGATTGAATCAGAAAGGAGGTTGTTGAGCGTATTAAATTCATCTTCCGTAAGATCACGCCATTTTCCCACCGGCAGATCCAGTTTGATGTTCATGATGCGGATGCGTTTTAGTTTTTTCACTTCATACCCTAGGAATTCGCACATTCTCCTAATCTGCCTGTTAAGTCCTTGCGTAAGGATAATCCGGAAAGTCATGTCATCGATCCTTTCCACTTCGCACTTTTTAGTGACTGTGTCAAGAATTGGGACTCCGTTTCTCATTTTTTCAAGAAATTTGGGCGAAATCGGTTTGTCTACACGCACGATATATTCTTTTTCGTGGTTATTTCTTGCTCTTAGAATTTTGTTTACGATATCGCCGTCACTGGTCAAAAGAATTAGGCCTTCACTGGGCTTATCCAGTCTTCCGATCGGGAAAATTCTTTTCGGGTGATTGATATAGTCAACAATATTGTTTTTCTCGCGTTTGGTATCTGTAGTGCACACAATCCCCACAGGTTTGTTAAAAGCGATGTAAATAGGCTTATCCTGCGGCTCACGGATCGGTTTTCCATCTACTTCCACAAGATCTTCATCAGAAACTTTGGTTCCCATTTCCGGGACCTTTCCGTTAATTGTTATCCTTCCTTCTTCCAAGAGTTTATCTGCAGCTCTTCGTGAACAAAAGCCAACTTCCGATAAATACTTATTGATGCGCGTTTTTTCCATTAGTCTTCTCCGTAACCTGTATAATTTTTATTGCTGAAAATAGTAACCCCATAGCTCAATCCAATAAAAAAGCCGTTAGATTTACCATTCAGCTGATATCCTTCAAAAGTAATCCCACCTTCCTGGCTCAGCCTTTTTGAATAGGAAACCATGATTCCCAGCCTTGCTCCCCAAAATTCGGAATCAGAAATCGCTGAATGGTTAAGCTGCTTTCCGTAATTTAAATCAATATAAAAAGGACGGTCACCCGGACTGAATATGATCTTCGGTTGAATCATCCAGTATACCAGATGGTAATTATCTTCTATAAAGCTGTATTTAAGTCCGGTTCCGAGTGCAAAGTTAGTAAGAAAATTGTAACCTCCTATTGCTGTTATTCCATATGTTATTTTCCCAATCTGTTTGGGTTCAATATACTGCGAATCCGTAAACTGATTATCTTTGTTTTGTAGATTATAGCTGATATTGAGTGATGGGTTGAAGTAAAAATCCATTTTGGCTTTTTTAGTCTCCGTTTCCTGAGAGAAGTAGGTAACGGAAAATAACAACCCTAAAAGCAAGAGGAAATTTTTTATCATAAGTTTTCGAATTTATATTCATTCTCTAAGAAATCAGCTGTTGCATTTTCAATCGTATACTCACCGATCTTGGTGCGTCTAAGCTGTGTAAGGTAAGCTCCCACTCCAAGTTCCTGTCCGATATCGTGAGCCAGACTTCTGATATAGGTACCTTTTGAGCATCCTACCGTAAAGCTGACCAAAGGAAAATCAATTTTAATATCATTGAGATAGAAGATTGTCGTTTTCCTGGATTTCATTTCAACTTCTTCTCCTGCTCTAGCTAAATTATAAGCTCTCTGTCCGTCAATTTTTATGGCTGAGTATACCGGAGGTTTCTGCTCTATTTCCCCAACGAATTTTTCAAGAGCTTCTTTGACTTGCTGTTCTGTAATGTGAGCAATATCCTGATGAAGAATTTCAGGCTTTTCTGTATCATAGGATTCGGTCTGAACTCCTATTTTGATCTCTGTCCAGTATTCTTTGGGAGCGTCCTGAATCTCGGGAATTTTCTTTGTAAATTTTCCGCAGCAGACAATAAGCAGGCCTGTTGCTCTCGGATCTAAAGTTCCGGCATGGCCTATTTTAAATTTCTTGGGAAGATTAAACTCTCTTTTGAGTTTATACTTCATCTTATTGACCGCCTGGAAAGAGGTCCAATCCAAAGGTTTGTCCAATAAAAATACATATCCTGATTGCAGTTCTTCAGCTGTCATTATTCTAAAATTTCGGTGATACTTACTAGGCTTGGCAACTTATTGACCCTTTGTTTGCAATCAGGTCCATTTTCCACATTCACAAAACATTTTTTATCACCAATGAAATAATATATATTCTGAAAAGGGTACACTGAATTATTGGGAGCAATATTTACTGTATAATTTTCAGGTAAATTAAATTTATAGCTGGTTTTGCTAACAGATGTAATTTTTTGGCGGTAACATTTTCCTTCTTTGGAATATTCCATAAAAGGTTTGTGGTCCAGTTTTTCGTCCGGGACAAGCTCCTTACAGATCAATAGATCTTCAGCAATATTTTTTTCTTTGAGCTCAACGAAAAATTCTATTCTTTCTCCTGTATTATTTTTTACAAACAGCGTATGTGCCGGAGCACAGGACACGATCAGGCCGGAAAAAGCCAATATTTTTAAAATATTAGTTTTCATGGGCCTTATTTAAAGAAATAGAAATAGATCAACAAAGCAATTCCTACAAAGATACGGTACCAGCCCCAAGGCTTGAAACCATATTTGTTCAATACTCCGATGAATGCTTTAATGGCGATCAACGCCACAATAAATGCTACAATATTTCCTACTACGAAGATCATAATGTGATCCTGAGATGCCATGATCATTTCATATCCTTTCTGAGGATTTCCGGTTTCTTTTCCCCATGTTTTCAGGAAAACAGAATATACTGTTACTGCCAGCATTGTTGGAACAGCCAGGAAGAAAGAAAATTCTGCAGCAGCCTTTCTGGTCAGCCCCTGTGACATTCCTCCAATAATAGAAGCTGCACTGCGGCTGGTTCCCGGCATCATCGCAAGGCACTGCCAGAAGCCTATCGTGATGGCTTTTCTTATAGTAATCCCCTTTTCATCATCAATTTTAGGATTCTTGAACCATTTGTCTGCGAAAAGCAGAACCACACCTCCCAATACGAGCACTGAAGAAATAGCGATCTGGTTTCCAAGGACAGCTTCAATTTTATCATCAAATAAATACCCCAGAACCAATGCAGGTACAACGGCAAAAGCAAGCTTATAATAAAACTGGAGATTTTTCAGATCAAAGAATTTTTTCCAGTACGCCACTACAACCGATAAAATAGCACCGAACTGAATAGACACCTGAAACATTTTCAGAAACTCATCATCCTGCAGACCCAAAAGGTTCGCTGCAAATCCCATGTGTGCCGTAGAAGAAATAGGAAGATACTCTGTAAGCCCTTCAATAATAGCAATAATGATTGCTTTAATTAAATCCATATTTTGTGTATATAAAAAATTTAAAGATTAAAAGATTCTGAAATGTAGAAAGTTCTTCTAAATTCCTTAACCCTTTAATCTCTAAATAAAGAATGTATTGATTTATTTTCTTTTTAAAATAGCATAAACTTCTATTCCAAAGCCTATTACTATAAACAGTGGCGCAATTCTGATCCTGCGGATGGAAAAAATACCGTCATTCCATGAGTTGGGATCAAATTTCCCATCTACCGTATTGGCATCCGGCCCCATCATCAGCAGAAAACCTACTACGATAAAAGCCAGCCCTATCAGCATCCACTTGAAGTTCTGCTGCCCGAAGTAAAAGGTATTTTCCTGCGGTACTTCGGTTTCCTTGCCAAACTCTGAAGCGGCAAATTTATTTGTTTTTTTGCTCATTATTAAGAGTAATATAGATCGTCAACGTTTGATTTTAAGAATCTCCATGTAGCGAAAATGGTACTTAAAACAGAAATAAAAATTCCTACACCAAGCACTAATACAATCAGCCAGAAGTACTGGTTGTTATCCTGTACGAAAGCTGAACCAATCTGGCTCGTAAAATAATACCAGACTCCTCCCAGCGCCAGAAGACCGATTACAGATCCGATAGCCCCCAAAACAATGGCTTCGATGATAAACGGCTTAAGGATGAATCTTCTTTTTGCCCCAACGAGCTGCATGGTTTTAATGATAAATCTTTTGGAGAATATTTTGAGTCTGATCGAATTGTTGATCAGCACTACTGCCAAAACCAGAAACAGAATAGAGAATCCCAGAATCCACTTCAGAATTCTGCTGAGGTTATTGTAAACGTCCACCATTAAAGTACTGTCATTTTTAACATCTACAATACCCGGAACGGCTTTGATCACTTTAATTGCCCCGTCAATTTTTGCTGGATCCACATATTCGGGCTTTAATGCCACTTCGATAGAGGAAGGGAAAATATTTTCCTCAAAAAGTGCATCGCTGTCTATTCCCATTGTTTTTTTGGCTTCTTTAGCCGCCATGTCCCGGGAGATATAAGTTGCTTTTTTTACAGGAGCTAAGGTCTGTACCTTTTTAAAAGTTTCTTCCTCTAGTTTTGCAATCTTTACAGAATCTTTCGCATCATAGTTCTCATCAAAATAAGCATTCACTACCAGCTGCTCTTTAATATAGTCAGAATACTTTTGAGCATTGATTAAAATAAGCCCCATTAATCCTAACAAAAATAACACTAATGCGATACTTATTACGACTGTAATATTGCTTGACCGAAGCCTTTTCTTATTAAACTCATCTACAGATTTAGCCATTAATATTAAAATTTTTGGCTAAATTAGAAAAAATCTTCCGAAATTTGGGACGAATTAAAGAAAATCATTGTTAATAAAATCATAAAAAACTTTGAGTGTAAAAGCAAAAAAACATCTTGGACAGCACTTTCTGACAGATGAAAATATCGCGAGAAAAATCGTGGAAGGTCTTAGTTTTGAAGACTATAAAAATGTCATGGAAGTAGGTCCCGGAATGGGCGTCCTTACCAAATATCTGTTTGAAAAAGAACAGACTATCTATCTGGCAGAGATAGATACCGAATCTATTGAATATCTGAAAAAGAATTATTCAAAGATCACAGAAAATACTTTTGTAGGAGATTTCCTGAAACAGGACTTCCATTTTATCAATGGAGAGCAACTTGCCATTATTGGTAATTTTCCTTATAATATTTCTTCACAGATTCTTTTTAAGATCGTTGATTATTATCAGCAAATACCTGAAATGGTAGGAATGTTCCAGAAAGAAGTTGCAGAAAGAACGGCCGCAGTACCCAGAACTAAAGATTACGGTATTCTTTCTGTCCTGATCCAGGCTTATTATGATGTTTCATATCTGTTCACCGTTCATGAAAATGTGTTTAATCCGCCTCCGAAAGTAAAATCAGGAGTCATCCGACTGACAAGAAATCCAAAAGAAGGTCTGGCCGGAAACGAGGTTCTTTTTAAGCAGATTGTAAAAGCAGGATTTAACCAGAGAAGAAAAAAGCTTTCAAACTCATTGAAAATATTGAATATTCCTGAAGCTTTAAAGACCCACGAATTTTTGGACAAGAGAGCGGAAGAGCTCAGCGTTCTGGATTTTATAGGCTTCGCCAATCTCTGGAAACAAAATCAATAAGTAGTTGTTTTTATTTCAAAAAAATAAAAAGCCTTTCAAGTGAACTTGAAAGGCTTTTCTATGTATGATTTCTGTATCTTATTCTCGATTCTTAAGCATGATCCATCCGGACCAGTTCATTTGAATTTTAGACTTGGGATATTCGAAATTAAATTTATACCAGTAAGTTGCCGTAGAAAGTTTTTTTCCACCCACTGTTCCGTCCCATATAGGTTTTTCTTTAGAGAATCTGAACATTTCCACTCCATATCTGTCAAAAACAGATCCTGTGAAATTTTTAAATCCAACCAGTGCTGTAAGGTCCAGAACATCATTTACACCATCATCATTAGGTGTAATGATATTATTGATCTGCAGGGTATAGAAATCAAAGGTTCCCACGCAATGGGTTCCCACTCTTCTCACCAATACTGTATAATTCGTATTATCTAAAAGGCTTGTGAAAACATTAGATTCCTGCCAGGTAATTCCATTGTCGATAGAATATTCTAAAGTACTTGGAGTATTATTCATCATAGGATTCTCGGCAATAATTGTCACTGTTTTTTTAGCACTTTCATAATTCACTGCAGTCACGAAAGGTGTAGCTGCACCTCCTACTTTTGCGGTGAAGACCTTTTTACAGAATCCGTTATCCACTTCTACCGTATAAACACCCCAACTGTCTGTAGTAATGGTTTGTGTTGTAGCTCCCGTGCTCCATAAGTACTTATAATTAGGTCCTGCACCTGCATCTAAAGTAATACGGTCACCTAAACACATTTCCACATCTTTTAAAGGTGAAGTGATCTCCGGTGTAACCTCTACTGTTATGGTAGCAGGATTTAAAGAACGGCATCCTTTCGTTCCGACTGCATAAACAGAGAATGTTGTCGTCTGATGCAAAGTTACGGTTTGTGTATTGCCTGTACCCGGGAAATTAACCCACTGATACGTTACACCTCCTTCAGCCGTCAGGGTTACTGCTTCTCCCGGACATATTTTAATTCTGGAAGATTTTATCCCGGCCTTAGGTGTAGTTTCCTTTTGTAAAGTTAATTCTATCATCCTGCTGCAGAAGCCTCCGTTTGACACTACTACGTAAAGAATCTGCCCGTCTGTACCGTTATAATTTAAAACATTCTGAATATAGTTCGCGTTCTGAGCTACAGCATCAGCCTGATTTACATAGAATCTGAATACAGCTCCCTGTGTCGGGCTTATTGACGGCATAGCATTCGTCAGGTCAAAAGTGGTAATATCCGGCGTAGAACACAGTAAAAGAGTAGCATCCTGTGCCTGCGGAGTGGTTCCGCCATGAATTTCTATGGTTGCTTTACCCGGACAAGGATTTCCGGGAACACTTACTTCAATAGTGTATATTCCGGGTTGTACAGCCGTAATCGTATTGGTAGTAGCACCTGTTACCGGAGCTCCGTTTAGGTACCATTGGTATAATAAGTTTGGGTCACTTACTGACGCTGTGATCACCTGTGGTGCATTATCACAGACATTGATTTCGGAAGGCAATGTAGCACCGCTGGGGTCCAGAAGCTCTACACCGATATTAAATGATCCTCCTTCCAGAAATACAGCAGAATCCCAGCCATGATCTTCAAAGCTTCCCGGTGCATAATCGGCAACGACCATTTTAAAATGATATTCCTGCCCTGCCACTACAGTCGCGGTTGCGGTAAGAGGAACTGTTCTTCCTTCAAAATTTGTTTCAATATTGGCCGTATTATATCCTCCAAAATACATTTCATTAACCGCAGCACAGCCGCCACCTCCAGGAATTAACGGGTGAATATTGGTAATACTTACAGGACCGGCACCGCCCGGAAGCACTGCCATATTCTGATAAGGTCCTCCTGATGTAGGTCTAAGCAAAATAGCAAAAGCGTCTGCATACTGACATGGGAAGGAGCCGGAGTATTCCTCCGAAGCCAAAATATAATTAAATTTAATCTGCGATGTGGTAGGGACAAAATCAAATTCCAAAAGAACACCATCAGTCAGTGTTCCGGTAGATCCAATAGCCTGTGCAAGGTCTGAATCTGTACCACCCCCATTATTGTCACTCAGGTTTGTTTCAGCTACATTTCCTGCCCGTCTGGCTTTTCCCGTAGAAAGTACAATCCCGTCTTTGAAAGGAAAATTAGTAGTTCCTTTATGAAAATATCCCCAGGATCTGTCAGCATCTGTCACAGCATGGTTGGGTGTAATTTTAACATTGGTTACAGTAGGTGTTACACAAGTATTTGTTCCTGAAGAGATCAGAACATCTTTTACGAGCTGCGTAATGGAATAGTTCGATTCTGCATATCCGGGAGTGTTTACATCAATAAAATTACCTGCTTTTTGAGTCATTGATCCTGCAGGCTTTTCTTTAGGAGGTTTTCGGGGTCCGTCTGCTTGTGAATATAAAAATGTCGAAACGACTAAGAAAAATAAAAGGAATAGTAGATTTCTTCGCATAATACTTTTGTTTCAACAAATTTAATTTATTTCTAAATATATCCTATATTTTTTATAAATTTTTTAACATAAAAAAAACAAACCTTCCAAATATGGAAGGTTTATCTATTAGTTTCTATTTTTTAGCAATATCCAGCCTGATCGCTGTTCCAGTTTTTTACTGGCAGGATTTTCCCACTGTACTTTATACCAGTAAGTACCTGTAGGCAGATTCATTCCTTTTAAAGAGCCTGTCCAGACAGCATCGGTTTTGGTGGCCTTGAAAAGCTCTGCACCATACCGGTCAAAAACTGATGCCGCAAAATTATTATATCCCCTAATTCCTGAGAAATCTATTGTGTCATTTATTCCATCCATATTAGGCGTTATGGCATTACTGATTACAAATGTGAAGTAATCTAATGAGGTACTACAATTTGCATCCTTTACCCTTACCATCACATGGTAATTTGTATTATTTAAGACATTATAGAATATATTGGACGACTGCCATACCACGCCTCCGTCTATTGAATATTCCAATTCACCTCCCGTAGGATTGCTTGCCGTAAGGGTAAGCACATGATTATCATATACTATATTCGTAAACTGAGGGAGATCTGGATTTAATAATTTTCCAGTGAAAGTTTTAGAACACACTCCATTACTGATGGTAACGGTATAAGTTCCGGGAACATTCGTAGATATAGTTTGGGTTGTTGCGCCTGTACTCCATAAATAAGTATAGTTAGTACCAGCCCCGGCATCTAGAACGCCTGTATCTCCCGCACACACATATACATCCTCTAATGTAGATACAATAGCCGGCACCACTTCGATGGTTACTTTAGCAGGCAGTACAGAGCTGCAGCCATTACCTCCCAATGCATAAACTGAATATTCTGTAGTAATTGTTGGCGAAACCACCTGAGTACTTCCGTTTCCGGGAAGACCTACCCAATTATAGGTAATTCCTCCGGTAGCCGTAAGGGTAACGGACTC
Organism: Chryseobacterium hilariae; assembly: GCF_051400735.1. Taxonomy (NCBI): domain Bacteria; kingdom Pseudomonadati; phylum Bacteroidota; class Flavobacteriia; order Flavobacteriales; family Weeksellaceae; genus Chryseobacterium; species Chryseobacterium hilariae. The sequence goes on from NZ_JBLFFJ010000001.1 coordinate 1,233,248, forward strand.
TCCAACACATATTTTTGATTTGGATGCAGATATGCCTGCTGTTGGCGGTCCAACTATCACAGTAACTGTTGCCGGAGTTGCAGAAACACATCCGTTAGCTGATACCGCAAATACTTCATATACCGTAGTAGCAGTTGGCGAAACGACCTGAGTATTTCCGTTTCCGGGAAGTCCCGTCCAGTTATAAGTTACACCTCCTGAAGCAGTCAATGTTACCGATTCTCCCAAACATATTCTAGGCTGGGACGATACAAGAGTAGCTGTTGGTAATGTTGTATTTTGTGTTACAGTAACCGTTGCTGTATAAGTACAGTTTAGATTTCCCGGCTGGGATACATTGGTAACTGTAAGTGTATAGGTTCCACCTGCATTGACTACAGGATTAAGCGTATTGGCCCCTGACACTATATTTCCACCTCCGGTTGCTGTCCAAGCAATCGTAGATCCTGCAGGTACTACAGATGCTGAAGCATTTAATGTAGTCTGAGGCGTAGTACAGGTTATTTCCTGAGGTGCTGCTATCGTAAGTGTTGTTTCTGCTGTTCTCAGCAATTGAAGGGAAACCACATAATGGCATCCTCCGTTTTTCACCAATACATATATTGTCTGATTTCCCGGTGGCGAATAGGTTGTAGGTGTTGCAATAAAATTAGCATTTCCCGCAAGAGCATCAGCCTGATTGATATAATAGGTAAAAGTAACACCTGCCCCTGCAGAAGTGATTTGGCTCTGAGCAGTTGTCAGGTCATAGGTAAGTCCCGGAGCGTAGCATTTATGCAATATAGCGTTCTGTACAGTGATGGGCTGCGAAACTTCAATAGTAATCGTTGCCGGGTTTTGCGACACACATCCATTAGCTCCTACAGCAGTTACAGTGTACGTGGTAGTTGCAGTAGGTGATACTGTCTGGGTATTACCTGTCCCTGGAAGTCCCGTCCAGTTATAGGTGGCACCTCCTGAAGCTGTTAAAGTTACCGATTCACCACTACATATCTGTATTTTGCTTGCTGTAAGCCCTGTGACAGGTGGAGCACTGTCTCCTGTAACTGTAACATTGGCAACAGCAGTACAGGTAACAGGTCCCGGCTGATAAGTTTTTGATATTGTTAAAGTATAAGTTCCCGGGGCATTGATAACCGGAGTTAATGTATTTCCTCCGGAAACGATATTTCCTCCAGTTGTAGTCCAGTTAAAAGTAGATCCCGCAGGATAAACAGAAGCTGAAGCATCTAAAGTGGTCTGCGAGCTGGCACAGGTTAATACCGCAGGCGGTAAAATTGATGCAGTCATCTGAGGCGCTTTTACCAGCTGCAATTCAGCTACTTTGAAGCAGAAGCCATTTTTAACGCGAACATATACTGTTTGTCCTCCAGGGCTGGAATAGGTTGCAGGGCTGGGAATGGTATTTGCATTTCCGGCAAGCGCATCTGCCTGGTTTAAGTAGTATGTAAATGTTGCACCAGGGGTTGTACTTATAGAAGCGTCTGCAGAAGGTAAATTAAAGGTTGCATTTCCAGCAGCGTAACAGGCTGTCAGAGTCGCATTCTGTACGGTAGGGGAAGTTCCTCCAACTACTGTAATGGTTCCCGTTCCCGGGCATGTGTTTCCCTGGATGAATACCTGAACACTGTATACACCTGGTTGCGTAGCAGTATAACTAGCTCCGGTTTGACCGGGAATAGGAATATTATTTAAGAACCACTGATAAGTAACGTTAGGAACCTGAACAGAAGCCGTAAATGTCTGAGGTGCATTATCGCACATATAGACTGTATCAGGAAGCTGCACTCCGGCAGGATCTAGAATTTTAACCCCAATATCGAATGATCCTGCTTCCAGAAATACAGCTGAGTCATAGCTCCTGTCACTAAAATCTGCCAAGACCATTTTGAAGTGATAGGTCTGGCCGGGAATTACAGTAGCTTTTGCGGTCAAAGGAACGGTACGTCCATCAAAGTTAGTTTCAACAATAGGGTTATTGATCCCTGCGAAATACTGTTCGTTTATAGGGCCACAGCCAGAACTCCCGGAAATTGCAGGATGTATGTTAGTTACACTCACGGGGCCTGCTCCATTGGGAAGTACTGCCAGATTTGTATAGGTAGGATCTGTGGATTTCTTTAACAGTAAAGCAAATCCGTCTGATTTGGTACATGCAAACTGGTAGGCGGGAGTATATTCTTTGGAAGCAAACAGGTATCTGAATGTAACCTCTGTAGAAGCTGGTACAAAATCAAATTCTATGTAGGTAGCATCTCTCAGTTCACCATTATTGATTCCCAAAGCCGTAGCCAGGTCTGTATCTCCAAAAGTATTCAGGCCGTCACTTAAAACTCCCTGATAACTGTTACCTGCTTTTGCAGCGTAGCCAGTTGTAAGAATAATTCCTTTTGCAAAAGGAAAAGCTGTGGTTGCTTTATTAAAAAATCCCCAGCTTCGGCCAGGATCGTTTATTGATAGATTGGGAGAAACATTGACATTGCTTACATTGGATGTGGAACACGCTCCTCCGGAAATCAATACGTCTTTTACCAGCTGTGTAATGCTGTAACTGGACTCTGGATAATTGGGTGTATTTACATCTATAAAAACACCTGCTTTCATAGAGGCGGCACTAGCTTTTTTTGCAGGTATCGATGCTCTGTCTGTGTTTTGAGCAAAAACCAAACTGCCGATGAATGCAAAAAATAACGCCAAAAATAAATTTCCAATCCTCCTATTTAACATTTTATAGTATTTTAAACAAAAATACTATTTTTTTTGATTGAAACTTCATTTAACACAATTTACATTATCACTAATGCAAGTTTACTTATTCTGCAATATAAATTTGCTTTGTTTGAAAATAATAAGAAAGGCTGACAAAAATGCCAGCCTTTCTGTAAATTATATAAAAGATTATTCTAAGTTTTTAAGAAGAATCCATCCTGTTTTCACTGCCGTCTGTTTACTGGCAGGATCCTGATAGGTTACCTGATACCAGTAAGATGCGGTAGGCAGACGTTTCCCCTGGAAATAGCCATCCCAATACGGTCTGGTTTTTCCGGCTTTAAACACTTCTCTTCCGTAACGGTCAAAAACAAAACCCTGGAAGTCTTTGTAACTGCTTACTCCGCTAAAATCAATGATGTCATTTACGTTGTCTCCGTTTGGTGTAATTACATTTTTCATAACAAATGTAAAGTACTCCAGAAATCCTACACAACTGGTATTCTTCACTTTAACACGTATAGATATTACTGTATTTTTGGGAACATTGGAAAATACATTGGACGCCTGCCATGTAAAGCCGTTATCCACCGAATATTCCAATACCCCGTTACTAGGATTGCTCGCTGTAAGAACCATTGTTCCACTGTCATTATAATCAACTTTTATAATTTCGGGAACCGCAGCGCGTATCACCTGGGTTTTAAATTCTTTTAAACATACTCCATTACTGATCATTACGGTATATTCACCCGGAGTTGATACGGTAATGCCCTGAGTGGTTTCTCCTGTGTTCCATTCATAGGTATAACCCGGTCCGGAGCCGGCATCTAAAAGGATCATGTCCCCTTCGCAGATTTGTCCTCCTTTCAGTGTAGATACAATAGCCGGAACCACATCAATGGTAATGGATGCGGGTTGTAAAGATTTACAGCCCTGTGCACCAATAGCATATACTGTATAGGTTGTTGTCTGGGTTGGGTTTACCGTCCTTACTCCTCCGGTAAAAGAAGTATCTCCCCATTGATAGGTTACACCGCCTGCAGCTGTTAATATCATAGATTCTCCTTCGCAGATCCTCATTCTTAGAGCGGTAACCTGGGCAACAGGTGTTTCTTCTCGTCTTAACGTAAGAGTCACAATTTTACTACAAAATGCACCATTGGAAACGACTACATATATAACCTGTCCATCGGTACCATTGTAGTTAGTGAGATTCGTGATAAAATTGTTGTTTTGAGCCTGCGCATCTGCCTGATTGGCATAAAAACGAAATACGGCACCCTGCGTAGTACTTATCTGTGGCTTTGCATCTTCTAAATTAAACGTACTCAGAGCCGGAGTAGCACAAAGCTTCAGTGTTGCGTTCTGAGCCGTTGGCGACGTTCCTCCTATAATGGTAATGCTGGCTTTCTGACATTCTGTTCCGCCCACAAAAGTTTTTACTTCATATACCCCGGGTGAAGTGGCTATATATACAGCACTGGTTGCATTAGGAATCACTACACCGTTTTTGTACCATTTGTAAGTCATTCCCGGCACAGCTGTTACCTGTGCTTTCAAAATCTGCGGTGTGTTATCACACATATTCAGGGTTTGACCCAACGGGTTTCCGTTACCATCCACAATTGTCATCCCTATGTCAAATGATCCTCCCTGTAGAAATACGGCAGAATCATAACTATTGTCAACTGCATCTGCCATAACCATTTTAAAATGATAAGTCTGTCCCGGAATAACTGTAGCCACTGCTGTAAGAGGTATAGTCCTACCTATGAAATTGGTTTCAATATTTGTGGTATTCAATCCGCCGAAGTATTGCTCATTAATGGTTTCACCATCGCATCCTACTCCCATTGGCACAATATTAAGAACACTTACCGGTCCTGCTCCGTTGGGCAGAACTGCCAAATTTTCATAGGTTGGGTCTCCTACTTTTTTCAGAAGAAGAGCAAAACCGTCAGCAAAGTCTCCACATGGGAATCCGCTTGTATATTCCTCTGAAGCAAATAAATAATTAAACTTCACCTGATTGCTGTTCGGAACGAAGTCAAATTCCAGGGACACAACATCTTTAAGGTCATCCGGTGGATTAATAGCAGCTACCAAATCAGGATCATTCATCCCTGCTCCCGGAACAATATCGCTTAATGTGGACGCTTCCAATGCATTTCCAGCTCTTCGCGCCTTACCGGAAACAAGCACAACCCCATCAGTAAAAGGAAAATTAGTGGTTCCTTTATGGAAATATCCCCAGGCCCTTTCCGTATCTGTTGGCGGCTGGTTAGGAGATATGGTTACATTGCTCACATTGGGAGCTGCGCAGACAGATCCTCCGGAAATCAGTACATTCTTCACAAGCTGATCTATGGTGAACGCGGAAGGTGCGTAAGTAGGCACATTTACATCAATAAATGCACCGGCTTTTTTACTCTGGATGCTAAACTTTTCGAGTTGCGGCTTTCTGTTCACTTTCTGGGAAAATGCAGAAACAGAAGCCAATAGAAACATCGTAACTAAAAAGTAATTATTCAGTCTATAATTGAACATTTTATTTTTATTTGTTCAAATGTAACAAAAATATCAATAAAATACACTTTTTTACAGTTAACTTTATTAATTCAGCATCTATATTAACAATAAATTTATTTTATAATTACATATTCCACAAAATTAGTAGGATTTATTTTAAAATTTGGATAATGAGCATAAAAAAAGCAGCTCCAATTTGATGGTCTGCTTATGTTTTTTTGAAAACTATTCAGTTCTCATTTGTATTATTCCTTTTTCAGCTGATCTATCTCTGTCTGAAGCTGGCTTATTATATCTTTTAATGCCTTGATTTCATTCTTATTGGAATTGACATTACTTTTCAGAATAACGTTTTTTGCCCTTTCATTATGGTCTTCCTCATCCTCATCTTCATTGATCTCTTCAATATCTTCCTGGATATCTTCAATGTCTTCATTAATCTCCTCGATATCTTCGCTGATCTCTTCAATATCTACACTAATCTCTTCGATATCTTCCTGAATGTCTTCAATATCTTCACTAATCTCCTCAATATCTTCCTGGATATCTTCAATCTTTTCATGACTCTTATTGACAGACATCTGAATAAAAATAGCCAGATAAATTGCCTCTAAAGAAACTACCGTTGTAAGGATCAGAAGCATCTTATCAAACTCAACAATATTGAGCATCGGCAAAAGAAATGAGGTAATAAAAAATAAAGTATGAACAATGAGTGACGGGATAGACCCTACCCACCAAGTAATGCCGTTCGCAATTTTTTCTAAGGCGTCTATTTTTTCAGTTTCTTTTTTCATCCTTTCTTAGTGTTATAATAATTCTTTGGTCACTCCAAGCCCAAACAGGGCGAAATCATATTTAGCAGGATCATTTTCATCAAATTTCCTGATGGCTACATCCAGTTCTTCTACGGTTTTCCAGTCGTTCTGTGTTCTGGAAACCAGTCCCAGCTTTCTGGAAATATTTCCTGTATGTACATCTAACGGGATCGAGAGGTATTTCTGATCTATATTTCCCCAAATACCAAAATCTACGCCATGTTTGTCTTTCCTTACCATCCACCGCAGAAACATAATAATTCTTTTGGAGGAAGAGTTTTTATAAGGTGAGCTGACATGTTTGTGGCTTCTGTGCTTCTCCGGTTCCAGAAAACTGCTTCTGAATCTTTCAATAGCATGCTGAAAATTAGTCTCCTGATCTTTTACCGTAAATAAATTTTCCAGGCTTTCATTTTCGTTATAAATCTTGTTGAACTGCCTGATGAAGTAAGCAAAATCCTGACCGTTAAAGGTCCTGTGTATACTTTTGTCCTGAAGGATTTCCAGATCTTTTTCAGAATGATTCAATACAAAATCATAAGGAGAGTTCCCCATAATATCAAGCATTTTATCTGCAGATTTGATGATTGACTTCCGATTGCCCCAGGAAATAGTGGCCGCCAGAAAACCGGCAATTTCTACATCCTGTTTTAAAGTGAAACGGTGTGGAATCTGTATGGGATCATCTTCAATAAAATCAGGGCTGTTGTATTGATCTGCCTTTTCATTCAAAAAGCTTTTTAATTCTTCAAAATTCAGCATAAAGGTTTTAAATTTTTACACTCTCCAATGCTTTTGGCAGGAAGGTGTTGGGAAAAACATTTCTGGCTTCATCCGTAAATACCGTAAGGTCTGCATACCTGTTTGAAAAATGTCCTAAGATCAGTTTTCCCACTTCAGCCTTCTGGGCAATCATTGCCGCCTCTAAAGCCGTTGAGTGTCCGGTATAATCTGCCATTTCTTTCAGGTCATGAAGGAAAGTGGATTCGTGATACAGAACCGATACATTTTTAATGATCGGAAGCACCGATTCAAGATATCGGGTATCACTGCAGAAAGCATAGGAAACAGGAGGTGCCGGATCCAGGGTCAGCACTTCATTTTTGAGAACATACCCATCACTCAGCACAACATCTTTTCCTGCTTTTATATTATGGTAATCACAGGTTTCTATTTCGCTGTATTTAGCGATTTCCTTCATATTCAGGTGCCTGTCCTTAGGTTTTTCTTTGAAAAGATACCCATTGCAGTATATTCTGTGATCCAGCGGGATTGTATATACCTCTACCCTGCTGTCTTCATAGATCTTTTCGGAATAGTCTTTATCCAGCTCATGATAAACCACTTCAAAACCACGATGCGTTTCTGTAATGGTAAAAATGGTTTCCAGCATTTTTTTGATTCCTTTCGGGCCATAAACATGCAGAGGATTATCTCTTCCTAGCAAACGGAAAGAGGCAATAAGACCGGGAAGACCGAAACAGTGATCACCGTGAAGATGTGATATAAAGATATGATTGATCTTTGAAAATCGCGCTTTTGCTTTTCTCAGCTGTACCTGGGTTCCTTCTCCGCAATCGATCAGAAAATGTCTTTCTTCCATTTCCAGCAGCTGTGCCGTAGGTGAAGAATTAATGGTCGGAATAGCTGAATTAAAGCCTAATATCGTTAAATAAGTACTCAAATCAATAGTTTATTATAACAAATGTACGACAGAAAATCTAAACATATCTTTTGGATGTAAGTTTAAATACTGACCAGCATAGAATTATTACTCTTTTACTTTAAGGAAGTCCATAAACAGGTCTAATGCCTGTTTGCGGTGGCTTATCTTGTTTTTGTCTTCAGGATTCATTTCCGCAAAAGTCCTGTCATGTCCTTCGGGAACAAAGATAGGATCATATCCAAAACCTTTGTGTCCTTTATTTTCTGTAAGTAAATTTCCATGAACCTTTCCTTCAAAATAACGGGCTCCATTTTCATCATAATAGCATAGAACGGTAATAAAATAGGCTTTTCTATTTTCCTGACCTTCCAGCTCGCTTAAAACCTTTTCAATATTTTTAGCAAAATCATGATCTCCTGCATAACGTGCAGAAAAAATTCCGGGTCTGCCATCCAAAGCTTCAACAGCAAGACCGCTGTCGTCCCCCAAACTTGGGATCCCGGTTTTTTCAAAACAGTATTTTGCCTTGATCAGGGCATTCGCTTTGAAAGAGTCGCCATCTTCTACAATCTCTTCATGTATATTATAATCGGTAAGGCTTTTTACTGTAAAATTATTTTCCAGGATCTGCTGGATTTCTTCTTTTTTGTGTTCGTTGTGTGTGGCAACCAATAATTCCATATCTATATTCATTTTTGCTCAATTTGTTTTTTCCATAACATTTACGGTTGATTTTCTATCCTGAATTTTATTTAAATTTCAGCGTAATGTACTTTATACTTTTTCGTAAAAAGATAATAGAACAAAGAAAAAAGTACAATCCCGACAGCCAGAATAACCCATTCGGAAATTTTAAAAGCGTCTGCAAAGCTCTCACTTTTGGTGTAGGTAACCAGCAATGAAGAACACAGATTATTAAACCCATGCAACAGCATCGGCAGTAATAGTGATTTTGTTTTATAGTAAACAAACCCCAATACACATCCCAGCAATACGGCTCCTACAAACTGCCATGGATTTCCGTGAACCAGCCCAAAAATAACGGATGCATAAAAAATAGCTCTCCGTGGGTCTACCCCTTTGTTGATAAGCCCTTTCTGGATAATCCCCCTGAAAATAATTTCTTCAAAAACAGGGGCCATGATTACGGTCATAATGATCATGATGACCGGCTCAAAGGTCAGCTGCTCCATAAGCTTTGAGAAAAACTCATAGTATTTTCCCCAGAACGGCCCTGTGGTAGGAATAAGAGATGTTATAAATTCTGAAATGAACATCATACCCATCATCATAGGAAATATCAGGAGGTAGGTAGAAAAATTCGTAGGAGAAAAATTGAAGTTCAGTTTTTTCCCGGTTGAAGGTCTTACAATGAAAAAATCGAAAAAAGCAATAGCAGTCAGAAAACCTGCAGCATTGGTTACCATCAGGAACCAGTCTTTCAGTTCGAGGTTTTCCCTAAAAGCAATTTTCCAAAAACTGCCGAAAAAAGAAACAGCCATTGTTCCTATAAATAATCCTGCCACTAAAACAAGACCGCCGATCCATGTAAAGGTAAACTTCGGATACCTGCTATTCTCCATACTTTTCTCTGTAAGTTTGTAAAAACAAAGATAATTTTTTTGAAAGCCTTAAGCAACTAAAAAGGGAAATTGTTGAAGCATGCTAGTTTCGGGTTTGAGCGGAGAAGGAATGAAGATTCTTAGTCTGTGAAGGTTTGGGCTTTGCCCTTTTTAACTCAGTCAAGTCTTGGATTCAGTCTAAAACCTGATGCCTTAAATCTAAATTGGAATATTAGCTTAACCCATTTCCACCCAACAACTCTCCTCTCAAACCTATAAAACCCCTATTCCATCACACGCAACCATTTATTCCTGCAAATTATTTGAAACCTCATAAAAAATCCCGATTTTTGCAACTTCAAAATACACTATGTCAGACTTAATCAAAGAAATACAAAAAAGAAAGACTTTCGGGATCATTTCCCACCCGGATGCCGGAAAGACAACCCTTACGGAAAAATTACTTCTTTTCGGGGGTGCTATCCAGGAAGCCGGTGCAGTAAAGTCCAACAAAATAAAAAAAGGGGCTACCTCCGACTTTATGGAAATCGAAAGACAGAGAGGAATCTCCGTTGCGACTTCCGTATTGGCTTTTGAATATAAGGATCACAAGATCAACATTCTGGATACACCAGGTCACAAAGATTTCGCTGAAGATACTTACAGAACTTTAACAGCTGTAGACTCTGTGATCGTCGTAATTGACGTTGCAAAAGGAGTTGAGGAACAGACTGAAAAACTGGTTAAGGTGTGCAGAATGAGGAACATTCCGATGCTGGTTTTCATCAATAAGCTTGACCGTGAAGGTAAGGACGCATTTGATCTTTTGGATGAAGTTGAGCAGAAATTAGGATTAAGAGTGGTTCCGTTGTCTATTCCTATTGGTAGGGGAAGTGATTTCCAGGGAATTTATAATATCTGGGAAAACAATATCCAGCTGTTTCTTGAAGAAAAGAAACAAAGAGTCGGTGAAACGGTTAAGTTTGATGACATCAATGATCCTTCAATAGATGAAGTAATTGGTGAAAAAGCAGCCCAAAACCTAAGAGATGAACTAGAGCTTGTACAGTCTGTTTATCCTGAATTCAGCCGTGAAGAATATATGAACGGTGATTTACAGCCGGTTTTCTTTGGCTCAGCTTTAAATAACTTTGGAGTGCGTGAATTATTGGATGCATTTATCGAAATTGCTCCAATGCCTCAACCTAAAGAAAGTGATATACGTCTTGTTAAGCCGGAAGAAAATAATTTTACAGGATTCGTTTTCAAGATCCACGCAAATATGGATCCGAAACACAGAGACAGGCTTGCTTTCGTGAAGATTGTTTCAGGAACATTCAAAAGAAATGAAAATTACCTGTTGGTAAGGGAAGGCAAAAAAATGAAATTCTCTTCCCCGAATGCATTCTTCGCAGACAAAAAAGAGGTTGTAGACGAAAGTTTCCCTGGCGATATTGTTGGTCTTCATGATACAGGAAGCTTCAGGATCGGTGATACATTAACAGGAGGTGAAAAACTGAGCTTCAAAGGTATACCAAGCTTCTCGCCGGAACATTTCCGTTATATCAACAACAGCGATCCGCTTAAAGCTAAGCAGTTAGCCAAAGGTATTGATCAGCTGATGGACGAAGGGGTTGCCCAGTTATTTACCCTTGAAATGAATGGCAGAAAGATCATCGGGACTGTGGGAGCGCTTCAATATGAGGTTATCCAGTACCGTCTGGAGCATGAATATGGTGCCAAATGTACCTATGAACCTCTTTCAATGCACAAAGCATGTTGGGTGGAAGCGGATGAAAAATCTGAGGAATTTAAGGAGTTTGCGAGATTAAAGCAGCGCTTCCTTGCCAGAGATAAATATGATCAGCTTGTATTTTTGGCGGATTCTTCATTCACCATTCATATGACACAGGAAAAATTTCCGAATGTAAAGCTGCATTTCATCAGTGAATTTCAACAAGACTAAATTGCAATAAAAAACAAAAAACCGTTCATCTGAACGGTTTTTTTTATAGAATCTATCTGAATGATTTACTTAGGTATCATCATTAATTTCTTAACAATTTTTTCTCCATCTACAGTAACATGGATCATATAGGATTCAGTAGGTAAATGTTTTAGGTTAATCTGTTCCAGATCTTGGTCAAATATGTATTTGGTCTTTTTAGGAACAATCAGTTTTCCATCCATTGAAAATAATTCGTAAGTAATAACGTAAGGACGCAGCGGAATCTGTCTAGGAAAATCAGCTTTAATGTAAACATAACCATCATTTGAAGGTACCGGATATATCATCAAGCCTTTGTATATTCTTATAGGGGTTGTTGGATTCCCCGTATTTCCCCCTCCGGGATTTACTACCGCTGATGAATTAATGGTAAAATTTTGCGAATTGACATTTAAAAATACATTATTCACAGCTTTCACCATAATTCTGGCATTATTAGAAATTGTTCCAAGACCACCCGGAACAGTATAGTTATAAGAACCATTATTAGGAGCGCTTGGAACCAAAACAGTTGGGAAAGTAAGACCGCCGTCTTTTGACAAAAGGATCGTTACATTAGGTGTGCTTACGGGTGCAGCTGTTGTGTTGGCAACATCCCATGTAATTGCATATGACTGACCTTCACTCCAGACAACTCCTGCTGTGTTTTGTGAGGTAACCACAAAAGGTCCAGCAGTATCCACAACGGTAAGTTTCACATCATCACGTCCTGTCTGCCCTCCCAGAGGATTATTATCTCTTACAAGAACTGAAAAATTAAGATCTCTACCTCTGGAAGCAAGCTTTTCCCATGCTCTCACATCTCCAGGGGTTGCAATTGCAGGGTCATAGCCGGAAACAATGGTTGACAGCCTAGGAAAGTATCTTGAAGGTGATGCTGTAGGCATTACAGACCTGAAAAGTGGCCCCACTCCATTTACCGGTTGGGGAGGCATAGCCGCAGCCCCAAAATCAGTCTGTTCCCAGGTATACGTAAGAGCATCATTGTCTGCATCCGTTGCAGTTGCCGTCAGCATAAATGGTGTACTTTTCGGTATGCTCTTATCTGTTCCGGCATTTACAATAGGTTCTGCGTTTGCAATGGGCGTTTTAACACCGCAGTTCGAAGTAGAACCTGAAGTTAATCTGGCATACATTTCAGCAATACTTACTGCATGAAAATAAGCATCACTATGGGCCTGTACATTTGGAGCACAAATACCGGCATATCCCATAATAGAGCTTGCACTTCCCGGCTCTATCGATGTAGGTGTGTTTCTGTTACAGTTATTATTTTGCGTATGGTTTGCACCAAACTGATGTCCCATTTCATGGGCTACATAATCTATTACAAAAGGATCGCCTACCGGAACTGCAGAACCTGTAACTCCACCGGCTTTACTGTTTCCACAAATGGAAGGAGTGGCTGCTAAGCCATTATCATTTCCTGCATTGGCTTGAAAGAACAAGTGTCCAATATCGTAATTAGCGGCACCAATAATATTATTGGTAACCGTGATATTTTCACTAAGCATCTGGCTTGCATTCAGGGTATTAAAAGTATCTGTGCTGATAAAGAATAAAGAATCTGTATTCGGAATAAGCTGTAATCTTACTGAAATATCTTTTTCAAAAACTTCATTTAATCTTGTTACGGCCAGGTTCACAGCCGCAAGAACTGCCGCTTTTTTCTGAGCATCCGTTCCTGAGCCTACACCGGCTTGCCCTGCAATATAAGCAGTATATTCTGTTGTCGTTGTAATAGCCAGCCTGTACTTTCTGTTTAATGCGTCAATAACTGTTTTCTGAGCGTTTAAAGCTGATTCTTTCAGTTCATCATTATTTTCATCAAAAAGACATTCAAACTGATTAAGAGATGACGCATTTTTCCTATCATAAAGTTTATAAACCTTATTATCTGTTGTATAAGAATCGATATAATAAATTCCCAGGTTATTCCTGATCATACCATTAAATCCAAAATAAGGATCTATAGTAAACTTTAAAGTTGCTGATTTGTCACCTTTTTTGAAGCCTGTATAAGACCGGATTTCAGAATATCTGTTCTGAAGGTCGGGATGCATCGTTGACGATTCGAAAACCTCATAGGTATCAAAACCTCCTTCAAGGTTTGGAAAATTCAACAATACTCCTTTTCGGGACAAATGCAGGTCACTGTCCGGCAAATTTTTGAGTTGATTTTGAATCTCACTGACATTAAGTTTAAACAAAACAAAATCTGTAATCCTTACATTACTTTCGCGAATCTCAGTGTTGATTTTTGAGTCAAGTTTTTTCCAATGATTTTGCTGAGCAAACCCTACTGCTGAAAACATAAGCAAGGCACCCAGAACTAGTAATTTTTTCTTCATCTGACTTTTTATAAATTAAGAGGTTATTAGTTTAACACCTGAAGGAACTTTCCCTTCTATTTTAAGAATCAGTATGGGATTCTTTTCTTTATTCAATAAATATTCTTCGTTATTAATTTCTTTATAGTAAACATTTAAAACAGATTTATCCTCTTCTATCTTCTCTATTTCAATATCTCCGTATTGCAGTGTTTTCAATGTAGGTTTCAACACAAGAAGAAACTCATTTTCAGACAGCGTAGGAATTGGCTCTGACCGGGAAAATCTTTTATCTTGCATTAAACTGTATAATTTTACTGTTTCTTCAAAAGATTGTAAAATTGTATACTCTTTTAATGGTATATTTTTATTCACTCTCCGTACTTCTGAAAATTTTATTTCATTATTATTCTTACTCATTACCGATTCTGTTTCAACAACATTTTTTGCAGCAGAAAGGTTTGTACAGGCTGATCCACCCAACCCAAGCAACAACAGAAAGATTAACAAAAATACTTTTTTCATCAGAAAAATATTAATAAGCAAATGTAAATATTAAAACCGTTCAATGGAATTATTGAACGGCTTATTTTATAGCAAAAGCTTAAATTATTTTTTAATAACCAGCTTTTTAGATATTTTCTGGCCGTCTTTTTCTACCTGAACGATATAAACCCCTGAAGGAAGGCCGGACAGGTTAACTTCTTCTCGAATCTTACTTCCTTTTACCTCTTTAGTTGCATTGACCAGTTTTCCGTCCATTGCATATACCGTGTACGAAATGCCGTTGCCCGCTTCGGTTTCGATAGTAAAGATTCCTTTTGAAGGATTCGGATAAATCTTTATTCCTTCTTCAGCTTTTTCAGTTTCGCTGGTTCCTAATGTAGAATTGATGGTGAAGTTTGTTGTATTCACATTTAAAAACACATTATCAATTGCTTTGATCATTATTCTTGCCGTTGAGCTGTTTCCTAAGCCACCCGGAACATTGAATGTGTAAGAACCGTTGTTCGGTGTGCTCGCCACAAGCGTATGAGGGAACGTAAGTCCGCCGTCTGTAGAAAGCAGGATCGTTACATTCGCTGTGTTTACAGGAGCTGCGTTGGTATTGGCTACATTCCATGTAATGGTCTGAGTGGTTCCTGCATTCCATACTATTCCGCCAGCATTCTGAGAGGTTACTGTAAACGGTCCGGCAGCGGTAGATACAGTAAGCTGGATATCATCACGCCCTGTTTGTCCGCCAACCGGTTTATTATCTCTCACCAATAAGGAGAAAGTTAAAGGTCTTGCTACTGTAGACAGTTTCTCCCACGCTCTATAGTTTCCAGCTATAATAATGGTAGGATCATATCCTTCCACAATTGTTGAAAGTCTTGGGAAATATCTTGTAGGAGATGTTGTCGCCCACATCGATCTGAACATTGGGCCTACAGTATTGGTAGGTCTTGGGGGCATTGTTGCAGCACCGGTATCAATTTGTTCCCAGTTATAGGTAATTGCATCGCCATCCGGATCGGAGCCTACACCCGTCAAAGCAAATGGAGTTCCCATTGGGATTGTTTTGTCAGGTCCCGCATTTGCAGTCGGTTCGTTGTTTCCTGATGCTGTATTCATTCCGCAGTTTCCGCCTCCGGTAATTCTAGTATACATCTCACGGATACTTACGGCATGGAAGTAAGCATCACTATTATTCTGTACATTTGGAGAACAAATACCTGCATACCCCATGATGGAACTTGCACTTCCTGGTTCTACTGATGTTGCTGTGTTTCTGTTACAGCCATTATTCTGAGTGTGATTGGCACCAAACTGATGTCCCATTTCGTGTGCCACATAATCAATTACAAATGGATCTCCCACAGGAATTTCAGATCCTGTAACTCCTCCGGCTTTATCACTATCGCAAATTGAGGGAGTATAAGCAAGGCCATTATCATTACCCTGAGTCGCCTGGAAAAATACATGCCCAATATCATAACTATTGACACCAATTGCATTATTGGTCACTGTAACATTCTCATCAATCATCTGATAGGCATCTAATGGATCAAAGGTATCTGAAGCAATGAAAAACAACAGATCCGTATTAGCAACAAGTTGCAGAGACACTGAAATTTCATTTTCAAATACCTGATTAAGGCGTGCTACTACTAGATTAACTGCTGCAAGTACAGCTGCTTTTTTCTGGGCGTCTGTTCCACCACCTACACCTGCCTGTAAAGCTGCATAAGCCGTATATTCTGTAGTTGTAGTAATAGCCAATCTATATTTACGCATCAGACCGTCTACAACAGTTTTACCATGCATATCCGGAACAAGATTAGCTAAAGGAGATTCTCCTTTAAACAGACAGTCGAAACGGCTTTGAGAAACCGCATTTTTCCTGTCATATACCATATACGTTTTGTTGTCCTGCGAATATGAATCTATATAGTACATTCCTTTTATTCCTTTCACTACCGCATTCAGTCCGAAATACGGATCATAAGTAAATCGGATATTGGTAGTAGGGTCTCCTAGTCTCTGACCTACATAAGATCTTATATCGGAATATCTTGCCTGAAGATCGGGATGCATTGTAGATGCTTCAAATATTTCGTAAGTGTCAAATGTTCCCTGATCATTGGGAAATTTTACAAGAACTCCTTTTTCAGAAGAAAGACGGTCTCTGTCCGGAGCCAGCGAAAGCTGATGTTTTAGCTCTTCCGTATTCAGATTGACCAATTGGTACTCTAAAGTTCTTACTCCTCTTTCTCTTGTTTCTTTTACGGTCTTTTGTCCAGTTCTGCTCCAAGTATTCTGCTGAGCCACAGCTGTTCCCGAAAGAAGCAATAGGCTTGTCAGAAGTAATAATTTTCTATTCATCATATTGTATTTATTGTATCAGCAATTTAATATTTTTAGGGCTACCTATAATTTTCAGGATCAGTATGGGATCAGATTGTTTTTTTTCTGCGTATTCCTGATTTTCAACTTCTTTATAAAAAACTTTCAGGGTTGAACCAGTTGTTTCCAGTTTTTCAATTTCGATATCGCCGTTTTTTATCTTTTTCAGTTTAGGTTTTAAGACTAAAAAATATTCCCCTTCTTCTAAAACGGGGATGGGTGCTGATCTTGAATATTTTGAATCATTGAGTTTCTTATACAGCTCTTTGATTCCTTTTGTAGAAGTAATAACTGTATATTCTTTCAGATCTGTTTTAAGATTAAGTCTTCTGATCTCGGTAAATTCTACTTTATCCTGATTTTTGTCCAGGTGACTCATCTGTGTCATATTTTTATAATCAGCACAATTCATCAGCAAAAAGCTGAAAAAATTCAAAAAAAGAAAACTTTTAATAAATAGACCCATAATAACAAATATAAAAAAATTTCAAACATAAAATTCTTATTTCTCTTGTCATTTCCGATCATTAAAATTCTTAAAATGAGACAATAAGCAAATGTTTTCTTTTTGAAATCTTATCTGTGTCATCATATTTTCTGAAATTAAAAACAGTTTGTAAAATAATTGTAAAACACTTGTAATATTATGATTTTCAATTGTTTAAAATTTTACCAGAATAATACTTTTCTTTTACAAAAAGTCTGTCTCCATCCTCCGCTAATTTTACTTCATCAAAAAATTAATGTTATGAAAAAGTTCATATTACTTCTTGCAGTATCAGGCACGTTTATTATGTGTAAAAAAGGAGAAGCTGCAACATCCCAGATAGAAGATACTTTACATCCTGCAGACAGCACTGTTGCTGCGATGAATGAAACGATCAATTCTATAAATAATACTGCCGACAAAGTTCTGGATTCAGCCAATGTCAGAATAAAAGATTTTGAAGATGCCAAAGGCGAAATTCAGCAGAAAATAGAAAATACGTCTAAGATGGTTGACTCTTTAACCGAAAAAATTGCTTCAACAAAACTGGAATCGAAGATTGAGAAGAAAGATTCAACAGAGAAAAAGGCTGAAAAAATCGTTGTTCATGTGCCAGCTCCAAAAGTCATCAAAGAAACCAAGATTGTATACAAAGAAAAGCCCCAGAATGACAGCTATGAGCTTAAAAATAAAATGGTAAAAACAGGTATTCTTTCTGTAAAAGCAGTTAATGCAGAAACCGTAAAAGAATTTGTAAAAGAAGAAACCGTAAAAAATAACGGTTACGTCAAAAGCGAAGAGCTTTCTTATGTTACTGCAGAAGCAGTCAGCAGAAGTTCATCTTACGCCGAAAATAGC
The DNA here is from genome assembly GCF_051400735.1 of Chryseobacterium hilariae. NCBI lineage: Bacteria > Pseudomonadati > Bacteroidota > Flavobacteriia > Flavobacteriales > Weeksellaceae > Chryseobacterium > Chryseobacterium hilariae. The sequence continues at coordinate 1,251,107 of NZ_JBLFFJ010000001.1, forward strand.
CAAAGAGTATATAATATGGATATCAAAGTTCCTATCCGTAATTTCGATGACTTAATGAACGATCTAAGCAACATCGGCGATATTGAGACAAAAAACATACAGGTTTCCGGAAACAATTACTCAGAGAATACTTTATGTACTATAACGGTAACCCTTACAGATAAACCTGAATATGAAAAAGTGCCTGAAACTTTCGGCGAAAAATCACTGGCAGCAGTTTCATCAGGCTGGAATGTAATAACTTCTATCTTTCTTTTCATTCTTCCATTATGGCCTTTATTCCTGATTGCCGGTGCAGGATATTATTTCTACAAGAAAAAAAGTAAAAAACGAGCCGATAACAATCCTCAATAAAGCTGAAATCCATCGTTTGATGGATTTTTTAATATTATTTTAATAAAAATCAAATACCTGCAGAACCTGTTCTTTGTATATTTATAATTGATTTATTTATCAGCTATTCAGCTTGATAGTATATTATAAAAAGTGGTTTGTAAAAAGAAAGGCTCCCGATCGGGAGCCTTTCGCTATTTCATGTTCACGATTTTGTCTACGATAAACTTTGTGTTTCCTCTCCATGGAAGCGCTCCATTGTATTCTTTGTAATGAAGATCGAAAGTTTTACCGCTGTTGGTTTCCAGCTGTTTAAAAATTTCAGGATCTTCTACAGAAAATTCAAATTCGTAGCTTGTAATGGTTCCTGTTTTTCCTTTACCAAAACCTTCCTGGATGAGTTTTCCTTCATAGGTTTTGAAAATATAGCCTTTTTTCATGGCATAATTCAGATAGCCGGATTTTACTCCTTCTCCAAAGACGAAATAGTACTTATACCATACCGTTACTCCTATCAGAAGAAGGATTACGCCGAGGCTGATCCACAAAGTTTTTTTCATAAGCAGTGTTTTGTATATTAATTTATTTTGCGATGCTTCTGGAAATCACAATTTTCTGGATCTCGGAAGTACCTTCATAGATCTGCGTAATCTTCGCATCTCTCATCATTCTTTCTACATGATATTCTTTCACATATCCGTATCCGCCGTGGATCTGTACTGCTTCAATCGTAGTATCCATTGCCACCTGGGAAGCGTATAATTTTGCCATTGCTCCGCTTTCAGAAATGTCTTTACCTGCATCTTTCTCGCAAGCTGCTTTAAAGCATAACATTCTTGCTGCAGTAATCTGGGTAGCCATATCTGCTAATTTAAATGCAATTGCCTGGTGATTGATAATCTCAGTCTTGAAGGCTTTTCTTGTTTTAGCATATTTTAAAGCCAATTCATAAGCTCCTGAAGCAATACCTAATGCCTGAGAAGCAATACCGATTCTTCCTCCGTTCAATACTGCCATTGCAAAATTGAATCCGAATCCGTCTTCCCCGATTCTGTTTTCTTTAGGTACTTTTACATTGTTGAAGATCAAAGAATGTGTATCACTTCCTCTGATTCCCAGTTTGTCTTCTTTCACACCAACTTCAAAACCTTCCCAGCCTCTTTCAACGATGAAAGCATTAATTCCTTTATGTTTTTTCTCAGGATCTGTCTGTGCAATTACAATATAATAAGAAGCCGTTCCCCCGTTTGTGATCCAGTTTTTAATACCATTTAAAAGGTAGTAATCTCCTTTGTCTTCTGCGGTTGTTTTTTGGGAAGTAGCATCAGAACCTGCTTCAGGCTCGGATAATGCAAAAGCACCAATTACCTTTCCGCTGGCAAGAGGAGTAAGATATTTCACTTTTTGTTCTTCGGAAGCAAATTTTTCAAGACCTGCACATACCAGAGAGTTATTTACGGACATTACCACAGCTGCAGAAGCATCTATTTTTGCGATCTCCTCCATTGCCAAAACGTAAGAAACACTATCCATCCCTGCTCCGCCGTACTTAGGATCTACCATCATTCCCAAAAGTCCCATTTCACCCATTTTCTTTACTTGTTCTGTAGGGAATTTCTGATCGCGGTCTCTTTCTATAACTTCAGGTAATAGTTCATTTTGTGCAAAATCTCTTGCAGCCTGCTGAATCATCAGCTGTTCTTCCGATAAATTAAAGTCCATAAAAAATAATAATTAGATAGCCGTAAATTTACACTTTTTAGCGAAATCTGAAAATAGAATTGGAAGTTAGGGACAGACAGTTTCAAATTTTCACAGAATAATTGGTAAAAGCCCCCCGATATTATGGCAGGCATTCAATTAATTATCAATTGGTGATTTATGATTACTACAATTAAAAAAAATGCTTATATTTAAAATTCTTTAAAAATTGCTTAAAAAATCATGACAATCAAAAGATTATTCGATATTCCACACTATGCTTTGGAAAAATTTCCTAAAACAGATATGTTTGTGACTAAATATCAAGGTGAGTGGAAAAAAACTTCGACGTTAGAATTTATCAATCAGGGAAATAAAATATCCAGAGGGCTTTTAAAGCTGGGTATAAAACCTGGGGACAAGATTGCTCTGATCACCACCAATTCTCGTACGGAATGGGCGGTTATGGATTTTGGACTGTCTCAAATCGGTGTCGTTTCCGTTCCGGTTTATCCGAGTATTTCTCCTGAAGATTATGAGTTCATATTTAATAATGCCGAAATACAGTACTGTTTTGTATCTGATAAAGAATTGCTTAATAAGGTAATGAAGGTGAAACACAATATCCCTTCATTACAGGGAATTTTCACTTTTGACACGATAAGCGGAGCAGCCAACTGGAAAGAAATTATGGATCTTGGTGAGGACGATTCCACTCAGATTGAAGTGGAAGATCTTTCCAATGCCATTAATTCTGAGGATCTGGCGACTATTATTTATACTTCCGGAACAACGGGAAGACCAAAAGGTGTAATGCTTACCCACCATAATATTGTTTCTAATGTTTTGGGCTCTTTTCCAAGAATTCCCAAGAAAAAAAGCCTGGATTACAAAGATACAAGGGTGCTAAGCTTCCTTCCTATCTGCCATATTTTTGAAAGGATGCTTTTTTATCTTTTCCAGTACAGTGGCTTTTCTGTTTATTTCGCGGAAAGCATTGAAAAAATGGGTGAAAACGTAAAAGAAGTGAAACCGCATTATATGAGCGTTGTACCCAGACTGGTGGAAAAGGTTTATGATAAGATCTATAACACAGGTTCTTCAGCCGGCGGACTGAAATCAAAAATCTTCTTCTGGGCTTTAAATTTAATCAGCAAGAAAAAAGAAATCTCCAAACCTTCAGGATTGCAGGGAATTATTGCGGATAAACTGGTATTCTCTAAATGGAGAGAAGGCCTTGGCGGGGAAATTATCACTTTGGTTTCCGGTTCTGCAGCTCTGTCCACAAGATTAAACCTGATGTTCCAAAATGCCGGTATTCCTATCTTAGAAGGATATGGCTTAACTGAAACGTCACCGGTTATTTCTGTAAACAGTTTTGAGAAAATGAAGATCGGTACCGTCGGCAGACCATTAGACAATCTTCAGGTAAAGATTCAGGAAGATGGTGAAATTACAGTAAAAGGACCTTCTATCTTCAAAGGCTATTTTAAAGCCGAAGATCTGACTAAAGAAGCTTTTACTGAAGATGGATTTTTCAAAACAGGAGATATCGGGCATATCGACAGTGAGGGATTCCTGCAGATCACTGACCGTAAAAAAGAAATGTTTAAAACTTCGGGCGGTAAATACATTGCCCCTCAAATAATTGAAAACCAGGCAAAAGCTTCAAAGTTTATTGAGCAGATTATGGTAGTAGGAGACGGCGAGAAAATGCCGTGTGCTTTGGTACAGCCCGATTTCGAATTTGCAAAAAGCTGGGCAATGAGAAACAACCTGAATATTGGTTCAACCCCAGCAGAAATTGCCAAAAGCCCCGAATTAAAGGAAAGAATTGAAAAGGAGATGGAAGGTATCAATGAGCATCTCGGAAATTGGGAAAAGATCAAAAAAATTGAGCTTACCCCTGAAGTATGGGCCATCGATACGGGACTTCTTACTCCAACTTTAAAGCTTAAAAGAAAAGCGATAAAAGAAAAATTCATTGCTTTGTATAATAAGATGTATGATCATCAGGATTAAATTATTATATGAAATTATTCAACTATACATTAATTTACCAATCCACTCTTGTTGGGTTGGTATTTTTTATGTTTTCCTGCCAAAAAAAGATAGATTCCTCAGAGAGAAAAACAGAAATCTCAACACCTTCATATAATACTATTCCTAATGCTTTAAAAGAAAAAGCACTATTGGATTACATTAAAACTGCAGATATCATAAAATCCAACATCAGAAACGGAGTTCCTTTTAGCCAGCTTGATTATGATAAAATTATTGCTTACAATTTTGTAGGCGATGAGGAAATGTATCCTAACGTCATTGATAAAAAGGGAAAATTTGTTCCTGTTATATTGGAACAACAGTTTCTTACCCAAAAACAGGCTGATGACATTTTATCTGCTCTATCAAAAAATTCAAGCTATGGGGAAAGCTCTGCTGCCTGCTTCCAACCTCATCTTGGACTGATATTTTTTAAAGGTAACAGAAAAATAAATCAGATCAGCATCTGTTTAAGCTGTAATTCTTTTATTACAGAGATTGATATTCCCGCAAGAACGCATAAAGTATTTAATAAGGGTAAAAATAATGAGTATTCTTATACCGGATTTACCCCTTCAGGAAAGTCTGCCATCATCGATCTGTGTAAAAAGATAAACTTTCATTACGGAGAGAATAAGCAAGAATAGTATTGATAATAACCATTCATAAAAAAGACCGGAAGAAATTCTTCCGGTCTTTATATTTTAATTAAATCTGAAATTAGAATTTAATTACAGATTTCATTCTTTCGTTTTCTTCCATTACCAATTCGTCATCTACAAGAATTTTTCCTGAGTGCTCATCGATAATGATTTTCTTTCTCTGAGCAATTTCCATCTGCTTCTGAGGAGGAATAGTGAAGAATGATCCTTTAGGCGCTCCTCTTTCCAATCCTACAACAGCTAATCCGTTGATAGAGCTCTTTCTGATTCTGTTATATGAAGAAAGTAATCTTTCATCAATCTTACCTGCATACTCTTTAGACTGCTCTATTAAGTATTCTTCTTCTTTCTGAGTTTCAGATACAAGACCATCCAATTCTTCTTTCTTGAATTTTAAATGGTTTTTCAGGTCACTGATTTTCTCGTTAAGTTCGTTTAAAGTTTCATTTTTGTGAGCAATTTTAACTCCGAATTCTTTAATCCTTTTTTCAGCAAGCTGAATTTCAAGATCCTGGAATTCTATTTCTTTTCCTAATGCTTCAAACTCTTTATTGTTTCTTACATTATCCTGCTGAGATTTGTACTTTTCAATTAAAGTTTTCGCATGGTTAATTACTTCATGCTTTGTTTTGATCTGATCATCCTGATCTTTGATCTCTGCATGAAATTTTTCAGCTCTTTTTTCAAGTCCTTCGATCTCAATTTCAAGATCTTCAACTTCAATTGGCAATTCTCCTCTGGTATTTCGGATTTCATCCAATCTTGAATCAATGATCTGCAAATCGTATAAAGCTCTTAATTTTTCTTCAACTGAAATATCGTTGGTTTTTGCCATATTTAAATGAAATAATTTACTGGGTTTGTTTTTTCAATAGATTTTGAAATTGCAAATGTACTAAATTTTTGTGACAAAATTTCAAATAATTGTTGAGTTACAAATTGTTCTGATTCATAATGGCCTATGTCACAGATCAACATTTTGGATTCTGCCTGGAAATAGTCATGGTATTTGATATCTCCTGTCAGATAAGCATCACATTTTTGGGATAAAGCAGCCTTGATTCCGCTGGCTCCGGATCCTCCGAGCACGCCTACTCTTCTGATTTTTTTATGGATAAAATTGGAATGCTTAATGATTTCCAGCCCGAATTTTTCTTTTACCATCCTTAAGAAATCCTGTTCATCCATTTCTTCGGCAAGCTCACCATACATTCCCAAGCCTGAATATTGATTTTCATTGTCCAGCTGATATATCTGATGGGCCACTTCTTCGTAAGGATGCGCAGCCTTCATTGCTGAAATAACTTTTCCTTTTTTGTAATCTTCAAAAATAACAGAGATCATATCTTCATCAGCATTTTCACGGATATTCTGCTGTCCGGAAAACGGATTTGAACCTTCAACAGGTCTGAATGTTCCGCTTCCATTCAAAGTAAAGCTGCATTCGTCATAAAAACCAATATTTCCTGCTCCTGCTGCGAATAGCGCTTCTTTCACCTTTCCAGAATAATCCTTTGGAACGAATACGCTCAGCTGTTTTAAATTATTTTTCTTAGGCTGAAGGATCCTGAGGTCTTTTAATCCTAACTGACTGCAAATTTCATGGTTGACCCCAAAGTAGTCATTATCTAACGCGGTGTGTATAGCATAAATGGCGACTTTATTTTCAATAGCCTTTAATACTGCTCTTTCTACATAATTTTTCCCGGTCAGAGATTTTAACTCGGAAAAAATAATGGGATGAAAACATACAATCAGATTACAATTCTTCTGAATAGCCTCATCTACAACATTTTCCAAAGCATCGTGGCATACCAGTATTCCACTGACATTACGGTCCGGAACTCCACACAGCAATCCTACATTATCAAAATCTTCTGCCTGTTGCAGGGGAATACGGTTTTCTATTTTTGAAATTACTTCACTTATTGTCATTTTATTCTGTATGTTTGCTACGAAAATAACGATAATTTGTTAATTTTGAAAAACATTAAAAATGGAAAGAGAACATAATCTTGTTCCCGAAGACAAGCTTTGGAAAAGATTTCTTTACAGGGTAATCTACCGTGCAGATACCAGGTTAGGTAAATTATTCGATATTACATTATTATCTCTTATCCTGATAAGCACTGCTATTATTATGATGGAGAGTGTTCCTCAGCTTGACAAAAGATTTCACTATACATTTCTGATCCTGGAATGGATTATTTCTATTTTTTTCACGATTGAATACTGGATGCGTATCAGTGTTGTGAAGAATAAAAAGCATTATATTTTCAGTTTTTTCGGAATCATAGATTTTCTTGCGCTGGTTCCTTTTTACCTCAGCTTCTTCTTTCCTGTTACCAAATATTTCCTTATATTCAGGATGCTGAGGATGCTGAGAATTTTCAGGATCTTCAATCTTCTGGATTTTATGAACGATGGTTACCTCATCGTGCGTGCCTTAAAGAACAGCTCCAGAAAGATCTATATCTTCCTTTTGTTCCTGATTATTTTTTCAGTGATCGTTGGCTCGATGATGTTTATGGTGGAAGGCGGACGACCTGGTTTTGAAACGATCCCACAGTCTATTTACTGGGCAGTGGTTACGGTAACTACGGTTGGTTACGGAGATGTTTCTCCTATTACTCCGATGGGTAAATTTTTTGCGGTTATTTTAATGCTTGCAGGTTATTCCATTATCGCAGTTCCTACAGGAATTGTAACAGCAGAAATGCGGAACAAAAGACAAAACCTGGAGAAGATCTGTGACCAGTGTGGCAATGAAGATATTGATGATGACGCACGATACTGTAAACAGTGTGGCAAGAAATTAGCTTAGTATTTGGTATCGATATTAATCTATTAACCAAATACCACAAAAATCATGGAACCAAAAAAGAAAAATAAGCCTAACAGCCTGGTGATTATCCTTTTCTCTTTAGTTGTATTAATGGTCATCATTTATTTTATACTCGTGATGTTTTTCCCTGCTGTCTTTGAGCAAATGAACACAGGAGATATACAACCAGTACCCAATAAGTGACACTAATATAAAAAAGACGGCTAATCGCCGTCTTTTTAGTTTATATGTTTATTTTATTATTTTTTGATTGCTTTGATCATCTGTCTGGAACCGTCTTTCATATTTAAAGTAATGAAATACAATCCTTGTTTCAGATCTCCTAAATGAAGAGCAGAAGAAGGGCTTTCAATGATTTTCACCAATCGTCCGGAAACATCAGAAACGGAAACTGATTTTACAAGATCTGCTTTCGAAATATTCAACACATCCGTGAAAGGATTGGGGTATGCTTTAATCTCTTCTTTTGCTTTGGAAACTTCAGATGTTGCCAGTGTTGTAGATTCTACTTTAAAATTATCAACAAAGAATTCATAATCTTCAGAATCAATTACAGTCCCATCGGAAGCATAAAATGCAAATACGGTATTGGCTCCTGTATAGGATGTAAGATCGTAAGAATAGGTTGTAGAAGTATTGGATGGTGCATTAGCTGCATTCCATGTCTGCAGAACCGTCCATGTAGTTCCTCCATCATTTGAAATTAAAAACTGAACTACATCATCCGATCCCATAGCCGAAGCAGTGGTATCTAAAAACTCTGTTACTCCATAATCGAATTTAACTCTGTATCCTCCTGCAGAAAGGTTGAAAGGTACAGTCTTTAGCCACGCTATAGTTTCATTGTAATAAAGATTTATTTTGGCGGAGTTATTACCATCTCCCGCATTCAGGAAGTCCCCATCATACCATAATTCATCTGTGTCGGTAGATCCTGTAGTTGCATCTCCACCGGAAGCCTGCTCCCAGCAACTTCCCGGGAATGTTGAAAAATCATTGTTATAGGCAGTAGTAGGAACTATTACAGCGCAGTCAGTTGTAAATGATGTACTTAAAGACCAGGCACTTTTATCGGAAGTGCTGCATACAGACCTTACCCATACATAATAAGTTGTGGCAGGAGTTAACGCTGACAAAGGTGTAGATAAGGCCGAAGCTCCTACACTTCCTGATGCTACAGTAGTAGCTGTTGGAGCTGTATTCGTTGAGGAATAATAATATTCATAACCTACTCCCACTGTACTTGTAGAAGCTGCCCATGAAACAGCAGCTGAGTTGGAAGTTATAGTACCTGCAGACAAATTAGCGGGTGCCAGGCAGCTTGGCACAGCTCCAATCACTACAGTATAATCATGTACTTCTCCATATCCTAATGTATTACATGGTTCTGGCTCATTATTAAAACGGTTTCCTACTCTCATCCTGTAAGTTCCCGGTGTAACTGTTGTAGGAATGGTTATATTACCATTGGTAACTGAATTATCATCCGGCCCGGTACTGCCTGCTGTTGCTACCAGCTCCGGTGCTACATCATCGAAAGTTCCGTTATTGTCAAAATCTATCCAGATACGTACGTACTGACTGGAATATTCATGAGTAACAGAAAATGCATAACTAACACCTGCATTCAGGTTAATTGTTTGGGCTGTATAATCTCCATATGAGCCTTGGGAACACCCTGTATCAAGGTGACTGAATCCCACTGACGGAATTGTAAAACTGTCGATCATATCTCCTCCACTACATCCGCTCGGAAACACCGGCGTGCAATAGGTCTGAGCAAAGGCAAATGCGCTAATTGTTATTAAATTCACAAGTAAAATCTTTTTCATGTATTATTTTTTTATGGTTTAAACAAATTTAATAAAAAAAACACAATATAGCTTTAATTAAAACAGGTAATTAAAGCTATATTATAAACATATTAATCAATAATTATTTATTATTGATTGATAGTTTACTGCAAAACAGTTTTCAAAAAAAATAGCAGCCTTTCGGCTGCTATTCTATTTAAGTATATCAATAAGATTTATTTCTTAATTGCTTTGACGGTTTGTTTTGATCCGTCTTTCATGTTTAGAGTTACAAGGTACATTCCCTGTTTCAGGTCTCCTAACTGAAGAGCTGAAGAAGGATTGTCGATTGTTTTTACAACTCTTCCGGCAAGATCAACCACTGATACTGACTTCACTTTAGAGATATCTGAAATATTCAGGACATCTGCAAAAGGGTTTGGATATGCCTTGATTTCATTTTTAGCTCCTGAAACTTCAGATGTTGACAATGCACTTGCATCATATGCTGAGATCTGGAATTGTCCATCTGTTGCTGTAGAATATCTCCAAACACTGACATATAATGTAGCGCCCGGTGTTTGGCCTGTCAATGACAATTTAGAGAAATTCCCATTACCTGCATCATCATCACAAGCAATAGAAGTGGTACTTGTACAGTCTGCAAATACAGAAATTACTGTATCAGTTAATGCTGTACCTGTATTCGTATCTGTTTCAAGAGTGATCTTACCTGAAGCCGGAACCACTACTTTATACCATACATTCCCTCCTACATTTGTTGGCGTTGTAAGACAACTAGCCGTTAATGCAGGCGTATTTGTAGAACTAACAGTAGTACCTGTTACAGCATTCTGAGCAAATGCAGTTCCTACTATTAAATCTACTGCAGATGAACAATTATCATTTGCAGGTGGCGGTGGTGGAGTATTTAAACAGATATTAAAGCTATTATTATAACCAGCACCATTGCTGTTATATACTCTTACGTAATAAGTTTGCCCAACTGTTAATCCAGATACTGTTGTAGTATTTGTTGTTCCACACTTAACACTTGTTAAAGATCCACAAGAACCACTAAATATTTGAGTATATAAACTTGTAGATGAATTAGTTCCTGTTGAAACCACATTAGAAAGAGAAACTGTATGAGCAGTATTTCCTGCTACAAAAGAATACCAAACATCATCATCCGGTGTTCCGGTACAATTACCAACAGGTACATTTGAATTGGTAGCCCCTAAAGTATTTCCTGCAGTTGTTGCAGTACAAGTAGTATCAGGGTTTACTGTTAAGGCAACAGCTGTTGCACAGTCATCATTTGCAGGTGCTAGAGCAAAGGAAACAGGTCCTACCCAAGCACTTTGATCATTTGCGGAACAACGGGATCTTATCCAAACATAATATGTACTGCCTGCAACAGCATCATTAATTACATAACTTGTTCCGGCAATAGCTGTCATATTTGGCGTAGATGCAGCTGTAGGCGCTGTATTGGTAGTAGTGTAGTAAATATCATATCCGTTTCCTGGTACAGTAGCAGGTGCAGTCCAGCCTATAGTAGCTGTTGTAGTTGTAGTCGCTGTAACCACAGGAGTTACTGGGGATAAACATGTAGGAGTTTCTTTTACTTCCACATCATCCAGCAATAGGTTATCATAAAAATACCCGTTTCCAGCAACATCTTTATCAACAACAAATCTTACCTGTACAGTAGCTCCGTTATAGGCAGCAGGTAATGCAATACCTTCGGTTCTCCATAAAGTACTGTTGGTAGATGAAGTAAAGATAGTTTCCCATGTTGTACCTGTTATATTTTTAACCTGTACAGTAAGCTGATTATTATCATAAGCAGGCTGTGTTCCTCCGGCAGATGCTGCATGATTTTTAAACCATTTAAACTGAACATAAGGTGCTGTAAGTCCTGCCAGGTTAATTTGAGGAGTGGTTAAAGTTACATCATGAATTCCAGCGTAAGGAGAAGATGCATCTACGAAAGCAACTGTTCCCGAAGCACCATTGCCTGTAGTACCATAATCCTGAGTACCGGTAAATTGCCATAAAGTATAACCTGTATTATTTGTACTTGAATTAGACCAGCAGCTCGGTAAAGTCCCTGAGTTGAATGACTCTAAGAAAGGCACCGGTAAAGCGGCACAAACCGTTGTAAAGTTTCTTTCAGAACATGAAGCTGATGCTGTAGTTCCATCATATGAATTAACACTATAATAGTATTTAGTATTATTTAATAAAGGAGAACTGAACGTATAAGAAGTTGCGTTTCCTAAATCTGCATTATTGACAATATCAGCTCCACCGGCTGTGGTCCCTACTCTCAGTTTATATCCTGTAGCTCCGGACACAGTGCCCCAGGTAATAGTTGGAGTAAGAAGTACGCCTGTAGCAGCTGAAGCAGGTGCTGAAACTGTAGGACAAGGAATATTTAAAGTTGTAAAAGATCTTTCAACACACCCTGCAGATGGAATTGCTCCATTATATGCATTTACAGTATAAAAATATTGTTTATTATAACTCAGCGGTGTTGTAGGAGTGTAGGTAAGAACATTTCCCAGATCTGCATTATTCAGCACATCCGTTCCTCCAGCAGTAGTTCCGATAGATAATCTGTATCCTGTAGCATTGCTTATTGCTCCCCATGTAATAGCCGGAGTAACAGAAACTCCTGTTGCAGCTGCAGCTGGCGCAGATACAGGAGGACATGTTGGAATAGCACTAGGAGTAAGACCAAGTAAAGTAACTACAGATTGTGTTGCAGATCTTGTTCCTGTCTGTGTAATTGATGCCGGATTGGGGTTAGTAGTATCATTTCTGTAATACAAGGTTTTATTAGAACCGTTTGAGTAAGTGTAAAAACGCTCTCCACCGTCATCATCCTGTTTATTTTCATCTATAGCAATTACCAGATTATTAACATTGTCATAAGAAAAAGGCGTTGGAAAAGTAATTTCCACAACTCCTGCATTATTCGTCACCGTTCCGCTAAACACCTGCGTAAGTGAAGTAACCGGAATCCAATCCGTTGTTGATGTAAAGCTATCCTTATTGGTAAGTCCTAAATAAACTACAACATCATTAGAATTTGTAATAACTGATGTAGCTCCCAGGTAAAATTTCAACCCTGTAATATTTCCTGCCGTATCAGCATTAATATTAGCTTTTGTTAAAATTTGCTGTGCATAGCTATAACCATAATAAGTACTCCAGGGAACAGTGGCCACAGAGGTGGATACCCCACCACTGGTCGTTCCGGAGCCCAATGTGATTTGAGCCGAAGTTAATGCACCTAATGATAATAGGCACGTTAGTAAAAGTTTTTTCATATATAGTAAAAATAAAATTAGAGGGTAAAAGTAAAAAATATTTCACATTAAATCAAAAATTATTACAAAACATTAAATACAAATCCACAAATAAACAATTTAATTAACTAAAATTAAATATATGTTTAATTTTAGCATTAAATCATCAAATATAGATAAAATCACAAACTACTCAATTACAATAAGTTATGAAATAATTTAAAATCACAAAAAGTGGAATAATTCTTATTTTAACATAAAATTATTTTTTGTTTTTCACTATTTAACGACTTAATAATTCATAAAAAAAGCGGCAAAAAATGCCGCTTTCTATTACATATTTCATTTTTCTTAGTTCAAATAGAACTCATATTTATTAAGAAGCTGAATTTCCTTAATCAGATCTCCGTTCAGATCTACTGAGTGTTTCATGGACTGAACTTCTATCTGTGAATCATCTTCAATATTTTTTATAAAGAATTTAAGTTTCTGATTTCCTTTATTTCGGTCAAGAACCTTTCTGAAAAAGTCAAGATCTTCGGGACGAACATCCATGACATCCATAACCAGGGAAATGCTTTTTGCAAATCTTTCAAAAGCTTCCTGAAGTTCAATAACATCATTAACGTTCACAAAAACCCGTCCATCTTTCACCTGTGCAAATTTTATTTTGAAAATAACGAACCTCTGAACTTCCAGCTTCTCTTTAAGACGCATATAGTCCCTATCCCCAAGCCTGAAAGAATAAGATCCCGAATAATCCTCCAAAGTAACAAAAGCTACCTTTTCCCCACTTCTGAATCCATCCTGTACTCTATATTCAGTGATAAGCCCGGCTACCGTATATTCTTTTCCGCCACCACCATTCTCTCTTTCTTTCTGAAGCGTTTTCCAGTCTTTCTTTTTTTCTTCAAAAAGCTCTTCCTGCTTATTGGAAAAAGCCTGCTCTTTGTATGCATCCACCTCATCAAGGTTTAAAAACAGGAAATTCCCTTTCGGCTCGGCTTTCTTCACTATCTCTTCTATAACTTCCTCTTCTCCTATGGACAGATCATCAGAAACAATTTCAATAAGGTCTATTGTTTCATCCTGCGCGTCCTTCTCTAAAATCGGGACCTCATCTGTCACCACTTTTTCTTCGTCTTTTTCAAGCACAGTCTTTTTAGAAAGTCTGCCCTGCATAAACTGGAACTGGTATTTAAATTCATCCAGCGGATGAGCGGACAGATAGAAACCGATGATTTCCTTCTCTTTATTTAATTTGTGCATATTAGGCCATTCCGGGCATGGCAATAATTTTGGTTGCTCGATCTGCACTTCGTCTGCAAAATCTGCAAAAAGAGAATGCTCCATTTCATTTTTACTTTCCTGGAAGCTCTGGCCGTATCTGATCAGTCTTTCCAGGTTTGTTTTTCCAGCCATATCAATATCAAAATACTGACCTCTGTGGTAAGAACCCAGCTCATCAAATGCTCCAGCCAGCACTAAACTTTCCGCCACTCTTTTATTCATCTGGGAAGGAGGAATTCTTTCAAAGAAATCATAAATGTTTTTGAATCTTCCGTTGGCTCTTTCTCTTGTAATAGCTTCACTCGGTCCTTCCCCAATTCCCTTAATGGCTCCCAAACCAAAACGGATCTGTCCTTTTTCGTTTACTGAAAATTTATACTGGGATTCATTTACATCAGGTCCTAAAACATCTACCCCGATACTTTTACAATCCTCCATAAACATGGTGATAGAATCTGTATTGTTAATGTTATTACTCATCACACTCGCCATATATTCAGCCGGATAATTGGCTTTCAGATAAGCGGTATGGTAAGCAATCAACGCATAGCAGGTAGAGTGGGATTTGTTGAAGGCATATTCTGCAAAAGCTTTCCAGTCATTCCAGATTTTATTTAACCGGTCTTCATCAAGGTTATTTTTCTTTCCTCCTTCAATGAATTTAGGGTACATTTTATTCAGAACATCGATCTGCTTTTTACCCATCGCCTTTCTCAGCGTATCGGCTTCACCTTTGGTAAAGTTCGCCAGCTTTTGGGATAAAAGCATTACCTGCTCCTGGTAAACGGTAATTCCATAGGTTTCTTTTAAATATTCTTCGGTTTCCGGTAAGTCGTAAACAATTTCCTCAATTCCGTGCTTTCTGTTGATAAAGTTCGGGATATATTTAATAGGTCCGGGACGATAAAGCGCGTTCATGGCAATAAGATCGGCAAAAACTGTAGGCTTAAGCTCTCTCATGTATTTCTGCATCCCCGGACTTTCATACTGGAAAATTCCGATTGTTCTTCCTTCTTTAAATAACTGATAAGTTTTGGTATCATCGAGCGGAATTTCGTCCGGATCAAGCTCTATATTATGCCTTTGCTTAACCAGCTTCATGGCATCTTTAATAATCGTCAGGGTGCGGAGCCCCAGGAAGTCCATTTTCAGAAGCCCTGCGCTTTCCGCTACCGAGTTGTCAAACTGGGAAACCAGAATATCAGCATCTTTTGCTGCAATTGTTATCGGCACAAGGTTACTTACATCCTCAGGCGTAATAATCACTCCACAGGCATGAATTCCTGTGTTCCTGATACATCCTTCCATTTTCTTGGCACTCGCCAATACATCGAAACGAGGATCATCGGGGTTGTCCAGAACCATTCTCATTTCATCCACCAGCATCTGCTCTTCGGGCTTCAGCTTATCATATTTAGCTAAAGCTTTGGCAATATTCATTCCGGGGCTGGCGGGAATCAGTTTGGCGATATTATTGGTATCTGGAATCGGGAGATCCAATACCCTTCCGGCGTCTTTAATGGCAGATTTCCCACCTAAAACCGAATACGTAATGATCTGCGCTACCTGGCTTTGTCCGTATTTTTCAATTACCCACTTAATAACCCTGTCACGCCCCTCATCATCAAAGTCAATATCAATATCAGGCATCGAAACCCTTTCCGGATTCAGGAATCTCTCAAAAAGGAGATCGTACTTGATAGGGTCAACGTTAGTAATCCCAATGCAATAAGCTACCGCAGAACCTGCTGCAGAACCTCTTCCGGGACCAACCCAAACGCCCATGTTCCGGGCTTCGTTACAGAAATCCTGTACGATAAGGAAGTATCCGGGATATCCGGTATTGGCAATTACGTCAAGTTCAAAGTCAAGACGTTCTTTTATTTCTTCTGTAATTTCTGTATATCTTTTCCTCGCCCCTTCATAGGTTAGGTGAGTAAGATAAGCCATCTCTCCTCTTTTTCCGCCATCTACTGCATCTTCCGCGTGGATGAACTCTTCCGGAATATCAAATTTAGGAAGGAGAACGTCTCTTTTTAAGGTATACGGGCTAAATTTTGCCAGAAATTCGTCATAGGCCTCAAAAGCATCCGGGTAAGCCAGAAATGCCTCCTTGATCTCGTCACTGCTTTTAATATAATATTCTCCTGTGGTAAGTCCTCTACGTTTTCCGAAGCCTTTTCCTACAGGTGTGGTTAATTTTTCACCGTCCTTGATACAGCTTACGATATCCTGGATATTCGCATCATCTTTATGAGTGTAAAAAGTCTCGTTCTGAGCCAGAATCTTAGTATTATATTTATCTGCCAGATACAGTAAAACTTCATTTAAGTGCTCTTCTTCAGGTAGTTTATGATTCTGAAGCTGTACATAGAAATCATCTCCGAAAGTATCTTTCCACCATTTAAAAAGCTCTTCCCCTTTCTGCTCTCCTGTATTAAGAATTGCATCAGGGATATCTCCTAAAATCCCTGAGGTCAGGGCAATTAGCCCTTCTTTATACTCCGCAATCAGCTCTCTGCTGATCCTCGGAACTCCAAAATAAAACCCTTTTAAAAATCCTATACTCGAAAGTTTTGCCAGATTTTTATAGCCGTTAAAATCCTTTGCCAAAAGAACTACCTGGGTTCTCCTGTCGGGATCATCTTTTGTAAACTGCTTCTGCTCATACCGGTCTGAAATATAAAATTCACAGCCTACGACAGGAATAAGAGGCGTTGAAACAGGTTCCTCCTCAGTAAATTCCGTTCCATTTTCTTCAGCCTCCTGTTTCTTGGCGAGAAACTCCTTATGCTTTTTTGACCGGTCCGAATTGGCAGATTCTACCGCTGAAACAAATTTAAAGGCTCCCATCATATTTCCGATATCCACCATGCCCACAGCGGGAAAGTTTTCATCAGAAGCTTTTTTAATCAGGTCATTGATACTTGAAGTAGCCATCAACGTAGAGAAAACACTGTGACTGTTAAAGTTGAAATATTTTCCGAGATCAATTTCATCTATACTTCCAAAATCAGACTGCTTTTTCTTATTATTAAAATCTGCGACCTGTCTTCTGATAACAATATTAAACGGCTTTATCGGGTCCGGATAAAGTGTTTTAAAGTAGCTCAGCTGATCTTCTGATATCTTTAGTACTTCGGCAGGAATTACTCCTATCCTCATCATTTCAAAGAATACCCGGGCAGTTGCATTTACATCGGCAGCAGCGTTGTGTGCTTCGTCAAATTTATGACCATACAACTTTTCGTACAACTCTTCCAGTTTAGGAGATTTATATCTTCCTCCTCTTCCACCGCCAAGTTTACAATAGTCTGTTCCCAAAACCATCGTATCGGCTTTAGGTTTATCCTGAAGGTTATCCTTTAAGTTTTTTCTGTAAAATTCTGCACCTACTATATTATAATCGAATTCTACATTGTGCCCAGAAACTATTCTTACCCTGTCCAGAACTTTAGAAAATTCTTCTAGAATCTCCTGCAGATCACGTCCTTCTTCATTGGCGATCTTAGTGGTAATTCCGTGAATCCTTGCGGCATTGAAGGGAATATCATACCCTTCAGGTTTTATTATATAATCCTGATTTTCAATTAAGTTACCCTCATCATCATGTACCTGCCATGCAATCTGAACCATTCTTGGCCAGTTATCGGAATCTGAAAGCGGTGCATTGAAATTTTTAGGTAGTCCGGTTGTTTCTGTGTCAAAAATTAAATACATATAAGTTTCTAACTTTTTTAAAAAAGAGAATGTAAAGTTACTTCATTTTTTTCTAATATCACTTTTACCTTATCACATAATACTCCTTCTTCCTTTAAAATATAAAACCTTAAATTCTTTTGTGCTGCCAGGATTTTGCAGTTTCTTCTCTTTACAAAACTTAATTAAACTTTATTTAAATACAACATACACCATCGAATAGAGTTTATAGGAACTTTTTAAGATAGTTTTTGACAAAAAGTGCCGGTTTTTAGAACAATTATATAAAATAAAAAACAACAAACATAAAAAACAACACTAAATTATTAAATAAATCAACAAAAAACGTTTAAAATTTCAATAAAATTAGATTTTCACAATACATTCATCAAAACAAATCCATTTAATATATATATTTAACAAAACAAACCATTAAATATATAACATTATGAAAAAAATCTTTATTTCGATTAGTATCCTGGCAGCTATTGTCATGAATGCTCAAAACAACAATGAAATTCTAAAAAGAGAATTGGAACGCCAAAGAATAGACAACAATGACAAGTTTGATGCTTATATATCCAAACGATTTGGCTCTGACAGAAGTCCTGAGGTTCTAAAGCAGATTGAATTACAGAGAGCTACTCTTGCAGGTTTTCTACCTGATAACAAACCGTATTTTCTCCAGGCTCATGATATGGATCAGATTAAAAATTCCAATTCTGATTTTTTACAGGGAGGTACCATCACAGGTTTAACCGGATCTTTTAATGGTGACAGCATTAAGTTCACCATTTTTGACGGCAGCAGCTCCTCAAGTGTAGCAAGGGTGTTTGCCGGCCACTTTTTTTTCAATAATCTTCCTAATAGAATAACAAACAAAGAAAGCAGCAGTGTCAATTATGGCGACCACGCAACAGCTGTTTCCAGCTTTATAGGGGCAAAAGATTACCCATATACAACGACATTGAATGGGATAACAAGACAAATCAACTTTAAAGGTATTGCCCCCAACTCCACAATAGATGCTTATGCTTTTGGAACTTCAGTTTTGAACGGAGAAACTACCCAAAGTACTGTATTCCAGAAAATCATCAAGGCACAACCCAACATTTCCAATCATTCTTATGGAATCAATCAAGGTTGGGATATAAAAACTGTAAATGGTGTAAATGCATGGGTTTGGCCAGGTGTTTTTGGAAGCCCTTCTACTTCTATGGATCTGCAGGGAACTTATTTCATTCAAGATCAAAACTATGATCAGATTGTATATAATAACCCTTCTTATATTATTGTAAAATCTTCTGGTAATTATTTTGGTTACGGACCTGATTATCCGGGAACATCTGCCTTTCCTAAATATTATACCGATGATAATAATGTCCCAGTTCAGTTTGCTGCAACAGATACGCTTCCTATAACAAACTGTAGCAGTGGAGCTGATTGTATAGGGTCCGGCTCACTGGCAAAGAACATTATTGTTGTAGCCGCAGCAGACAGAATCACAGCCAATGACGGAAGATACACTGCTCCTGCAGATGTAATTCACTCCAGCTATAGCAGTGCAGGACCAAGAGACGACGGAGCGATCAAACCGGATATTACCGCTGTAGGAACAAGCGTTGCCAGTGCATCGACTGATAATAATGCCACAGGAGGCAATAAATTTGCAATAGGAAGCGGTACATCTTATTCAGCTCCTGTTGTAACAGGTATTGTTGGACTTTGGACACAGATTAACAAGCAACTATTTGGAGAAAGCTTACTAAATGCAGCATCGGCGAAAACCCTAATGGTACACTCAGCGAAAGAAGCAGGTAATATAGGTCCTGATCCACATTTTGGCTGGGGGTTCATTGATGCTAAAAAAGGAGCAGAATTATTGGTTGGAAAATCCAACAATACTATTATTTTCAATGATGAGACACTCAATAGCGGGACAGTGAATAAAAAAACAGTCACAGCCTCAGGAACTGAACCTCTTAAAGTAACCATTTCGTGGATTGATCCTGAATATGTTATTCCTGCGAGCCTAACATGGGCAGAAGCGTACAATAACAGAACTTCCAGATTGGTAAACGATTTAGATATCAGAATTGTTGATACAGTAACCGGTACAATTTATCAGCCATGGAAACTAAATGCATTAAGCCCAATGGATCCTGCAACAAAAGGTGACAACACAGTAGACAACGTAGAGCAGGTCGTAATAGACACCCCTGTTATGGGAAGAAACTACAGAATTGAAATCACCAACAAAGGAAGCTTAGTCAATAATACAGGTGCAGCCGCTCCTCAAAACTACTCTATTATTGCTTCCGGGTATTCTGAGCAGGTTCTGGCAACCGGTGAAACCAGCAAAGCAAGTGGCATTATCATCTCTCCAACTATTACTAAGGATGTCGTAAAAATATTGAAAGCTCCTAAAAAATCAACTTTCATTATTTATGACCTTGCCGGTAAAAAATTGCAGAATGGCACCATTAATTCTGATGAAATATCATTAGATTTATCAGCTTACACAAAAGGGATTTACATCATTGAAGTAAAAACAGACAAAGATCTTATTTCTAAAAAAGTGATCAAAGAATAACCTATACAAACAAATATTTTTTACAAAATACTAACAGTTGTTAGTATTTTGTTTTTTTATGTATATTTGCTTCCTATGGAAAATACACTTCACGAAAAAGTTTCTCAGGATATTTTGCTAAAGGCGTACAATCATATGATGCTGGCCAAAGCCATGGCAGATATTTATGAAGAAAACAGAAATATCTGTAAATACGTTCATAGTACATCAAGAGGCCATGAAGCCATTCAGCTGGCAACCGCTTATCAGCTGAAAAAAGAAGACTGGGTATCTCCTTATTACCGTGATGAAAGTATTCTGTTAGGAATAGGTTTTGAACCTTATCAGCTAATGCTGCAGCTTTTGGCAAAAGCAGAAGATCCTTTTTCAGGAGGAAGATCCTATTATTCTCACCCATCAAGCCGAGATGAGAACAAACCGAAAATCATCCATCAGAGTTCAGCAACAGGAATGCAGACCATTCCTACCACAGGGGTTGCACAGGGTATAAAATATATCCAGGATTTCAATTTACAGCAGTTCGAGAATAATCCTGTTGTGGTTTGCAGCCTTGGAGACAACTCGGTAACGGAAGGGGAAGTAAGTGAGGCTTTACAGTTTGCAGCCCTTCACCAGCTTCCTATTATATTCCTTGTACAGGATAATGAATGGGGAATATCCGTAACCAAAGAAGAAGCAAGGACATGTGATGCCTACGATTTTGTAGCAGGATTCACCGGTCTTAGCAGAATGCGTGTAGACGGAACAGACTTTGTGGAAAGCTTTGAAGCTATGAAAAAGGCTGTTGATTTTGTAAGAAACGAAAGAAAGCCTTTGGTAGTTTGCGCTAAAACTGTTCTTATCGGTCATCACACTTCCGGAGTAAGAAGAGAATTCTATAGAGACGAAGAAGATTTAACAAAACACAGAGCTAAAGATCCGGGTGAGATTCTCAGAAAACAGCTTCTTGAATCAGGAACTGATGAAGATCTCTTAAAGCAGATCACCAAAAAAGCCCGTCTGGAAGCTGAGGAAGCTTTTGAAAGAGCTAAAAATGCAGAAGATCCAAAACCGGAAACAGTTATGCAGCATGTTTTTGCTCCTACCCCAATCACCGAGGAAACAGGAACACGCGAACCTGCAGGCGGAGAAAAAATCGTAATGGTAGATGCTGCTATTCATGCTGTTCAGGAGCTGATGTGGAAACATCCCGAGGCCCTTCTTTACGGCCAGGATGTAGGAGAAAGAATCGGAGGCGTTTTCAGAGAGACGGTGACCTTAGGAAAAAAATTCGGAAGCAAAAGGGTATTTAATACAGCGATCCAGGAAGCATATATCATAGGGTCTACTGCTGGGATGAGTGCTGTAGGATTAAAGCCTATTGTTGAAGTTCAGTTTGCCGATTATATTTATCCGGGAATCAACCAATTGATTACTGAGATTTCAAAATCAAGCTATTTAAGCCAGGGAAAATTCCCTGTAAGCAATATCATCCGTGTACCAATCGGTGCATACGGCGGCGGCGGTCCTTACCACAGCGGAAGTGTTGAAAGTATCTTAGCCAATATTAAAGGAATTAAAATAGCTTACCCTAGTAACGCAGCCGATTTTAAAGGTCTCTTAAAAGCTGCTTATTACGATCCGAACCCTGTGATCATGCTGGAGCACAAAGGTTTATACTGGAGCAAAGTTCCTGGAACTGAAGATGCTAAAACCATTGAGCCAGCAGAAGACTATATCCTTCCTTTCGGAAAAGGCAAGGTGATCATTGAAGCCGATCAAAATGAAACCGAAAAAGGCAGAACTTTATTGGTTGTAACCTATGGAATGGGTGTTTACTGGGCAAAAGAAGCTGTGAAGAACTTCAACGGAAAAGTGGAAGTTATCGACCTGAGAACCATCATTCCTCTGGATGAAGAGCTTGTTTTCGAAAGAGTAAGAGCACACGGAAAATGTATAGTTCTTACCGAAGAACAATTGAACAATTCATTTGCCGAAGCATTTGCACACCGTATCTCAAAAAACTGCTTCAAGTATCTGGATGCTCCTGTGGAAACAATGGGATCTCTTGATGTACCTGCTGTTCCTATCAATCTCGTTCTGGAAAAAGAAATGCTTCCGAATGCAGAAAAGCTCAGCAAAAAAATTGAAGAAATGCTGCAATATTAAACGACAATATTAAATATATAAAAACCTCTAATTTTTTTAGAGGTTTTTTATTTACATTTAATCAATAATAAAATACCGTTTTTGGTATTTCTTTTGTTTATAAGCACATCTAATTTCATACAGCATTATGATCACCACCAAATATTTCAATTACAGACAAGTTTTAAACCTCGCCGGCGGCCATCTCATCTGGCTTACGGCATGGTGTACTTTGGTAGCAGCCCTTTTTTATTTTTTTAAGTGGAAATGGATGATCATTCCGTGGGTACCTGTAGCCCTGATCGGTACTGCAGAAGCTTTTTATGTAGGTTTTAAAAATAACCAGGCCTACGACAGATTGTGGGAAGCCCGTAAAATATGGGGCGGAATTGTCAACTCCAGCCGCTCTTTCGTTTCCATGCTGTATGCATTTACTACAACAGGGGAAGGCAACAGTGAAACAGAAACCATCAAAAAGAAAATTGCCTACCGTCATATTGCATGGCTGTATACTTTCCGTGAACAGTTACTGATTCCCACAGAATGGGAACATATGTCCCAGAAAAGACACTTTGGAGATATTAATGTGAGAAGACACCGACTGATCAAGGCAGGCTTCCCCGATTATGGCAGAACACCGATTTTCCTACATAAATATCTTTCGGAGCAAGAACTTGAACTGCAGCCGGAATATAAAAATTTCGCCACCTACCTGATCTCAAAACAAGCCAAAGAAGTCAATGATCTGAAAAATTTAGGTGACATTTCAGATTTCAACCAAATGCAGCTTCAGGATGCTCTCAACCTTTTTTATGACTACCAGGGACAGGCAGAAAGAATTAAAAAATTCCCTTCACCCAGACAGTTCGCGAGTACTGCTTTTATTTTTAATGTAATCTTCATTATGCTTCTTCCCTTGGGGCTTGTCAATGAATTTGCAAAATTAGGAAACTGGGGAATACTGGTAAGCGTTCCTTTCTGTGTCATTATAGGATGGATCTACATTGTCATGGAACTGGTTGGCGACTACTCCGAAAACCCGTTTGAAGGCATGATGTTTGACATTCCGATGCTTTCCATATGCCGGACCATTGAGATCGACGTCCTTCAGATCATAGGAGAGCATGACGACCTTCCAGAACCAATTGCTTCAAAGAACGGAGTCCTCGTATAAATCACAGAACGATAGCCGTTGTATTTTTCACTTCAGAGATCATAAAAGAGCTGTGAGTGCTTGCTATATGCTGAAGTGTAGTAAGTTTGCTGAGCATAAAATTACGGTAATCCTCCATGTCCTTTACCCCTATTTTAAGGATGTAATCATAATCGCCGCTTACATGGAAACATTCTGTGACTTCCAGAAGATTCATGACTTCTCTTTCAAACTGCAGCACAAATTCTTTTTTGTGTTGGGCTAACTTTATGTGGCATAAGACAATGAAATCCCTGTTTATTTTATGACGGTCCAGTAAAGCTACGTATTTTGAGATCACACCCTGATTTTCAAGCTTTTTTATGCGTTCGTAAACAGCCGTTACAGACAAATTGAGTTTATAAGAAAGCTCTTTGGTGGTCTGCTTGCAGTCTTCCTGAAGGAACAGGAGCAGTTTTTTATCGGTTTCATCAAAGTTCATAGATGTTTTTTTTGAAAAAGTTTAACAAATCCAAATATAGCAAACATATTTTCTAATTAAATAATAAATTATAGATTTATATTCTAGATATTTAAATATGCCTTGTAATAATTATGAAAACAAAGCATATTTAAGCCGATAAAATAAAGTCTAAAGCTTATGGAAAATTTTAATGCGGCGAATGAAATTCAGGATCTGCAATATTTTGGCGAATTCGGAGGTGTAAATCCATCCATTTCTGACAGCTCTACCTATACATTTCTTTCTGCAAAAACAATGTTTGATACCTTTGAAGGAAATGCTGAAGGATGTTATTTATATTCCAGGCATTCATCCCCGATGAATCTGTATCTTGCCCAGGCATTGGCCAAAATGGAAAATACCGAGGCAGCAAACGTTACGGCATCCGGAATGGGAGCGATTACATCTGTTTTAATGCAGGTATGTAAAAGCGGTGATCATATTATTTCCAGCAGAACAATTTACGGTGGAACTTATGCTTTCCTTAAAAATTTCCTGCCTCCGTTTCATATTGACACCACTTTTGTAGACATCAGCAATTTTGAATCTATAGAGAATGCTATAACTCCCAATACGAAAGTGATCTACTGCGAAAGCGTAAGCAATCCGCTTCTTGAGGTGGCAGATCTTAGAAAGCTTTCAGAAATCTGTAAAAAACACAATCTGAAACTGATTGTAGACAACACCTTCTCCCCTCTTTCTGTTTCACCTACATTATTGGGTGCTGATATTGTAATTCATAGTTTAACCAAGTTCATTAATGGAAGCAGTGATACAGTAGGTGGCGTGTATTGCGGAACACAGGAATTCATTAATGATACTAAAAATGTAAATAACGGAGCGTGTATGCTACTGGGTCCTACCATGGACAGCTTCCGTTCTGCAAGCATCCTGAAAAACCTGAGAACGCTTCACATCAGAATGAAGCAGCACAGCTATAATGCCATGTATCTTGCGGAAAGATTTGAAAAAGACGGACTGAAAGTATCTTATCCGGGACTGAAGTCTCATAAGGATCATGAATTGATGAAAAACATGATGCATGAGGAATACGGATTCGGAGGACTGCTGACGATAGATGCGGGCACCACCGACAAGGCGAATGAGCTGATGGAAATGATGCAGCAGGAAAACCTAGGCTACCTGGCGGTAAGCTTAGGATTCTATAAAACTTTATTTTCATGCTCGGGAAGCTCAACTTCTTCGGAAATTCCTGAAGAAGAGCGTGAAGCAATGGGCATCTCGGATGGGCTGATCAGATTTTCGATCGGCTTGGATCATGATATCGCCAGAACTTATGAAAAAATGCGGGAATGCATGCTAAAAACAGGCGTTCTCAACCATGAATCCCTATTTATATCCTAATTTATTGTAAAAGCTGCCGGACTTCTGACAGCTTTTATTTTTTCTTTATTTTATATGAAAATGTTTTGGGAAAGCATCTTCAGGCTTCATTCTGAAAATGTTCAGGAGCACCCAGGATTTCAAAAAGCCGTATCCGTAGGAAAACATTTGAATATACGTAGAAATCACCGCCATTCCGGCAATGCTTATATTTTTCGTTACTATCATTGCGTGGAATAATACAAGAAACGTATACAATCCATAAAATGCAAGGATAATGCCTCTTCCAAGAATAAAATATTCTATAAAACCTAAGATATACCCCAGCATGAAAAGTGTTGGAAATGCAAATGAGATCTTTACATAATTCGGATGCCTCTGATTGAGAATAGGTCTTGCACAACCAAACTGATAGACCTGTTTAGAAAATTTACCCAAATCCACTCTCCTCTTATGATATACCGCAATATCATCAAAAAAAGCAGTAGTGAAACCGTTTTCCCAAAGTGTCATGGAGAGATCCGGATCTTCGCCGATCCTCATTTCGGAAAAACCGCCTACTTTCTCGAAAACATCTTTCTTTACTCCCATATTAAAGCTTCTTGGCTGAAATCTGGAGACTGCCTTTTTACTTCCCCTGATTCCTCCTGTTGTAAAAACTGAGGTCATAGAATAGGAAATGGCTTTCTGCATCAGGTTAAATCCTTTATGGGCTTTATCCGCCCCACCGAAAGCATCACACGGAATGGTCTCTATATCTTTTTTAATATTTTCGATATAGTCTTTTTCTACGATCACATCGCTGTCTACAAAAAGAAGCCATTCATTCTGAGCTCGTTTTGCCCCATAATTCCGGGTAAGTCCGGGGCCGGAATTGTCTTTTCTGAAGTATTTAATATCCAGTATTCCTTCAAAGTTGTGAATAGTAGGCTTAAGATCAATAAGAGAACCATCGTCCACAATAATTACTTCAAACTCTTTATCCGTCTGAAAAGTCAAAGAATTCAGCAGCTCAAAAAGTTCGTCCCTTCGGTTAAAAATGGCAACGACAATGGAAATGGTAGGTCTCAAATTGAAAATTTTTCAAAATTACTTATTCGCTGAGGAACCCACAAACAGTTTAACAGCTTATTCAAAGAAATTAACTTTTAAATAGACATGTAAAAGTATCGCTTTGAAACTCTCAACACAATAATTTGACATTTTAAACAAAATCTTAAGGATTAACAGCCTGTACCTTTGTTGTAGAAATTTAAACCTAAAAAAATGACACACAACATCAATCCACTACAGCATCCTGTCCAGTCTGGATTTAATGCAGAATCTACAGCTCAGGAAATCATCAGGGAAATAGATCTTACCGGAAAAACAGCAGTGATCACCGGCGGCTATGCAGGAATAGGTCTTGAAACCACTAAAGTCCTGGTTTCTGCCGGGGCAACGGTGATCATCCCTGCAAGAGATATTGAAAAGGCAGCAAAGAACCTTACAGGCATTAAAAATATCGAACTGGAAAAGATGGACCTGGTAGACCCCGTATCTATCGATAACTTTAGCCAAAAATTTTTAGCATCCGGAAGAAAGCTCGATTTACTCATTAATAATGCAGGAATCATGTGGGTTCCTCTACGAAGAGACAGCAGAGGTATTGAATCTCAACTGGCGACCAATTATCTTGGACAATTTCATTTAACAGCAAGACTTTGGCCAACTTTGAAGAAAGCAAATGCTGCCCGGGTTCTGAGTGTGTCTTCTTACGGCCACCAGATGGCTCCGTTTGATTTTGAAGACCCGAATTTTGAGAAAAGAGAGTACCAGACACTTTCAGGATACGGACAGTCGAAAACAGCCTGTAATTTATTTGCCACAGAATTGGATGAAAGAGGAAAAAAATTCAATATCAGAGCTTATTCATTGCATCCTGGTTCTGTTTATGGGACGGATCTTGGAAGAGAAGAGCCCATCGACCTTTATATTCAAATGGGAACTCACGATGAAAACGGAAAAATAAAACCTGAAGTTGAAGCCAGATTAAAAACACTTCCACAAGGTGCTGCTACAACCGTTTGGTGTGCAACAAGCCCTATGCTACAAAATATCGGAGGAGTTTATTGTGAAAATTGTGATATCGCTGAAATTGATTTTGGACAGATAGAACATAGATATGATGAGCCGGCAACAATCCGTGGTGTGCAGCCTTATTCTATTGACAGGGAGAGTGCAGAAAGGTTATGGAAATTAAGCGAAGAAATGCTGGGCTTCAAATTCGATACGGAATAATCCATTTTTAAATACATTTGTACTCATAAACTACAGATCATGGATTTCCAGATACAATATATTACCCCGGATATCAAGCTTTCCACGTATGATGATAAGCTCTTCAAAACAGAAACTGTTTTTGAATTCCATATGCTGGTCTGGTTTATATCGGGAGAAACCAAGATTATCCAGGCTGATAAAACATATCTGTTCAAAGCGGGCGATATTTTCCTGATCCCGAGAAATCATCTTGCCACGATCATCAATTACCCTAAAGATGGACTTCCTCATAAAGCTGTGGTGATGCATCTCACCATAGAAAGACTGAAACAGTTTTATGCTTCCATTGAATCAGGGCATAAAACCATCTGCCGGGAATCCAAAATTTACAGTTTCCAAAGTCATCCTTTATTAAAAAGCTGTCTGGCTTCCCTCATTCCTTATTTCGAGATGGAAGGTCCTTTTCCTGAAAACATCGCTTCCTTAAAAATCACCGAAGCTATCAGTATTTTAAGGGAAATTGATAGAAATATAGATACTGTCCTTAACGACTTTGAAGAACCGGGGAAAATTGATCTGGTTGGATTTATGGAAAAGAACTATATGTTCAATATGTCTCTGGAAAGGTTTGGATACCTGACGGGAAGAAGCCTTTCCACTTTTAACAGGGATTTCAGGAAAGCTTTTCAGACTGCACCTCAGAGATGGCTTACCCGAAAACGCCTTGAGCTGGCTTATTATCATTTAAAGGAAAAACATAAAAGACCTTCGGACGTATTTCTGGAAGTCGGTTTTGAGGATCTTTCTCATTTTTCTTATGCTTTCAAAAAGCAGTATGGGCATGTACCTTCTGCTTTGATATAATTAATTTACCAATCTGTAGGTATGGAAAGCTTATACTATTGGGCTTAAGAAGGCAAAAAGATCTGCATAATCTGCCAAATCAGCAAGTTTCTATATAAATTTAAACTATAAAAATAAACCTGATTTAAAATAAATGAATGATAACAACGAAATAAAAAACAGGATTACAGAAATACTGAAAAGCAGAAGTTTAAAAAGACTTTTAAAATAATACAGCTCCATAACATGCAGAAGAAAAAATAATACGGATGAAATGGCAATTCCGATCAAAGAAATTACAATTAGGGTTTGCATATAATTTTTTTCCGGAAGTGGATCTTTAAACACAATAAAGAGGAAAACTGCAGCAACTGCTATAAGGCCTAAACTTACTTTTTCAGTAAAATATTTTGTTTTCTTCTTTTTTGTCGATTTGCCTTTATAATTAATTTTGGCTGAAGAAGATGAACTGCTGGCAAACAGATCCAGCACGTTTAATACATTTCCTAAAGCTTCTAAGAGATCCCAAGCCATACATTCAATTTGAGTTCATCAAAAATAAAAAAACCTTCCTAACTACGGAAGGTTTTGTATTACTAATTATCTTTTTCAATTTTATGGAGCTTTTTCGTCCCCTCATACATTTCATATTGAAGGAATCTCGTTTCCAGCTTTCCGTTGAAAAGTTTGATCTTCCTTGAAGGACGGAGACCGATCTTCTTCACGGCTTCCAGATCAGATGAGATCAGCCAGGCCAAAGTATTCGGATAGCTTGTTTTGAATGTATCTCCTATTTTTTTGTAGAAATCCTCATCATTAATAGAAATTCTCTCATCGTAAGGTGGATTGAAAACCATCAGTAATGGGAAAAGCTCTTTTTTAGACTCAAAGAAATCCTGTCTTTTTACTTCAATCACATCTTCCATTTCTGCTGCTTCAATATTCGTTCTGGCAGCATTCAGCATTCTGTTATCGATATCATAACCAATAATCTTTCCGGTAAATTCTCTTACCCTGTTTACTCTTACTTCTTTAATCTTCGCAAAAAGATCTGCATCATAATTATCCCAGTTCTGGAACGCAAATCTTCTTCTGAAGATCTGGGCAGGTAGGTCCATTGCAATCATTGCCGCTTCAACAAGAAGGGTTCCGGAACCGCACATCGGGTCCAAAAAGTTTCCTTTTCCATCCCAGCCTGCCAGCTGAAGCATTCCGCTTGCCAATACTTCATTGATAGGTGCCTCACCTTGTTCTTTTCTGTAACCTCTCTTAAATAAAGGGTCTCCTGAAGAATCTAAGGAAATTGTTACCAATTCCCGGTCTATATGAAGATGAAATTTGATATCCGGGCTTTTCGTCTCCACATCAGGACGTCTTTTGAATTTTTCCTGAAAATAATCTACAATAGCATCCTTCATTTTCAAAGTTACAAACTGAGAATGCTTGAATGTTTCGGAGTTCACAGTAGAATCAATCGCAAAAGACTGGTCTACATTCATATACTCCTCCCACACAATGGCAGAAAGCTTATTGTAAAACTGGTGCTGATTAAATGCTTTAAATTCAAAAACAGGAATTAAAATTTTTAATGCCGTTCTTGCCGAGTAATTAATTTTATAAAGAAAACCGAGGTCGCCTTCACAATTGACCGCTCGGTTTTTAATTTCAACGTTTTTTCCGCCTAACTTTTTAATTTCTTCCGCAAGGATCTGCTCCAGACCGAAGAATGTCTTTATCTGAATCTTTAGATTTTCTGTGTCCATAAATATTTATTAAAAGATTTAATGATTTAACAATGAGAAGCTTACGGATTCAATTTTACTGTTAACTGAATCTTTTGATCTTTCATTATTTAAATACTTTGCTTTTAACCGCACAAATTTAGTTATTTTTGCATTATGGAATGGTTTGAATCTTGGTTTGATACACCTTATTATCATCTTCTTTATAGCAACAGGGACTATACGGAAGCCGAAAATTTCATTACAAAACTTACTGAAGACCTTCAGTTACCTCCTTCATCTAAGATTATTGATCTGGCTTGCGGAAAAGGAAGACACTCTGTTTTTCTGAATAAACTGGGCTATGATGTATTGGGACTTGACCTTTCCAGACAAAGCATTGAATTTGATAAGCAGTTTGAAACCCAGACACTTCTTTTCAATGTCCATGACATGAGGAACCCGATTGATGCCGATCCTATGGATGCCGTATTCAATTTATTTACCAGCTTCGGATATTTTGACAATGAAAGTGATGACAAGAAAGTTTTCCAGTCGGTTTATGGCATTTTAAAACCGGGAGGATATTTTGTTCTGGATTATCTGAATGAAGAATACGTAAGAAAAAACTTAATTCCTGAGACTACCATTACCCGTGGTAATATTGATTTTAAAATCCTGAAGAAGATTGAAGGGCGACACATCGTTAAAGACATCCGTTTTGAAGCAGACGGAAAGTCTTTTCATTTCTTTGAAAAAGTAAAGCTTCATACGTTGGAGACTATCAATTCTTATGCAGCGGACTGCGGCTTTGAAAGGGTAAAAATCTGGGGCGACTACCAGCTGAATGAATTTAACCGTGAGGTTTCACCACGCTGCATCAATTTATTTAAGAAAAAAGCATGATAACAGTTGTTTTACTGATATTGAGCGTTATTACAGGGGTATTTCTTGGGAAGCATTTCGGAAAAAAGGAAAAGCTGGCTAAAAACCTGCTGGTCCTGAGTGCCGGATTTCTGATTACTATCTGCCTGAATGAAGTTTTTCCGCAGGTATATACTTCCGAAGCAGGAAGCAGTCTCGGAATTTTCGTGATTGCAGGTGTATTGCTTCAGATGATCCTGGAAGCTCTGACAAAAGGTTTCGAGCACGGGCATTTTCATCATCATAATGAACACAACATTCTTCCTGTGGCATTGATGGTAGGGCTATTTATACATGCTTTTATAGAGGGAATTCCTTTAGCTAATGAAGAGCATCAACTCTCACCCTATCTTCTGGGAATTCTGTTTCACAATCTTCCTATTTCCTTTATTCTTGGAGCCTTTTTATTCAACAGAAAAAATGAATCCAAAACTTCACCGTATCCTTCTATCCTGATCGTGGCATTGTTTGCTCTAGCTTCACCGCTGGGAATGCTGCTTGGCAACTATTTCAATCCTGATCTGCAGCCCTATTTCCTGGCTATCGTAGGAGGAATTTTCCTTCACATTTCATCTGTGATCATTTTTGAAAGCAACAAAAATCACAACATCGACTGGATGAAGATCGGCTTGGTTATTATTGGAGTTTCATTAGCATTGGTAATGCATCTTTTTCATCATCATCCGGCTGCCGGACATTCACATTAATCCTTTATTAACAATAAAAAAGCCCCGAATTAAATCCGGAGCCTTCAATTTAATCACTCATTACACAATCTGGAATTAGAACTTCCAGCCGAATGTAATAAAGAAGTTATTCCTGTTATTTTTCACTTCTGAAACAGCAAAATAGTCTGATGACATAATTCTTGTATCAGAATAATACGCTGTATCAGTAGAAGGATTTCCTGTTTCAATACCTCTTAAGAAAGGATTGCTGTATGTAGAGGTTACATACTGATAAGATGCATCTATATAAAATGATTTGAAATCATACCCCAAACCAAATGAGGCAAGGTTTCTGTTATTAAGCATCATATCGCTGTATGACTGATCTGATGTAGAAGCATCCGGATTAACCTGGCTTACTGTTAAAGCATCAAAAGGATTGGATGTGTAAGAGTAACCACCTCTTAATCTGAACTGCTTCACTCTGTATTCCGCACCTATTCTTACTTCTGAAAGGTTCTTATAATTGTCTTTAAAGAAATTATTCAGCTCACTTTCGGCACCTGTAATCACTTTATATTTAGGTCTTGTTAATCCTAAGGTATAATCTACGTTTAATGAAAAGTTTTTACTTGCAACAAATGCAGCACTTACTGTCGCTTTAAGCGGCGTTGTAAGGTCTCTTGATTCGGCTGCGTTGCCATCACCGTAGTCCGGGTCATTATAGAAATTATAATTTCTGTCTATACGCCAGAATGTCGGAGTTTCTATGGCGCCACCGATTCTGAAATTAGGACTAAGCTTTCCGATCACCCCTAAAGAAGCAGAAAAACCGGACGACCTTTCAAACATAGGAGTGTTTTGTCTGTCGAAATATTCCATGGAACCATTATCCAATGACTGGAAGGCTGCCGTATCATATTGATCAATAGAAGCATTGAAAAAATTGAATCCAGCTCCTATGTATAGATTATGATTATAATTGGCACCTACCCCAAAACTTGTTTTTGAAAGGTTTCCATATCTGTTGTATGCATGTCCTGCAAACGAGGCACTTTTATCAGTAAAATCTTTGATCACATTACTGCTTCCGGGAGATTCTACATAATTGTCAAGTGACTGATTGGAAAAATTAATACCGATATTGATAAACTTCCATCCCGATTCACTCATCAAAGGAAAAGCAATAACACCTCCGATATTTCCAAGATCCGTATTCGTTTTGCTGTAATCAATGGAAGTTCCTCCCCAGCTGCTTTTATTTTTATTTCCCGCAATAGATACCGTTCCGGAAACTTCCCCGGAAATAGCTACCCCTAAACCGGCAGGGTTGGTAAGCAGT
This sequence comes from Chryseobacterium hilariae, assembly GCF_051400735.1. Lineage (NCBI taxonomy): Bacteria > Pseudomonadati > Bacteroidota > Flavobacteriia > Flavobacteriales > Weeksellaceae > Chryseobacterium > Chryseobacterium hilariae. Next base: position 1,284,272 of record NZ_JBLFFJ010000001.1, read on the forward strand.
GAGTTTGCATCACCTCCTAATGCTCCGTTAGCTCCCGCCATTGCATTAAATTTTGATGAACCCACCATAGGAGTGCTGGAATAAACATCTACAGTATTTCTCAATATAGAAACATCCTGTGCCTGTGCAAAAAATGCAGCAGAAACACTCATTAATACTAAAGATTTTTTTAACATTATTTTTTTAATAGTTATTAAGTTTGAAATTATCTGCCACCTCTGAAGCCACCGCCTCCGCCGCCGGATCTCATACCACCTCCGCCTGAAGAACCACCTCTAAAGCCGCCGCCTGAAGATCCTCCGCCTGATCTGAAACCTCCGTTGTCATTGGATCTGAAGCCGCCATTGTTATTATTGTAGTTAGGCTGAGAGTTATAATTAGGTCTTTGGGAGTTTGAATTACGGAACCCGCCAGATTGTGGCTGTGTCCTATAACCTCCATTTCCTTGTCTGAATCCTCCGTTGTTATAAGAACCATTATTTCTAAAACCGCCGTTTGTACTTCCGTTTCGGAAGCCGTTATTGGTCGGTGTATTTCGGAAACCGTTCCCACTGTTTCGGAAGCCGCCTCTATATGTGTTAGTTTTATATACTGCATTGGTAATACCCGGATTGCTGAATCCTCCACCACTGCTTCTTCTGTAAACCGGTCTGTAGCCATTACCCCAGTAGCCGCCGTTCCAGCCCCAATATGGGTAACCGTAGCCGCCGCCCCAGAACGGGTCATAATATCCACCCCAATAAGGAGAATATCCATATCCCCAGTAAGGACTTCCCCAGCCCCAGCCGAATGATCCTCCCCATCCAAACGATCCACCCCAGCCCCAGGACATGTTCATACCCCAGCCCCAGCCGCGATTCATTCCCCAATAAGGGCTGAAACCACCATACCATCCCCACGGAGAGCCCCAGGAATTATCATAATAGTTGGTCTGAGACCCGGCAAATGCTCCCCAGTCTGAATCGGTAGCATTTGTGTTCCAGTTATTATCGCTCCATGTGCTATATCTATTGTCTTGTTCTCTGGAATTGGTCTGTGCATTCTGGATCACATTAGAGTCTTGGTAATAATCATAATTTTCTCCTACCCTGTTACCGCCATCATTGATGATCACCCCTTCTGGCAGCGTATCTTTATTAGGGTCATAGTATACCCCATCGGTCTCCGTGTATCCACCCATCTGGGCTCCACAGGACACAAGCAGCAATCCGCCTGATATTGCCAAAATCCCTTTGGATTTTAACAGACCTAGCAAATTTTTATGTATATTTCTTTTCATGATAACGTAAAGATTTTTAATTTAAATTATATTTGCAATCTGTACCAAAAATGTACCAAAACACTGGTAAAAAAATCTATCAAAAATAGATTTTTATTTTTAGATTACAATAATGTACAAAAGTTAAAAAATTAAAAAAAATAATGGCAAAATTAACCTCAAGAAGCGAAGATTACAGCAAATGGTATAATGAGTTGGTGGTAAAAGCTGACTTAGCTGAAAACTCTGGAGTGCGAGGATGCATGGTGATTAAACCATACGGCTATGCAATCTGGGAAAAAATGCGTGATGAAATGGATAAAAGATTCAAGGAAACAGGTCACGTTAATGCTTATTTCCCGCTTTTTGTGCCCAAAAGCCTGTTTGAGGCAGAAGAAAAAAATGCAGAAGGTTTTGCTAAAGAATGTGCAGTAGTTACCCATTATAGATTAAAAACAGATCCGGACAATCCACACAAACTTATTGTAGATCCGGATGCTAAATTAGAAGAAGAGCTTATCGTACGTCCTACTTCTGAAGCCATTATCTGGAATACATACAAAAACTGGATTCAGTCTTACAGAGACCTTCCGATCCTGATTAACCAATGGGCCAACGTTGTCCGTTGGGAAATGAGAACCCGTCTTTTCCTGAGAACAGCAGAATTCCTGTGGCAGGAAGGGCATACGGCACATGCTACCAAAGATGAAGCTGTGGAAGAAGCTGAAAAGATGAATGATGTATATGCAGATTTTGCAGAAAAATTCATGGCGATGCCTGTTATTAAAGGATTAAAAACGCCGTCTGAAAGATTTGCAGGAGCTGACGAAACCTACTGTATTGAAGCATTGATGCAGGATGGGAAAGCACTTCAGGCAGGAACATCTCACTTCTTAGGCCAGAATTTCGCGAAAGCTTTTGATGTGAAATTTACCAATAAAGAAGGAAAGATTGAACATGCATGGGCAACTTCATGGGGAACTTCTACCCGTTTGATGGGAGCTCTTATTATGACCCATTCCGATGATTTCGGATTGGTGCTTCCTCCTACCCTGGCTCCAATTCAGGTAGTTATTGTTCCCATCTTTAAAGGAGAAGAGCAATTGGCTCAGATCAGTGAAGTGGCACTTGATATCGTGGCTAAATTAAAAGCAAAGGGAATCTCTGTTAAATTTGACGACGATACCCATAACAAACCGGGATGGAAGTTTGCAGAATACGAATTAAAAGGTGTTCCAGTAAGAATTGCAATGGGACCAAGAGATCTTGAAAATAAATCTGTAGAAATCGCAAGAAGAGACAACCTGACTAAGGAAGTTCGTTCTATCGAAGGAATTGACACTTATATTCAGGAGTTGTTACAGACAATCCAGAAAGATCTCTATGAAAAAGCATTAAACTTCAGAAAAGACAACATTACAAGAGTTGACACTTATGAAGAATTCAAGAAAGTTCTTGAAGAAAAAGGAGGGTTTATTTATGCACATTGGGACGGAACTGCTGAAGAAGAAGAACAGATCAAAGATGAAACGAAGGCTACCATCAGATGTATTCCTTTAGATGATGATACTGAAGAAGGGGTTTCTCTGGTAAGCGGAAAACCGTCTAAGAGACGTGTATTATTCGCAAAAGCTTATTAAAAATTTTCGCTGATTTTCAAAAACTTCACTGGAAATTAAATAAATATTCAAAAAAAGTGACTTTTGGACAGATTTTTGTTTAAATTTATGCAACATTAATCTAAAAAATAATTTATTATGTCTTTAAATGTCATTGATTTAATTAAAGGACAGTTAGGTCCCGCTTTAATTTCGCAAGCTGCCTCTCAGTTTGGGGAAAGTGAATCTGGTATTTCAAAAGCAATTGGAGGTTTATTGCCTGCAGTTGTAGGAGGATTAGCCAATAATTCTGATAACCCGGGAGTTTTGGATGCAATTACCAATGCCTCGTCAAGCGGAATTTTAGGAAACTTAGTAGGTGGTACATCCAACAGCCCTATAATTTCCAACTTATTGACCTCTATTTTTGGAGACAAAATTGGCGGAATAGTGAATGCTATTGCTACTTATGCAGGAATCAGCAATAATTCATCCAGCTCACTGCTGAATTTAGTAACAGGAGCTACGGTAGGTACTATCGGAAAATATGCTGCTGATAATAATTTAGGCAAATCTGGTATTTCAAACCTGTTAGGTGAACAAAAAGGAATTATTTCTTCACTTTTACCGGCAGGACTTTCCTTGGCATCCCTTAATATTGGCGACTGGGCAAAAGGATATAAATTTGATAATGATAATGATGCCATCAGACCAGCAGCCAGCGAAGAGCCTAAAATAGAAGTTACAAGAAGTACCACATCTGCAGGAACCAATCCTGACAGAAATAATAATGATGGCGGAGGTTCAATCTGGAAATGGTTGCTTCCACTTTTACTTTTAATCGCTGCAGCTTATTTTATTTGGAAGCAGTGTGAGAAGAAAGAAACAACCACAACTACCACAGTAGTGGATTCTACAGGATCAACTACTGATACTGTGGCTACCGTTACTCCTGCAGATACTTCTGCAACAACTGTAACAACAACCAGAACAGATGAAAACATCGATCTTAATGGGGTAATGTTGAAAGGGTACAAAGGAGGTATGGAAGACCAAATGATTACTTTCCTTAAATCGGGGAATTATAAAAATGCAGCTGATGATGCAGCATTGAAAGATAAGTGGTATGATTTTGACCATGTAAACTTCAAAATGGGAAGTTCTACTGATTTGGAAGCTGGTTCCCAAGGGCAGCTTGATAATTTAGTAGCGATTTTGAAAGCATTCCCGGATGCGAAAATCAAAATCGGAGGCTATACTGATAAAACAGGAAATGAAGCTTCCAACGTAAAATTATCTCAGGCCAGAGCTGATTTCATCAAAAATGCTTTAGCAAAAGCGGGAGTTGGTGCTCAGGTTTTAGGAGCTGAAGGTTATGGAAGTAAATTTGCTACAGTAGATGCTAAAGCTTCTGATGCAGAAAGAGCTGCCGACAGAAAAATGTCTGTAAGATTTGCAAAATAGATCTTTAGAATCTTTAAAAATAGAATCCCGGAAACTAGTTTTCGGGATTTTTTCATCCCTCTGCTTTCGTATTTATATTTATTTAATTAAATTTGTTAGTCATTTCTAACATTTATGAACTTCAAATTAAATAGCGCCTGGCGTAAAGATAAAACATCCCATTCCCTCTCTGAGGTCTATTCATCTATAAAAGTACCCAGAAATGCTCCATTTTGGAGAAAGTATCTGGCATTTGCCGGTCCGGGGCTAATGATTGCCGTTGGATATATGGACCCGGGAAACTGGGCTACTGATATTGCCGGAGGTGCCCAGTTCGGGTATACCCTGCTTTCTGTGATTCTTATTTCAAATATTTTCGCAATGGTTTTACAGCATTTATCTGTAAAGTTAGGTGTTGTTGCCGAAAGGGATCTCGCTCAGGCCTGTCGTGATCACTTTAATCCTACGACCAATTTTATTTTGTGGGTGTTTTGTGAAATCGCTATTGCTGCCTGTGATCTAGCCGAGGTAATTGGTTCTGCCATTGCATTAAATCTTCTGTTTCACATTCCTCTCACCTGGGGAATTGTGATCACCACAGTGGATGTTCTGATTATTCTTTTACTTCAGGCTAAAGGTTTCCGATGGATAGAAAGTATTGTGGGCGGACTTATTTTTATTATTTTGGCCTGCTTCATTTATGAAATTATAATTTCACAGCCGGCTTTTAATGAAATCCTTGGCGGATTGGTTCCTCAAAAGGAAATCATTCAAAATCCGGCAATGCTTTATATTGCTATTGGTATTTTAGGAGCGACCGTAATGCCTCATAATTTATACCTGCACAGCAGTATCGTTCAGACGAGAGATTATCCGCGTGACCGGGAAGGAAAAAAAGAAGCGATAAAATTTGCAACTATTGACAGTATGGTTTCACTAATGCTGGCTTTCTTTATTAATGCAGCTATTCTTATTTTGGCTGCTGCAACCTTTCATACTACAGGAAACAAGCATGTAGCAGATATTCACGATGCCTACAAAATGTTGACTCCTATTTTAGGTGCTTCCATGGCAAGTATTGCTTTTGCCATTGCTTTACTGGCTTCAGGACAGAACTCAACCTTAACCGGAACTCTTGCAGGGCAAATCGTTATGGAAGGTTTCTTAAATATCAGGTTAAAACCATGGCTAAGAAGGCTGATTACAAGACTTATTGCTGTTATTCCCGCTTTAATAGTAGCTATCATTTATGGTGAACAGGGAACAACAGATTTATTGGTTTTAAGCCAGGTAATTTTATCTATGCAGCTGAGTTTTGCGGTAGTTCCTCTGGTTATGTTTACCAATGACAAAGCCAAAATGGGAGAATTCGTGAACAAGCCATTCTTAAAAATAAGCGTCTGGCTCATTTCTATTATCATTATTATTCTAAACCTATACTTGCTGTACCAAACGTTTACCGGATAAAAAGATGAAATGTTAATCGTGAATGGTCAATCGTGAATTTTATAACAGGCGTTAATTGACCATTGACTTGCACAGCAAAATTGACCATTCACAATTAAAAGTGTAATGAATAGTGAATTGGCAATTGTGAATTTTTACCACACCGGTAATTGACCATTAACTTGCGTAGCAAAATTGACCATTCAAACTTAAAGTGTAGTGAATTGGCAATTGGCAATTGTGAATTTTTACCACACCGGTAATTGACCATTAACTTGCATAGCAAAATTGACCTTTCACAATTAAAGGTATAGTGAATATTGAATCGGCAATTGTGAATTTTATAACAGCCGGTAATTGACCATTAACTTGCATAGCAAAATTGATCTTTCACAATTAAAAGTGTAATGAATAGTGAATCGGCAATTGTGAATTTTTACCACACCGGTAATTGACCATTAACTTGCATAGCAAAATTGACCTTTCACAATTAAAGGTATAGTGAATATTGAATCGGCAATTGTGAATTTTATAACAGCCGGTAATTGACCATTAACTTGCATAGCAAAATTGA
>NZ_JBLFFJ010000001.1:1290600-1474194 GCF_051400735.1 Chryseobacterium hilariae
TATAGTGAATATTGAATCGGCAATTGTGAATTTTATAACAGCCGGTAATTGACCATTAACTTGCATAGCAAAATTGACCTTTCACAATTAAAAGTGTAATGAATCGTGAATAGTCAATTGTGAATTTTTTAACAGCCGTTAATTGACCATTGACTTGCACAGCAAAATTGACCATTCACAATCAATCAGCTTCTCCATTTTCTGCCTTAATGTCCATTTTTTTGTATTTGGCAGGTTCTTTGTCAATCAATTCTTTAAATAAATATTGAATTATGGAAAACCAGGATATTAACGAAGAAAGCATCAATAATCAGGAAGTAAACAACATTCAGGACGAAGCGGGATCTGAGGACAATGTGACAGCTAAACCTTCTGCAGAAGAACTTTTGGCAGAAGAAAAGGACCGTTATATCAGATTGTACGCTGAATTCGAAAATTATAAAAAAAGAACAGCCAAAGAGAAGATGGAGTTCTTCCAGTATGCCAATCAGGATATGATGGTTTCTATGCTGGGAGTTTTGGATGACTTCGAGAGAGCGTTAAAAGAAATTGCTAAAAACGGAAATGCATCTGACCTTCAGGGTGTGGAGCTGATTTATCAGAAATTTAAAAACAGACTTACTGAAAAGGGGTTAAAAGCTATGGAAGTTAATGCAGGTGATACCTTCAATGTAGATTTCCATGAAGCAATTACTCAGATTCCTGCTCCATCTGAAGATTTGAAAGGCAAAATCGTAGATGTTATTGAAACAGGATATACTTTAGGTGATAAAGTAATCCGATTTGCAAAAGTAGTAACAGGAAACTAATATTAAATGAATGATAAATGGTGATAGATAATTGATTGGCAGCAGGCTTTAAGCCATACGCAATAGGCATCAGTTATCATTTATCAGTAATCAATTATAATCAACATGTCAAAAAGAGATTATTACGAAGTTCTTGAGATCAGTAAATCTGCATCAGCTGACGAGATAAAGAAAGCATACCGAAAAATGGCCATTAAATATCACCCGGATAAAAATCCAGGAGATAGAGAGGCCGAGGAAAAATTTAAGGAAGCAGCAGAAGCTTATGAAGTACTGAGCGACGACCAGAAACGTGCCAGATATGACCAGTTCGGCCATGCCGGGATGGGTGGTAATGGTGGTTTCGGAGGCGGAGGCTTCGGCGGAGGTATGAACATGGAGGATATTTTCAGCCAGTTTGGAGATATTTTCGGTGGTGGCTTTGGCGGTTTTGGTGGAAATGGCGGAGGACGTCAGCAGGTGAAAGGTTCCAACTTAAGAATTAGAATCAAGCTGAGCCTTGAAGAAATGGTGAACGGAACACAAAAAACCATCAAAGTAAAAAAAATGAAGATGGCGGAAGGTGCCACTTCAAAAGTATGTCCAACCTGTAACGGTTCCGGTGTGCAGCTCAAAGTAATGAACACGATGTTCGGGCAGATGCAGACGCAGACTACCTGCGGTACCTGTCAGGGAATCGGGAAAGTAGCGGATAAAATCCCTGCCGGAGCTAATGCACAAGGACTAATTAAGGATGAGGAAGAAATTTCCATCAATATTCCTGCAGGTGCTAGAGACGGGATCCAGCTTAATGTAAGAGGAAAAGGAAATGACGCTCCTTTTGGCGGAATTCCGGGAGACTTATTGGTAATCATTGAAGAAGAAGTAGATAAAACAATCAAGAGAGAGGGAGATAATCTTCACCAGGAATTATATGTCTCTTTTGCAGAAGCAGCCTTAGGAACTAAGAAAGAAGTTCCTACAGTAGGCGGTAAGGTGAAGATCACCATTGATCCGGGCACACAGTCCGGAAAGATCCTCAGATTGGCAGGAAAGGGTCTCCCAAGCATCGACAGCTATGGTAAAGGTGATATGTTCATCCACATTAACGTATGGACCCCGCAAAAGCTGACTAAAGAGCAGAAAGATTTCTTTGAGAAGCAAATGTCAAGTGGAGAAATGGTTGCAGAACCTTCCGGAAAGGAGAAAACTTTTTTTGATAAAGTAAAAGATCTATTCAATTAATATAGAAGGGCATTGCAAAGTGCCTTGTTATTCAAAACTAAAAAACTCAGCAGTCGTACTGCTGAGTTTTTTTATCGCTATATCTGTAATCTGTTATTTCTTAATTGCAAGTGAATAAATCTTCTTCCCTGCCGTAAAAATAGCTACAGCCCCTAATCCTCCTATAAGACCAAGAATAATTTCTTTTAAAATAGTCAGAAGCTCGCTAGAAGACCAGGAAGGTAAAATATGATGAAAAAATTCTATTCTATGAGCAAAAATACCGCCCGCTACCATAATTAAAGCAATTGTACCGATAACTCCCAAAGCCTTGATAACGATAGGCAAAGCTTTCACCAATAGATGTCCAAGCTTTCCAAAGAATCCTTTATCATTACTTTTTTTGATTAACTTAAAACCTGCATCGTCCATTCTTACAATCAAAGCAACAATTCCGTACACTCCCACAGTCGCAATAAATGCCACCAAACTCGTTACCAAAATCTGTGTAAGGAAAGGGTGGCTTTCTTCCAAAACTGTACCCAAAGCAATAATCACAATCTCAATTGATAAAATAAAATCTGTAGTAATTGCCGATTTTATCTTTGCTTTTTCTATGTCTTCGTCACTTTTTTCATCTTCAATAATTTCTTCCACAACTTCATGACCTTCCTTTTCGCGGTGAAAAAGAAATTCTATAATTTTTTCAACACCTTCAAAAGCCAAGTATAATCCTCCCAGAATCAATACATAATTAATGGCCGGAGCATACAGCCAGTTGAGAAAAAACACAACAGGCAGAATGATTAATTTGTTGATAAATGAGCCTTTTGTAATTGCCCACAAAACCGGGATTTCCCGTGAAGAAAGGAAGCCTGTGGCCTTCTCTGCATTCACAGCCAGATCATCTCCAAGAATACCCGCTGTTCTCTGTGTAGCTATTTTACTTGTAACTGCTACATCATCCATCAGCGCCGCAATATCATCTAAAATCGCAAAAAAACCAGATGCCATATTATTTTAATATTTTTTTAATAAACGTTAAGTCGAGCAAAAATAATTATTAAAATCTATTTTTATTTGATTCTGGATATTAATTTTAAATATTTTCTTCTGATGAACGGTTTAAATGAAAAAACTCTGCTTACTTTTACCCTGCTAAAAACCAATACTACCATGAGCTATAAACATTATATTCTTTTTTTAGGATGTATGACTTTTATATTCAGTACGTTTTGTTCTCCATTGAAATCCCAAAACAAAGCGGAAGGCAACAGAGAAAGCCTGGAAAAGAAACAGGAAATAGACACTATTATTAAAGCTTATTCTGTAATCAACAAATTTAACGGCACAGCGCTTATCCATCAAAACAAAATGATTTTCGAAAGATCTTACGGATGGCAGGATGCAGAAAAGAAAATCTCTAACCGAAATAACAGCATTTACCAGATTGCTTCTTTAACCAAATCTTTCACTGCATTGGTTATTGTCAAACTAAGTGAAGAAGGAAAACTCTCGGTGAAGGACCCAATCTCCAAATATATTGCAGATTATCCGAGAGGGAATGAAATTACTGTTGAACATCTGCTCGCCCACACGTCAGGAATTTATGAGCCGCTGCGAAACAAAGAATATTTCCGTCTTCTTCATACGGGCGAAAGTATCAGCCCAAACAAGGAAATCTCCTTTTTCAAGGACGAACCTTTAGATTTTGAACCGGGAAGCCAGTTTTCATATACCAATTCTGGATATATCCTGCTTGGAGTTATTATTGAAAAAATTACAGGCCTTTCTTATGAAGATGCTGTGAGAAAATTCATCTTAGACCCTCTGAAAATGAATCATACAGGCTTTGATTATCCGTCACTGAAAAGCCCGGATAAAACAATTCCTTATGCCTACCTTTCAAAAACAAGACAGGAAAAAACAGAAATATGGAACCCAGAATTAACAGCTTCTGCAGGACAGATTTACAGCACAGCTGAAGACCTTTACAAATATTATAAGGGACTCAGAGACTATAAGATTGTTTCTAAAGAAGCATTCAGGAAAGCAACAACACCTTTTCTAAGCGGCTACGGCTATGGTTGGTTCATTGATGATCTTTATGGAAAAAAAGTGATTAATCATGGTGGAAATATTGAAGGCGCAACAAGTTATTTTGCTATGATTCCTGCTGATGACATCTGCATTATACTGCTCAACAATATTACCAGCAAAAAGCTGGAAAAAGCTGGAAATACGATTCTGGGTGCGCTTTTAAATCAACCTTATGAGCTTCCAAAGCCAAAAAAAGAAATAATAGCGGACGATGCCATTCTTAAAAAATATGCGGGTAATTATAAATTGTCAGAAGATAATACAATCCATATTTTGTATGAAAATGGGCAGCTTTTTATTCAGAATAACAACGAACCAAAAGTAAGAATGCTGGCTGAAAATGACCATTCATTTTTTCTGCAGGATGATGACAGTGAAATTACTTTTATCTTCAAAGAGGGAGAAAAAGGCATAATTACCGTTAAAAAAGGACTTTCATCCAAAACAGGAGAGAAACTTTAAGTATTTTTATCTCATTTTTGTGTTATAAATATGCCTCATCACCTATCAAAAATCATTAACCGACAGTCTCCTTTCCTATAATTTTTCTGTAATTTTAATTAATGAAAAAACTCATTCTCAGATACCATTTTTTTGTTATAGGATGCCTTAGTTTCATGCTGCAGTCATGCAATACAAGATTCAGGGTCTGGGTAGGGACCGGCGGGCAGCAAAAAATATATAATTTAAAATACGGCGAGCATAAAAGGCAAAAAATGGATGTTTTTCTTCCATTGGATTATACAGAAGATACTCCTGTCGTTCTTATCATACATGGCGGTGCCTGGACTCTCGGAAGAAAGGAACATATGATCAAAATCCAGAAAATGCTTTTTGAACATAAGATCCCGAGTATCAATATGAATTACAGGTTGGTTTCAAAACGGAAAAATATCACGTATAAGCAGCAGCTGGAAGATATTGGCTCTGCGATTGAAAAGTTTAATTCTCTTGCAGAAAAAGCAGAGCTTCAGCCGGACAATTATATTCTGCTGGGAGAAAGTGCCGGCGGTCATCTTGCCCTGCTGTATGGCTACCAACACACTAAACAGATCAAAAAGATCATTTCACTGAGCGGCCCGACAGATTTTTACAGCCCGGAATACCTGAATTCATTTTATTCAAAATATACCTCTCCAACTTTCCAAAAAGTGGTAGGAACAAAATTCGACCGTAAAAATATATCTGAAGCTTTTAAGGAAGCGAGCCCGATCGCCAATATATCCAACGTTCCCACGTTATTGTTTCAGGGAAATAATGATTTTCTGGTGAATCAGCATCAGGGACTGTCCATGGATTCTGCACTTACCAGGCAAAATGTACCTCACAAGCTCATCTTTATGGAAAAGACAGGCCATGTTCCGAGGTTTTTCAGCAAAATAAAAAGAGACAGCATTATCTATCCGAATATTCTGGAATGGATAAAAAAATAACCTGCCGGAAAGCAGGTTATCTATATTTTTTTGTATTCTTATTCAGAATCTTTGTCTTCGTATTTAGAGAAGTCTTCTTTCTTACCGAAAACAAACTTGATGATTACCGGAAGTGTTGTTACCAGAACGATGATAATAATAATCAGTTCCAGCTTCTCTTTTAGATTGATTCCGAACTGCTCCTGGAAAAGCTTGTCCAGATAATGTCCGGCAAATATGAGGATAAACGACCAAAGAATGGCCCCGATAATATTATCTCTCAAAAATTCTTTTTTGTCCATTTTCACAATACCTGCAACAATTGGAGTAAAGGTTCTTACCACCGGTAAAAATCTGGCCATGATGATCGCCAATGCTCCGTGCTTTTCAAAAAAGTCATGGGCCTGATAAAGATATTTCTTTTTAAACAGCATGGTATCCTGCTTTTTGTATAAAGCAGGACCGGTTTTCACTCCAAAGTAATAACCCACCTCATTTCCTATAATTGCAGCAAGCGCTACACAGGAAGCCAGAATGGTTGTATCCAGAAAATCGCTCCCCGTGGATCCGAAAGTCGCTTTGATGATATCAACAGCATAAATTCCTGATACAAACAGTAATGAATCTCCAGGCAGGAAAAATCCTATAAAAAGACCTGTTTCAGCAAAAACAATAAATAAAATAAGCCAGAACCCACCCATTTTGATATAAAACTCGGGGTTCAATAAATCTCTCCAGCTATTGAAATCTTCCATATATAACGATTAACAACAAAAGTAAGTGTAAAAAGTCTTAAACAAAAATTAATTATAAGATTTTAACTAAAATAAGGACATGATATTTTACAAGTCCATATCATCGTCTGAAACAGCGGTACCATCGGCCATAAGGAAGGCTTTTAAGAATGGTGTAAGATTTCCGTTCATGACGGAATCCACATCTGAAGTTTCGTGACCGGAACGAACGTCTTTCACCAGTTTATACGGATGCATCACATAGTTTCTGATCTGGCTTCCCCACTCTATTTTCATTTTATTGGCCTCTATCTCGTTTCTTGCTTTCATACGTGCCTCAAGCTCCATTTCATAAAGTCTTGAACGAAGGAGCTGCATGGCTTTTTCTTTGTTCTGAAGCTGAGAACGGGACTCGGAGTTTTCAATGATAATCCCGGTTGGCGCGTGGCGAAGACGTACGGCAGTTTCTACCTTGTTTACGTTCTGTCCTCCGGCTCCGGAAGATCTCATGGTTTCAAATGAAATATCAGCAGGGTTGATATTGATTTCGATGGTATCATCTACTAAAGGGTAAACATATACTGAAACGAAACTGGTATGGCGTTTTGCGTTACTGTCGAAAGGTGAAATTCTTACCAGCCTGTGTACTCCGTTCTCGCCTTTCAGATATCCGAAGGCATATTCACCATCAATTTCCAGTGTCACGGTTTTCACTCCGGCGACCTCGCCTTCCTGATAGTTTAGTTCGCGAATTTTGTAGCCTTGTTTTTCAGCCCACATGGTATACATTCTCATCAGCATCGAAGCCCAGTCGCAACTTTCCGTACCACCAGCTCCCGCCGTGATCTGAAGAACAGCAGAAAGCTCATCTCCTTCATTGGAAAGCATATTTTTAAATTCCAGGTCTTCTATTTTTTCTACAAGCTTAGGAAATGTTTCATCCAGCTCTTTTTCGGAATCGGGATCTTCTTTAGCAAATTCTGCCAACACCTGCAGATCTTCAAATTGGGTACTGATCTCTTCATAATCCTCTACCCATCTTTTTTTGGAACGGAGTTGCTTCAGAAAGACTTCAGCTTCTTTTGGACTGTCCCAAAATTCCGGAGCAGCGGTTTTTTCATCATCATTTGCTATTTCGATCTTCTTTTTTTCGATCTGAAGGTATTTATATAAGTCTGTAATTCTAGACTGAACTTCTTTTATCTGGTCGTTGTTGATCACGAATTTTTTATTTTATGCAAAAATACGGAATTCTTTTGTGAGTTGGGAAGTGGGTTTGAGAGTTCTGGTGTAGGTGAGTTTTGAGTATGAGTTGGGATACGACGATGCAAGTTTAGTATTATTTTATTAATATCATTCTTTTAATTCACAATTCATCCATTGCCCATTCATTTGGGGCAGCAAAATTCACCATTGACAAACTTTTCACCTTCTATCCAATCATTCCGGCTATTATTTCCCCTATCTTCGGAGCCAGTGCCACTCCCATTCCTGAAAGCCTTACGGCACAGTACTGTCTTTCTGAAAGCTGTTTCACAATTGGTGTTTTTTCTGAACCCATGGCCATAATTCCTGACCAGCGGAGCGCAATCTTAAAATCTTGCTCTGGTAAAATAACTTCTTTTAAAAAGGTTTCCAAATGTTTCTGTAGGAATCCTGTGGTTTCAAAAGCTGTTGTTTCTTCAGTTCTAAAATCCTGATTCCGTCCTCCTCCCAAAAGAACTCTGTTTCCCAGGTTTCTGAAATAATAAAACCCTTCGTCATAATGAAATGTTCCTTTCAATTTCAAGCCTTCAATTGGTTCCGTCAAAAGAATCTGTCCCCGTGCGGGAATAATTTCCTCTTTTTCAAGAAACTTTGAGCTGAAAGCATTGGTACAATAAATAATCTGCTCAGCTTTTACAGAAAGATCCTCCGAAAGACAGATCTCGATTTCCCCTGTAATTTCATTAATGCTTTTCACTTCTGTTCCAAAAAGAAATTCGACTTTCAGTTCATAACATTTTTCTAAAAGCTTCTGCAATAATTTTCCGGAATGAAGGCTTCCTTCGCAGGGATTTTCTACCAGAAATTCAGATTTTCCAAGCCCGAATTCCTGAATTTTCTCTTGGTTAAGGAAATAAGTTTTATCAAGACCGGTCATCTCTTTCAGCTTTTCATTAACGGTATCTAAATGTTCTAAAGGTTCAGCATTATTTAAAATTTCATAACCTCCGTTCAATTCAAAATCAATTTCATCACTGTTAAAATATCTTTTGATTTTCTGCAGACCTTCAAACCTCATCTTAACCAGCTCAAGTGTTTTTTCCCAGCCCATTTTCCGGGAATCAGCAATGACTTCCGTCAAGCTTCCAAAGCAGGCAAATCCTGCATTCCGGGTTGAGGCTCCCAGCGGAACGGTATTTCTTTCAATAATTAATACAGATTTTTCAGAATATTTTTCCTTAATGGATACAGCAGTCCAAAGCCCGGAAAATCCAGCTCCGATGATGACAATATCTCTTTTCCTGTAAAAGGTTTCCAGTTCCCAGATGCTGTTCATTTTTTTACAATGTATTGATATTTAAGGACCCAAACCAAGAGTCAAGATTTTAGACAAGATTTGTATCCTCAAACGCTATAGCGTCCAAACTCTCTTACTCTAAAACTCTCAAAACCCAATTACCCTTTTGCAACGTCATGTCCCTCTTCCCCATTATGCTGAAATCCGATTGCTCTTCTTGGTTCTTCAACGGCTTTATAGGTATCCAACTCTTTTTTCAGAGCCTGAATCCTGAATTTAAATTCGTCGAAATTATTAATAATGGTGTCTGCCAGGAACCTTGCGACCTGATCCAGGTATTCTCCGGTCAACTTTCCGGCAGCATCTCTCAGCGCCGCTTCCAAAAGTTTCTGATCGATCTTAAGGTTTTCATTCTTGGTCTGCTGATATTTGTTTTTAAGGCGTTTCTTCAGACTCTGTGTAAAATCAATAAGCATGGTATTACTGAATGCCTTCATTTTAGACGAAATCTCATGCCAGAACGGAACTTTATCAGCTTTATTATTTTTAAGAATTTTATAAAGAAGGGAATCTTCTTCAAGCTCTCTGGTCATCGCATACAGAATAATCTCTGAACGCTCTGCAGCATTGGGTGGAAATATAGGAATCATCACATCAAATCTTCCCGGAGCAAGAATTTCTTCATTAATCTCAGAAACGGAATTGGCGGAACCCACCATCAGCAGTTCTTCTTTCTCAAATTTCCCGATATAATGCAGGATCAGCTCCTGAGTTTCCAGATTACAGGAGGCAATGTCAGTTTCCGCTTTTCTTTCCATCATGATTTCATCAAAATCGTCGAGGAAAAGCAGGACTTTTTCTTCTTTCATCATGGTAAGCAGAAAATCATTAAAGTTGGTTTTATTCCCGTCTATGAAAGAGGTTCCCAAATAATGTTTTTTGACTTCTTTAAATTGATATCCGATAATCTCGGCAATTTTGGTCGCCCAGAATATTTTTCCGCTTCCCGGAGGTCCGTACAGAATAATTCCCGCAGGTTTATGTATTCCCCAGTCTTTGATCTGCTGAGGATTTAAGAATGGCTCTAAAACGGCTGATATATAAAAGAACAGATCTCTGTATCCGATAAAATCCCTGTGTTGAAGAGTAGTTTTCTGCCCGAAATAATCATAAACGAACTGATAATTGCCACCGAGCTTATTATCAATGCCATAACTTGAGATTGATGAACGGAAAAAGCCGTTATCAAAAATATTGGGATTTCCTTCTTTAATTGCTTCTTCGATTTTTTCTTTGGGCTGATTGATCACCTCAGCAATCTGCTCCAGGGTTTTATTTTTGTCCAGATCTTTCTCATAAAGCTTCAAAAAATCCAGGTTTTCGCGGGCAAACTTTTCGAAATCTTTCTTCACTTCAAAGTTTGTACTGATGCATACCCCCAGCTCAAGATCAAAATCCTGGATAAACTGTTTGATGGCTTCTGCCGAAACGTTAAGCTCCTTAGCTAACTCAATTAACTTCATAAAACTACCGATTAATTCTATCAAATTTAATATTTTAATCTTAAAATCTATTGGAAAATATATTAAAGTTTAACATGAACTCACCCTGATATTATGAAGAAGAAAACAGGAAAGCAAAAGCCTTTTACTTAACCGTAACTTTTTTAACCATATCGTTTACAGCTTCTTCTATGATCTTCGGCTGGTCCTGATTAATATAATGCCCACTTTTTGCTACAATGATCTGTTTACTGTCGGTAGATAAATTCAACAGATCTTTCTGCATTTTGTCCCATGCTTCCAGCATCTCGTTCTTTAATTTCTGATCTTTAATAAAGCTGTTGTATCTTGTCTTATCACCTGCTGTAATTACACACAAAGGAATTGAGCCAAAAGAATTGATGGCGGCAGCTTCGGCTTTAATAGATTTCATATGGTCCTGTTCTTCCAAAGTAGCGTTGGCGCTTTTGTAAAGCAGCGCAGGCATTAGGGTATTTTGATAGGTATACTGAGGGCTGGCAGGAAACATATTTTCAAACATAAGTCTAGCCATACCAAAAGTATTTGCAAACTGGAGAAATCCTCCCGGAAGCCCTTGATTTACCATTTTATGCATTTCAGGTGACAGGTATTTTTCATCTGCCGGATACTGGCTGTCTACCAATATCACTCCTGCAACATCCGCCGGATATTTTTGTGCGAAAAAACGGGTAAGCATGCCTCCAAATGAGTGCCCGACAAGGATATAAGGTTTGGGTGCTTTTGATTTTTCGAGAAGCGAATGAAGTTCTTCTGCCATTTTCTCGCCTGTTTTAGGATTTGTTCCCCGTTCACTCCACAAAATTCCGGATCTGTCATAGGAAAATGTAGTATAATTTTTCGGAAGATCTTTCTGGATATGATACCATTGCAGATGACCCGCGGGATCGAAAGCTGTTTCGAAAACTACTGTAGGCCCGCCTTTTCCTTCCATCAGGTAATGCATCCTGTGATTTTCAACTTCTGCAAGCTGACCGTCCGGTTGAATTTTTTCAGCAATTGAACGGGATATTCTTTCAAAAATAAATCCGGTAATTAATAACAGGATGACGATTAAAAGCAAGGCCATTAACAGTCTTTTTATCCATTTCATGGTTTTCATAGTTTTGTTTTTTGATGTTTCCTCAATAGGTCTCTATTTCATAAAAATAGTTACATCCATAAAACAATGATACTGTGAATCTTGTTACATTAAATTTTGGTATAGTTCATTAGTAGGTTGCCTGGGTTTTAAAAATTGAAAGATTGAATAATTTAAAAAATTTTAATTGATTAAAAATTAAGTGGTCCTTTGGATCACTTTTTTTGGTTTGATCAGAGAAAGGGGCTCAAATATCCGCGCTATCCGTGAAATCCGCAAAAGAATTTGCATTTTAATCTAAAAAAGACCGCCTTTCAGCAGTCTATCTTCATATTATTTTTTATCCAGCAGAGAAATATAATCTCCGTAGCCTTTTTTCTCCATGTCAGCTTTAGGAATAAACTTCAGCGAAGCGCTGTTGATACAGTATCTAAGGCCGCCCTTATCCGCAGGACCGTCTGTGAAAACGTGTCCAAGGTGAGCATCTCCAGTTTTACTTCTTACTTCCACTCTTATCATTCCGGCAGATTTGTCCATTTTCTCGTCTATCAGTTTTTTGGTAATCGGTTTTGAAAAACTTGGCCATCCGCAACCGGATTCAAACTTATCGGTTGAAATAAATAGTGGTTCTCCGGTGGTAACATCTACATAGATCCCTTCGCGCGTTTCGTCCCAGTATTCATTCTGGAAAGGTCTTTCCGTTGCGTTTTCCTGGGTTACCTTATATTGTTCTGAGGTTAGTTTTTCTTTCAATACTTTTTTATCCTGCTTCTGGTATTTTGCTTTGGGAAGCGGGTTGGCGTTTTTAGCCATTTCAAAAAGTCCCGGCTCGATATGACAGTAACCTCCCGGATTTTTGCCGAGATAATCCTGATGATAATCTTCTGCTTTGTAGAAGTTTTTCAACGGAATTGTTTCTACTACAACCGGCTTGCTGAAATTCTTAGACAATTTTGCAACTTCTTCTTTTACAATCGCTTCTGTGTTTTTATCTGTAGAATAAATCCCTGTTCTGTACTGATCTCCCCGGTCATTTCCCTGTTGGTTTAAACTTGTCGGATCAATCGTTTTAAAATACAAATCAATCAGCAGCCTAAGATCAACCTGTTCAGGATCATATTTCACTTTTACCGTTTCAGCAAAACCTGTTGTATGACTTACAACCTGCTCATACGTCGGGTTTTTAACATTCCCGTTTGCATAGCCAACTTCAGTTCCCACCACACCACGAATTTGTTGAAAAAAGTGCTCTGTTCCCCAGAAACATCCACCTGCAAAATAAACTTCTTTTACATTTTTACTGTCCATAATGGTCTCATTTTCTTTTTTAGTTTCAGTGGATTTCATTTTTTTTGAATTTCCACAACTCATTGCAAATACTCCTATTCCCAGAATCATTCCGAGTAATATTAATATATTTTTCATTTTTATCTTTTTATTTGTATTCATTTTTTTTGAAATATCATTAATCCAAATCCTAAAAGCATTAGGTCTTTCAGAATAAAAAAATCTGTGACAGGAACACCGTCCACTATTTTCCAGATTCCGGGAGTGGTAAAAAGATAGCTCAATGTTACCAGAAATGTCATAATCATCCCGATCCCGGCATACTTTCTTAGAGATGCAAATTTCACACTAAATATCAGTAATAATGCAATGATAATTTCTATCACTCCAATAGCATTTGACACGATCTGTACACTTGCTATTTTATATACGAAAAAAGTAAGGAAATGGTTTTCGACCAGAGGTTTAATAGCAGCAGCTTCTGTGGGAGTAAATTTAAAGATTCCGATCCAGAGTAAAATAAACGCGGCACCAAAAAGCGAAATATAATATCCTGTTTTGTAAGTCTGCGATTCTACGTTAAGTTGTGATGTTCCGTTCATGTCTTAAGATTTTGAATGATACTTTATTATTTTCAAAAGTATAGTCGGAGGCATTTCAAAATCCTGACAATATTTCTTCTAAAGATTTAATTTTTCTAAAACTTTATTTTTAACAACCTGAATATCAGAATCATTAATTTCAGTTTTATCTTTTTGAGAAAGTCTCCGTTTTAAAATATCATCTAAAATTTGCAGTTTCTCTTCATAAGCTCTGCACCATTTACAGATCTTCAGATGCATGGAAAGCTGCCAGTCTTCCTTCTGGGAGATCGCTTTGGCATTCCTTTTTTCCATCAGCATCGTTGCTTTGCTACATGGCAGGAACAGAATATGAATAAATTTTCTCAACATTTTATGATATGGTTATAAGTTTGCAAACCAGTTGACCTCCAGGCATTCCCTCAGCTGCATTCTGCTTCTCTGAAGAATCTTCCATAGATTGGTCGCAGAAATCTGCAATTCCTGACTCACTTCCGGTGCTTTTTTTTCCTGAAGATAATACATTTTCATCGGAATCTTCCATCTGATGGGCAAATCCTCAATACAATCTTCAAGCGTTTTATTAAAATCTTTATTATCCAAAAGCTCAGATTCTTTCTCCGAAACATTCCAGTCATTCAAAACACCGTCATTCTTCCAGGAACCTGTCTCATCAAAGAAATGATCCAGTCTGATCTCTGGTTCTGATTTATATTTTTTCCGGTAAAAATCAGCAGCTTTCCTATTTAAAATAGCTGTCAGCCAAGTCAGCGGCTGGCTTTTCCCTTCAAAAGAATTATAAGACGAATAGGCAGCCAAAAAGACCTCCTGAACCAAATCTTCTGCTTCCAATTTATCTGAAAGCAGGTAAGCTGCCCTTTTCAGAAGAGGTCCGGAATACTGTTCTACCCAGCTTTTCAGTACTTCGTTTTTCGTCATTTTTTATTCTTTAATATCATAAAAAACTCATTTTATTGATTGCGCAGATCATTATATTCAGGCTTCGAAATCATAAAATCTATCAGGTCTTTATTTAATATTAAAACGAATATAAAAAGTTAAATGATAATATACAAAGTTTTATTACAAACGTCATTGCGAACTGCAGGTAAAGCAATCCAACAAGATATAAACACTTCCCACTCTACACCATTCAAAACATAGCATAAAATTATTTACAAATCGCTTAAAAACATTAAATTTGCATCTTATCAAAAATTTGATAGTTTTAAAAGCAAAGCAATACTATGACATCACAAGAGATACGTCAAAAATTTTTAGATTATTTTAAAAGTAAAGACCACCTTATCGTTCCTTCAGCTCCTATCGTGCTGAAAGACGACCCTACCCTTATGTTTTCCAACTCGGGAATGACGCAGTTCAAAGATTTTTTCTTAGGCTACAAAACGCCTACGGCCCCAAGAATTGCCGATACACAGAAATGTCTTAGGGTTTCCGGAAAACATAATGACCTGGATGATGTGGGAAGAGATACATACCACCACACCATGTTTGAAATGTTGGGAAACTGGTCTTTCGGTGATTATTTCAAAAAAGATGCTATTGCTTTTGCCTGGGAATTACTCACTGAAGTATTCGGAATTCCCAAAGAGAACTTATATGTAACGATTTTCGAAGGAGATGCTTCTGAAAATCTTGAAAGGGATCAGGATGCTTATGATTTCTGGAAATTATACATTTCGGAAGACAGAATTATCAATGGAAATAAGAAGGATAATTTCTGGGAAATGGGAGAAAGTGGACCATGTGGACCGTGTTCAGAAATCCATGTTGACCTGAGAACTCCGGAAGAAAAAGCTAAAGTGTCAGGACTTGATCTTGTCAACAATGATCACCCACAGGTTGTGGAAGTATGGAATCTGGTTTTCATGGAGTTCAACAGAAAGGCGGACAAATCTCTGGAAAAACTTCCTGCACAGCATGTGGATACAGGAATGGGCTTCGAGCGTTTGTGTATGGCACTTCAGGGCAAATCTTCGAATTATGACACCGACGTTTTCACTCCGCTTATTGCTAAAGTGGAAGAACTTTCAGGTAAAAAATATACAGGAATTTTAGAAGACGAAAAAGATATTGCGATCCGTGTTGTAGTAGACCACATCAGAGCGGTTGCTTTTGCGATTGCAGACGGACAGCTTCCTTCAAACGGCGGTGCGGGCTATGTGATCAGAAGAATTTTAAGAAGAGGAATTTCTTATTCTTATAGATTCTTAGGCATGAAAGAGCCTTTCCTTTATAAGCTTGTTGCTGTACTCCAAGAGCAAATGGGTACTTTCTTTCCTGAAATTGAAAAGCAGGGGAAACTGGTTTCTGAAGTAATCAAAAGTGAGGAAGATTCATTCTTAAAAACTATTGAAAACGGGCTGATCAGAGTTGAAAAATTAATTCAGCAGACCATTGCAGACGGCTCAAAAGTATTACCAAGCGAAGAAGTTTTTGAATTATATGATACTTACGGGTTCCCGGATGATTTAACCCGAATTATCGCAGAGGAAAAAGGCTTAACCATTGATGAAGCTGGATTTAAGGCAGAAATGGAAAAGCAGAAACTCCGTTCTAAAGCTGATTCTGCTCAGAAAGTTTACGATTGGGTAACTTTAGAAGAAAGAGATGAAAACTTTGTAGGGTATGATCAGATTGAAGCTGAAACCTATATTACAAGATACAGAAAAGTAGAAAATAAAGACGGAGAATTTTACCAGGTGGTACTGAGCAGCTCTCCTTTTTACCCGGAAGGCGGTGGCCAGGTAGGCGACAAAGGCGTTCTGGAAAATGCTGTTGAAAGCTTTGAGGTTTTAGAAACTAAAAAAGAAAACGGACTGATCATTTCTTTGATCAACGGTCTTCCTAAAGATGCAGGAGCTGTTTTTTATGCTAAAGTGGATGCTGCTGACAGAAAAAATTCCCAGGCCAACCATTCGGTAACCCACCTTTTACATGAGGCATTAAGAGAGGTTTTAGGAGCACATGTAGAGCAGAAAGGTTCTTACGTAGGTCCTGATTATCTTCGTTTTGACTTCTCTCACTTCAATAAAATGACGGAGGAAGAATTGGCATTGGTAGAAGAAAAAGTAAACCACAAGATCAAAGAAAGCATTGCTTTACAGGAATTCAGAAGTATTCCTATCCAGGAGGCTTTGGATAAAGGAGCAATGGCCTTGTTCGGTGAAAAGTACGGTGACAGTGTGAGAATGATCCAATTTGGAAGCTCTAAGGAACTTTGCGGGGGAACTCACGTAAAAAATACAATCGAAATCGGTCATTTCAAAATTACTTCCGAAGGTTCAGCAGCTGCAGGGATCAGAAGAATTGAAGCCATTTCAGGAGATAAATCTGAGGAATACTTCAGAAATCTGGAAAATCAGATTCATGAGCTTTCTCAATTACTAAAGTCTAAAGATGTGGTAAGATCTATTGAAAAACTGATTGAAGAAAACGCGTCTTTAAAATCCGAAGTGGAAGCCCTTAAAAAGGAAAAAGCAAAAGGCGAAATCAGCGAATGGAAAAACGCGTACGAGCAGAAAGGGAACAAACAGTTATTGGTTAAGAAAACTTCTCTGGATGCAGGTTCTGTAAAAGATATTGTTTTCCAGCTGAAAAGAGAAATCCCATCTTCAGTAACGATTATTCTTTCCGATGCAGACGGAAAACCAATGATCACCGTTGGAGTTTCTGAAGATCTGGCAGCAGATTATCAAGCCGGAGCTATCGTAAAAGACCTGGCAAAAGAGATCCAGGGCGGCGGCGGCGGAAATCCGGGCTTTGCAACGGCAGGAGGTAAAAATCTTGATGGTCTGGAAAATGCCTATCAAAAAGCGTTGAATATTTAGGATTAATCCTCTTATCATAAACATTAGAACTCCTGAGATTTTCAGGAGTTTTTTTTATTTATAACCATTCTAATTATTGATCTTATCTTAACAAAGCATTACCTAAACTTAAACTATTTGTTGCGTCCCCTTAAAATATAATTCACAATAGACCTTTAGTTTTGCTACAATCGAAATTCAAAAAAGTAATTATGAAAATTAACAGAACTATCGGAGCTCTATTGTTTGCAGCTATGGCCTTTCAGAGCTGCAACGATGACAATAATGACGGTCAGAAAACCAATCCTGTCAATCAGGATATTAAAATTGAAAACTTTTCACAGGAGCCAGCCTTCGTTTATGGGATGACGGGTTTTGAAAATCTGAATATTACGACTTTGATTTCAAGTTCCGATATTCTTTCCGGAACACCCAATTTCGTGTTTGCAGGCCAGCCGGACGGAATGGGAATTATGAAAGATCCCAACTCGGACGGTTATTTGATGATTAACAACCATGAGATCACTCAATCTGTATCAAGAGTTTATTTAGATAAAACATTCAAACCTGTAAAAGGAGAATATATCCTAAACGGGATCGGAGGTATGACCAGATTATGTTCTGCTACCCTTGCGACTCCGGAAACCCACGGATTCAGTGCATTTCTTACTGCCGGTGAATCCGGTGAAGAAAGTATGGTTCATGCCATTAATCCACTGGCAGCTGCTTCTCAGGCATCCGACCAGACAAGGGTAAAACCTGCTTTAGGTAAAGCCTCAATGGAAAATGCAGTTCCGCTTCCTAAAGATATTTCAGGCGGAAAAACGTACATTATGATCGGTGAAGATCAGTCTTACTCTTCATCACACCAGTCTGCAGGACAGCTGATCATGTATGTTTCCAATACACAGGGAGATCTTGAGAACGGAAAATTATATGCTTTAAAGAGAACCAACAACAACTATACGGAAACCGATATGGTAAAAGGAAGTTCTTATGATGTGGAATTTGTAGAGATTTCCAATGCTAAAAATCTTACAGGAGCTCAGATCAATCAAAAGAATATTGATAATAATGCCATCCGCTTTTCAAGAGTTGAGGACGTAGATTACAGAAAAGGAGCTGGAAAAGGAAGGGAAATTTACTTTACGGCAACAGGGGAATCTTCAGACGGTGTGACTCCGAAACCGGGATTAACCATGTGGGGAAGAGTCTACAAGCTTGTTCTTAACGAAAACAATATGTTGGCTGGAAAACTGGAAGTGGCTGCAGAAGGAGATTCCAATCCGGGGCATAACCTGATCAATCCTGATAATCTTTGTGTAACTGAAAACTTCGTTTACATCCAGGAAGACGGGGATTCTTATTACACGGCAGCAGCCCACGATTCTTATATCTGGCAGCTGAATATTGCTACAAAACAGTACAAACCTTGGCTGAATATGAAACACAACAGATTGGATACAGCATGGCAGACCGCTTACAACCAGTCCGGAAACCTTCAGAAATTCGGTTCATGGGAATATGGAGCGATGGTTGACATCTCAGACATCATCGGAGTTCCAAATACCTTTACGGTAAACATCCACTCTCATACATGGCAGAAAGATAAATTTAAAAATGCTGACGGTGCGGGCGTGAATACCAACAAAGAAGGCGGGCAGATTGTAATCATCAGAAACGTAGAGAAATAATTTTAGATATCCCATAAAAACCAAAGTATCAGCGGAGAATTTCTGTTGATACTTTTTCATGCTTATGAAAATATTCTTCAAACATCCGATCCTTACTATATTATCAATTGTAGCTGTTCTTTTTGTTCTTTTTCAGTGTAAAACAGACAAACACCAGCCTATCAATGAAGATCTGAGTGCTGTAAAAAGTGAAATAGTCAAAACCAATACTTCTTTTGAAAAACAGATCAATGAGCTAATGACTCTTGTTTCAAATAATGCAGATGAAAAGACGATTCAGAGAAAGTTTGAGGAACTCAGAATCACCTATAAAAAAATGGAATGGGCTGTTGAATATTTTCTGCCAAATTCAGCACGGTTTATCAACGGTCCTGCCCTTTCTGAAATTGAAATGGATGAGCATACCGAACTGGAACCGGAAGGACTTCAGGTTTTAGAAGAGCTCTTCTACCCCTACACTCCCGAAAACAAAGAAGAAGCGATTCGGTTTCTGAAGAAGCTTACCAATAAAAGCAATACCATTAAAACCAACTTCCAGGCGATCTCCATCAGTAAAGACCAGATTTTTGATGCAGTAAGACAGGAAATTTTCAGGATTTCAAGTTTAGGAATTTCAAGTTTTGACACCCCTATATCAGGAACATTCCTGAAGGAAATGCCTTATTCTCTGGAAGCTATTCAAATGACTTTACAGCAGATTTCTACGGATCAGTCGAAAGATAAAGCGTTGAAAAGTATTAACGCAGCCATTAACTCAGCCATCGCTGCACTGAAAAAAAACACGGACAGAAATACGTTTGACTATGTTAATTTTATTCCGGATCATTTGAATACAATTTCGTCTTTACTCCTGGAATTTAAAAAGCAGGAAAACATTCCGGACATTGAGGTGACCACTGCTTTAAGTAAGAATGCAGCCACTTTCTTCTCGAAAAATGCTTTTAATCCCAATGCATTTATTCCCGGAAAGGAATTCGCGTTCTCTGATGAAAAAGCGGCTTTGGGCAAAAAGCTCTTTAGTGACAAAATTCTATCCAACAGCAACAACAGAAGCTGCGCAACCTGCCATATTCCGGAAAAAGCTTTTACAGATGGACTTGCCAAATCTATGTCGCTTGAAAATGCAGAACTTCAGCGGAATGCACCTTCTCTGAATTATGCAGGGTTTCAGCACGGGCAGTTTT
This sequence comes from Chryseobacterium hilariae, assembly GCF_051400735.1. Classification (NCBI taxonomy): domain Bacteria; kingdom Pseudomonadati; phylum Bacteroidota; class Flavobacteriia; order Flavobacteriales; family Weeksellaceae; genus Chryseobacterium; species Chryseobacterium hilariae. The sequence continues at coordinate 1,310,560 of NZ_JBLFFJ010000001.1, forward strand.
GGGATATTCGAAAAGATGATCTTGAAGGCCAAAGTTCAGATGTGATCTCCAACAAGGAAGAAATGCACGGTGATCTGAATGTTATTTTGGATAAAATTAATCAGGACGCTACGTATCTTCCGGCGTTTAAAAAGATTTACCATACTCCGAAAGCTCAAACCTGGCAGCTCCAGAATGTACTGGCAAGCTACATCCGTTCTTTGGCGAAGTTCAATTCTAATTTTGATCGATACATGAGTGGAAACCGTTCTGCAATGACGGAAAATCAGAAAAAGGGATTCAATCTTTTTGTGGGAAAAGCCCAATGTGCATTGTGTCATTTTATTCCTTTATTTAACGGAACCGTTCCCCCGAATTTCAAAAAAACGGAACAGGAAGTATTGGGAACGGCTGCCAACGGAGAAAATAAGATGTTTGATGAGGATCTTGGAAGAGGAAAATTCCATGAAACTGTAGCCGCATTACAACATTCATTTAAAACACCTACCCTCAGAAACATCAGCAAAACAGCTCCCTATATGCATAATGGAGGTTATAAAACCCTGAAGGAAGTAATGAATTTTTATAACAAAGGTGGTGGAAAAGGCTTTGGATTTAAAGTGGACAACCAGACACTTTCTGACAGTCCTCTCCAGCTTACGGATCAGGAAATAGATCAGATCATCGACTTTATGGGTGCTTTGGATGATCATTAAAAATGTGCTCATTTTCAAAATCTTCTTTTACTCTATTTTTCTATCTGAAACTTAGATGAATCAATGTATTAACAAATCATAAAAACTTTCCCAACACAAGAAATATTACTACTTTTACTCAGTTTTACATGAAAAGGGTTTTAGTTTTATTGTTTTTAATGATTTCTTTCTTTGGTTCTTCCCAATCAAGGATTAAGGTCATTGACGAAACCGATCAGAAACCGATATCCAACGCCCAAATATCCTGTGAGGGAAAGGTTTTAGGCTTTACAGATCTCCAGGGCACCCTGGAATTTAAATCATCCTGCAGTACTCTCGAAATCCAGGCGGAAAAATATCAGAGAGAGGTAGTATCTGTTGAAGCAGACATGGAAGTTTCTTTACTGAGAAAGACCTCAAAAACAACTGATATTGAAGAGGTCATCATTGAAGACCGAAGTGATCCGCGGGCTATTGAGATCTTAAAGAAAGTAAACAGGCTTTTCAAAGACAATTCACCGAAAAGTTTAGATTCCTATACTTTTAAATCCTATGAAAAAATATCCCTGGACATTGATCAGGACAGTATTAATCAGTTTAACCAGTTTTTTAATGACACTCAGTTTTTCAAGAAAAAAAGGGAAAAAGATTCATTAAATAATATCTCCGCCAAGCAGATCTTTTCAAAAAGCAAGCTTTTTCTGTGGGAAAGAGCTCAGGAATTTCTATATTCCAAACAATATGGTGAAAAGATCAATATCCTGGACAACAGGATTTCCGGCCTCAAGCAGCCGATCTACGAAATGATTGCTATCCAGCAAAGCAACAGGGATAAAATCCCCAACCAGATCAAGCAGGAAAACAGAGGTCTTTACCGTTTTTTTCTTTCGGATACCATTGAAGTGAACGGAAGAAAAACTTTCGTGATCCGTTTCCGTGAGGTGAATTATAAAAAGCCTGATAAAAGGAGGAAATACAATGGTGCAATCTATATAGACACCGAAACCTACGGAATTCAAAAGATTGAAAATTTCAGCAAGAACAAAAATGACGGTATCATTACGAGCACCTGGATTTTCTATAATAATAAATGGTTTCTGGCTCAGGAAAAGGTAAAACTCAGAATGAGCAGGGTCGCCATGGAAGAGGAAAACAAAGAAAAAACAGAAGAGAATCCTAAGAAGAAAGACAGGACCAGTTTCGGGACATATACTTTCCTTACTTCCACTTATTTTGACTTTAAATCGCCTATTGAGGAAAACCGGAATGATTTTAAAGGCTATACATTTTCGGTGAAAAATGCAGACGGTCATCTTTTGGATCAGTACAGAACCGATCCTCTGACGGAAAGGGAAAGAAATACATATACTACGATAGACAGCCTGGGCAAAAAGTATAATATCGACAGCAAGGCGAAAATCCTGACAGGCCTTATCAATGGCCAGATCCGGATGGGAATTGTAGATTTTGCCGTGGATGAAATTGTAAACTATAACTTATATGAAGGTTTCAGATTAGGCTTAAAAGCAAAGCTTAACGAAACTTTTAATCCTTATTTCTCACCGGATTATTATTTCGCGTACGGTTTTAAAGATAATAAATGGAAATACGGTATCGGTCTGGATATAAAGACGACTCTGGATAAAAATTCATTTTTCAGAGCTGAATATTATAATGACGTAACGGCATCGGGAGAGTTTTACAGAAGACTGTGGAATTTCAAGATGAGAACGATGAATTACGGAAATAACATTAACAATGATAAATACTATCATTACAGAGGAGCTTCCCTATCCTACCTGAACGATGTTACGAACGGACTGACTTTGGTTTTTGCTGCAAAAAGAAATATTGAAGAGGCTAAATTTGATTATGAGTTCAGGGGAAAAGGCGGCGAGTTTGATAATTTCAATACGTTATTTACTTTAAAATATTCCCCGAATTCTACGAATATCATGACACCTCAGGGAAAATCCATCATCGATCAGAAATATCCCGAGCTGTATTTCAACTATGAGCAGAGTTACAAAGTTTTGGGAGGAGATTTCAATTACACGCGTTTTGATGCCCTGTTTGTGCACAATTTTAAAACAATGTTCGGAACTACAGGATTCAGATTGTACGGCGGGATTGTATTGGGGGAAGCTCCAATCTGGAAGCATTTTACAATGAACGGTCTGGCTTCTCCGAGAAAGGATTTTAATTTTAACTTTACGTCTTACCTTGGTTTTGCAACGCTGGAGGGCGGAAAATATTACAATGATAAATTCGTTGCCTATTATTTCACCCACAAGCTTCCTTTATATTTTAAAAGTTTCGGACAGAATATTTCGAGCTTTGATTTTGTACTGAGAGGAACGATCGGAGATATGAAGCATCCGGAATATCATGAATTTAAATTCAGAAAACTGGATCACCTGTATCAGGAAGTAGGTCTTGAGTGGAATAATTTCCTGTCAAGTTATTTTAATTTAGGGCTTTTCTACAGAGTCGGATACTACACCACCCCCAATTTCAAACAGAATTTTGCCATCCAGTTTAAACTGAAATTATTAGAATTTTAAACAATACCTATAAATACATAAAAACGAAACATGCAGCGAATAGAAATAAAAACGGAACAGTTTTTTGAATTATTAAAGCTAAAAGACACTTCAATGTGGGAGATTTTTTCACAGATGATCGATGGCAACGAAAAGGAAATTATATTTCTTGACAATGAAGATAAAGTCCTTTTTAATTATATCCTTCCTGCCGAACAGGAAAAACTGGAAGAAGACAGAAAAGAATTTTCAAAGCAGTTCTCAGATAAATTGGCTAACTTCAATTAAAAATTTTAGATGAATAAAAGCTACGTATTCTCTCTGTTGAGTATTCTCCTGTTCAGTTCTGCGAATGCTCAGAATTACAAGAAACCACTGGTCTCTGCCATCAAAGAAACCGATTTAAGGAAAGATATGTATGAGCTGGCTGCGGATCAGTTCTGGGGGCGTGAAGCTGGAACGTTAGATGAATTAAAAGTTTCGATGTGGCTGGCCGACAAAGCAAAAGAAGCCGGAATGGAACCCGCTGGTAACAATGGTACATTCTTCCAGTTTTTTGATATGTACAGGCATCAGGTAGCTCCTCAAAGCAGTTTAAACATCGGTAACAACAGCCTTAAGATATGGAAAGATTTCCTTGTTGCTGAACCTGTAAATACAGCGATTAATACTGATATCGTGTACGCAGGAAATGCAGAACCTGAAGACCTTTCCAAACTGAATATCAAGGGGAAAGTTCTTGCCGTTAATGCGTCCGACAAAAATATTGACAAGGAAATGACTCTTTTCGTAAGACGATATCCTGGATTTGTAAGGGCAAAATATTACAGCAAAGCTCATGAACTGGGAGCAAAAGCAGTTATTTTCATCACCGATGATATTTCTGAAAAAAGCTGGGTAGAGGTTCTTCCTCAAATGACAAGAGGAACCTACGGCGTGGAAGGCCTGAGAGAAAAAATAACGGATAATATTCCTGTTTTATGGATCAAAAGAGAAAATGCAGGTTGGATAAAAAACAACCCTAAAATTGCTCTGAACCTATTCACAGAAACCTACAAATATCCATCAGTTAATATCATTGGAAAAATTGAAGGTACAGATCCTAAGCTTAAGGAAGAATACGTTTTGCTGAGCGGTCACCAGGATCATGACGGAATCAGGCATCCTGTAAAAAATGACACCATCTACAACGGTGCTGACGATAATGCCAGTACATGCGTTGCAATGCTTGCCATGGCCAGAGCTTACAAAAAACAGCCCGGCAAAAGAAGTATTCTGTTTGTTTTCCATGGAGCTGAGGAAAGAGGATTGCTGGGTTCAAGATGGCATGCCGCTCACCCAGTTGTTCCGAAAGAGAAGATTATAGCTGTTCTGAATGGCGATATGATTGGCAGAAATGACAATAATGAAGCCGCCCTTTTGGGAGGAAATGTTCCCCATAAAAATTCTGAGGAACTGGTAAAAATGGCAGAGGATGCTAATAATGAAAGTACAAAATTCAAATACCTGAAAGACTGGGATTCTCCAAATCATGCTGAGTATTTCTACTTTAGAAGTGATCATTTGCCATATGCAAAAATTGGAATTCCGGCGGTATTTTTCACCAGCGTACTGCATGATCAGTACCACACCCCTCAGGATGAATCTGAAAATATCAACTACAAAAAGCTTTATAAAATGACGGAGTGGATGTACAGAACATCCTGGAAAGTAGCCAATGAAGCTGAACGTCCGAAAGTCATTTCGAATTTTACGCTTGAGAGATAAAAAGCTCGGCGGCCCGTTCGGGCCGCCGAGTCTGCATTTTGTCATTGCCGGGAACGGAGCGACAAAACAGTCTTCTTACTTTTTACTTTTTAGATTATTCCCTACTGATCCACAACAGATTATGTGAATATTTTAAATGAGCAAATTCATTAAAGACGGATCATTATTCAGGTAATTGACAAAAAAGTCATACTTCTTCATATTATTGAGCAGCGGAGTAAAATCTTCACTATTCTTCAATCCAATCCCTAAAACAGCAATACCTTTCTCCTTTGAGTTCTTTTGCGTGTATTCAAAAAAAGTAATATCATCATTAGGGCCTAAAACATTCATAACAAAGGTTTTCAGAGCTCCCGGGCGCTGTGCAAATCTTACCAGGAAATAATGCTTTAATCCTGCATGAAGAAGAGCTTTTTCTTTAATCTCTTCCATCCTTGTAATATCATTATTGCTTCCACTGATGATACAGACCACATTTTTCCCTTTGATCTGATCTTTATATTTTTCGAGTACCGCCACGGAAAGAGCGCCGGCAGGTTCCACTACTACAGCATCTTTATTGTAAAGGGAAAGAATGGTTTCACAAACTACTCCTTCATCCACTAAAGCCATATCGTGCAGCACATTTTTGCAGAGTTCGAAATTAAGATCACCCACTCTCTGTACGGCAGCTCCATCCACAAAACGGCTGATTTTTTCCAGAAGCACAGGTTTTCCTTTTTCCAATGCTCTTTTCATACTGGGCGCTGCAGAAGGCTCTACTCCTATAATTTTCGTTTCTGGTGATAATTCTCTAAATACAGAACAAACGCCTGCAGCCAAACCACCACCTCCAACCGGAAGAAAAAGATAATCAACAGATTCATCCGACTGCTCAAGAATCTCAAGTGCTGCTGTAGCCTGACCATCAATAATATCCTGATCCTCGAAAGGATGAATGAATATTCCCTCATTCTCTTTACAGAACTTTACTGCGGCATCTTTAGCTTCATCGAAAGTATCCCCGTAAAGAACAATATCTACATCGTTACCGCCAAACATTCTCACCTGTTCCAGCTTCTGTCCCGGAGTGGGCAAAGGCATGAAAATAGTTCCTTTAACCTTCATTGTACTGCACGCAAAAGCGACTCCCTGAGCATGGTTTCCTGCACTTGCACAAACCACACCTTTCGCAAGATTTTCAGGAGACATCACCGCCATTTTATTGTAAGCTCCCCTGATTTTGTAGGATCTCACGCGCTGCAGATCTTCTCTTTTAAAGCTGATCTTTGCCTCATAAATGGTAGAGAGGTTATTATTAATAGCCAAAGGTGTTCTTACCACTACATTTCTGAGTCTTTCTGCTGCTTTATAGACATTGTCCAAAACAGAAGGATACGTTTCTTCCATTATTTTTGTGATTAATTGTTCTCAGGTCTGAGGCTGCGGACAGTCTTGCCCGCTCTCCACATTTCGCTTTCTCTAAGCTCAGTCAGTTCAACTTCCAGTTTTTCCCGGTAATCGTGTTTGCTGTTGCTGTCGATAGAACGCTGTGCTTCATCTCCTTTGGCAACACTTTCATACAATTCTTCAAATAACGGAGAAGTGGCATCTCTGAAACGTTTCCACCAGTCCAGTGCTCCTCTTTGTGCTGTGGTACTGCAGTTCGCATACATCCAGTCCATCCCGTTTTCTGCAACCAATGGCATTAATGATTGTGTAAGTTCTTCAACTGTTTCATTAAATGCTTCAGAAGGACTGTGGCCGTTTTTTCTCAATACATCATATTGTGCAGCAAATATTCCCTGTACAGCACCCATCAATGTTCCTCTTTCTCCCGCAAGATCACTGAATACTTCTTTTTTAAAGTCTGTTTCAAACAAATAACCGCTTCCGATGGCTATTCCCAATGCAGTTACTCTTTCTCTAGCTTTTCCGGTAGCATCCTGATATACGGCAAAACTGCTGTTTAGTCCGCGATCCTGCAGGAACATTCTTCTTAATGAAGTTCCGGATCCTTTGGGTGCAACAAGAAATACATCAACCTCAGCCGGTGGAATAATTCCTGTACGTTCATTAAAGGTTATTCCGAAACCATGGGAAAAATACAGTGCTTTTCCAGGGGTAAGATGTTGTTTAACTTTCGGCCAGTATTCGATCTGAGCAGCATCGCTCAAGAGATAGCAAATAATTGTTCCTTTTTGCAAAGCTTCTTCTATTTCGAATAATGTTTCTCCGGGTACAAATCCGTCTGCCACAGCCTTATCCCAGGATTTTGAGTTTTTCCTCTGACCAACAATCACATTAATTCCGTTGTCTTTCTGGTTAAGTGCCTGTCCGGGTCCCTGTACACCATAGCCGATCACGGCTACAATTTCATCTTTCAGCACTTCCTGAGCTTTCTGTAATGGGAACTCTTCTCTTGTTACTACGTTTTCTTCTACTCCGCCAAAATTCAATTTTGCCATTTTTTTAATTTTTATATGTTGTTATTTATAATTTTTTGATTGTATCTATAATTCAGCTTGCGTGTGCCGCTGTGGTGAGGCATGGACTTTTATGATAATGAACTTCCAGAACATCTACCTGTTTTTCCATCTGTCGGGTAATTTTCTGTACAGACTCTTCTGTTTCTCTGATGACGATTACAATTTTTTTTATTTTTTCAATATCGGAAGGCCCTGCATTAAAATTCACAATGGAGATCCTTCTCCTTGAAAAAATAGCATTGATCCTCCCGATCAGGCCCAGATAATCTTCTGTATAGGCCGTTATGGTGTATTCTCTGTTTTCTAATTTCATCTTTTTATATTGTATTTATATTGTTATGTCTTATTGTTGGTCAGGACAATCTCCGAAACGCTTTTTCCCTGAGGGATCATCGGGAAAACATTGTGTTCTTTCCCAGTCATTACTTCCAGCAGGAAAGCCCCTTTATGGTGAAGCATTTCACTTAATCCAACCTCCAATTCTTCTCTCTGAATTATTTTTTTTCCCGAAATACGATATCCTTTGGCCACCTGCACAAAATCCGGGCTCTGAATATCAACTGAGGAATATCTTTCTTCGTGGAACAGTTCCTGCCACTGTCTTACCATTCCGAGATAACAGTTATTAAGAATCAGGATCTTGATATCTGGCTGATACTGCATCAGTGTTCCCAACTCCTGGATATTCATTTGTGCGCCTCCATCACCCATCACCGCAATAACAGGAAGGTTCTTTCCTCCATAAGCCGCTCCTATTGCAGCAGGAAGGCAGAATCCCATGGTTCCCAATCCTCCGCTGGTAACATTGCTTCTGGAATGCTTAAAGGTTGAATATCTGCAGGTAGCCATCTGATGCTGCCCTACATCGGTTACAATCACAGCTTCTCCTTTTGTCATTTCGTTCAGCAGACGGATCACTTCTCCCATGGTAATTTCTCCTTCACAAGGATAAAGTTCGTGGCTTATCAATTCATGATGTTCAAACTCATAGCAATCTTTAAACTTCTGATGCCAGTCTGCATGCGTTCGTGGTTCTATCAGCTGTGTTAAAAGCGGTAAGGTTTCTTTGCAGTTTCCAAGAACCGGAACCTCAACTTTTACATTTTTATTGATCTCCGCTTTGTCAATGTCCAGATGAATGATTTTCGCCTGCTTGGCATACTGGTCCAGTCTTCCGGTCACGCGGTCATCAAAGCGCATTCCCACCGCAATCAGCACATCACATTCGTTGGTAAGGATATTGGGACCGTAGTTTCCATGCATTCCTACCATTCCTACAGCCTGCGGATGATCTGTCGGGATCGCGCTCATTCCTAAAACCGTCCATGCCACCGGAATCCCTGATTTCTCAGCAAACTTCAAAAATTCTTTTTCTGCTTTTCCCAGCATAATTCCCTGTCCGGCAATGATAAACGGCCGTTCTGCATGATTAATCAGAAAGGAAGCTTTTTCAATATTGTCCATATTGGGAACCGGATCCGGTTTGTAACTTCTGAGGGAATCGCAAGGTGTATAGCCTCTATTGAAAACCTTTTGCAGCTGGGCATTTTTCGTGACATCGATTAATACCGGACCCGGCCTTCCTGATCTTGCGATGTAGAATGCTTTGGCCAATACTTCAGAAAGTTCATCAGCATCAGCTACCTGATAATTCCACTTGGTAACGGGGCTGGTGACATTCATCACATCGATTTCCTGAAACGCATCGGTTCCCAGAAGATGTTCAAAAACCTGTCCCGTAATGCATACAATAGGCGTGTTATCCAACAGCGCATCAGCTAATCCTGTTACAAGATTGGTTGCTCCAGGACCACTTGTAGCCAACACCACTCCTACTTCTCCGGATACTCTGGCAAGCCCCTGTGCCGCATGGACTGCTCCCTGCTCGTGACGGACCAGAATATGCTCCAGCTGATCTTTATAATCGTAAAGAGCGTCATAAATTGGAATAATGGCCCCGCCCGGATATCCGAATATCGTTTTTACTCCTTCTTGGAGAAATGCTTCAAGGATGATCCGGCTGCCGCTGATTTCTGTTTCTGTGGATACATTTAAATTCTTCATTGTATTTTTTATTAGGTAATTTCATCTGTTACACAACCTTCTGCGGCTGATGACACGGTGAGTGCATATTTGTACAGCAATCCCTTTTTTACTTTAAGTTCAGGTTTTTGCCATCCTTTCTTCCGTTGTTTGATTTCTTCTTCAGAAACTTTGAGCTGTATCGTATTGTTTACAGCGTCAATTTCAATAAGGTCATTATCCTTTACAAAAGCAATGAGGCCACCTTCATATGCTTCCGGAGTGATGTGCCCCACTACAAAACCATGGGTTCCGCCACTGAATCTTCCATCGGTAATTAAAGCTACACTTCCCCCAAGGCCCGCACCGATCAAAGCGCTGGTAGGTTTCAGCATTTCCGGCATTCCCGGTGCTCCTTTGGGTCCTTCATGACGGATGACAATCACATCTCCGTGCTGAACCCTTCCGTTTTCAATTCCTTTGATCAGATCTTTTTCGCCATCAAATACCCTTGCTTTTCCTGAAAATTTTTCGCCTTCTTTTCCGGTGATTTTTGCCACACTTCCTTTTTCAGCGAGGTTTCCATACAGTATTCTCAGATGTCCCGTTTCTTTGATTGGGTTTGATAAGGGTCTGATGATTTTCTGCTTCGTAAAATCAAGACTGGGAACGTTCTCAAGATTTTCAGCAATGGTTTTTCCGGTAACCGTTAAACAGTCGCCATGCAGTAAACCTTCTTCCAGTAAGTATTTCATGACGGCAGGTGTTCCTCCGTGGTTATGAAGATCCTGCATCAGGTATTTTCCACTGGGCTTAAGATCTGCCAATACCGGTGTAATATCACTCATTTTCTGGAAATCATCCTGAGTTACGGAAACACCTACACTTTTCGCCATCGCTATAAAATGCAGAACGGCATTGGTGCTGCCTCCAAGAATAATGATGAGACGAAGTGCATTTTCGAAAGCCTTACGAGTCATAATGTCTGAAGGCTTGATATCTTTCTCCAGTAATATTTTAATATACTTTCCTGCTTCAAGGCATTCATTCTGTTTTTCCGGACTCATTGCAGGATTGGAAGATGAATACGGAAGACTCATTCCTAATGCCTCTATGGCTGAAGACATGGTATTGGCGGTATACATTCCTCCGCAAGCTCCCGCTCCTGGACAGGAATTTTTAATAACCCCATTGAAGTCTTCTTCTGAAATTTCTCCGGCAATTTTTTTCCCCAAAGCTTCAAAGGCCGAAACGATATTAAGCGGTTCATTCTTATAGCAGCCCGGAGCTATCGTTCCTCCATAAACCATGATGGACGGTCTGTCCAGCCTTCCCATGGCGATAATAGTTCCCGGCATATTCTTGTCACATCCCGGTAATGCAATGATTCCGTCATAATATTGTGCCCCGCAGATGGCTTCGATGCTATCTGCTATCACGTCGCGGCTTACCAGTGAATACCGCATTCCGTCTGTACCGTTACTCATCCCATCGCTTACTCCTATGGTATTGAATATCAATCCTGCAAGACCGTGATTCCAGGTTCCTTTTTTTACTACTTTCGCAAGATCATTGAGATGCATATTGCAGGTATTTCCGTCATATCCCATACTGGCAATACCGATCTGGGCCTTGTGCATATCTTCTTCTGTAAAACCTATTCCGTAAAGCATTGCTTTTGCGGCGGGCTGTTCGCTGTTTTGTGTGAATGTTTTTGAATATTTATTTAACATATTTTTCTGCATTTGCTGTTTTTATCATTTCTCAGCGTTATATCAAAAATTTTAATTTTTTCGGAATTTAAATAGAGCTTTAACTTAATTTTGACCCAAAACTACAGCTTGTAATATCTTTTTCATTTTCACTTTTATGAAAATTACAGTATCCAACTGTTTAAAAAATAGAAATAAATAACTGATTATCAAACATTTAAATTCTTAAAATTTACAATGACAGAAGTCTTACCAGTTTCAGATAGGCCTGTTGTACTTTTGAACTTGATGTATCTTTCCAGTTTTTGGTAAAAGGCACACCATCTAAAGAATCCAACGCTACAATTTCAGCTGCCGTACCACAGAAAAAAGCGGCATCAGCTCCTCTCATATCTTCAGGCTTGAAGAAAGTTTCTTTAACAGGAATATTAAGTTCACTGCATATTTCAAGAACAGTCTGTCTTGTGATACCCGGTAATATGCTTCCTTTTGCGGGCGTAAATAATGTTCCGTCTTTTTCGTAGAATATATTGGCTCCTGAGCTTTCAGCAACATTTCCGTTTTCATCAAGTAACAGGGCTTCATCGTAGCCTTTGTCCTTGGCATCCTGGCAGGCAAGGATAGAATTGACGTAATGCCCGCCTACTTTAGCTTCTACTTTAAAAGCATTAGGATTGGGACGTTGAAATCCTGAGGTCATGATCTTCATTTTATCTGCGAGATACCCGTTACTCCATTCCCAGGCAAGCAGTGAGAGATAGGATTTTTTTCCTTTGGAAAGAGACATATTGGGCGAACAGGTCACCAATGGACGGATATAAGCGTCTTTAAATCCGTTGCGTTCCAAAAGTTCATAGGTGAGATCTGTCAATTGACTGACTGAATAATCAAACGGGATGTACATCAGTTCTGCTGATCTTTTCAATCTTTCGTAATGTTCTTCTGCTTTAAAAATTCTGGTTCCGTGATCGGTATTGTAGGATTTTATGCCTTCAAAAACGGAATAACCATAATGAAGTGATTGTCCGTAAAGATCCATTCCCGCTTCTTCGGCTTTAAGGAAGTTTCCATCAAAATACACGATAGTTTCGTCGTTGTAATACATTGTATAAGGGTTTAAAAATTAGCAAATGGGTATAAAAAAAGCCCTCTCACGATGTGAGAGGGCTCAAATATGTACAGTCATACTCTATCCTTCTCACAAACGCAAGGGAATAATAATGACGATAATAATTACTGTTAATAACTGATACATAATTTTTGAAATAAAAAAGCCGCTTCAATATGAAACGGCTTATATAATTTAAATTAAAAGATTTTACAATGCCGCTTTCCTACTGTTGTTAATGACAACAATAATGCTAGAAATGACAATAATATTTTTCTGATTCGTAAAATTCATACTGCAAATGTATTAATTTTTAAATACTGAGCAAGCTTTTTTAACATTTTTTATTTTTTTTGCAAAAATTGTCTGATGGTTACTGCCGTTTCTGCCACATCATGTACTCTGAGAATTTTCGCTCCATGTTCCAAAACCTTCGCATGGAGTTTCTGTGTTTCTTCATTGATATCCAAGGGAGATTTCCCAAGTGGTTTATAGATAAATGACTTTCTGGAAATACCTATCAGTAAAGGAAATTTATCAAAACCTAAATATTCTGTTTCACCGATCATTTTCATCTGATCTTCTACTGTTTTTCCGAAACCAAAACCAGGATCAAGGATGATATCTTTTACTCCTTTTTCAAGAAGCTCATGGGTCTTTTTAGAAAAATAACGATTGACTTCCAGCGTAATATCTTGAAACTTCACTTTGTTATGCATCGTTTCGTAAGATGGGTTCACATGCATCAGAATGTAGGGAAGCTTCGTTTCCCCTGCAACCTCAAACATTTTATCATCATACTGTCCGCCGGAAATATCGTTGATCATATCAATTCCTTCATTAAATCCGAACTTTACGGTTTCAGCATAGAATGTATCCAGTGATATCAGTGCTTCAGGAAATTCTTTTTTAATCATGGAAATCATGCTTCCAATTCTGGCTATTTCTTCTTTACTATTTAAAAATTCAGCATTCGGACGGGTGGATTGCGGCCCGATGTCTATAATTTCAGCTCCGTCTTTCAAAAGTTTTTCGGCATGCTCCAGCGCTGATTTTTCACTGTTAAATTTCCCACCGTCTGAAAATGAATCCGGAGTAAGGTTGAGGATACCCATAATTTTAGGGACACTTAGTTCTACCAGCCTACCATTACAATTGATGGAGTGGAAAGGTTTGAGGGTTTGGGAAAGCATGTTTATGATTGATAAATGATGATATTCTGCAAAATTAAGACTTATTATGGAATATGAGGATTTTGTGGTTTTTGTTGGTTGCTGGTTATTAGTTGTCAGCTTGTGATTAATTGAATAATATCTTTGGATAAAAATGAAGGTTTTTCTAACTTAAAATTTCTCTCTTTAAAAACCCGAACAAGAAAACAGCAACTGGTAACCAGCAACCAACTCTTCTATTCCTCAACCTTCTCACCCCGAAATCCACATTAAACTTAAACTTTCCAAACGCTGACAAAAATCAATTCCCGATTCCTGCTACCTAAAACCGAATTCGTATATTTGGGAGATTAAGAGAATTTATGTCAAAAACATCAGTACAGTTCGGGAAAGTTATCAGTCAGTGCCGTGATCTATTCAGTAAAAAATTACAGGATTATGGGGCAGCATGGAGGGTTTTGAGACCCAGCTCTATTACAGATCAGATTTACATCAAAGTAAACAGGATCCGTACGCTTCAGATGACAGATAAAAAAATGGTGGATGAAAGTGAGGAAGATGAGTTCATCGCGATCGTTAACTACTCTATTATCGGACTTATTCAGCTTGAGAAAGGTTTTTCAAATGATTTTAATGAAAACAAGGAGGAGATTTTGAGTCTTTACGACACATATGCAAATGATGCTCAGGCTTTAATGGAAAAAAAGAACCATGACTACGGTGAAGCATGGAGGGATATGAGAATTTCTTCTATCACTGACCTTATTTATCAGAAAGTACTGAGAACGAAGCAGATTGAAGACAATCAGGGAAAGACTATTGTTTCTGAAGGGCTGGATGCGAACTATTTCGATATGCTGAATTACGCTGTTTTCTGCCTGATCAAGTTCTCTGAAAAAGAAAATATTTCCGAAACCCCAAAATAAATTGATATGATCAAAGGTTTATTACGCTTTATTATTGCTGTTATCTTCATTCTTTCAGGCTTTGTGAAGGCTGTGGATTTGGTAGGATTTTCCTTCAAAATGGAAGAATATTTCGCACCACCGGTTTTCAATATGCCGTTCCTGGAAAAATTTGCGCTTCTGTTCTCGATCATTGTGGTCGTACTGGAGCTTTTCTTAGGATTTATGCTGCTGTTGAAACTGAAGCTTAAATTTACTCTTTCAGCGTTAATTGCCCTTTGTATCTTCTTCGGGTTCCTTACTTTTTATTCTGCTTATTTTAATGTGGTGACGGACTGCGGATGTTTTGGAGATGCCATAAAGTTTACCCCTTGGCAGAGCTTTATTAAAGATATTGTGCTTCTTGTAGGTCTTATTATTCTTTTTGTTTTATACAGAAAGGAATTTCGTAAGAAAGACGAGTACAGCAGTACTGGTGCGAAAGAATCTTCAGGTAAGTTCAAATATGCTGTTCTGGGACTTTTTTCTGTGATCATGATTTACATTATGGCTCAGGGAATCATGCATGAACCTCTGATCGATTTCCGGGATTATAAGACCGGGACCGATATGAAGGCCGAAAAGGAAAAGATCAATAAAAATCCTTCTCAATACAAGACTTTTTACTCTCTTAAAAACCAGAAGACAGGAGAGGTTTTAAAGGTTAATCAGGACGATTATATTAAAGAAACAAAATACTGGGCAGAAGGTTCTCCATGGAAAATTGAGGAAGGAAAAAATGAATCTGTTCTGACGAAAGAAGGGTATAAATCCGAGATCGTAAAATTCAAAATTGAAGATCCTACAGGAATGGATTTAACGGATGAGATCATCAATGCACCAAAAGCTGTGCTTGTTTTTTCTTATCATCCGAAGGAAGTTTCCGCTGAACTTATCCAGAAGGTTGAAGCCAAAGTAAATGCCCAAAAAGGAGCTGTAATCTACGGTGTTTCTACGGATCATAACACTTTTAAAACCATAAAAAATGCTATGATGGACGCAACAGCCATCAAAACGATCGCGAGGAGCAATCCGTTTGTGTTGATATTGGAGAAAGGGAAAATTGTAGACAAACAACCTGCAAAAGATTATATAAAATAAGGCTATGGAAAAGAATTTGAGATATATTAATGAAAATTACATTACTGAAGATAATATATGTGCTGTAACAGGCATTACCAAAGATGAACTTAAAATACTTATTCAAAACCATTTAGTTCCGGATGCCTCTTATGTGATTTCTCAACAAATAAAAATCACTTCACCACTGAATGATGAATTCCAGAGTGAGATCACTGAAAAATATTTCAGTAAAAATTGTATCCAACTGATTCAGGAGCATAAAAATCTGAAGGATTCTCTACAATATAAAGCTGAATTTAAAGAGAAATTTATTCGTGACTTAATGAGACATCCCGATAAAAATTTTGCTTATCATCATATTTCGGAAAATGATCTTGAAGATCAGCAAAAAATCAATGAAATTTTTGAGGATGAATGGGATGCTTATTGTAAAGGTATTTATGGAATCTGTACTCTCCATTCAACTGAAGAAGAAATTGTAAAAAAGGAAATTATTGTAAAGAAACTCATGCAATTCAACTCCCTGTTTTCTCAAAAGACGCTTAGCAATGATGAAAAAGAGGAGCTAATGAAATTAAATGAAGAATTTAACGAAGTAGCTTCAAAATTTGCACCTTATCAAAGGGAAGCAAGCAGCAGAGGAAAATATCTCGATAGAATTTTAGAAAAAAATAATTTAGATCATTTAATAAAGAATTACTAATATGCAAAAATCAAATAAATCAATCGCCGGTTATCACCTGTTAATGATCCTTTCTTCTGTAGACGGAGAATTTGCTCCTGAAGAAGGAATGCTGATTCAACAGTATATGGCAGACGAATTTCCGTTCAGAATGAATCTTGACAATGAACTGGAAACTTTGGCTCTTCTAAAGCCTGAAGAATGGAAAGACCACTTTGAATTCCACGCAAGATGTTTCTTTGATGATTCTACAGACGAGGAGCGCGTAAAATTCGCAGAATTTGCTAAAACACTGATCAAAGCTGACAATAAAGTCACGGATGAAGAGCATACTTTCTACAAGCTTCTGAAAAACCTGTGGAATTTAGCATAGGAAACACACCAAAAAACAAACTATACTATGAAAAAATTTTATCTGGGAATATTAATTATGAGTACTTCTATGATACAATCTCAAAAATTCCCTGCCCTTAAAGCTCCGACCGCTGAAAAGCAGGAACATATCCGGGAAATTCATGGTGATAAAGTAAACGATCCCTATTACTGGTTGATCGATTATTTTAAAAAGGGAAAAGATTCCACGAAAGTCGTTGATTATCTGAAAGCCGAAAATACCTATTGGGAAGGCATGATGAAGGATACGGAACCTTTCAGGGAAAAGCTTTTCCAGGAAATGAAAGCCCGCATCAAGGAAAAAGATGAATCTGTACCTGTTTTTGAAAACGGATACTATTATTATACTCGTACAGAAGCCGGAAAACAATATTTCAAATACTGCAGAAAAAAGGGCAGCCTTACCGCTCCTGAAGAGATCCTTCTGGATGTGGATAAACTGGCTGAAGGACATGCTTATTATGCTGCATCAGGCTTTAGCATAAGCCCGGATAATACAAAGCTGGTTTATGGTGTAGATGATGTTTCCAGAAGACAGTATACTTTATTTTTAAAAGATCTGAAAACCGGAAAAACAACTAACCTGGGCATTAAAAATACAGAAGGCTCCGCAGAATGGGGCAATGACAATAAAACGATTTTTTATACAGAGAAAAATCCGGTTACTCTTCTATCTGAAAAAATCAAGAGACATACGTTGGGAACGGATCCGGTTAAAGATGTAACGGTTTATGAGGAAAAAGACCACTCCAACTATATCTCGGTATACAAGTCTAAAAATCATAAATTTCTTCTGATTTATTCGGGCGCTACCACTTCTTCCGAAACCAGATACCTGGATGCCAATGATCCGAACGGAACATTCAAAGTTTTCCAGCCGAGAATGAAGAATGTTTTGTACACCATTACACCTTTGGAAGACAAATTCCTGATCAGAACGAATAAGGATGCGCTTAATTTTAAAATAGTGGAAACTCCTTTGGATAAGACCGGTGTAGAGAACTGGAAAGATTTCATTCCGCACAGAAATGACGTCTTAATGCAGTCTGTGAGCGCGTTTAAAAATTATCTTGTTTTCAGTGAAAGGCAGAACGGACTTACGCAACTTGTTATTTATGACAGAAAGACAGGTAAAAAGGAAGCTCTGACATTTGATGAACCTACTTACACCATTTCTTCACTGGAAAATCCTGAATACGATACGGACAATTTCCGTTTCGGATATACTTCAATGATAACGCCTGTTTCTCAGTTTGAGCAGGATTTAAAGACAGGAAAAAGAATATTACTGAAACAGCAGAAGGTTCTTGGCGGTTATACCAAAGATGATTATACTACTGAAAGACTTTTTGCAACGGCAAAAGACGGTACAAAAATTCCAATTTCTATTGTTTATAAGAAAGGATTCAAGAAGGATGGAAACAGTCCGCTGCTTCTTTACGCCTATGGGTCTTACGGAAGCTCGATGGATGCAGCTTTCAGCAGTACGAGACTTAGCCTTCTGAACAGAGGTTTTGCTTTTGCCATCGCTCACATCCGTGGTGGCCAGGAAATGGGAAGACAATGGTATGAAGACGGAAAAATGATGAAAAAGAAGAATACTTTTACCGATTTCATCGATGCCGGCGAATTTCTTGTTAAGGAAAAATACACTTCACCAAAACATCTTTATGCACAGGGCGGAAGCGCCGGAGGCCTTTTGATGGGTGCGGTAGTGAATATGAACCCCAATTTATGGAATGGTGTAATTTCGCAGGTTCCGTTCGTAGATGTTGTCAATACAATGCTTGATGAAAGTATTCCGCTGACTACCAATGAATATGATGAATGGGGAAATCCAAATAATAAAGAGGCATATTTCTACATGAAATCATATTCACCATATGAAAATATCGAAAAGAAAAACTACCCTAACATTTTGGTAACTACAGGGCTGCACGATTCCCAGGTCCAGTATTTTGAGCCTGCAAAATGGGTATCCAAGCTTAGAGATATGAAAACTGACAAAAACGTATTATTATTAAAAACTGACATGGATTACGGCCACGGTGGTGCATCGGGAAGATTTGATTATCTGAAGGATATTTCGCTGGTGTATGCTTTCATGTTTAAACTAGAGGGAATTACTAAATAATTAAACATCTCGCAGATTTTGCGGATATTGCAGATTTTAAATGACTGAAAATAAAATTTTTGTTTCGTGAGTTCGTATTTAGCAATTCATAAAATCTGGAAAAAAATAAATAATAAACAATAATTTACATAATAAGACTATGAGGAGAAAAATAGTTGCAGGAAACTGGAAAATGAATAAAAATGTCATCGACGCACAGCAGTTAATGATTCAATTACTGAGCTATAAAAACAATAACACCACCAACTGCGAAGTATGGATAGCACCACCTTCTTTATATCTGATGATGGCTAAAGATATTTTCGAGAAGGATGAAATCGGTGTATTTTCTCAGGATATGAGTGAGCACGAAAGTGGTGCTTATACAGGAGAGATTTCTGCAGATATGCTTGAATCTATCGATGTGACAGGTTCATTGATAGGCCATTCTGAAAGAAGACAATACCACGGTGAAACGGATTCTCACTGCAACAGAAAGATCAAATTAGCTCTTGATAAAGGCCTGATCCCTGTATACTGTAATGGTGAAACACTTGAACAGAGAAAAGCCGGGCAGCATTTCGAAGTGGTGAAAAACCAGACTGAAGTAGCTCTTTTTACGCTTTCTGCTGAAGAGATCAAAAAAGTGGTGATCGCTTACGAACCGGTTTGGGCTATCGGAACTGGGGAAACAGCTTCTCCGGAACAGGCTCAGGAGATCCACGCACATATCAGAAGCATCATTGCTGCAAAATACGGACAGGAAGTTGCTGACGAGGTTTCTATCCTTTACGGAGGTTCTGTGAAGCCTGATAATGCTAAGGAGATTTTCTCTCAACCGGATATCGATGGCGGATTAATCGGTGGCGCAGCTTTAAAACTGGAGGATTTCTCTAAAATTATTGAAGGATTTAATTCATAGGTTTTCGCTGAGTTCCTATTGAATATAAACCATATACAATCAAAAGCGGCGGCATCTTCGATGCCGCCGCTTTCTTAAAAAAAATCTAATTATTGAATATCGACTACATACATTGTTCCTTTGTCTACTTTTCCTGTTTTAGGAAGAATCTTGGCTTTCGGGTTTCCATTTCCGTCATCTAAGATTCCAAAATCATCATCATTGAAGACTGCCAGTTTATTATTTCCCAAATAAACGATTCCTTCAAATTTATCATGTTCATATCCTAATTTTGCTACCAGATCCACGGCTAAAATCTTGGAAACTGGCTTTAATCCGGCATTAGTGATTTCATCCCAGGTAGACTGTTCTAAAGTTTTATTGTTGATTTTCATCCCGTCAATGGCTGTAATATCGGTTCCGTTCACATCTGAAGCACCGGCTATATTAATCCTGTATACTTTTTTACTACCACCCTGAGATCCGAAGTTTCCATCTCTTTCGATTACCAGAAATTCTGTATTGCTGATGGCTGTAATATCACATACCGAGTCTGAACCACCGCCATTTTGTTTATACAGATATTGTTTGGTCTGTCCTGTTGCAATATCAAAGGTTACAATTCTGGTTAAAGTTGTATTGGTTGCCAGTGCCTTTGTTGGAACATACATTGTAGACTGTATCGTTCCTACCAACGTTTTCCCATCAGGAGTGATGCACAATCCTTCCATTCCTCTGTTAGCTCTTCTTTTGGCTAAAACAGCAGGAAGTTTACGTGGTCCTGTATTGACACCTATCGGACTTATTCTTTCCAGTTCCACTCCTTCTGCATTATAGTGAACAATATGAGGTCCGTATTCATCAGAAACCCAAAATGTTCCGTCCGCTGCTGCTACAATGCTTTCGCTGTCCAGTCCGTAATTATCTGTTCCTAAAACATTTCCTGATGAATCATAGGCTGTTTCACCAGTACTTCCCATTCCTGCAGGGTTTGGTAAGCCTGTAATCGGTTGGCCGGAAGGATTTTTCAGCTTAATATATTTAATAACCTCGATATTTCCTTCTCCATTGATCTTAAAATGCATGATGGTTGGTGTAAAATTCGGAGCCGGAAATTTTTTTCCGTTCAGGTAGTCTGTATTCGGACCACGGTCTGTGATCACATAAAATTCACCTTTTCTGGTAGGATGTGCCGCTGCACCGGAACCAAATCCACCGTTAATGACATCAACACCATTCACCGTTGCTAATTTGGAAAAAGGAAATTCCTGAGGGAGTTTAGTATAATTGATATCCTGATTATTCATCTTGTTGTCATCATCTTTACATGATGCGAACGCCGTGAATACTATCGCCGATAACAGCAGTTTTTTCATAATTACTTTTATGCCGCGAAAGTATACATTGATTGTAAACTGATCTTGAATTTAATAATAATTGTATTTTAACAATAAAGATTTTAAGTGTATTCTTTGTTAACATTTTTAAACTCAAAACTTTTGTCTTTTTTGTGGTAAAACAAAAAAACGCACCGAATCGGTGCGTTTTTCAATATTCCTAAAAAAGGAAATTATTTTTTCTCTGTAGATCTCTGTAAAACTTCGTCTACCATTCCGTAGCCTTTCGCTTCTTCAGAAGTCATCCAGTAATCTCTGTCAGAAGATTTCTCTACCCATTCGTAGGTTTGTCCTGAGTGCTGACCGATGATTTCGTAAAGCTCCTGCTTCAATTTCAACATTTCTCTTAAATTGATCTCCATATCCGAAGCCACTCCCTGAGCACCTCCTGAAGGCTGGTGAATCATTACTCTTGAATGCTTAAGCGCAGAACGCTTTCCTTT
The DNA here is from genome assembly GCF_051400735.1 of Chryseobacterium hilariae. Taxonomy (NCBI): domain Bacteria; kingdom Pseudomonadati; phylum Bacteroidota; class Flavobacteriia; order Flavobacteriales; family Weeksellaceae; genus Chryseobacterium; species Chryseobacterium hilariae. Next base: position 1,331,982 of record NZ_JBLFFJ010000001.1, read on the forward strand.
TTCTCCTGCTACAAGCAAAACCGCTCCCATTGAAGCTGCCATTCCTGTACAGATAGTTGCTACATCAGGCTTGATGATCTGCATCGTGTCATAGATTCCTAAACCAGCGTAGACGCTTCCACCAGGAGAATTGATGTAGATCTGAATATCTTTCGATGGATCCGCACTTTCCAGGAATAAAAGCTGTGCCGTTACAATATTGGCAACCTGATCGTCAATTCCTGTTCCTAAAAAGATAATTCTGTCCATCATCAGACGTGAAAACACGTCCATCTGTGCAACGTTTAATCTTCTTTCTTCCATGATATACGGCGTAAGATTTGTTGGGCCGTACATTCCCATATACTGATCGGTAACCAGACCGCTGTTTCCTAAATGTTTTACAGAGAAATCTCTGAAGTCTTTTTTAATGTCCATATTTCTATTATGTATTATTAAATATTTTTTTCGAAGTTTAAATTACAACTTTTATTCCTAAAATTTTATAGGACTTTTTGTCACAGAATATCCATCTGAGCATCAGTATTATGTCTGTAAATTATCTTTTCCTATCCACATAGATCCCTTTGATCGGAGAATATTCAATAATATCACTCAATCTAATCGAAGCCTGTTTCAGCAAAGTGATTTTTTTAATAAGCTCGTAGTATTTTTCCTCATCTGTTCCGTTGTACTGGTCCAGCTGTCGTGCTGTTTCTTTGATCAGATAATCAATATACCTGTATTTATGGAGTAAGACATCTCCCTGTACCTGTTCAGCTATTTTGTCGCCGTAATTGGGGGGATAAATATTTCTGGAACCCCAGTTCTCCAGTTCATCCAGAGGCATCAGTGCATCTACTACCTTGGTGGTAATCTCTTCATCCATAAAGGTCACGAAAAAATTCCCGCTTCTCAGCTCATCTTTTTGGATTCCTTCTTTCACTTGATTGATGATAATTTCATTTCCTTTTACTAAAAAACTATACTGCTCTTCTTCAAAATGCAGCAGAATTTCTTCAATAACCGTGATCTGATATTCCTCATTTTTTTCATTGGTCCTTTTCAGAACAATATCTCCAAACATCAGCATATGATCCACAAGTTTGCTCTCCATGAATAAGACATCATATAAATAAGGATCTTCCTTTTCCTTATCCAAAGGCACAATTTCCAGTTTTGGCTGAACTTTTTCTTTCTGCTGCTGAACGTGCTGATGCTGGTTTTGCGTGATCTGTTTCTGAACATCAAGTTCATTAAAAAGGCTCTGCTCGGAAAGCCCGAATTTGTTGGAAACCTCTTTAAGATAAACTTCCCTTTTTAAAGCATTCTGAACAAAACCCACAGATTTTACAATATCTCTGATCGCTTCAGCTTTTTTAATTGGGTCATTTCCTACTTCCCTTAAAAGAATTTCAGCTTTAAAATCAATGAAGTCCTTCGCTTCATTTTCGATGAATTTTTCAACATATTCCTGCGGATGCTTTCTGGAAAAGGAATCAGGGTCATCACCATCCGGAAACAGCAGGACACGGATATTCATACCTTCCGTCAGAAGCATGTCGATACTTCTGAAACTGGCTTTGATCCCCGCATTGTCACCATCAAAAAGAATCGTCACATTTTCCGTAAGCCTTTTGATAAGCTTAATTTGTTCCGTTGTCAAAGACGTTCCGGAGCTCGCCACTACATTCTCGATTCCCGCCATATGAAGGGCGATCACATCCATATAACCTTCCACCAGAAGACAGACGTTTTTCCGTGAAATAGCCTGTTTACTCTGATTTAAGCCATAAAGTACATTGGATTTATGATAAATTTCAGTTTCCGGAGAATTCAGATATTTAGCTGTCTTGACATTATTTTTAAGAATCCTGGCCCCGAAACCTAAAACCCTTCCCGAAAAACTGTGAATCGGGAAAATAACCCTTTCCCGGAAACGGTCGATCCCCGAAGGTGTATTCTCAGGAAATATGGAAAGTCCGGATTTTTCAAGGATTTCTTTTGTATAGCCTTTTTCCTCTGCATACACTGTGAATGCATTTTTCTTTTCCGGTGAATATCCGAGCTGGAATTTCTTTATGATATCATCCTTAAGCTCACGTTCTCTGAAGTAAGCCAGACCAATACTTTTTCCTTCTTCCGAATCCCAAAGAATATCCTGATAATAAGAGTTGGCAACTTCATGAATTTTATACAGCTGATCTTTTTCGGTCTGTGCATGCTTTGCCTCTTCAGAAAATTCCCGCTGATCTTCTTCAATCTCGATTCCATATTTTTTGGCGGCGTGACGAAGGGCTTCAGGGTAAGTGAAATTTTCGATCTCCATCAGGAAAGAAATGGCTGTTCCTCCTTTTCCTGTTGAGAAATCCTTCCAAATCTGCTTACTTGGTGAAACAACAAAACTTGGAGATTTTTCTTCATGGAAAGGACTGAGTCCTTTGAAATTAGACCCGGCTCTTTTCAGCTGAACGTACTCTCCCACTATTTCTTCTACCCGTATCGTTGAGAATATTTTATCTATGGTCTGTTTGGAAATCATAGTGTAAAAATAAGTAAATTTATAGAGATAGAGAAAGTGTTTTGCATTCGGATAGAAGTGTTTTAGCGTTTGAAAAATTTTTAGAGTTAACAATAACTATATTAATATGAAATACAAATATTTCTACAATTAATAAACAAAAAATCATATTTCCCACACTTCCACCCTAAAACTCTCTCACTCTCAACCCTTACCAGTCTCCAATTAAATTGCTTATTTTTGCACAAATTACTTTTATGCAGTTCACTATACAAAAGATCGAAGACTGGCAGGAAGTTGTCGATAAGATTATTCCTGACTTAAAGCATAATATCCTTCTACTAAAAGGAAACCTTGGCGCGGGTAAAACAACATTCACGCAATTTCTTCTTAAAAACCTGGGAAGCAGCGATGAAGTAAACTCTCCCACTTACTCTATTGTGAACGAATATGATACACCGGAAGGAAAGATTTATCATTTTGACCTTTACCGTTTAAAAAATATTGAAGAAGTGTATGACATCGGCATAGAAGAATACCTGGATAATGCTTTTTTATGCATCATAGAATGGCCGGAAGTGTATGAAGAAGAGCTCTACGGGCTTAACTACCACACAATGAGCATCGTGAATACCGGCGATAAAAGAGAAGTTTCATTCGAGTAAATATTATGTATCTTTGCTTATTAATTCATAGTAAAATAACAACCTGTAAGACCTAATTAAAGAATGAGTACTACAAATATTTTTACTCCTTTCACTGAAGAAGAATTGATGCCGAAGGAAGAAAAGTTGGAGGTTATAAAGAAAGGAAAACAGTTCAGCATTGGAATTCCTAAGGAGACCTGTCTTAACGAAAGGAGAACATGCATTACTCCGGATGCGGTACAGGTATTGGTAGAACACGGCCACGAGCTTATTATAGAGGCAGGCGCCGGAGAAGGTTCTTTTTTTACAGATCTTCAGTATTCTGAATCCGGGGCGAAGATCACTAATGATCCCAAAGAAGCTTTCGGACAGGATCTTATCTTAAAGGTCAACCCACCTACAGAAGAAGAAATAGACTACATGAAGCCTAATACATATCTGGTTTCAGCTCTTCAGATCAACCTGAGAGACAAAGATTATTTCTTAAAACTTGCGGAAAGAAAAATCAATGCCATTGCTTTTGAATTTATCGTAGATGAATATAAGCAGCTTGCTTTGGTAAGGCTGATTGGTGAAATTGCAGGAACAGTTTCTATTTTATATGCGTCAGAACTTCTTGCCTTGTCAAACGGTTTAATGCTGGGTGGCATCACAGGAGTAAGGCCTGCAGAAGTTGTTATTTTAGGAGCCGGCATCGTAGGCGAATTTGCTACGAAAGCTGCCATCGGGCTTGGAGCCAGTGTAAGGGTTTTCGATAATTCACTTTCAAAGTTAAGAAGACTTCATACCCTTGTAGACAGCCGTGTCCCGACTTCCATTATTGATCCGAAAGAATTAAGCAAAGCTTTAAGGCGTGCAGACGTTGTTATCGGTGCGCTTCCAAGATTGAATATGACTCCGATCGTTACTGAAGAAATGGTCGCAAAAATGAAAAAAGGCAGCGTCATCATTGATATTACGATAGACAATGGCAAAGTGATCGAAACCTCCGAACTTACGACCATGGATAATCCTTATATTATCAAACACGGCGTGATCCACTGCGGACTTCCGAACCTTACCTCCAGAATGCCAAGAACGACTACAAAAGCGATCTCCAATTTTTTCCTCTCCTATATTCTGAATTACGATGAAGAAGGCGGTTTTGAAAATATGCTGATCCGCAAAAATGAAATGAAGCAAAGTCTGTATATGTATAAAGGAAGACATACCAAAAAAGTGATCTGCGACCGTTTCGGACTTACCTATCATGATATCAATCTTTTAATTTTCTAATGAAAAAAGTTAAATTCTTTTTAATAGGCCTTATTCCGGGGCTGATTCTTGTATTTTTTATTCTAAACAAAAAAGGAGCGAGCTGTAGCGGATATCTTCCCAACAGCCGCGTAATTGCTGAAACCCTATCTAAAGAATTCAAGTATTCCGAAGACGTTAAAAACGGAATGATTACTTATAAAATTGATGAAAAATTTATAAAAGACAGTATCATTACCAAAGGAAAAGTAGATTTCGACAGAAGCCACGCACAGAAAAAACCTTGTCCTGACTATGTTCTTACCTATCCTGAGAAGAATCCCTCTTATGAGATTACCTTTGAAAAGTGTGAGGAAACAGTTACTGTAAACAGTCTGAAAAAACTGAAATGATCCTGAGGATCTTTTTACTAAATTTGTATAAAGATCATTAAAGCAATTTTTATGGAAGGCAATTACTACATGATCCACGATTATCTGATATTCATTGGAGTTTTTGCTATATTCTTCCTGCTTACGGTCAGCATTTACCTGTTCAGCCAAAACAACAGGATTAAACAAAAAAATATCCGCCTTTCTGAAACCAACAGGATCATTGAACAGAAGCTGAATGAAGTTCAGCTGGAACATATCGGTACAAAGCTGAACCCACATCTGTTTAAGAATATTCTTAATTCTGTGCAGTCGCATGCCTACCAAACCTATATGTCTCTGGATAAGCTTGCGAATGTTCTGGATTATATCCTGTACGAAAGCAACAATAAATTTGTCAGCCCTAAAGAAGAATTAAACTTCGCCTTAAGCCTTATCGAGATTAATAAAATAAAGATCAATCCTCTTTTTGATTTCAGGATTAAATCAAAGATCAATAAGTCTGATGCGGTATATGAGGAAAAAGTCTTTGCCCCGCTGATCTCTGTTGACCTTATTGAAAACGCCTTTAAACATACTGATTTTCTGGCTCAGGATTCTTTTATCTCGATCCACCTGGAACTTGAAAACAGAATTTTCACCATGAAAGTAAGCAACAAATCTTCATTAAAGAATATTCTTGAAAAGGAAAACAGCGGTTTCGGAAGCCAGTCTCTGGATCAGAGGCTTAAAATGATCTACAGCAATAATTACCAGCTGGAAAAAAGTTCAAAAAATGGTATATTCACCGCAGAATTACAAATCAATTTAGGAGAGTTCTATGATAAAATGCGTTATTCTCGATGATGAACTACTGGCAATCAGCTATTTAAAACTTCTATGCGAACAGATCGAAAATGTAGAAGTCGTAAAAGCATTCAATGATCCTAAAATTTTCCTGAGCGAAATAGACAATATCGACTGTAACCTCTGCATCCTGGACATTGAAATGCCGGGTATGACAGGACTCCAAGTGGCAGAGCTCATTTCCGGTTCCAAAAAAATCATTTTCACGACCGCTTACAAAGAATATGCAGCAGAAGCTTTCGACCTCAATGTAGTCGATTATGTCAGAAAACCCATCAAAAAAGAAAGACTGATCCAGGCCTTTGAAAAAGCAAAAGAACTGGTAGACATTCCTCATAAAAAGGATTTGATTGAATGGAACACCAATATCGGCAGAACCGTGATTTTTACTGAACAGATCGCTTATATTAAAACCTCAGAAATCGATAGCCGCGACAAAGATATTATTCTGAATGACGGAACCACGATCGTCTTAAAAAACCTCAGCTTTAAAAACCTCCTTGAAATGCTTCCTCCAAAGGATTTCGCACAAGTCAATAAAAAAGAAATTATCGCCCTGTCTTCCATCAAAATATTCTCTACCAGCGAAATTATCACCACAATCCAGCAGGAAGGAGACCATTTCCTTAAGCTTCAGATTGGAGAAGCATATAAGCAGGCATTAATGGAACTGTTCGGAAAGTAATTTTCAGACATTTTTTACTGCAGAATGCAGCCGCTTCATTACATCTTCCTCTTTTACATTAACTTTACGCCATATTTTGTTGCTGATTAGATTTGACTAGCCAGAGAAAATAGTTTCTGGAAATCAGATCCTGACCTGGTTATATTTATATATTTTATTACATTTTTTAGAATGTTGATTACATTTTAAAAAAAACAGTTTTTAACATCAATATATTCTCATCAACTTTGCATTTAAATATTAGGAATCATGAACTGGGGAAAATACAGAAATTTAATTTTTTACGTTGTAACAATAGCTTTTTTTTCCTGCCTGATGTACTTGTTTATTATAGAAGGACAAACGCTGGAGATCAAAGAAAATATAGTTACAAAAACCAACACAGGTTCTACCTGGGAAAATTTCCAGGAATCTTTTAAAACAAATCTTCATCATCCGCTGGCACTTCTTCTGGCGCAGATTGTCACTATTATTCTTGTCGCAAGGCTTTTCGGGTGGATTTGCATGAAAATCAAGCAGCCCACAGTAATTGGAGAAATGATTGCGGGAATTGTTTTAGGTCCTTCATTGCTGGGCATGTACTTTCCTGAATTTTCAGCTTTCCTTTTCCCGAAAGAATCTTTAGGTAACCTACAGTTTCTGAGTCAGATAGGCCTTATACTTTTTATGTATATTGTAGGAATGGAGCTTGATCTCAGTGTGTTGAGAAAAAAAGCACATGATGCAGTGGTAATCAGCCATGCAAGTATCATTATCCCTTTTGCGCTGGGTATTGGGCTTTCTTATTTTGTATATCAGGAATTTGCTCCGGAAGGCATACAGTTTACATCATTTGCCCTATTTATAGCAATTTCAATGAGTATCACTGCATTTCCTGTACTCGCCAGGATCGTTCAGGAGAGAAATCTTCAGAAAACCAAACTGGGAACGATCGTTATTACCTGTGCTGCGGCAGATGATATTACGGCATGGTGTATTCTTGCAGCTGTGATTGCCATTGTAAAGGCAGGCTCTTTCGCCAGCTCCATCTATGTGATCATTATGGCTGTGGCTTATGTTTTTTTAATGATTAAAATTGTAAGACCGTTCCTGAAAAGGATCGGGGATCTTCAGGCGGGTAAAAATACCATCAGCAAGCCAATGGTCGCTATTTTCTTTCTGACACTTATTCTTTCTGCATATGCTACTGAAGTTATTGGTATCCATGCATTATTCGGAGCATTTATGGCCGGAGCTATTATGCCGGAAAATGCAAAATTCCGTACCCTTTTTATTGATAAGGTAGAGGATGTGGCCCTCGTCCTTCTTCTTCCGCTGTTTTTTGTGTTTACAGGGCTCCGGACCCAGATCGGACTTCTGAATGACAGTCATTTGTGGATGACGGCAGGATTTATCATTTTAACGGCAGTGATAGGAAAATTTGCAGGAAGTGCACTCACAGCACGGTTCGTCGGAATCAACTGGAAGGAAAGCTTAACGATCGGCGCTTTGATGAATACCAGAGGATTAATGGAACTTATTGTCCTGAATATCGGATATGACCTTGGAGTGCTAAGTCCGGAGATCTTTGCCATGCTGGTGATCATGGCGTTATTTACCACTTTTATGACAGGACCGGCTTTAGACTTTATTAATTTTATTTTTAGATCTAAAAAAAGTTCTGATGAAGATACTTCCGATAATAACGATTCAAAATACCGTGTACTGCTGTCTTTTGATAAGCCTGAATCCGGAAGCACACTGCTGAAGCTTGCCCATGATTTTACCAATAAAATGAACGGTAACAAAAGCATCACGGCCATGAATATTGCTCCAGTGGACGAAATGCACGCTTATGATATCAATGAATATGAAGATGCGCAGTTTAAAAACGTCATTGAAACGTCTCACGACCTGAAGCTTGAAGTGACTACCCTTTTCAAAGCTTCCACGGATATTGAAAGCGACCTCGCAGGTATTTCAAATAAAGGAAATTACGACCTTCTTCTGATTATGCTCGGAAAATCTATGTATGAAGGAAGCTTATTGGGAAGGCTGCTAGGATTTACGACGAAGATCATTAACCCGGAAAAACTTCTGAATACGGTAAAAGGCAAAGGAAACATTTTCAACAATTCTCCTTTTGACGATTTTACCCTACAGATCCTTGATAAGACCAATATTCCGGTAGGAGTTCTGGTAGAAAAAGACTTCAAATCTGCAGACAAAGTATTTATCCCTATGTTCAACCTCAGCGATTTTTATCTGCTTGAATATGCTAAAAGACTGATCAACAATAACAATTCCCAGATTATCATACTGGATGCAGCCGGACAGATCCGCAATAATATCGAGGTGAAAGAACTGATCAGAAGCATCGAACAGGTAGCCCCAAATCACATCACTTTATATAACGAGAAAAAGATCGAGAAAGAATTCCTGAACTCACAGGATCTGATGCTGGTCAGCAGCAAAAGCTGGAAAAACCTGATCGATACTAAGAGTCTTTGGCTGTCTGATATTCCTTCTACATTGATTATCTCGAACCCATAGAATTAATGTAACAATGTAGCAGTATAACAATGTAACAATAGGATTAAATGATTGATAAACTGTACATTGTTATATTGTTACATTGTTTTTCCTTCCGGAGTTTGATAAGTTTGTTTTGCATTAATTTACCAATCTATTTCACTTTAAGAAAAGTTCCTTCTAACGTTGCGTTCAGTCCAAACTCACAATCACGCGACTGTTCAGACGGGACTGGTGTAATTGATATAAATCCATTATAAAATGTAGCGAGGAATGAACATGATTTATTGATTTCAATAGTAAACTGATTATTTTTAATCATCACCTCACCCGACGCATCTGCAATATTTCTGCCCGGAGCCCTGGTCACAGAACCAATGTCATAGGCATACATCTGGCCTTTTATCTTTTTAATAGTAATCCTTCCCTGATATCCATTTTCTCCATATTGATAGGTATACGTTCCTTCAAAATGATCAGATGGAAGAGGTGAAAATATTTCCGGCTTCGGATTTACTTTAGTTTGAACATCAAGTGCCATGGGATAAATTGCGTCAGACTTTGTGGAAGACCAGACTCCCTCTAATTTTCCATTTTTTAATACCGCGTCAATAATTCCGCTGATATTCCCATCTTTTTCAAATTCCTCCAGATGATAATGAGTTCCAGAGTCCAGTGTTCCTATTATTTTAATGGGTTTCTTTTCTTTAGTTTTTACATATCTGATGTTCCCTAAAACAACATTCTTTGAAACGCTGACGGTCAGTTCAACAGGAATTTTTTGGTCAATAAGACCGCTAAAACTATAATTCGCATCAGTATTCTTTTGCTGAGCGTGACAGATGCCTGCGGCAAAGCATATCATGAATGATATTTTTTTCAGATAATTCATATTATTAGATTTTATTGATAAGATGGATACAATTCAGTGGAGTCATTTTTTTTCACAAAAAGGCCTCGTTATACAAAAGTACAAAAAGGCGGCCTAGTATCCATCAGGTATAAGGTTCTCTAGAGAAAAAACAGATATTGAGTTTCAGTTTGCAGATTAAGCTGGCAAAGAAGCACCATAATAATTTAAGTCAAAAAATATTTTAAGTTTAAAAAATATTTTATACCTTCGCTCTGTGAATTTCAATAACGGAACATATTATTATAGAATTTTTAACTCAGATCTGGGCTAGGATTCTTATGAACATAACTTAAAAACCTCGTCCTGGACGGGGTTTTTTATTTTAAAATTAAAAAGATGAAAATAAGTATTATTGGTACGGGATTAATCGGAGGCTCAATGGCTTTAAAATTAAAGGAAAAAGGCATTGCAGATTTTATCTATGGAATCGACAATAATCAGCAGCATATCACGGAAGCATTGAATCTTAATATTATCGATGCCGGCACGGATCTCGAATATGGAGTTAAAAATGCCGACTTCATCATCATTGCTGTTCCTGTAGATGCGGCCAGAAAACTGCTTCCGGAAGTTCTGGACCTTATATCAGACAAACAGACTGTTATGGATGCGGGATCAACCAAAGCAGGAATTGTAAATGCTGTCAAGGACCATCCGAAACGTTCCAGGTTTGTGGCATTTCACCCAATGTGGGGTACAGAAAACAGCGGTCCCGGATCTGCTGTTTCCGACAGTTTTTCGGGAAAAGCCGGAGTGATCTGCAATAAAGAGGAATCTGCACCTGATGCGCTTCAACTGGTTGAAAAAGTGGCAGAAAACCTAGATATGCACCTGATCTATATGAATGCGGAAGCTCATGATATTCATACGGCTTATATTTCACATATTTCACACATTACATCATATGCTCTGGCCAATACTGTTCTGGAAAAAGAACGGGAAGAAGAGACCATTTTTCAGCTTGCCAGTTCCGGTTTCTCCAGTACAGTACGTCTTGCAAAATCTCATCCTGAAATGTGGGTGCCTATCTTTAAGCAAAACAAGGAGAATGTTCTGGATGTTCTGAATGAGCACATCACCCAGCTCCGAAAATTCAAAGCTGCATTAGAAAAAGAAAATTATGAATACCTTGAAGAGCTGATCAGCAATGCCAACAGGATAAGAGGTATTTTAAGATAAACATTTTACTTATTAGTAAGTAATATACAGCAATGCATATTGTATTACTCTGCTGAATGAAATGCCCTTGTTTATCTTATTTGCCTTCGATAAAAATATAATAAAAAATCCTTAGATTAATTTTCTAAGGATTTTATATGTAAAACAGTATTGTTTTTCTTTTAACATTCAGGAACATTCACTGCGATAGCCAGTCCGCCTTCTGAGGTTTCCTTAAAACGGTCACTCATTGATAAAGCCGTTTCCCACATAGTCTGTATCACCTCATCCAGTGTTACTTTTGCTTTAGCAGGATCACTTTCAAGGGCAATATTAGCTGCTGTGATCGCTTTCATGGCACCCATTGTATTTCTTTCAATGCAAGGGATCTGTACAAGTCCTTTGATAGGATCGCAGGTAAGTCCAAGGTGATGTTCCATGGCTATTTCAGCCGCCATCAGCACCTGGCCAATACTTCCGCCTAAAATCTCTGTAAGTCCGGCCGCTGCCATTGCCGATGAAACTCCGATCTCGGCCTGGCATCCGCCCATTGCTGCAGAAATCGTAGCATTTTTCTTGAACAGGGTTCCAATCTCTCCGGCTACAAGTAAAAACCTTACGATATCATCTTCACTGATAGATTCGGTGAATGCCTGCGAATACATTAAAACTGCCGGAATAACACCACTGGCTCCATTGGTAGGTGCTGTAATGATTCTTCCGAAGCTCGCATTTTCTTCATTCACCGCCAAAGCAAAACATGCGATCCATTTATTGATATTCGTGAAATTCTCTTCTGCATCAACAACCAGCTTAAACCATTCGTCGATATTTCTATAGATCTTATCTCCTAAAAGCTTTCTGTTGATCCCCGCAGCCCTTCTGGTCACATTTAAGCCGCCGGGAAGGATGCCTTCTTTATTGACTCCTTTGTAGATACATTCTTTAATGTTCTTCCAGATATTCAGTGCTTCCTGCCTGGTTTCTTCCTGGGATCTCCAGCTTTCTTCATTGATCAGGATCAGATCTGAAAATCTTTTAAATCCTAATTTTTCACAGTATTTTACAATATCCGAGCCGTGATGGCAAGGATATAATGTTCGGATGCAGTGCTTTTCTATGGAATTTTTTTCCTGGCTGGCAATAAAACCTCCTCCTACAGAATAAAAATCCTGAACAAGCTCGGTTCCATCTTCGAAAACAGCTTTAAAGATCATCCCGTTGGGGTGAAAATCAAGCGACTTCTCCATATTCAGTATCAGGTGATATCCGTATACAAAAGGAATCTCTTTTTCGCCACCCAGATTCAGGATCCGGGTATTTTTTATCTTATCGACTTTCTCATCGATCTTTGTTGTGTCTATTGTTTTGAAATCTTCGCCATTCAGTCCAAGCATTCCGGCAATATCCGTTCCGTGCCCAATTCCGGTTTTAGCTAAAGAGCCAAAAAATTCAAGGAAAACTTCTTTCACCTCTGCGATTGATCTTTCCCTTTTTATAATTCTAATAAATGCAGAAGCTGCATTCCATGGGCCCATAGTATGCGAACTGGATGGCCCTATTCCTACTTTAATAATCTCAAAAACCGATATTGATTCCATAGATAATTCTTCATTTTCCTCTTAAAACAAAGATACGCGATAAATCCCAATAAAAGCATTCCCGGATCTCAGAATTATAACTTAACGCATTGTGAGATGCCTTTATAATAAGTATTTTTGTAAATTAGTTTTCCTAACCTGTAATATCAGTTTTCTCCTTTTAATAATTTTGAATGGAAACATTAATTAAGAACATTTTACAGCATGTAAGATTAAGTCCGGAGGAAATTGTCATTTTTAAAAATTTCTGGACAGAAAAAACATTGGAAAAAGGTGAGTTTCTTTTAAGAAACGGAGAAACCTGCCGCTATGACAGTTATATTGTTTCGGGTGTTTTAAAAGCGTTTTGCATCAATTCAGAAAACGGAAACGAAGAGATTCTTTTTTTAGCTATTGACGATTGGTGGGCAACTGATATCTCCAGCTTTTCTAAACAAAAAGCTTCCATTTATAATATACAGGCCGTAGAAAAAACAAACCTTTTACAAATTAGTCATCAGTCTTTTCAAAAAATGCTGCAGGAAATTCCTTCCCTGGAAAGATACTTCAGGATCATTTTAGAAAGCTACCTGGGAACTCTTGAGAAAAGAATTGTTTTTAACAATATGTATAAAGCCGAACAGAAGTATTACGATTTTCTCGATACTTATCCTGATATTGTCTCTAGAGTTCCGCAATATTTAATTGCATCCTATTTAGGCGTATCAGCAGAGTTTATAAGTAGAATCCGGAAAAAAAATAAATCCTCTTGAACTAGATCAATTTTTCAGAAATGAATAATCAGGAATTTTGCTGTTATAAAATTTATAATAATGAAAGTATTGATTATTAACGCCAGTGTAAGAAATGAAAGATCTTACAGCCGAAAACTAACCCAACTTTTTGTTGAGAACTGGAAAACCAAATATCCCTCAGATGTATTTACATACAGAGAAACAGGTATTGACAGTATTCCCAATATTGACGAATCCTGGATTGCAGGAGCATTTAAAAAACCGTCAGACAGGACAGAAGAAAACCAAAAGGCATTACAGCTAAGCAATGAGCTGGTACAAGAGCTAAAAGAACACGATATGTATGTCATTGGAACACCAATGTATAACTGGGCTGTTCCAAGTGGGTTAAAAGCTTATATAGATCAGGTGATGCGGATTAATGAAACCTGGAAATTCAGATCAGGGGTCCCGGATGGTGACTATGTGGGTTTGCTTGAAAACAAAAAGGCATTTATACTATCTGCCCGGGGCGATACAGGATACGGAGAAAATGAAAAAAACGGACATATCAATTTTCAAACAACCTATCTGAAACACATTTTCGGAATCATGGGAGTCAAAGATATTACCATTTTTTCATTAGATAATGAAGAATTTGGGGGTGAAATATTTGAAAAGTCAAAAGATAAAATTTTCAACGCCATTCAATCCATTGAATGAAACGAGGAAAAATCCTTTTGAGTATTTACAATCAGGGCATTCGGCTTTACCGCCTATGCCCTGTTTTTCTTTTAGCAATCACTTGAAACTTTCTTCATGCTGGGAAAGATCTAGCCCAACAGATTCTGCTTCTTCGGAAACTCTGAGGGTAATTATGGAATCTGTAATTTTATACAATAGCAGCGAGCCAAAGAATGTAAAAGCTGAAACCAGAACCAGAGCAGCCATATGATGGGCAAAAACTTCAACACCTCCATGAAGGAGGCTGGCATTTTCACCATGCGCAAAAATGGCGGTCAGGATCATTCCCATAATTCCCCCTACTCCATGGCAGGCAAATACATCGAGGGTATCATCTATTTTTTTCAAAGCTTTCCAATTTACCATAAGGTTAGAAACAATTGCCGCTGAAAATCCTATAAAAAGACTTTCCGGAATGCTGACAAAACCACAGCCGGGAGTAATGGCCACCAGCCCTACTACGGCTCCGATGCAGGCTCCCAATGCAGAAATGCTTCTCCCATTGATCCGGTCAAAAAATATCCAGGTCATCATAGCAGAAGCAGAAGCAATAGTGGTAGTCCCGAAAGCCATTGCAGCAGAAGCATTTGCGCTAAGAGCAGAACCTGCATTGAATCCAAACCATCCGAACCACAGCATTCCCGTTCCAAGAATAACGTAAGTAATATTGGAAGGCTCATGGTGCGGATTTTTCCTGTTTCCAAGGACCATAGCTCCAGCCAAGGCTGCAAAACCGGCACTCATATGGACTACGGTTCCACCAGCAAAGTCTTTTACTCCAAAAAATTTATTCAGAAGCCCGTCAGGATGCCATACCATGTGACAAAGCGGTGTATAGATGAAAATGCTAAAAAGCACCATGAACAACAGATAGGAGATAAAACGTACACGTTCAGCGAAAGAACCTGTAATAAGTGCAGGAGTAATAACGGCAAATTTCATCTGAAAAAGGGCAAAAAGGACAAAAGGAATGGTGGAGGCCATCATTTTGTGAGGTAAGACTCCCACACGACTGAAAAATGGATAGCTTAAGGGATTGCCAATGATTCCGTAATGTACACCACTGACCTCAAAGCCTAATGAATCCCCAAACGATAAGGAAAACCCGACAACAACCCATAAAATAGAAATAACCCCGAGCGCAATAAAGCTCTGCAGCATGGTAGAGATTACATTTTTCTTTCCTACCATGCCTCCGTAAAAGAACGACAGTCCGGGGGTCATCAACAGAACAAGCCCTGCTGCTGCAAGAATCCATGCTACATCCGCACCTACAATCTTATCTTCACTGAGGAAATCTCCGGTATTAGGGAAATCAACAATCGGGCTCCAAAATAGTCCTCCGAAAGCAACAAGAGTAATGATCGAGAATGAAACGATCCATTTTAAACCAATTTTCATATAATTTACATTTAACCCTATCAAAATTAAATATAAATTTTATAAAAACATATATTTTAATCAAATAACCCTTAAAATATTATACCTAAAATAAAATTTAAATGATTTAAATAAAAACTTCTTTTAATATTTTCGATACTTCTTTGTGTTTTGTAGCAGGAAAAAGATGGGTGCCTCCTTTGATTACATAATCCGGTTTTGAATATTTAATAGGAAAAACAATGTCTTTATCTCCTAATATCTGAATAACCTCCGGAATTTCTTCAAATTTCCACTCGGAAACTTTTTCTACAGACCATTTGAGATAATAAGGATCTCTGACTCTAAAATATTCAAGGATTTTAGGGTTTTTAGGATCAAACAGCTTTCTTACCACAGAATATACATTGGCAGCTTTGTCATTAAACATCCCGACTGGAAGTATTCTTGGTATTTTTGTAATCTCACCGGTCCTGATAAATTTAGATTTTTCTTTATCTGATTTAATGCTTCCCATAATGACTACTTTTTGTGCAGGCTTCAGCTTATTGATCTCCTGTACCATAATGCCGCCAAAAGAATATCCAAGCAGGCAGAACGGTTCAGAATCATCTACTTTTTCCGCCATTCTTTGGACATAGGAATGAAATGGCTCGTTTTTTTCAGGAATGAGCCAGTCTATAAAAATTAACTCACAGTTCTCGGGAAATTCCAGTCTTTCCAATACTTTAAAATCGGCTCCGAGACCGCTTACTACATAAATTTTCATAGTACTAATTTATGAAAAATGAAGGAAAAGGAAGAGATTAAATTTAGTTTTGTATTCGAACCTTTAAGTGTATTGAAGATTTTTATAAGTAGTCGGATTGTAAGCTGAATTAATGAATAATTATCCTAACACTCTGTTTATACCACAAAAAATGGGCAGTTTATAAAAACCGCCCATTTTAATTTTTAAAGGTATATTTTATTTATTTCTTTTTCTTTACAGGAACTCTGTTGTCGTTATCCAGCTTTTCCGTAGAAACTCTGAACTGGATATCCATTTCGTTCTTGATGAAATAATCTTTCAGTGAAGACTGGTAGAATACTTTAAAGTCTCTTCTGTTCAGAGAGAACTTAGCAGATTCTACGACTACTGTAAACTGGGTTACGTATACATTGGCAGGGAAAGTGATTGTTTTTCTTACGCCTTTGATGGTAACATCACCGTAAACCGTTGAATTGTACTCACTGTTTGCTAAAGGAATGATTTTAGTCAAGTGAAACTTTGCGATCGGGAATTTTTTAACTTCAAAGAAATTGGTGCTTTTCAGATCATTGGTAAGCTTGATCTGATCTTCATCTGAAACATCTCCCGCCATTATGCTTCTCATATCTATAATAAATTCTCCGTCTACAAGAACTGTTTTATCGAAATTGAATTTCCCGCTTTTCAGCTTTACCGTCCCTGAATGCGAAGAAGCTTCAGTTTTTACAACTTTATATCCCCACCACCTGATCTCTGATGAAGTCACTTTTGAAACCTTATCAAACTTCTTCTGTGCAGAAACAAATGATATGCTCGCACACATCATAGCAAACAATAGTAATCTTTTCATTCTTTTTTATTTACAATTCAACAAAAATAAAAAAAAGTGTAGAACTTCTACACTTTTAATAATCTTTTTTTGATTAAATTATTTAGCAGTTACCTTTACAAGCATTTCGATGTCATCTTTCACAAAAACATCCTGCATAGTAGACTTGTAAGCAACATCAAATTTCTGTCTGTCGAAAGAGAATTTTTCTGAAACCAAACTTACCACTCCTTTGCTGTAAGCAATCTTGGCAGGAAAAGTAATTGCGTTTGTTTTTCCTTTAACGGTAAGGTTTCCTGTCACTAATGAATTGTAAATCTTATCGCTGTTTTTCTTTACAGAGATGATTTTAAAAGAAGCAGTAGGGAATTTTTCAACTTCAAAGAAGTCACCGTTCTTAAGGTGCCCGTTTAATTTCTGCTGATATTCTCCCTTAAGGTCAGTTGCATTGATAGAGGTCATATCCAGTACAAAGCTTCCACCTACCAGATTATTTCCTTTCATGACCATGTCTCCTGATTTTACTTTTACAGTACCGTCATGAGAGCTTGCCTCAGATTTTGCTACTTTGTATCCCCACCAGTGAACATCAGATGCTACTACTTTTTTTGACTGTCCGAATGCAAGGCCACCAGCTAAAACCACTAATAAGAATATTTTTTTCATTTGAATAAGTTATTTACTTGTTTAATGATGCAAATGTAGCCACTTATCTGATAGATTTCATTGATGTATATCAATTAAATTAATTATTTTTATGAATAATATCATTTCATAAAAAAACTCCGAAGCTTCGGAGTTTTATATATTAATTTTGATAATAAGCGGTATACAGTGCGGCACCTTTTAATGCTGTGTGATTCTGTTTAATCAGGTACAGCGGAGTGCTTTTCAGTAATCCTTCCATCTTATCACTTATTTTGAACTTATCATAGAATTTTCCTTTGTCAATATATTCTCTTATTGCCTGCGGAATATCTCCTGAGATCAACAGTCCTCCGGTAGCCTTAAGCTTCAGGACAAGGTTATTGGCCTCTCTCGCAAGGAATTCCAGGAAAGTATCCAAAGCAATTTTACAGATCAGCACATCATCTTCTACCGCAGCTTTGTAGATTTCCTCCACAAAGTTTCCTCCGGAAAGACGTTCTGCAAGCCATTCCGGTTCCGGATGTCTTTTTACGTCTCTCAAGAATCTGTAGATATTGAAAAGGCCTGTTTTAGAGAGTACATTCTCCCAGCTTACAATACCATAGATATTATTTAAGAACTGGTAAAATTCTACCTCAACATTTGTTCTTGGTGAGAATTCTGAGTGTCCTCCCTCTGTTGCAAAAGGTCTGAGGTATTTCCCATCAAAGAAGTATCCGGCCTCACCCAGCCCGTTTCCGGGAGCAAGGATGGCTACATTTCCTTTTTCAAGATGTCCGCTGGTATAAATAGGATCCAGATCGCTGTCCTCAAGAAGCCCCATTCCATAGGCTGATGCTTCAAGGTCATTCAGCATATCTGCTTTTTCGAATCCGAAGTCTCTGGTATATTCTTCAATATCCAAGTCCCAGCCTAATCGTGCAGGACTGCTTTTTCCATTAATTACAGGTCCTGGCACCGCCAGGGCAAGACGCTTCACATTGTCCAGCTGATTGTCCTGTATAAATTTTCTTAATATGTCAGAAAATGAAGCATAGTCCTTAGTACTATATTCATTCTGAATTTTTATCTCAAGACCTCCGTTACTGGAAACAAAATAGCCTAAGATCGTTATATCTTCACGGAGACTTGCTCCAATGATAGTGACATTATCATTATTACTGTTCTCTACTCCTGGTAAATAAAGCGGAAATTTTGGATTCAAAATCATAACCTCAAATTTTATCAAATATAATAATAGTTTTTGTAAATCTTGCAGGGAAGCAAAAAACCTTTTCATTTTCATAAAAAGGTTTTGGCTAATAATTGTTTATATATAAATCTAACTACTTTCCTAATGGAATATTGTATCCGAATCCTACTCCGATATTCCCCACATTATAGTCCTGTCCTGCAATATCTCCTTTATCTCCTACAAAAACTTTCTGATACTGTACGAAGAAATTCCAGTCTCTGTTGTGGTATCCGATCTCCGGCTTGATGTAGAATCCTCCGTCCGGTCTGTCAGCAGAACTGTTGGCAGCAACTTTATCATCTCCTACAAGAAAACCGTATCCTAAGTCTGTTCCAAAATAGAAACCGGTCTGTTTAGGATAGATTCTTATTAAAGCCCCTACAGGAACTACCCCTACATCATTGTTATCATATCCGTTATTGCTTTTTCCGAAATAATGAGTATATCCTGTGGCAATACCTAATCCAAATCCAGGAGTGATCAAATTCTGATAAGATACATCTACACCTGCTGCTGCAGAAAGATTATCCGCAGGCACTGCTAAACCAACATTCGCACCTACTTTAATCATATTATTCATCTGTGAGTTCTGTGCGCTTGCGATACCTGCTGTTAAGATTCCAGCCAGTACTATTGCTTGTTTTAACATTTTCATAACTCTAATTTTTAATTTTACTATTCCAATAAGCTGTAAAAATCGTGCCAAGGGAGTCTTTTTTAGGGGTTTTAACACTCAATACAGCCACAATTCAATGATTTTCAATATGTTAAATTATAATAAAATTCAAATGATTGTTTAAATTAATCTTTAAAAAAATAATATTAAGAATTGTTAAACGTTATTATTTTAACCTTTTTCGTTCTATTCCATCAAAAAATTAAATTCCCTCAACATGGCTGATTCATTATTACACAATAAACATCTTCTCTGGCGTGCCGGTTTCGGGGCCGGAATCAACCAGATCTCTGACCTGAAAAACAAAAGCATAAAGATATTGGCTAATGATTTACTTAAAGAAGAGAGTTTTACAGAAATTAGCTACGATACCCCCGACACTTTTATTCAGGAAGATATGATGGCCAGCAAAACCCCTGCAGAACAAAGGAAAGAAATGCAACGCATCACCAGGCAGCAAAATAATGAACTGAACCTGAACTTCCTGGACAGAATGGTGAATAGCAAGGATCAGCTGAGAGAAAAGATGGCATTTTTCTGGCACGGACATTTTGCAACAAGAATCAATAATTCAAAATTTAATAAACAGCTCCTCAATACGATCAGGAAAAATGCTCTGGGCAACTTTAAAGATCTTCTCTTCGAAGTGAGCCAGTCGCCGGCAATGCTGAGTTTTCTCAACAATCAGCAAAATAAAAAAGGGCATCCGAATGAAAACTTTGCCCGCGAGGTGATGGAATTATTTACCATGGGAAGGGGAAATTATACTGAAAAAGACATCAGAGAAGGTGCAAGAGCATTTACAGGATGGGGTTATGATAAAGAAGGCTACTTTAAGGAGAGAAAGAATCTGCATGATGAAGGTTCTAAAATATTTTTAGGGAAAACCGGAAATTTCACAGGAACTGACATTTTAGATATTATCCTCGAACAGAAAGCCACAGCCAGGTTTATTACCACAAAAATATATAAGTTCTTCGTTAATGAAAATGTAGACAGCCATATTGTGGACCAATTAAGCACTGGCTTTTACAATTCCGGGTATGATACCAAAAAGCTTATGATCGAAATTTTTTCAAGCTCGTGGTTTTATGCTGAAAAGAATATCGGGAACAGGATAAAGTCTCCCATCGAATTAATGGCCGGAATGATGCGAATACTTCCCATGAATATTCAGAATCCGGAAAACCTCATCGTTTATCAGAAATTACTGGGACAAATGCTGCTTTACCCACCCAACGTAGCCGGATGGCCCAGCGGAAGATCATGGATAGACAGCTCTACCCTGATGTTGAGATTGCAGATTCCACAGATATGGTCCGGACTTCGCCCTTTGGAATACAGTCCGCGCCAGGATGACGATATCGACATGGGCATGAAATCCCGTGAAACCGCTCTAAACAAATCATTTAAGAACCCCAACATTACCATAGACTGGAACAGACTGGAAAAAGTATTTGCTGATAAAAAATGTGAAGATTATCTGATCCAGAATACCAAAACACTGGATATGGATTCTGTGAAAAACTTTTCTGATAAAAGTATAAAAATGAATATCATCAATCTGATGTCTACCCCGGAATACCAGTTAAGTTAGGCAGTAGATTCTAGGTTGCAGGTAGCAGTAATATTTGTTGCTGTTTAGCCTTACAGCCTTTGATTTCATTGTCAGAACAGCATATTAATAAAAATGCCATAAATAAAATGTAGCCTGTCCTGCAACCTTTAACCTAAAAACAAAATTATGTTAATCAAGAGAAGAGAATTCCTCAAAATAAGTTCATTAGCTACCGCATCGCTTATGATGCCCAATTTTCTGAAAGCAATGACATTGGATGAAGCCTTGGAGCCTACTCAGAAGATTCTTGTCGTGCTGCAGTTTACAGGCGGAAATGATGGACTGAATACGATCATTCCTACAAAAAACGATATTTATTTTAAAGAAAGAAACAGTATTGCCATCAAAGATTCCTTACCGCTTAATGATGAAACGGGAATCAATCCGGCACTTTCCTATTTTAAGGAACTTTTCGATAACGGTGAGCTTTCGGTGATGAATAATGTAGGATATCCGGATCCTGATAAATCACATTTCAGAAGTATGGATATCTGGCATTCTGCCAGCCGCAGCGACGAATTCCTGGAAACAGGATGGCTGGGTCGTTTTCTGGATGAAGAATGCTATCGTTGCGAACATCCCACACAGGCCCTGGAAGTTGATGATATGCTGAGCCTGGCACTGAAAGGAGAAAATAATAAGGCGTTTGCCTTTAAAGATCCCAAAAGACTTTATCAGACCAGTCAGGAGAAGTATTTCAAGTCTTTGTATGATCATCATCACGATGACGAAACGGTTTCCTATCTATACCAGACGCTTGGCTCCACTATTAATAATGCAGATTATATTTTTGAGAAAAGTAAGTCAAAAAAAACAGATCAGACCTATCCGAATTCACAACTTGGGAAGGATTTTAAAACAGTGGCTTCCCTGATCAAATCTGACATCAATACACAGGTTTATTATCTTTCGGTAGGAAGCTTTGATACGCACGTCAATCAGAATGACAGGCAGAAAAAGCTCTTCAGCGACATTAATGAAGCGGTAAAATCTTTTGTAACCGATCTTAAAAGCAATAGAATTTTTGAAAATGTGCTGTTAATGACGTTTTCAGAATTTGGGCGACGGGTGGCTCAAAATGCCAGCAATGGAACGGATCACGGAACAGCCAACCAAATGTTTTTTATCAGCGGAGGCCTTAAAAAGAAAGGACTTCTGAATGCACTTCCTGATCTGCAAAAGCTGAACGAAGGTGATTTAATCTATACGGAAGATTTCAGAAAAGTCTATGCAACGATTCTGAAAAACTGGCTCAAGGCAGATTCTTCCAAAGTATTGGGCTGGAAAAACGGAGTTTATGATTTTATTTGATTTAAGAATCAAAAAGGCTGTCAATTCATATTATAAAATAAACCTCATAGGTTTTGAAGCCTGTGAGGTTTAGATATTTCAATATGACATCGTCCGTTTTTACCGAATTATGCTTTTCTATACTTTTTCTTTTTCTTCCACGGCGCATTTTTTCCTACATCACCTGCCATGATACATCCGTAAGGCATCACCTCATCCAGGACTTCGCAAAGCCCGTATTCTTCAATCTGTGCTCTTACGTTTTTAGCACTTTTATAAGCGCTTGGCAGTTCAGAAATATCAATTTCATTGGAGAAAAAACGGATATCTAATCCTTGAGTTTCCTCATCGAAGATTTCTTCAACCGTTTTATGGGCCAATGATCTTTTATGCTGTGTTCTGCTGAAATTTCTTCCGGCTCCGTGAGGGGCAAAACCCAGATTTCTCTCGTTAGTTTTTCCCTGAACAATCAAAACGGGCTCTGACATATTCAGCGGAATCAGTCTTGGCCCTGTGATATCCGGCATAAATTTATCATCCAGCGGAGTAGCTCCTTTGGCATGATAAAACAGATCACCGTCTCTGAAAACGAAATTATGTTCGTTCCAGTATCTATCTTGTTTTTCAGTACCCAGTTTGTTTAAAACTGCATCATGAATATTCGTATGATTTTCCTTCGTCCATGTTCTGATCAACTGTAGAGCTTCCCAATAGGCCTGCCCTTCTTCTGTATCGAAAGGAATCCATGCATTTTCTCTCAGTGTTTCAGGAGAAATATCCTGCCTGAAACGGTTGGCCACCTTCATTCCTTTATCATAAAGAGCAGCGCCCGGAGCTCTTGATCCGTGATGGGTAACCAGCATGGTATTTCCTGTATTTTTGGATTTTCCGACAAACAGGAAATGGTTTCCGTCTCCCTGAGTTCCCATATGAGAGCGGGCGATGCTGATCAGCTTTTCATCATTTAAGAAGTAGTTTTCCCTGAATGCATCCATCAGCTCCTGAGACATTGGCATCTGCTCACCTCTCGGTCTTCCTCCGTATCCGAAATGCGTCACTGAATGGGCTGCATCCAGTACTTCTTTAGGATCAGCATCTCCAAAATCAGTCAGCATTACAGAACAGCAGATATCTGCGCTATGAAATCCGGGATGAATTGCGTTTTTAGCAACCACCACTCCTCCTACCGGAATCAGTCCTTCCGGCCCTGTAGGACAGGCATCCGGCATCAATGCACCGGCAGTCAGTGTAGGTGTCTTCATCAGTACTTTCATTGTATTGATTACCTTTTCTACGTTATCAGCTTCACTTTCATGCTCCGCTCTGATATTGATGATAAAATCTTTCGCTATATCATGGAGCGGAATAATATCCGGCTGTTTGAACTGATCCAGATATTCTCTGATCTGG
Source organism: Chryseobacterium hilariae (assembly GCF_051400735.1). Classification (NCBI taxonomy): domain Bacteria; kingdom Pseudomonadati; phylum Bacteroidota; class Flavobacteriia; order Flavobacteriales; family Weeksellaceae; genus Chryseobacterium; species Chryseobacterium hilariae. The sequence goes on from NZ_JBLFFJ010000001.1 coordinate 1,355,761, forward strand.
ACTTCATCCAGATTGTTTTCGTTGATATGTGTAATGGCATCTTTAAACCATTTGGCTGGTCTATATCCTAATTCAATTAAGTGATTTCCGTTAAATTCCATTTGTCTTTTCATTTTGATAGTGCAAAGTAATAACACAAGTGCGCAATATTTCTGCGCAGATAAAAATATTTTAATTATTTTTGTAAAAATGTGGAGAAAGCTTAATTGCTATTTGCAAGCCAACGATTTAAAATTAAAAAAATATGTTACCGGAACAATTAAAAAACAACCCTGAAACCATTCAATTCAAAGAGGTTATTGCTTATATTGATGAAAATTACGATTTTACACCGACTTCTTTTAAAAACGGAAATACCGTCAATGAAGCCGGTCAGAATAACGGTTCGTGTAAAGTTTTCAGTTTTGCAAAACTTCAGGGATTGTCAAAAGAGCAGACACTTCCTCTTTTTGGTGAATTTTACAGGGAAGATGTCTTAAAAAATCCGGAAGGAACAGATCACCAGAACATCAGAAACTTTATGGAATACGGATGGGAAGGGATTTCGTTTGAAGAAGAAGCATTAAAAGGGAAATAATTTAAATAACCTTAGTTCGCGATAAGAAAATACCCGAAAACACTATATCGAAGGCAGACAAAGTAGATTATTTGGCATGTTAATAAGGAAAACAAGGGCATTTCATTTAGCAAAGTAAGACTAATTTATACCCTATATTGCCTACCAATAAGTGAAACGGCTTTGTTTATATAGGTCAATGGTGAATTTTGCTTCGCAAGTGAATAGTTAATTCTGGAAATTATTATTAAAAAATTGACTTGCGAAGCAAAATTCACCATTAACATTTCACGATTCACATTTCCCTTTTTTCAACAAAAAATCACAAAAAATGTCATCCAATAAAAATGCCCTGATCCGTTACAAAACATTAGATAAGTGCCTTAAGAACAAGTACCGCAAGTATACCCTGGAAGACCTTATTGATGCATGTTCTGATGCCCTGTTCGAGTTTGAAGGAAAGGAATCTTATGTAAGCAGACGTACCGTCCAGCTGGATCTGCAGAATATGCGAAGTGAAAAATTCGGGTATGAAGCACCTATTGAAGTATACGACAGAAAATACTACCGCTACAACGATCCTGAATACAGCATCCACAACATTTCTGTGAATGAAAGTGATCTGAAAGCTATGAATAATGCGGTTCAGATCCTGAAACAGTTCAAGGATTTCTCTATGTTCAAGGAGATGAACGGAGTCATTCAGAAGCTGGAGGATTCCATCCATTCTACCGGGCAGAAATCCATCATTCATCTGGATAAAAATGAACAGCTGAAAGGGCTTGAACATATTGACATTCTTTATGAAGGCATATCCAACAAAAAGGTACTGAATATTCTCTACCGCAGCTTTACTGCCAGGGAATCCAGCAATTATGTGGTGCACCCGCAGCTTCTGAAGGAATTTAACAACAGATGGTTCCTGATCTGTCAATATAAAGGTAAAATGTACAATTTAGCCCTGGACAGAATGGAAAAGATTGATGTGGAGGAAAATACTGAGTATATAGATAAAAATCTGGATGGTGATGAATATTTTAAAGATATTGTGGGGGTTACTGTTTCTGAAACGATGGCTCCCAAAAATGTTATTTTCTTTGTAGATTCCTCAAATGCGCCTTATGTAAAAACCAAACCGCTTCATAGAAGTCAGGAAATTATAAACGAAACGGAAGATGGCACATTATTTAAGATCTGTGTACAAATTAATTTTGAGCTTGAAAGGCTCCTGCTGGGTTTTGGAGAATGTCTGATTGTCCATAAACCTAAAAAACTGAGACTGAAGCTGCAGGATAAGTTTAAAGCAGGATTAAAAAACTATGAAAATTTAATTGTTCCGGATGAAAACTGATCTTTAACCATAAAAAGTGCAAAATTTTATTTAAGTGATAAGTTTTATGAAAGCCTGTATAAAATTGTATGACGACTAAAAATTCGTCGGATCAGAATTTCCCTCCTTGGAGAGGTGGCAAATTCAAGATTTGATGGGGTGGTAAATAATCACTCCATATCCTCTACAATACTGATCAATCCAAACATTTTCAAAATGGCTTAGAAATTGTATTAATTTATACATTAAAAAATCTTACTATGAAATCAAGAATATTTAAAGCATTAATTGCAATATTAGCACCCATTGTGATAGAATATGTCGTAAAAAAGATATCTGAGAAATTAGATAAAAAAGAAGATAAAGGAAAAGGACCTAAGCAGATTACTGCTTAAACGTAGAAGTAGTTAGAATTTAATTTTATTGAAAAGAGACTGTCATTAATATGTACAGTCTCTTTTTTTGTTCAACAGCTTCAAAATAAAGCTTCCAACGAAAAATCTACGCAAAAACACTGCGCACTATAGCTTTTACTTTGCCTTAAAATTGAACATAATGACACCAAAAATACTGGAAAAAATAAAAGAAATAGAGGAAACGCGTAATGTAGAAGTCCTTTTAGCTGTAGAATCCGGAAGCAGAGCTTGGGGGTTTGCATCTCCGGACAGCGACTATGACATACGTTTTATCTACCGCCATGAAAAAGACTGGTATCTTTCTCCCTGGGATAAAGACGAAACCATAGAATTCATGACTGAGGATGATCTGGACGGTTCGGGATGGGATCTTCGGAAAACGTTTCATTTGTTATTGAAGTCGAATGCAGCTTTACTAAGCTGGTTTTATTCTCCTATCGTTTACAAAAAGGACGACAAGTTTGTGGAACTGTTCAGGCCTCTGGCTGATGCCTGTTTTTCTCCAATAGCAGTTTCTTATCATTATCTGAGCATGAGCAAAAAGTACCTGGAAGCCTGCAGAAGTGATGAAGTAAAATTGAAAAGCTATTTCTACTGCTTAAGAACAGCACTGACAGGAAAATGGATCATAGAAAAAGGAACAGTTCCTCCGGTTTTATTCAGCGAATTGTTAGTTTTGGTCGATGATTATACGAGAACCAAAATAGAAGATCTTGTTGCTTTAAAGGCTACGAAGGGAGAATCCTATTACCACCCGAATGACTGGGAGCTTTTTGGATTTTTGGAGAAGACGGTTAAGGAGAATGAGGAAAGATCTAAAAATCTGATAGGAGGAAAATCTGATAAAAATGAGATGGAAAGGGTTTTTAGGGAGATATTAAAGGCCTAGAAACTAATACAATATTTAACTTTAAAGAAAAGGAAGAAACTTCATGTATCCAAAGAAAAAAAACAAATCATGACTATTGAATTTCTAAAAAACAAAAACCTCATCCTCCTGGAAGTCATCTCCGGAAGCCGCTCTTTCGGACTCGCCACAGAAAATTCGGATACAGATATCCGGGGAGTATATTATCTGCCGAAAGAAGAATTTTACGGACTGAATTATATTCCGCAGATTTCTAATGAGACGAATGATATTACTTATTATGAGATCAGGAGGTTTGTAGAGCTATTACAGAAAAACAACCCCAATATTCTGGAAGTGCTGGCAAGTCCGGAAGACTGTATTCTGCAAAAGCACCCGCTGATGGATCTTCTCCGTCCGGAATATTTTTTGTCCAAATTATGTAAAGACACCTTTGCAGGGTATGCCATTTCACAGATCAAAAAGGCAAAAGGACTGAATAAAAAAATACTTAACCCTGTAGAAAAGGAAAGAAAATCGGTTCTTGATTTCTGCTATATTCTTCAGAATCATGCTTCTGTTTCATTGAAAAGATGGCTTTCAGATCACGGAAAAGTACAGGAAAAATGTGGATTGGTAAGTATTGATCATACAAAAGGCATGTTTGCCCTGTTTTATGATGAATCAGAAACTTCAGGGTATAAAGGGATTATCCGGCATGAAGAAGCCAACCAGGTTTCTGTATCATCCGTTCCGAAAGACGAAAAACCAAGAGCCTATCTCTTCTGTAATCTGGACGCCTACTCCACGTACTGCAAAGATTATAAGGAATACTGGAAATGGGTTTCTGAACGCAATGAAGACCGTTATAACGTTAATCAGGAACACGGACAGAATTATGACAGTAAGAATATGATGCACACCATCCGATTATTACAGTCCTGCGAGCATATATTCAAAACAAACTCGTTACTTATCCGCGTAGACAACAGAGAGGAATTACTTGATATCAAAGCCGGAAACTGGTCCTATGAAGCGGTCATGCAAAAAGCAGAAGATCTTATAAAGTCTATAGAACGCTATCATGCAGCTTCTATCCTCCCCGAGTATCCGGATGTAAAAAAGACGGAGAAAATCTTAATAGAGATACGCGAAAACTTATACGGGTAAATCTTAATATTCTTAACAACTAAACTTTATCTTAATGAATGAATTTTAAAATGTCAGGAATATTAAGATTATTTTTTCTTTGAAGCTTTGGCTGTAGAATTATAATCCAGACATATTTTAATCCAGTATTCAAAATCATCAGGCTTTTGAAAACCTGCAGGTTCCACGTAACAATATCCTTTAAGCTGCTTTCCTTTCATGATCATCGGAAGAAAGCCGGTTCTTTCCGAAACTTCCTCTTCCAGATCAGGATGATAACGGCACATCAGATTATCATGGCTTACATTAATGCACATTTTACCATTCACCAAAAATGATAATCCGCTGAACATTTTCTTCTCCCTGATCTTAAGATCCGGGAACTCTGAAAGTCGTTCACGAACTCTGTCTGCAAGTTCAATACTGTAAGCCATAAAAATAATTTTATAGTTTAAATTTAGACAAAAAAACACCTTAAGCAAAGCATTTTTTTTCATTTCCAATCGCCATTAAACTCATAAATATTGAGTCTTTCTGCCCTTTTTATTGTCGTAATTTATCGTTTCCAATTCACCGTTATGGCGGCAAACCCTATTCAATTTCTAGAAACTAGTTACAGCCTTTTTTTGCCTTTTGAAAAATATTTTTAAAGCTCTGTAACAAAATAAAAAGTTTCATAACAAATTAATTGATATATCAATAATTGATTAGTCATTTATTTAAATAATGAAAACATGGAAAAATTAAATTCAATCATCTTCTACAATATAGATAAAGCGATCAGATCATACAGAAACTATGCACAGCGCCAGCTTAAGTCTAATGGATTTACAATTACCATTGACCAATGGCTGATCATCAAAGCAGTTCTGGAAAATCCGGGCATTACACAGAACGAAATCGGGGATCTGGTCTTTAAGGATAATGCCTCGGTGACAAGAATTATTGATCTTATGGTAAAGTCGGAATATGTGATTCGCCATATCCATACTGAAGACCGCAGGAAAACAAATCTTGAGGTAACAGAATCCGGAATAAAGATCATCAGAGATGTACAAAAAATTGTAGAAGACAACAGAAAAAAAGCCTTAAACAACGTGACTAAAGAAGAGCTGGAAATCATGAATAAAGCCCTGCTCAAAATATCAGAAAACTGTATCAATCCTAAAAAATAAACACAATGGCCAGACTATTTTTACTTCTATTGGCATGGATGCTGACTTTCTTCAGCAACCTGCTTTCAGCACAGACTGTGCAAAATTTTTCATTATCGGGAAATATCAACGGAGAGAAAACCGAGCAAATGGAAATCAACCTTTTTGATTCCGGAAATGCATTGGTTAAAACAGAAATTGCAGATCCAGGCGGAAAATTCAGCTTTAATGATCTTAAAACAGGAAATTACCGGTTAAAGATCAACAAGAACGGCAGTGAGATCTATCAGTCTGATAATATCCAGATAGCGGAAAATAAGACACTCGCTCCTATTGATCTGAATATAAAATCCATCGAAGGGGTGACGATCACCAAAACAAAGCCTTATATCGAACGTCAGGACGGAAAAATGATCCTTAACGTTGAAAACAGTATCGCCAGCACCGGCAATTCTGCTTTTGAGGTCCTGGAAAAAGCTCCGGGAGTGAATGTGGACAGCAATGACAACATCAGCCTCAGAGGAAAGGGAAATCTTCTGGTACAGATTGACGGTAAAAATACACCGATGACAGGGGCGGATCTGGCGGCTTATCTGCGTGGAATTCCATCATCAACGGTAGAGAAGATAGAATTCATTACCAATCCTTCTTCAAAGTATGATGCGGCGGGAACTTCCATCATCAATATCAAATTGAAGAAAGACCAGCGAAAAGGGACAAACGGAAGCATTTCAACCGCTCTGGGAACTGGAAAGTTCATCAAAAACAACAACAGCTTCAGCATTAACCACCGGAATAAAAAGGTAAATATTTTTGCCAATTACAGCTTTGCCTACAGGGAATTTTACAACCACCTGGTGCTGGACAGGAATTTTTATACCAACAGCACTTTTGATAAGGCCTATATTCAGGATAATTTTTTGAAATTCAACTTCAGGAACCACATCGCCAAGACAGGAATGGATTATTATATGAATGATAAAAATGTCCTGGGATTCTCTGTAGGTTTTGTGAGCAATAGATTTGATCCGAAAGGGGACAATTCAAGTTTAATACTGGGCAATGACCATCTGCCTAACGGAAGCTTCACGACACAGAACCGCTCTCATGACCACTGGAAAAATATTTCGTTCAACCTGAACCATAAATACACTATTGATTCATTGGGCTCAGAGATCACCACAGATTTTGACTTTATCAATTATTCAAATACTTCCCTGCAGAATTTTGAAACGAGAAGGTACGCAAAATCCGGAAGCCTGGATAATCTTGACATTCTGCAAGGCGATATTGATGGGAATCTGAATATCTATTCTTTAAAATCTGACCTGACTAAAAACCTGAAAAAGAGCTGGAAATTGGAAACCGGTATCAAAACAAGCTTCGTAAAAGCCGATAATGACCTGAAATTCTTCAATGCAAGCTCGGGAGTTCCGGAACTGGATATCAACAAGACGAATCATTTTATCTACGAAGAAAATATTAATGCTGCGTATGGAAATGTTTCCAAAAAATGGGAAAAATACAGTGCCACATTCGGCTTGAGAGTTGAAAATACCAACGTAACAGGAACTCAGCTTACGACCAATCAGGTAAACAAAAAGAATTATACTCAGCTGTTTCCAAGTGCCGTTTTTTCCTATGATGTAAGTGATAAAAGTAACCTGGAAATCAATTTCAGCCGTAGGATTACAAGGCCCAGCTATAATCAGTTAAATCCTTTTAAATTCTATCTTGATCCTACTACTTACAAAGCCGGAAACCCGGAACTGAATCCGCAAACCACGATGAACTATGAGCTGACTTACAGCCTGAACAGTAAGTATTTTGCTACATTAAGCTATAGTAAAACAGATAACAACATTACGGATGTCATCAAACCTGTATTTGAAAACGGAGAAAATATTACCGTCCAGACCAATGAAAATTTAAGTTCAGCGTCCTATTTCGGGCTTTATTTAATTGCACCTGTGAAAGTGACCAAATGGTGGGATATGAATAACAGCGCCAATTTCTACTACGGATCTTATACCGGAAATGTTTCGGGAACGCAGATCAATAACAAAGGAAATTTTACTTTCAATCTCAACAGTATCAATTCATTTAAACTTGGGAATGGTTTCACCGCTGAGCTTACCGGAAATTACAGGGCAAGAGAAGTTTATGCTTATATGGATGTAAAGCCGAACTGGTATGTGAACATCGGGGCTCAGAAGAAATTCAAAAATAACAGCGTATTGAAATTTTCCTTCAATGATATGTTCTTTACAAGCAATCCGAAAGCACAGACCACCTTTACTAATTATGTAGAAAACTTTGTGGTAAAAAGAGATTCGCGTGTGGCAACAATTTCCTATACTTATAATTTTGGCTCATCTAAAAACGGACAGCCAAGAAAAACGGGCGGTGCGGATGATCTGAAGCAGAGAATCGGAGCCTGATGAAATTATAACTGCTAAAGATATCTTATCATTACTACTTTTTATGATAACAAAAAAATCCCTCAAAAATGAGGGATTTTATTTATATCTAAAGATTAATCTTAAGCTTCAGTAGAAGGGTTTTGATCTCCGGCAGGTCTTTCCTCTTCCGGTCTTGTATTCTCTTCTCTTCTTGCCGGTCTGTCTGGTCTACCCTGGCCTTCCGGTCTTCTGTCACCTTGTGGTCTGTCCTGGCCTTCTGGTCTTGGTTTAGATTCAGGTTTTGCAGGTCTTGGCAAAAGAACTTTTCTTGAAAGTTTCATTTTCTTACGGTCATCGTAACCCATGAACTTCACTTCTACTTCATCACCTTCGTTATAAGGTACTTTATCTAAACGAGCCCACTCAATTTCAGAAATGTGAAGAAGTCCTTCAGTCCCTTTTGCAATCGCTACGAAAGCTCCGAAATCCATTACTTTCACCACTTTTCCTTGGTACACTTCACCTACTACAGGAACAAATGTAATCTCGTTGATTCTGGCGATCGCTGCATTGATTTTCTCTCTGCTTACACCAGAAATCTCAATTCTTCCGATTTCTCCTACTTCTTCAATAGCAATAACAGTATCTGTATCTTTTTGAAGTTGCTGAATGATTTTTCCACCAGGTCCTATCACAGCACCAATGAAATCTTTAGAGATCTCAAGCATTACCATTTTCGGAGCGTGTGGTTTCACATCTTCTCTTGGAGCAGAAATAGTTTCATTTAATTTATCTAAGATATGAAGTCTTCCGTTTCTTGCCTGTAGAAGAGCTTTTTCCATGATATCCATAGAAAGCCCCTGGATTTTGATATCCATCTGACAAGCAGTGATACCGTCTGCAGTTCCCGTTACTTTAAAGTCCATGTCTCCCAGGTGATCTTCATCTCCTAAGATATCAGAAAGAACAGTGAATTTTCCGGTTTTAACGTCTGTTACCAATCCCATTGCAATACCAGAAACAGGTTTTGCAATCTGAATACCAGCATCCATCAATGCTAAAGTTCCGGCACAAACAGTGGCCATAGAAGATGAACCGTTTGATTCTAAAATATCAGAAACGATACGGATCGTGTAAGGATTTTCTTCAGGAATCATGTTTGCCAAAGCTCTCTGAGCCAGGTTTCCATGTCCTACTTCTCTTCTTGAAGTTCCTCTTAAAGGTCTTGCTTCACCTGTTGAGAACGGCGGGAAGTTATAATGTAAGAAAAATCTTTCGTCATAGTTTACCATCACACTGTCTACCATGTTCGCATCTTTCACTGAACCTAGCGTTACCGCTGTTAAAGACTGAGTTTCACCTCTTGTGAAGATTGCAGAACCGTGAGCTCCCGGTAAATAATCAATTTCGCTCCAGATTGGACGAATGGTTTCAGGATCACGACCATCAAGACGGATTTTATCATTCAAAATCATCTGACGCATCGCTTCTTTTTCCACATCGTGGTAATATACTTTAGCGAAAGGGGTTACTCTTTCTAATTCTTCAGCATTATCAACATATTGAGCTAAAAATTCATCCAGAACAGCTTTGAATTTTTCACCTCTTTCTTCTTTTCCTGAAGGAGTTTTCGCTACTTCATATACTTTATCATATGTTTCTTTCCACACTTTCTCACGGATAGCTTCATCGTGATTTTCGTGGCTGTATTCTCTTTTTGGGAATGATTTACCTACCTTTTCAGCTAATCTTTCCTGAGCTTCAACCTGTTTTTTGATTTCTACATGAGCGAATTGGATAGCTTCAAGCATTTCCTGCTCAGAGATTTCTTTCATCTCCCCTTCTACCATTACGATAGAATCTTTAGTTGCTCCCACCATGATGTCAAGGTCAGCAATTTTAAGATCTTCAAATTTAGGGTTGATAGAAAGCTCACCGTTGATTCTTACGACTCTTACTTCAGACATCGGCCCGTTGAAAGGGATATCTGTAATAGCAATTGCTGCAGATGCTGCAAGACCTGCTAAATCGTCAGGAATTGACTGTCCGTCATAAGAAATTAATGAAATCATTACCTGAACTTCAGCATGGAAATCTTCAGGGAATAATGGTCTAAGAACTCTGTCTACCAAACGCATTGTCAGGATCTCCTGATCGGACGGTCTAGCTTCTCTTCTAAAAAAGTTTCCAGGAATTTTTCCTCCTGCGTAAAATTTTTCTCTGTAATCTACAGTTAAGGGTAGAAAATCTACTCCGTCTTTTGCTTCTTTACTGGCTACAACAGTTGCTAAAAGCATTGTTCCGCCCATTTTTACGACTACAGAACCATCAGCCTGTTTTGCTAATTTTCCTGTTTCAATTGTGATTTCTCTGCCGTCTGCAAGAATAATCGTTTCTGTAATTGCTTGAGGTATACTCATAAATTGTTTTGTGTTGCACTCCGTATTGAGTGCTTTAATTATTGATATTTCGTCTAAATTTTCGTGTGCAAATATACCATATAATAATGAGATATTAAATTTTCAGTCTCAGAAATACAACTCATAATCGTAAGATTTACCCTCTTTTTTTGTCAAAGATGTAAAAATTACTGTCGGGATATTTAACCTATTCATTATTCAGAATGATAAAAAAAGTTTTTTTAAAAGAAAATTGATTATTAAATCCTGTTGTTTTCGTATTATTGTCTCAAAAAGTGTAAATAATATTTCTACAACATTCAGATACGTTTCGCCTAAAGAAAAGTCATCTGAAATGTTGCAGACAAATAGATCACTGCCTTATATTTGCCAAGCTTCTCAAAATATGTATGCAGCAGACGAAACAACTGAAAAGAGCTTAATCGTTCTTTTTCAAATAAATAAATGTTTATGATCAATAAAGAAGTAAAAACACAGAGCAGGAATTACACAGTTCCTTTAATCACAATCACCCTGCTCTTTTTTATGTGGGGATTCATTACCTGTATGAATGATATTCTGATCCCTTATCTGAAACAGCTTTTCAAACTCACCTTTTTCGAATCGATGCTGGTACAGTTCTGTTTTTTCGGGGCTTATTTTATCGGTTCCCTGATCTATTTTCTGATCTCGATTTCAAAAGGAGATCCTATCAATAAAGCAGGCTACAAGAAAGGGATCATGTTCGGTATTTTTCTGGCTGCCTTTGGGTGTGTCTTATTTTATCCGGCAGCAACTTTTTCTTATTATCCACTATTCCTGGGAGCTTTGTTTATCCTGGGACTAGGCTTTACAGTACTTCAGATTACGGCCAATGCCTATGTTTCATTACTCGGCAGCGAAGAATCTGCTTCCAGCCGACTGAATATGACCCAGGCTTTCAATGCTTTCGGAACAACGATCGCGCCGGTACTTGGGGGCCATCTCATCTTTGAATTCTTCTCAGCTCCGGACGGATCGTTCAGTGCAGTCGCTACCAGAATTCCTTACCTGATTTTTGCAGGTATCCTGTTATTGGTTGCGTTATTAATTTCGAGGGTAAGGCTGCCTTCTTTCCAGACCCAGGAAGAAGAAATCGTAAAAGGATGGGGAGCTCTTCAGTTCAGTCATCTGAAATTTGGTGTTTTTGCCATGTTCTGCTATGTAGGCGGAGAAGTAGCGGTGGGAAGCTTTATCATCAGCTTTCTTGAACAGCCTCAGATCATGGGCCTTAATGAGATCATCAGCAAAAATTATCTTTCTCTTTATTGGGGCGGAGCGATGATCGGACGTTTTCTCGGGGCAATTTCTTTAAACCAGTCATTGAGTCAGAGTAAAAAAGCAGTCTATATGTTGGGTGCAGCTGCTGCTGTTTTCCTGGTTATTTTCAGTATTGTAGACCTAAGCTTTGCCCAGATTAGCTTTTTCCTTGTATTTATTGCACTTAATTTTGTAGCTTTCTTTATTGGTAAAGCTGCTCCGGCAAGAACATTATCTATTTTTGCAGCCATCAATGTCGTTCTTCTTATTTCTGCAATGGTGAATCACGGTGAGCTGGCGATGTACAGCATTTTAGGAATCGGAATCTTTAATTCAATTATGTTTTCCAATATTTATACTCTTGCTATTTCAGGTTTGGGTAAATATACCAGCCAGGGATCTTCTTTGGTGGTAATGGCCATATTGGGTGGTGCTATTGTACCTATTTTCCAGGGTTACCTTGCCGATCAGCTGGGAGTACAGCATTCTTTTATTATTCCTGTATTCTGTTATCTTGTGATTCTTATCTTTGGAGCGTATTGCAGTAAGTATTTAGGGCATGTGGAAAGCGCTGAAGCAAAATCCGGACACTAGGAAATATTTTTACACAGAATTTAATTAATAATTTAAAGTGGGATGTTTAAAAACGTCTCACTTTTGTTTTTAAATCCAATTTAAACTGTAACTTTTACATTGAGTCAGACACCTATCACATAATCAATACTTTTTGTTATGAAAATTCAATTACAGCTGGAATATTTTGCTTTTTTATTACTGGGTATATTTGCTTTTAGCCAGACAGGGCTTTCCTGGTGGTGGTTTGCCGGGCTATTCCTGGCTCCGGACATTTCCATGCTAGGGTATGTTTTCAATAATAAAACAGGAGCATTTTTCTATAACTTATTTCATCATCTTGGTTTGGCTGTCATCATATACCTTGCCGGAACTGCCCTTTCTCTTTCCTATCTCCAGATGGCGGGAGCAATACTTTTTGTACATTCGGCATTTGACAGGATACTAGGTTATGGATTAAAATATCCGGACAGTTTTCAGAATACACATTTGGGGAAAATTGGAAAAGAAAAACAATAGGAACAAAAAAAGCAACCTCTTTCGAAGTTGCTTTTATTTGAAAATCTCTGTAGATTATTTTCTTAAACCTAGTTCAGCGATGATAGCTCTGTATCTTGTAATATCTTTTTTCTTAAGATAATCCAATAAGCTTTTTCTCTTACCTACCAATTTCACTAGAGATCTCTCTGTGTTGAAATCATGACGGTTAGCCTTTAAATGCTGAGATAAGTGGTTGATTCTGAAAGTGAAAAGAGCTACTTGTCCTTCAGCACTTCCTGTGTCCTGTGCAGATTTTCCATGTTTTGCGAAAATTTCTGCTTTTTTTTCTGTTGTTAAGTACATTCCAATATTGTTTAATGATTATTATGTAACGGGTGCAAAATTACGACTATTTTTTGATTCTGCAAACATTATCGATTTCATTTATTGATTTTGATAGAAAAAAATGTTAAAAATTTCTTAATAAATTGTATGTCATCCGGTGAAAAGGCAGTAATTTTGCATACGAATTACACAATGAGAAAATTTATATTTTTTACAGCTGTTGGAACTTTTTTACTGGTCGGTTTTATTTCGGTAAAAGCGCAGAAAAATGCCGACAACAAGACAAAAAAGATCCTATACTTCAATCCCGAGGTAGAACCTGACATTGAGGAGATCAAAGAGCCTACAAATCTCGCTTTTTTCAGTGCCGTTTCTGATAATTTCAGCGGAAGAAAGAATAAAATACTCAGAGCCGAGGTGCAGATCCCTTTCGACAGCGTTGAAAAACAAACCATCACCGATTACTGTGTCAATAACGACGCTGATTTCGCCATTGTTCCCAAAGTAAGGTATTTCAAAGTAGGCATCGGTAAATATGTGTTTTCCAACCAGGTTGTAGTAAGCATGAAGCTTTTTGATGCAGGAGGAAATCTGGTAACGGAAACCGATTATGATACTTACCGGAAAAATATGCGTCTTTTAGGTTCCACCGAAAATTCTATTAAAATAGGAACTGACGGGGCGATCAAGGGGATTTTGAAAAAACTCAGAAAACTTAAGTCTTCAACCGGAGCAGAGTTATAAGAGTGAATGGTCAATTTTGCTACGCAAGTCAATTGTCAATTATTACGATCAAAAAATCCACCCATTGACAATTCACAATTCCTTATGTGAATGGGCCATTTTGCTACGCAAGTCAATTGTTAATGGATAAGCTAAGCAGTGAATTTCACCATTGAGAATTCACAATTCACAAACTATATCTCTAATGGTCATTGGTCAATTTGCTCCGCTATCAATTTTTAGCACATAATTAATTTCAGAACTAACGATTCACTTGCGTAGCAAAACTCACCATTCACAATTCACTTCCCCAGTATTTTTTTCTATTTACATTTTTAATAAAAACTGAGAAACATCCAGAACAAACTGATTACTAGATAAATATTTTCACCAATAGATGAATAATTAAATATTTTTTACTATTTTAGTTTTACAAATTAAAACTTATATAATATGAAAAATTTAAAGAAGCTTAACAGAGAGCAACAAAAACAAATTAATGGAGGTGCTATTAACAGATGTAACAATATCAACAGACCCTGCTCTATAGGATGGTGCTGCAACGGAGTATGCTCACCTTATGCATGTATTGATCCTGAGCTTTAAGTATTAGATCTTTTATCTTAATGATTAATCTATTGATATGAAAAATCTAAAGAAATTGAACAGAGAGCAGCAAAGCCAGATCAATGGCGGGACTATCGCAAGATGCAGCTTAACCAGACCATGCACCGTTGGACGGTGTTGTGATGGAGTATGTAGCCCACAAGCATGTATTGAATTCTAAGAGTCTTATCTTTTATCGAACTAAAAAATATTTATCATGAAAAATTTAAAGAAACTCAACAGAGAACAGCAAAGAAAAATCAACGGAGGAGCTATTGAAAGATGCAGCGCAACCAGACCATGTTTTATTGGTTTCTGCTGCCGGGGAGTGTGTATGGAATATGACTGTATCGAAGAATAAATCAGTTTTTACTTAATACAAAATATCCATGAAAAAATTAAAAAAGCTCACCAGAAAACAGCAGCAGCAGATCAACGGTGGTCAATTGATCAGAAAATGTCAGGACCATACCCAATGTGAATTTGGGGAATGCTGTGACGGAGGCATGTGTATGCCTTCTCCATACCCTTTATGCGGACCTATTCTTGAATAATATAGGTATTTATGAATTAAATTTAATTTTTGAACATCCGCTCCGGCGGGTGTTTTTTATTTCCAAAAAGATGGTCTGCTCCATTTTAATGTTTTATTAATCTTAATTTTGCGTCTTTCCTTCATAGTCTTAAATTTTTGAATTATTTTTGCATATCCAAAAAATTCACGTTTTGAATTCCAGAGACGAACTTATCTTTAATCCTGCCGATATAGCCGAAACTCTTAGCAACCTTCCTGCTGATGAGAGGCTTTTGGCATTTTTAAAAGTTCCGAAAGAATATAAAGCGGAGGTTTTTTCCCATCTTGATCCTGATTTCCAGGAAGAAACGATCAGAAGTATCGGAAGCGAAGAAGTTTCCGAAATCCTGAACGGAATGACTCCGGATGACAGGACCTCTCTTTTTGAGGACTTTCCGGATGAGCTTATCAAGTATTCCATCAATCACCTTAATCCCCAGGAAAGAAGGATTGCCCTGAAGCTTCTTGGCTACAACTCAGATTCCATTGCCCGTCTGATGACGCCTTACTACATTCAGATCCGTAAAGAATGGACGGTAAAAAGATGCCTTCAGCAGATCAAAAAAGTCGGAAAAAGGGTAGAAACCATGAACCATCTTTATGTAGTGGATGAAAGGAACCGCCTGATTGATGATATTGCTTTAGGAAGTCTACTGCTAGCAGAAGAGGATACTTTGATCTCGGATATGACGGACAATCATTTCGTAGCAATCATGACAACCACTTCAAAGGAGGATGCAGTAACTTATTTTGAAAAATATGACCGGACTGCCCTTCCCATCATTACAGAAGCCGGTGTCCTTGTAGGTATTGTAACTATTGATGATATTCTTGACCAGATAGAACAGCAGAATACGGAAGATATTCAGAAATTCGGAGGTCTTGAAGCATTAGATGATCCTTATACACAGACTTCACTGATGGAAATGATCAAAAAGAGGGGCACGTGGCTGATTATTCTTTTCTTTTCGGAAATGCTGACCGCTTCTGCGATGGGCTATTTTGAAGATGAAATTCAGAAAGCTGTTGTACTTGCTTTATTTGTACCATTAATTATTTCCAGTGGAGGAAATTCCGGTTCTCAGGCAGCAACCCTTATTATCCGGGCTATGGCTCTTCAGGAAATCGGCCTGAAAGACTGGTGGTATGTAATGAAAAAAGAGATCTTTACCGGGCTCGCTCTGGGTAGTATTCTCGGTGTTATTGGCTTTTTAAGGATTATGGTATGGCATGAAGCAGGATTTTTCAATTATGGAATGTACTGGCCATACGTAGGCTTAAGCGTAGGGGTTTCTCTTGTGATGATCGTTCTTTGGGGCACACTCTCAGGATCAATGGTTCCTTTTATCCTGAAAAAACTGAACCTCGACCCTGCTACTTCTTCCGCGCCTTTCGTGGCAACTTTGGTGGATGTTACCGGACTTATTATTTATTTTTCTGTCGCCGGACTTTTCCTGACAGGAAAACTTTTGTAATTTAGGCAGACAAAGTCTGAATATGAAAGTTGTTTCTTTAGTCCCCTCTATTACAGAGGCTTTATTTGATCTTGGTCTTACTGAAAATGAAGTTATCGGCAGGACAAAATTCTGTATCCACCCTGAAAACAAAGTAAAGAATGTTCCGGTTATCGGCGGAACAAAAAATATCAATATTGATAAGATCAGGGCATTGAAGCCGGATCTCATTCTGGCCAATAAAGAGGAAAATGTCAAAGAACAGGTAGAAGCACTGATGGCTGATTTTAAAGTCATCGTTACTAATGTAGAGACCATTGAAGACAATTATTACCTTCTTAAAACACTCGGAAATCTCTTTAATAAAGAAGAAAGAGCACAACAGTTCAATCTCAAAATCTATGAGGTTTTAGAGCCAGCAAAACTCGATTCAACAGTAAAAGCAGCTTATCTCATCTGGAAAAATCCTTATATGACCATCGGTTCGGATACTTTTATCCACAGAATTCTGTCAGAGATTGGTTTTGAAAATATTTTTAAAAACAGAACCCGTTATCCTGAGATTCAAATGGAAGATCTTGCTGAAGCGGAAGTCATTATGCTTTCTTCTGAGCCCTTCCCTTTCAAAGAAAAACATATTGAGGAAATGAAGGCTTTTTATCCTGACAAAAAGATCATGATTGTGGATGGAGAAGCCTTTTCATGGTATGGAACGCATATTGCAAAATGCGGGGATTATTTTAAAGAATTATTAGCTGAAATTCATGCGATGCAACGTTAATATTTTTAACCACAAAAGAAGAAAATTTTAAACATTTAAGTCCTATAAGCTGTAATAAAAACTGCATAAAAGAGCACATAAGTTCTCCGAAAATCTTTGATTTTCATCTGGGAAAAATTCGTCTGAGGGCTCAGAATTCCCTCTCGCGGAGGGGATGGCGAAAATTTAGAGAATTTTTGACGGGGTGGTTAAAAAAGAATCTTCCATATTTCTCAGCAATCTCCTGAACCAACCAATTGGTGGCTTTGAGAACCCCAGTCACCAATTGAATGTAAATGCAACAAAAAAGCCCCGATTTACACCGGAGCTTATATTTATATTTCGAATTGAAATTTCAATTACAGAATCTTGGATACTTCATTACAAAGCCATTCCAAAAGTTCACGGTCCTCAGCTGTAAAAGGATCTACAGTGTGGGAATCGATATCAATCTGACCCACATTCTGACCGTCTTTGAAAATCGGAACTACGATCTCAGCTTTTGTATCAATTGAGCAGCTTAGATAATTACTTTCCTGATGAACATCCGGAACTACAAATGTTTCATTGGAAACAGCAACCTGTCCGCAGATTCCTTTTCCGTAAGGAATGATGGTGTGATCAGTTGGTGCTCCTACGTAAGGCCCCAGCTTCAACTCATCTTTATCTCCGTTTTTAAAGTAGAATCCTGTCCAGTTGAAGTAAGAAATTTCCTGATCCAGCAGATGACATACCTTCTGAAGCTTTTCTTCTGTATTATGTTTTGGACTTTCAAGAATGGAAGAAAGTCTTTTCTTTATTTCTGACATTTTATTTTGTTTTTAGGAGAATTGTTTGAAGGAAAGCTCTTCTTTATAGCCGAACATTCCACGTTCTTTTATCATTTCTGCCACACCTTCAGGAACCTGGTTTTCCCAGCCTTTAACGCAGCATGCAATTTTTCTTAATATTTCTCTGGAATAAATTTCCAGGAACTCCGGATTATGATTGGTAATATCTACAATACGGTTGTTGTGTTTGAAATATTTGTACAGCTCTTTTAAGTTTTCTTCTACTTTAAGATTTGAAGAATCCAGCAATTCATGAGTTTCAGGGTCTTTGTAAGGATAAAGGTACACCCTCATCCCGTTTCTGAAGAACTTCCCGAATGCTTCAAGAATTCCACCCGAAAGGTCTTTGTAATATTTCTCGTCAAATACCATCAGAAGATTATTTACGCCCATTGCAACACCAATATCCCCGCTCGTATAGGAAGCAAAATAATCGATCAGCCTGTAGTATTCCGAGAAATTGGAAATAATAACGGTATATCCTAATTTACCAAGAATATCCACCCTGTCCATAAAATCCCTCTCATCAATATCTCCATCCGCCCTAAGGTTTGAAATAGTGATCTCAATAAGCACTTCTGTTTCTTCATGGGTACAGGTTGCATCTTTCTGGAACATCTCAAGGCCGTTTTTAAGCATATCGATATTCACCTTCGTTACAGGCCTGAAACTTCCTCTTACCGCGAATATATTTTTCTTGTATAAAACATCGGCAGGCAGCATATTGCTTCCCTGGGAATTGAAGATCACCGCATCTGTCATTCCGTGCTTCACAAGCTGTAGCGACATCAGTCGGTTGTCAACATAGTCAAAAGCAGGACCGCTGAAATCGATCATATCAATTTCAAGACCGTCTTTTGCAATGTCGTCGTATAAAGATTCAATTAAATTTCTGGGATTGTCATAGTAATGGAAAGCTCCGAAGATAAGGTTTACCCCAAGATTTCCTAAGGTTTCCTGTTGTAACGTAGCATCATTTTCCTTAAATTTTACGTGGATCACGATCTCATTGTAATCTTCGTTTTCCTTTGTCTGGAATCGGATTCCTACCCATCCGTGGCCTTTAAGCGTTTTGTCGAAATTAATGGTAGTTACCGTGTTCGCATAAGAGAAAAATTTTCTATTGGGATTATTTTCCCTTGAAATTCTTTCTTCAATTAACGCAACTTCATAACGGAGCATTTTACGAAGTCTGTTCTGAGTAACATACCTGTTTTTTGCTTCTTTTCCGTAAATGGCATCACTAAAATCTTTGTCATAAGCAGACATCGCCTTAGCAATTGTACCGGAAGCCCCTCCTGCTCTAAAAAAGTGACGAACAGTCTCCTGCCCTGCTCCAATTTCTGCGAAAGTACCATAAATAGTAGGATCTAGATTAATTGTTAATGCTTTTTGTTTAGGAGTTAGTTTCTGATACATTAGGACGTAAAATTTTTCGTAAATTTACCAAAATTAAACCAACCTCAAAAGAAAATGAAGTTGAAATTTTTAGGAACCGGTACTTCCCAGGGTGTGCCCGTTATAGGCTGTACATGCGAAGTATGTACTTCCGAAAATCCCAAAGACAGGCGTTTCCGCTCCTCAGTAATGATTACTACTGAGGAAAGTAAAAAAATACTCATCGACTGCGGGCCGGATTTCAGGGAACAGATGCTTCTCAACCATGAAAACATTGTAGATATTGCCCTTCTTACCCATGAACATAATGACCATGTGATTGGGCTTGATGATATGCGTCCGCTGATCTTTAAAAGCGGAAAAAATATGCCTATCTACTGTTACCAAAGGGTTGGACATGAGATCAAAAACCGTTTTCCTTATGCTTTCGCCGATGTAAGATATCCGGGAGCACCAGCTTTTGATCTTCACGAAATTGAAAATAAACCTTTCTACGTTTTAGATACCGAAATCACTCCTGTTGAAGTGATCCATTATGAAATTACGGTCTTCGGATATAAATTTAAAAACCTTGCCTACATTACGGATGCCAATTTTATTTCGGATATAGAAAAGGAGAAACTGCAGAATCTGGATGTACTGGTTTTAAACTGCATCAGAAAATTCGATCCGCATCCAGCTCATTTTATCCTTCCTGACGTCATTGCCCTGTTTAAGGAGCTTAAGCCTAAAAAATTATTTTTAACCCACATCAGCCATCATCTTGGCCTGCATGATATTGAAGATAAGGATCTTCCGGAGGGAATGCATCTGGCCTATGATGGTTTGGAGATAGAATTTTAAAATTTTTCTTTTAAAAAGCTTTTGAACATTAAAAAAAGTTTCTATATTTGCACACCAATTTAACACTTGCCCAGGTGGCGGAATTGGTAGACGCGCTGGTCTCAAACACCAGTTCTTAGGAGTACCGGTTCGATCCCGGTCCTGGGTACAAAAAACCTCTGAAATCATTTGATTCTCAGAGGTTTTTTATTAAGTTTTAATAATAAACTCTTTCAGCTGTTACCACTTTATTTTCGGCAGTACTTTTTTTATTTCTTTTGCGATATTATTTCCTGCTTTTCCCAGCTCGTTTCCAACATTGGTAAATACCTTTACCGCTTCATGGTTTTTACCCGGGCCGTACTGAATGTCGTGAATTGTATTATTCCATGTTTTCACGATGTCATTGTTAGGACCAAACTGATTCTGCAACTCAGAACCGATTTTATTCAAACCTTTTACAATGTCATTATTTTTACCAAAACAACCGGAATCACCTCCCACACCATTGGTAAGGCATTTATCCAGCTCTCTTGACATCAGCTGCCCACCGGCACAACCGGCAAAAACATAAGGTTGGCCGCCTGACGTCACAGCACACTGCACTACGATCTGAGCTTCTGTATTCATATTAAGTCTGCTTGCTCCATAGCACATGGCTGTATTCATAAAGTTTACCTGTCCAAAACTACCCTGCTGCTGCACACAGGAAAGAAGCTTTTGAAGCTCAGGATCCGAGGATTCACCTGCCAGGCATAACGGATATTTACTATAATCATTTCCATACTGCTTATAACATTTCAGCAGAGATGAAGATATTCTTCTTTCATTAGTGCCTCCCATAATTCCGACCAGACATAAGGCCTGCTCTTCAGGTGTTGAAGCATTTTTAACACAGTTATAAATTTCATTCTCTTTTTTTCCGGCCATATTTTCAATCATGCAGTCACCAAATTTCTGTTTGTCCAGTGTACCATTAAAACCTATTGACCGGTCGTAACAGTTTTTAGCGTTCTGCTCGTTTGTGATCATCAGATTACCATACGGATTGTTCACGTCTACAATCTGCTCCGGTAAAGGCTGGAAACCGTCCGCTGTCTGAATACCAACATTAGGGTTGTATACCGGCGGAACGTAATTAATCATAGGATTTGGTGGCGGCTGAATGTCTGAATAACCAATAATCCTGGCCCCCTGGATATAATCAATCTCAATAACGTTCCTGTTGTAATCCAGGAAAAAAGCTTTTTGGTGCGGATTGGCAGCCGGCAGCCTTAAATACATCATTCCCGACGGATCACGATACACCAATCCTTTATTCATGGGGTTCCCATCCTGTACCATCATTCCGTCACTATACAAAACGAAGCTCTGCTGATGTACCTGGTCATAAATACGGCCAACCGGTGCCGGAGGCTGCGAATAGAGACTGGTAAACAGAACGAGCAGGAAAAAGCTCACAACAATTTTCAAACTGTTTAAATGTAATGTTTTCATGGTATTTTATTTTTTATTAGCAGTAATTATTATAAATCTAATCTACAGTAGAGTTCCGGCAGAAATACCGTTAGTATACTTTATCGCTTATCAATTTTATAGTAAAACTGGTGATAAAAACAAAATAAGTCAATTACACTTTTGGGTACTTTATCACTGCCAGGAAATATTATCCCAACAAAGAAAGCTTATTTAAACCAAATGCTAATCCATTGAAAATAAATGATATTTTATGCTATTATTTATTTTAAATCACTTATATTTAATATAGAAATAGAGCTTAAAAAAACACAATGCTGATATCTTGATTTCTTATTAACGAACATTTAAGTTGAAATAAGTTATATGTTCATTGACCTCTTGTTAATCACAGGAGGTTTTAATTAAAATCATTGATAAGAATGTTTGGTAATATTTTTAAGGAAATAAAAAAATTAATTATCCTGCCGTCTATCAATCTTCAGCTCTCTTTCTACTTCATCTACGTTCGGTAAAGGAAGATCATAGCTTTCTGCAATGTATTTCAGAACTTCTTCTTCGGTTTTCTCATTTATTTTCCTGATGAAAAGGTGATTAGTAGTTTTCAGAAAAAGAATAAGCTCATCTGATGTCTGCTTCTTACCGAATATCGGTTTTTCGATGACCGCTCTTTTATCATCATTTACAATAAGATCGTTAAAAGAAGTATTCATAAGAACAGTCTGGAAGAAGGATTCCGCAGGCAGGAATGTATGGAGGTAATAATCCTCAAAATTCATCACTCTTTTATTGTTAGCGAGAAAAGCGCAGGTATCTCTGGTAAAAATAACCCATTTTCCACCTATGTAGGGCGTAACACCTTTCATAAATTCTCTTTTGTACATAAGAGAAGAAATCTTGTAAGACAGTTCTGTAAAATGATTCTGTATTCTCTGGAGAGTATCCGGACGGTAAAACTTCTGATCATAATAGAAAAGATAATTCCTTCCTTTGTTGGCTGTAAGGAATTTCCTAATGATATTCTGCGATTTCAAAGGATAATCTTCACCGCTCAGATTAACAAAATAATCCCATTCCTGGCTGACATTAAGCAGAAATTCCATGGCATCAAGCTCAGCCTGAATCATACTGAATCCTCCGGAAACAATATTGATGCTTTCCAGAATATAAACATTCGGAAACTTCACAAGAAACATCTGAATCTCATCGGTTATCTCTTCTTTAGCTTTCCGGTCGATATGAATAAGATAAAACTGATCTCTGGTATAGATCTTCTGAAACATCACTTTGAACACTTCCGGCTTGTGGTGTACCATAATGAAGTACGCAATTCTCACATGCTGGTCTGAGTGAGATTCTAAGATTTGGGGTTGGGGGCTGGTTTTAGGAACAGAAGTCTGCATAAGTACGGATTTAAAATCATCCGCTGGTTGCAAACAATTCAGTTAACGTGCGAAAGCTACGAATAATTTTTTGATAATCAATTATTTAAACTAATCAATATTCAGTTTCTTTATTGTAGCTTTGCAAAGCATTTATAAAAACAGGTCTCTGCCTTTTGCTATTCTGTAATAGTTTAAAATCTTCATTTTTCTCTTTCAGTTTTGCTTTTTCAGCTGCCCAATTAAAACTTATTTTTTAAATAATTTTTAATACTGCTTCCTAAGTTTTCAGGTTGAAGTAGTTATAAAGCTCAGAACGGTACGGATTTATAAAATCCTGTCCCTGAGAATAAGAACGATATGATATTGCAAAGCTCAGCAAATATATTCCCAACTGAATTTATTGTCAAAGTTAATGCAAAGTAAAATAATAATTAAAGATAATGCTTATCAGAATTGATATTCATTATTTTAATACAAGACAACAATTCAGATCTTAACCGATTTGGCCACTCAGAACCGGATGTTCCGGTAGAATATGATGAGTTTTAAAAATTTAAATTTAATAAATCCTATAGTCCGTGCCGTTACAGAAGCCGGATATTCCAAACCTACAGAGATACAGTACACTGCTGTTCCCCATATTTTAGCAGGAAGGGATATTATAGGATATGCCCACTCCGGCACTGGAAAAACGGCAGCATTTGCCATGCCTATTCTTCAGTTATTAAAAAGAAATACACCAGATCATAAAGAAATACGGACTTTAATATTAACTCCAACCCGGGAATTGGTCCTGCAGCTGGAAGAAAGTTTTAAGGTTTACAGCAAATATTTACCACTGTCACAGCTTTCCATCTTTGGAGGTGTATTATCAGGAAGCCAGCTGGCTGCTCTGAGAAAAAGAGTGGATATCCTCATTGCAACTCCCGAAAGACTGCTGGATTTGGTAAGCCAAAGACATATTGATCTCTCTAAAATTGAAATACTGGTCCTGGATGAAGCAGACAGAATGCTTGATATGGGATTTGCAGACGATGTGAAAAAGATCCTGAAGCTGGTTTCACAAAAAAGACAGACTTTATTCTTTTCCGCAACCCTGCCGCCAGACGTTCAAAAATTTGCAGATGCCATGTTGAAGAACCCTGTGGAAATTACGGTAAATCCGGCTCCATCATCAATGCATACCATTAATCAGTCCGTTTACTTTGTTGAAAAGACTCAGAAAACTGATCTGCTTATCAATATACTGCAGGATGTATCTATTTTACGTTCACTGGTTTTTACACGTACAAAACAGGGTGCAGACAAACTGGTGAAACAATTGGAACGTACAGGAATTTTTGCAGCAGCCATCCATGGGAACAAATCTCAGATGGCAAGACAGCAGGCCGTGGAAGATTTCAGAAACAGTAAAATCCGTGTTCTGGTCGCCACTGATATTGCCGCCAGGGGAATTGACATTGAGGAGTTTCCTTATGTAGTTAATTACGAACTTCCGAATGTACCTGAAATTTATGTTCACCGCATCGGAAAAACCGGAAGAGCAGGAATTAAGGGAACCGCCGTTTCTTTCTGTGATGAAGGGGAACGTTCTGACTTAACTAATATTCAGAAGCTGATAGGGTTTATAATGCCCGTGGAAAAACTCCAATATATTCATTAAATCACAACAAAATAAATGGACAACTTTTCTGATAAGTTTTAGAAAATAGTCCGCAAGATAATTAATACAACAATTTTTAATACTATTACAATGCAAGAAGGCACCGTAAAATTTTTCAATGAAGCAAAAGGCTTCGGATTTATTTCTCCAGCAGACGGAGGTAAAGACATTTTTGTACACTCTTCAGGATTAGATACAAGATCTATCCGTGAAAACGACAAAGTAGTTTTCGAAGTACAAAAAAGCGACAAAGGTTTAAATGCAGTTAACGTTAAGTTAGCATAATTTGAATATACGTTTAAACGAACATTGACTGATAAGTAGCAATACCCTTCATTCGATGTCCGTTCAAAACCTCTTACTTGATGTGAGAGGTTTTTTGTATTGGGATAAAAACATGATATATTCCCCCAAAATATCCTAAAGTTTAGCTTATGTTCCTTAAAAACGGCTATATCTGCTATATTTGTCCTTTAAAAATAATTCCACAACCACCATCAATGAATGTATTATACGTTAACTGGGATGTAAGTCCTGAAATCTTCAATATTTCCGGATTCCCTCTTAAATATTATGGCTTACTGTTTTTGGCCGGACTTGTTCTGTGCTATACAATCCTAAAGACCATCTATAAAAAAGAAAATTTAAGCCAGCAGGCACATGAAGCCCTTTTTTCTTATGCCTTCATAGGGATTTTAGTAGGGGCAAGATTGGGGCACTGCCTTTTTTACGATTTCGATTATTATTCTCAGCATCCAATCGAGATATTCTTACCCATTCAAAAAGGTGCCGACGGAGCCTATCATTTTTCAGGATACGCAGGACTGGCAAGCCACGGCGGCGGAATTGGACTTATTATCATGCTTCTGGTGTATGCCAGAAAGTTTTCCATTAAGTTTATGACTGTTCTGGATGTGATTGCTATTGCCACTCCTCTGGCCGGAGCATTTATCAGGTTGGGCAATCTCATGAATTCCGAAATTATAGGAACGCCTTCTAATGCGCCATGGGCTTTTATATTCAGGCAGATAGACAATATTCCGAGACATCCTGCCCAGCTGTATGAGGCGATCTGCTACCTAATAATCTTCCTTACGGTGTATTTTATTTATACCAAAAACATCTTTAGGGTTGGGAAAGGTTTTTACTTCGGCATCACTACTCTACTGATCTTTATTGTGAGGTTCTTTGTAGAATTTATAAAAGTGGATCAGGTCGATTTTGAAAAAGGAATGAGCCTGAATATGGGGCAAATCTTAAGCATTCCGTTTCTTTTCCTCGGACTGTTCTTTATTATTAAAAGTATCCGGGACAAAAAAGAAATGAAAGTTTCATAATCCTTAAAATATAACTAAAACCTCCGGTATCACAATTTTGGTACCGGAGGTTTTTTGTCGGATTATATCAAATAAAAATTGGCTTAAGATGATTAAGCCAATCCGTATTCCTCAGAATACTAACATCCACATATATTCTAATTACTGCAATCGGTCATTGTTTTCTTTAATCTTTATTACTACTGTAGTAAGTTCCTGTGATTTGTTTAACAGTTCAAAATTGGTCAAAATTGAAGAAGAATAAAAGAAACAGCTATCAAATAAAGCTTTAAGTCTATAAAGGCTTACAACTCAATGGAAGGCTTATAGGTCCTGCCAATCGGAAGTTTTTTTCCCATCACCTGTATCATGCTGGCAGAGCGTACTTCAATTTTAGGCTTGGAAATAATGTAAGATTTGTGAATTCTCACGAATATTTTAGGATCCAGGCTTTCCTCTATCCTGCTGATTGGCATTTTCACCGTGATCGTTCCACCTTTGGTGTGAATGTGAATATATTCCCGTAAGCTTTCAATAAAAAAAATGTCATGAAGAACAATTTTAATTTGCTTTTTTCCGCTGCTGATAAAAATATGCTCGCGGTCTGCTGCCTCCAATAAAGCTTCCTCTGCATTCATCAGGTATTTAAATTTTTCAACTGCTTTGGTAAACCTGTCGTAGGGAATAGGCTTCATCAGATAATCTACGATATCAAGCTCATAACCTTCTACCGCATATTGGTGATAGGCCGTAGTCACGATAACAAGAGGCGGATTTTTTAGTTTTTTCAGGAAATCAAAGCCTTTTACCACCGGAAGGTGAAGGTCCAGAAACATCAGATCAATATCATATCTGTTTAAAAGACTTCCGGCATAAACAGCATCGGAACATTTTGCCACCAGATGAAGATCTTCATCTCTTGAAACAAAATTTTCCAGGATCTCTGCAGCTATCGGTTCATCCTCCACGATGAGGCAGCTGTATTTTTTAGAAGCGGAATGTATCATTAAGGTCAATAATTAAGGTTACAATAAAGCGTTCACTAGTACTTTCAACGGTGAGAATGTGCTTTGGGTAAAGCAGCTCAAGCTGTCTCCGGATATTTTTCAGTCCTATTTTTGTAGAATTTCCGTGAGGCTTTTCTTCTTTTGAATTTTCAATATGATAATGAAGAACACCGTTGTTCAGCTGAATATCAATATGAATAAAGCTTTTTCCAAAGGTTTCTGAAACACCATGTTTAAAAGCATTTTCCACAAACTGGATCAAAATAAGCGGGGAAATCTCCTGGGAAGGATTATCGATATTCTCATTAAAGCGAATCACAAGGTCATGATGCCGGATCTTTTGGATCTGAAGGAAATCCTTGATATTCTCTACATCTTTATCTATAGAAATATACCGTTCGGCTGCCTCATAAATATTATACCGCATCACTTTGGAAAGCTGTAAGATGACATCAGGGGTTTCATCGGCTTTTTTAAGAGCCATTCCGTAAATATTATTCAGTGTATTGAATAAAAAATGGGGATTGATCTGGGCTTTCAACATAGTAAGTTCCTGATCCAGCTTTTCTGATTTCAGCTTTGAAATCTGTTCTTTCAGCACGTTTTTCTGTCTGGTAATTTCAACGCCAAAGATAAGACCTGCCATAAAGATCAGATCCATAAAGGAGTTGAAAGCCACAAGCCCGTTGATAAATCCTGAAGGCTGTTTTGCATCCAATGTTTCAACAACTCCATAAATATATGGATAAATGATATAATGGGTAAAAAATCTGTGAGCAAGGACCGCAGCAATAAAAATAATAACAGAGAGAAGACAGGTAAGAAGTCGTTTGATATCAGTTCTTTCGTAAACATACAGGAGGGCATAGGCCAATGGGATTTTAACCAAAAGATACCCAAGTTCCAGAATAACAGTATTCTGTAGCCTCAGCTGCCATTCTGCATCAGGAAACTGATACCTCGACCAGTAAAAGTCCAGATAAACTTCCAGAATATAATACAGTATCCAAAAGAGCAGATGGATATATAATTTTGATTTTCTGCCTGGCATTGAGTGTAATAGGATTTACTATGCAAAATACCATCTTTCAGTGGAAAATAAAAATTCAAGCATTTTAATCCCCAGAATTGTCTATGAACTGCAGATTTCTTCCTTCCCGGTAAAAATAAACTGCAAAAAGCAGCAGATTAAAAGAATATTAAATTCAATTCCATTAATTCCACCACCTACAACATACCACCCATTTTGCCAGTGGACAAAATAAATTCCAAAAATCAGGATAATCATATTACAGATAGAAACTACCTTTAAAAACCTGTCCGACCAGATCAGAAATACTGAGAAAAGATGAATCAGTTTTACAGCCCAGGCTATATAGATCCCAAAAGGACTAAAACCTATGGTATCAAGGTAAAGACGGCCAAAATTTTTGATATCGCCGCTGAAAATGGATACCACACTGTGCATCAGTAAAATAACCGAAAGAGCTGCACGGATATAGAAGTTGCTTTTCATGAATCTAAATTAAAAAAACATAAAAAAAATGATGAACAGGAGATATCAACAGCTTAAAAATGTATATAAAAGAAAGGAAGTGTAATGATTGCGAATTCCATTAATTATTAAAAAAAATATTTATTTATATAAAGAATATATCACATTACATACCAACCGCATACGTTCTGAAACTGTTCTAAAATTGAACTTTTGCATGAAAAAATCCAAAACATGTGACTTTTAGGCATAACATTTGATGCTGTATGAGTCATATTATACACCACTTCATTTTTATAATATATTATTTTCCACAATCCTCAGCATGCTGGGGATTTTTTTATTGACATTTAAATTCTTGAAATGAGTACTCTCCTTAAAGGAGAAAATACATTTTTGATAATCAATGATTTAAAATAGGTTTATTCAGTTAATTGTCGTATATTTGTATATTAATTAATAGGCCGCTGCCTTTGCCCTCTGTTACAGTATAGAAATTCTTTCTTTTCAGTTCTCGCTTTTTCAGACGCCTCATTTTTTAAAAATCACTTCTTTTACTGATGAACGCCCAAACAAACTGCTTTCGACGTTCGTTTCATAAAGAAGAACAGACGGATGACTGCAGCTTTACAAAACTTGGCAGATCAGGTATAACAAATTACAATATAAAATTAAATACTAGAATAATTTATGGCAGACTCTTTTTCTAAAAAAGAAAATTTCAAGAAAAAAATTCAAAAGCAAAAAGAAAAAGCGCTGAGACGCGAAGATCGTAAAACGAATAACAACAAAGGAGCAGAAGATGTTTTCATGTATGTAGATGAATTCGGCAGACTTACTTCTACACCTCCTGAAGGCAGAGAAAGACAAGAGGTAAACATTGATGAGATCCAGCTTGGTGCAGCTCCAATTATTGAGGAGGACATCAGAAAGACAGGGATCATCACTTTCCACAGTGAGAAAGGCTATGGCTTCATTACTGAAGACAACAGCAAAGAAAATGTTTTCTTTCACAACAACAGCTGTGCACATCCTGTAAAAAAGGGGAACAAAGTATCTTTCGAGAAAGAAAAATCTCCAAAAGGATTCTCTGCTGTTAATATACAGTTAATCAAATAATTAACAGATCTGCTACACAACGGCAGATTTGTAAGAAAATAAAGAAAGCCGCTCTATGAGTGGCTTTTATTGTATCTTAAATTTATCTTTATTGAACATTTTCTCCAGTACTTGATAGCGGTAGTCGAAAATATGTTCCAGTTTCTTTTTAACAAAGAGTGGGTGCGCTATTTCACCCAAAAAACCCATTGGCAATTCGTAATCAATGGTATCTTTCATAAGCACACCTCTTTCATTGGGAATAAATTCATGATGATGATGCCATAGTTTATAGGGCCCTTTTTTCTGGAAGTCTATAAAGCTTTTCTGAAAATCCACTTTAATGATCTCTGTTTGCCATTTCATTTTTATTCCGAACAAAGGTGAAACATAATAATCTATGAGCATTCCTTCATAAATTTCATCATTTTCCATTGTAGTCAGGACGATAAAATTCATGTCTTTCGGTGTGATCTCGGAAAGATTACTGGCAGAGGAGAAAAACTTCCATGCGGTTTCTATATTGCAGTTGAGCTGTTGCTCACGGATAAGACGGTGCCTCATAATTTTCTGTGTATTATTGATAGATCCACATCAGAACCGGTTTTCCTGCCTTTTGAATCATAGGATCTATTTCTTTCATTGCATCGTTAGAAACTGTAGGACAGCCCCAGCCTTCGGGTGAACCTTTTGGAAAAACTTCGTCGTTGCTCATCTGGTCCCAGGAATGGAAAACGATATATCTTTTTAAAGCATTACTGTTTGTTTCCTCCAGACCATGCATCAGATACTTGATATTGATTCCCCAATCACTGTGACCTCTTTCCTGTAGCTTATATTTTCCTAAAGATGAAAGATGGCTTCCGTCTTCATTGCTGAACTGCGGATTATCTTTAGAGCCATCTGCACTCCATGGATTTGAACCACAGCCATGACCCACAAGGTATTTTTGGGTCACTGATTTCGTTTTAAAATCCCAGACAAAAAACCTTTTAATTCCTGAATGAAGGCTCATATCGATCAGAATACAAAAATCTGTATTGAGTTTTTCTGAAATACAGAATTTCAGAGCTTCTTCGGCCTTTGCTGTAATTTTGGACAAATCTGCTTCCGGTCTTTTTTCTTCTTTAACAAAAGCATCTGTTACAGCGGGATAATTTCTGTTAGATTCATTAGTACATGAAAGTACCAGGTATACGGCAAGAATTACTGCAAAAATCTTCATTCGAAATTATTTGTAATGTCGGAAAATACCAAAATCGGACGGGGTCCATAACGCAGCTCTCTGTCCTGCAGCTTTCAGTGCGTCATTTGCCCAGGTATTGCAGGTATTCAGGAAGCTGTATTTTCCTTTAGCATCATAAAAAGCATCGTTGACATCATAAACAGCATCGGTAGGAATAAGGATAAAGTTTCCGTTCTGATCCTTGTCGAATTTATCTTCTATAAATTTTACCAGATTCTTATATTGATCTCTGCTGATCATGATCATTTTGCAGTCTTCACCTTCTTTCATGCTGTTGTAATAAGAACAGTGCATGGCAGAATCACTGAGCCAGAAAGCCGCTTTAAAAGCAGTGGAAAATTTCAGGTCAGCCCATGTCGGGGTATCCAGATAAAAGCCTTTATCGCCCCAGCCTATTCCTATATAGCTGTAATCTGTCCTTTTTGATTTTGTATTGGAAAACGGAACTTTTGCTCCCCAATCCTGAAGATCATTTTTTACAGGCATTACGATATCTGTATGTACGCCATTGGTATAGATATAAATCGGAATATCTTTCGGCTGCCCGTCATTATCTGCAGAAACTTCTATAAGCGGCAGCAAAAGCCCCAGAATAACATATAGAGCAACAATACCCAAAATGATTCCTAAGGTTTTCAGAACATACAGTAGTACAATTTTAATACTCATGTTTTAATAAAATTTAATCTTCAATTTTCTGTAAAAGTATTTGTTTTAATCGAAAAAATGATTAAATTTAGTTACGAAATATTCACAAATATGCGTAAAAATACAAAATCACAAAAAAGATTTAAAGTACGGGTAAAAACAGCTCCAAAAAGAGTACAAAAAAAACGTTGATTTTCTGTGGGACATTAGTCTCCTGAAAGTCAATTTTTCTTTTTAGGAAAAGTTTTTCAGAGATTCTTACTGAATTAAATCTTAACCTCCTTAAGACTGACAGCTTAAGGGATGGTCATTTATCCTCCTCAACTTTGGGACTTTAATATTCCAGATAAGGATTTGTCACCAAAAATTTATCCTAAAGCTTATCTGAAGAACGTTCTAAAAATTCAATATTCCGCTTCAGACCAGCAAATTTGGTTCTCTTAACAGGGGATTTTCTGAAGATCTCAGAAAATATTTCCTGGGTAATTTCTCTCCATTCTGCTTTTTTGAAATTTTTAAGGGATTCATTCGGGGCAAATCTGCTCTGAAGATTGGGTGAAGAAAACCTGTTCCATGGACATACATCCTGGCAGATATCACATCCGAACATCCAGTCTTCCATCCTGTCTTTAAAATGATCCGGGATTTCATTCTTGAGCTCTATTGTCGCATAAGAGATACAGCGGCTTCCGTCAATGATCTTCTCCGAAACAATAGCATCGGTAGGACACGCATCAATACACTTCCTACAGGTACCGCAGTGATCTGTAGTGGCATGGTCCGGAACCAGTTCAAGATCGCAGATAATTTCTGCCAAAAAATAGAAGGAACCATTTTGCTTTGTAATGAGATTGGCATTTTTTCCTACCCAGCCTATTCCAGACTTCCTGGCCCAGCTTCTTTCCAAAACAGGTGCAGAATCTACAAAAACCCGGAACCCGAACTCTCCTATCTCCTGCTGCAATTCTGAAACCATCTCGCGGAGAATTTCTTTTACAACCTCGTGATAGTCTTCTGCGTAGGCATATTTTGAAATTTTATAGTTTTCCAGCGCAGAGATTTCCTCTTTTGGAAAGTAATTGTAGGAGAGAGAAATAACAGACTTTGAACCTTCTACAAGCAGCCTGGGATCCAATCTTTTGTCGAAATGATTTTCCATATACTTCATTTCGCCATGGAAATTATTTTGAAGCCATTTTTCAAGATTCGGTGCATCTTCTTCTAAGAAATCCGCCTTTGAGATCCCGCAACTCTGAAATCCAAAACGTTCAGCTTTAGATTTTATAAGTTGGGAATATTTTTCTGCACCAGAATTTAGAACTTTCACCTTGCAAAATTAAGATTAATTTATAAATTTGTCACTTTTAAAAAAATCATTTTATAAATAGAAATTAAGCCTGTTTATTTAAAAAACTAATCCATAAATTATGAAAAAAATCAGTCTGTTAACCGGGCTTCTTCTTTCTGGTATCTATTATACCCAGATTAAATTTGAAAAAGGGTACTTAATTGATAACCAAGGAAAAAGAACAGAAGTCCTTATTAAAAATTTAGACTGGAAAAATAATCCTGTAGAGTTTGAATATAAACTTGAAGAAAAGCAAGAAATAAAAAAAGAAAACATCAAAAACATCCAAGAATTTGGCATAGATGGAAACAGCAGGTATATAAGAAAAACGGTAATGATTGATCAGTCTTCTACTGCTCTAAAGGAGATGTCTGACGATAAAGCCCCCGAGTTTAAAGAAGAAACTATATTTCTGAATTACATTGTAGATGGAAAAGCAGGGCTTCTATACTATTGCAATGAATATAAAAAAAGAATTTTTTATACTTTAAACGGTTCTGAACCTCGGCAACTTATTTACAAACCTTATTATATCACTGAAAATAATATCGCATATAATGAAGATTATAAAAAGCAGATAGCTGAAAATCTGAACTGCGGTATTAACAGCAAGTTGCTTGAAAGAGCAGAATACACAGAAAAAAGCTTAACAGATATTTTTGTACTTTATAACGAATGTTCCGGAGGTGAAATTGTAAAATATGAGCAGGAAAAAAAGAAAAAAGATGTTTTTAATCTGAATATCAGGCCCGGAATTAATTTTACTTCATTTAGTACCTCCTATTTGGACACCTTTGATACTGATGAAACAAATTTTGAAAACAAAATATCTTTTAGAATAGGATTAGAAGCTGAGTTTATTTTACCTTTTAATAAAAATAAGTGGGCCCTTTTTGTAGAACCAACTTATCAATCATACAAAAGTGAAGCAGAAACAATTGTTGATCCAGGCAACCATAAAACAAAAAGCACTATAGATTACAAATCAATAGAAATACCTTTTGGTATAAGGCATTATTTTTTCCTTAACAATGACTCAAAAATTTTTATCAACTTAGGATATGTTGTAGATATTAAAATGAGTTCAAGTTTTATTCAATATCAAAGAGCATTTGACATAAAATCAGGAAATAATTTTGTGTTCGGAGCCGGATTTAAGTACAATAACAAATTCAGTGCTGAATTCCGAATAGGAACTTCAAGAAATCTGTTCAAAAGCTACCGTTATCTGAGTTCAAACTATAACACAACATCTATAATTTTAGGTTATACCCTTTTCTAGAAATTTTAAGTTTTTTCACGAAAAAATTGCGTATTTTCGTTCTTATTTTTAATCCTAAAATTACACAGTTATGTCTTTAATAGAAGTTATACAGTCTGGAAATTATGAATTAATTGATGTTCGTGAGCCAATGGAGCTTGAAATGGACGGAAATATAGACGGGGCCAAAAATATTCCTCTTGGTGAAGTAGAAGACAGAAAGGAAGAGATTTTGTCTATCGAAAAACCTGTGATCTTATTCTGCAGAAGCGGAAACAGAAGCGGAAAAGCATTGGAATATCTTAATGGCCAGGGCCTGAAGGATGGCTATAACGGCGGAGGCTGGGCTGATCTTAAAGCAGTATTGCAAGCAAATCAGGGAACTTTTTAAAAGTTCCTTTTTTTATATCAATTCATCATGAATCTGAAAGGAAACTTCACGGATCTCTGCCTTCATTTTACGAAAGACAGAAGTCTTATTGAAAACCTGTGGCATGAAATTGAAACTCAATATTCCGGAAAAGGCAGGCATTATCATGATCTGTTTCATCTTGAGAATATGTTCATGGAACTGGAAAGTGTAAAAAATCATATTGAAGATTTTTATACTGTTTCATTTTCTGTTTTTTACCACGATGTTATCTATGATGCCTCTTCAAAGTCCAATGAAGAAAAAAGTGCTTCATATGCAGCAGAACGGCTTCAAAGAATGGGGCTACCTCAAGCTATAATTTTAAAAACTGAAAGTCAGATCCTGGCTACAAAATCCCATCAAAAGTCAGATGATGAGGATACAAATTTTCTTCTGGATGCAGACCTTTCTGTTCTGGGAAAAGACTCAGCAATATATTTTGATTATACCCGGAAGATCCGAAAGGAATATACCCTGTATCCCGATCTTCTCTATAAGCCTGGAAGGAAAAAGATTTTGAAGCATTTCCTGGAAATGGAAAGTATTTTTAAAACGAAGCATTTCAGGAATACATATGAGCAGCAGGCAAGAAAAAATATAGCAGCAGAAATTCAATTATTATAAATATAATTGAGAAAAGAGATGCAGCAGAGCCACATCTCCAACATGAAACCATTCATTCAAACACAACTAAACTACTAATAACAAAGGGGGAATTTTGAAATTTCTTGAAAGAATTTTTTTTCATCAAATTTTGTTTTTAGAATCTTCTGCATCGTTGTTTGATGTCTCAAAAATAGAAATATAATATCACTTAAACGTGATTTAATATGTGTTTTTTGTGTAATTCTCAGCCCCTATTATCTTAGAATATACTGAAATAAAAAAGGTTAATTATTTTAAAACAATCGCTTTAAAATTTATCCGGAATATAGATAATTCATTTTTTTTATTTCATCAAAGCTTACACCTGCGTTAATATAAAAACTACCCAAATTAATGTAAAGAATAGCTGAAAATAAAATTGGGCTGTAATAATGTGTATATTTCATACAAATAGAAGGATTATCTTCCCAATTTGTACATATAAAACCAAATCAGGCTAAATAAAAAGGTAGTAAAAGTTGGACTTATATTTCAGAGGTCATTTAATCATCAAAAAGTAACAAAAAAAGCACCCCTGCTAAATTTAGGATGCCCACACTGTTGATTATATTTCAAACAACTATATTTTTTTAATAAAATCTGATGCTTTATTAAGAACCAGCTCCGGAACCTCTTTATGCGGTGTATGCCCTACTCCCGGAATGATATATTTTTCTGCAACACCGCTTACCTGTGAGACTGTTTTCTCAACCTGATCCAGGGTACCATATTCATCTGCCTCTCCTTGAATAAAGAGTAAAGGACAATGAATATCTTTTAAAAGGTATTCAATATTCCAGCTTCTGTAATCTTCACGGGTCCAGGTTTCTGTCCAGGCTCTGAAAAGCACTTCCACTTTATCTCCGTGGTATTTG
This sequence comes from Chryseobacterium hilariae, assembly GCF_051400735.1. Lineage (NCBI taxonomy): Bacteria > Pseudomonadati > Bacteroidota > Flavobacteriia > Flavobacteriales > Weeksellaceae > Chryseobacterium > Chryseobacterium hilariae. The sequence continues at coordinate 1,391,753 of NZ_JBLFFJ010000001.1, forward strand.
GCAAGGCGTTCGGCAAGATTGGTCGTTTTATAAGCATCCCAGGCATCATAAATGCCTTTTAATGTAATCTCATCTACAAAAATATGTCCTGCTTCACAGATTACGGCTTTTATTTTTTCGGGATATTTTGAAGCTGTAATGAGGGCAATGGTTCCTCCGTCGCTGTGTCCGAATAAAATTATATTGTTAAGCTCAAGCTCATCCAGCAGGCTATTCAGTAAGCCAGCTTCCAGTTCCATATAATTAACCGGCTTTTCATGGGTAAGCATAGGTCCGGATTTCCATAACCTAATCTGTCGTACATAAGAATATTACAGCCTGTAATTTCAGACAGTTTTTCCGGCATATCTCTCCAAAGCTGTGAACAGCCTAAGGAATCGTGAAGAAAAATAATAACGGGCTTTTCTTCAGCTATATTATTGTATGTGATATAAAGTTTCTGACCTCTTACTTCTATTATTCTCTCTTCCATTCAGTCGGATCTATAAACTCGGGACTTTTGCTGCTTCAAATTCCTTTAACAAGTTACTGAAAACGGTTTCTACCGGTAATATATCATTAATTAAAGCGGAAACCTGTCCAATCTCCAGCTCACCATCTTCCATATCTCCTTCGAACATTCCACGTTTTGCTCTTGCGCGTCCCAATGAAGCTATTAAAGCTTCTTTATTTCTTCCTGACTGGTAGATGTCTTCCAGTTCACTAAAGAATTTATTTTTCACCATCCTTACAGGTGCCAGTTCTTTCAAAGTAAGGTGGGTATCGCCTTCATTCAGTTCTGTAATTTTCTTTTTCCAGTTTTCGTGAGCACTTGCTTCAACGGTAGCAGCGAATCTGGAGCCAATCTGTACACCGTCTGCGCCCAGGATCATAGCAGCTTTCATCTGAGAACCCAACGCAATTCCTCCGGCAGCAATCAATGGTTTGGAAATATGTTTCTTTACATTAGGGATTAGACAGAACGTCGTGGTCTCGTCTCTTCCGTTGTGACCTCCTGCTTCAAAACCTTCGGCCACTACAGCATCTACTCCTGCCTCTTCACATTTTACAGCAAATTTAGTAGACGAAACAACGTGGGCAACCTTTATTCCTTCTTTTTGAAGGGTTTCCGTATAGGTTTTAGGATTTCCGGCTGATGTAAAAACGATCTTCACTCCTTCTTCCAGAATAATCTGAATAATCTCTTCAAGGTTGGGATACAGCATAGGCACATTAACTCCGAAGGGTTTATTTGTAGCCAATTTACATTTCTGAATATTTTCTCTCAGGATATCAGGATACATGCTTCCCGCTCCTATGATCCCCAAACCTCCACAGTTGGAAACTGCCGAAGCCAGTCTCCAACCTGAATGCCAGATCATTCCTGCCTGAATAATAGGATATTGTATATTGAAAAGCTCTGTAATTCTATTTTGATCCGTCTTCATTTCCTGAAGTTTTTTTGCTGAATTGAAATCTATAAAATTGCTCATGCGTAAAAATAATAAAAAACGTGGGTTCTAAAGGAAATATCTTGACTTTTTGGTATAAAAAAACCTTCAGAATTTCTGAAGGTTTTATATTTTATTTTTTGATCGATTCTTTTTTCCAGTTGGCTTTGAATTTACAGTTATCATAGCGTCCGTCAATTGATATAAAGGTTGTCGGTAATTTAGAGTTGACAAACTTTTCAATCATTTCATTACGCTTTTTGTTGAGCGCCATCTGCTTGATCCTGTTATAATCTGTTTCCAGTGTGATCTGATGGGCAGGAATAACGTCTTCCAATTTGATGATCTTTATTACTTTTCTCTTATTATCTTCATCTTCGAAAGGACTAGTAATATCTCCTTTGTTCAGACCTGCCAGTTCATAGGTAATAGATCCGGGAATGCTTTCTCTTTCAATTTTATCAGAACCATCTGCGCCTGAAATAATTCCTGCGTTGAATTTCGTTTTTTTATCTTCTGAAAATTTAAAAGCAGCATCTTTAAATGTTATTTTCCCATCAAGAACAAGTTTTTTGATACTGTCCAGTTTTGCCTTTGCTGTCTTCATTTCATCGTCTGTAGGGGTCGCCTTCAACAAGATGTGTCTTGCATCGTATACTTTCCCTGATTTTCTGATCAGCTGTATAATATGGTATCCGAATTCAGATTCAATAGGCTCAGAGATCTCATTTTCCTGAAGGTTCAGTGCAGCCGCTTCAAACGGTTTTACCATCTGCCCTTTGGATATATTTTTATAAAGTCCTCCATTTGCCGCAGATCCTTCATCTTCAGAATAAATTCTTGCCTGGCTTTCAAAAGTTTCTCCAGCGGCAATATCCTGCTTGATTTTATTTAACCTTTTGATAAGGTCTTCTTTATGTGCATCGGTCAGTTTAGGATATATCATGATCTGCGCTAAAGAGATTTCATCCTTTACTTCCGGAAGCTGCATTTTGTACAGGTTATAGAAGTCTGTAACCTCATTTGGGGTTACGTCTGCCTTTTCAGTGATACGCTGATACTTTGCCTGCCCGTAATATTGGTCTACATCTATCTTTTCAATAGCGTTTTTCATTTCATACCCGTTTCTGAACTTATATGCAGCAAGCATAGTTTTTTCGTCAGGGAACTGAGAAAGCAATTGACGGTATTTTGCATTGGCCTGCTCTTTAATGGCAGCAGAACGGTTTTCAATTAATGTATCTTTTTTAGCTTCGTATACAAGAAGCTTGTTGCTGATCAGGTTTTCAAGGAAGTCACATTTGTCAGTCTCAGAGGCTCCCTGTTGTTTGGCATAGTTCATCTGCTCATTCACATCAGATTCCAAAACAATTTCATCCCCGATAACAGCAGCAATACCATCCACTAATTCTCCGGGTTTTAGCTGAGCATTCATGTTTGAAGAGAATATCATCATGAAAATCCCAAGAAGAAAAGTGATTTTTAGTTTATTTGTCATTTTACTATTTTAAACAAGTTGCAAATTTAGAATACTTAACGAATTAGTCTAAATTTTTTATTATAAATATTTCTTAAAAAGACTTATTTATTGCAGTTCGACATCGAATGTCGTTAATTCTTTGAATTGTCTTAATCTGCTGAACATATCCGCTTCACTTACTTCCTGAATTCTTTCTGTTCCGAATTTCTCAACCGTGAAGGAAGCCATTGCAGAACCTACGATCAAAGCAGACTTCATTGTTTCGAAATCAAACTTACCTTTTTTAGCAAGATAAGCTGCAAAACCTCCTGCAAAAGTGTCTCCGGCTCCGGTTGGATCGAAAACCTCTTCCAATGGCAGTGCAGGAATAGCAAATACTTTATTGTCGTGGAAAAGCAAAGCGCCGTGCTCTCCTTTTTTAATGATTACATAGTCAGGACCCATGGTGTGGATCTTTTTAGCTGCTTTTACTAAAGAATATTCTCCTGAAAGCTGTCTTGCCTCTTCATCATTGATGGTAATAACATCTGTTTTAGCAATCATATTCATCAGAATATCCCATGCTGAATCCATCCAGAAGTTCATCGTATCAAGGATAACAAGCTTTGGACGCTTGTTCATTTTTTCCAGTACGGACAGCTGAACTCCCGGATGCAGGTTTCCAAGCAGAAGGATCTCCGCATCTTGCATAGAATCCGGAATTTTCGGATCAAAATTCTCCAAAACATTTACTTCTGTAGCCAAAGTATCTCTGGTATTCAGATCATTATGATATTTCCCGGACCAGAAGAATGTTTTCCCTTCTTTTACGATTTCAATTCCTTCAATATTTACTTCTCTGTCTGTGAACATATCAAGGTGCTCCTGTGGGAAATCTCCTCCAACAACGGAAACAATACCAGATTTAACGCCTAAAACAGATGAAGTGATGCTGATATAAGTAGCGGCACCTCCCAAAATTTTATCAGTTTTACCAAATGGCGTTTCGATTGCATCAAATGCAACGCTTCCTACAACTAAAAGTTTCATATATTTTTCAATGTATTTTAAAAATCAATTATTTTTTCCATTCAAAAGTGTCCAGCAGGTGCTTCATATCATTCTTGATATAGTTCACTGCCGGGGCCAAAGAATCGGGTTTCGGCCTTGTATTAAAGTATAAATAAGCAGTCACGAAATGTTTTGTGCTGTCTGTAATGTAAAATTGAAGATTGGAAGCACTCTGCCCCTTAAGCTCATAGAAATTTCCGTACACTTTTTTATCAGGGTATTCGAATGATTTGGTATCTATGGAACTCGCTTTAATGGTATGCTCATAAACCATTTTCTCAGCTTCTTTGATATGGTCTGCAAAATCATTCTGTATCGGATAATAGGTCACAAAGACCTTGGCTTTCATTTTTGGATAATTTATATAGTACCAGCACGGCTTTTTAGCATCAGAAATGGATGCAAAGTCTGAGTATTCAAAAATATAGGCACAGTTGTTCTCAAACTTCTGATATTTCGGTGCCGGATATTCCAGGCGAAGTTCCCCGTAAGGTTTTGGAATATGATCTTTTCCGCATGAAATTAAAAGCAGTGAAACAAAAATAAAAATGACATTTTTTATCATTTTGCAAAAGTACAAATTAGATTTTAGTTTTGGGAGACAAATTTCAGTCTTTCAGTGAGTTTTGGATGTAGTTTTCCAAAGGCTTGGGAAAAGATTTATCGTGAGAAGCTTCAAAGTCTGTAATAATGTACTGATTTTCGGCTATAAAACTGTTCCAAACCGCTTCTGAATGAACCTCAACACTTGAAATTTCAATGGTGAGATTCTTATGGGTAAGCTTATGACTGATGGTTTTTACATTTCTGATAAACGGTTCCAGCTCTGCAGAAATTACCGGTGGAAATTCAAATAATTTTTTCCAGATGAAATCCTCTTTTCTCTGCCGGATCAGAAACTGTCCGTTTCTGTGCACAAAATAATATTTCAGGGCAAGATCTTCTGTTTTCACCTTTTTTGTTTTGACAGGATAATCTGATGTTTTCTGTAAGGAAAATGCAAGACAGTCATCATTTACAGGACATTCACCACAGAGAGGATTTTTAGGCTTACAGATTTCTGAACCGAGATCCATCATGGCCTGATTAAAATCGCCTACATTTTCAGGCATGACTAATGTTGCCAGTTGAGAAAAGTAGGAAAAGGCTCTTGAATTTGAAATGTCGAAGTCATCAGCAAAAATACGGCTTAAAACTCTGTAAAAATTACCGTCAACAGCCGGCATTTTACCTCCAAAGCAGATGCTAGATACTGCCGCAGCAGTATATTTTCCGACTCCTTTTAATTTTAAAATCTCTTCATAATCGGCAGGGAAAACGCCATGGTAATCGTTCATGATCTGTTGTGAGGCCTTATGGATATTAATGGCTCTTGAATAGTATCCAAGCCCTTTCCAGTAGAGCAGCACTTCATTTTCTTCCGCGTCAGCCAGTGTCTTTACATCCGGAAATCTTTTAATGAAATTATTGTAATGATTGAGGCCCTGACTGATTCTTGTCTGCTGAAAAACAATTTCGCAGATCCAGATTTTATAAGGGTCTTTTGTCTGTCTGAAAGGCAGATCTCTTGCATTTTTTCCGTACCAGCTCAGTAATTTATTTCCAATATGGAGAAAATCTGAACTTTTATTATCTTTTTCCAAAAACCTTTATCTGTTTAAAATGATTTGAGGGAATTCTTAACTGCAACTATTTTATGATGCTTCGACTTCGCTCAGCATGACACCTCTAATACCATATAGCTGCAGATTGTCATGCTGAGCGGAGTCGAAGCATATTTTGCAACCTCGTTTAAAAAGCTTAAAATGCTGTCAGTTCCCGTTCTGCAAAGATAAAATTATTTATCCTTTTTAACGGAATATACGGGAGCAGCTTTCAGCCATTGATATTTAAGATTTCTTTCTGCAGCAATAAACCGGTAGCCTTCAAGTTTTTTCAGATAAAGGTAGATTGAATCTGGCTTAAGCTTCAGTTTTTGATCGGAAAGAAACATGAACGGATAATCCATCACTGAATCTCTTATTGTTTTCAGTACTTTTCCGGATCTTACTTTGTAAAGAAAGAATGTTTTTCCTCTTCCTTTTGAACTGTCAGTCAGTTTGACATTTGAGCTTGCGATAACCAGCTCGCTACCGTCAAAGCACTCCTCTTCGTTCATGATATAGGCTTTTCCCTGCTGCCGTTCGTCTTTAAAAAGATCTACCGCGTAGTGGTCGGGAGCCTGGTATTTTTTTTCACATCCTGATAATACAATCAGCAGGAGCAAAGGCATCAAGAAGCTTAAACTTTTTTTGATCACATTAATTTTCATATGAATTGGCAGTAAAAAACCGATGTAAAATGCATCGGTTTTGTTATTTAAAATTGGGTTGTTGTTATTCCTGAGTATATTGTGCATCCCATTCGTTACCATCATCTCCTTTGTGCCCGTCCAGTTTAATAACGAAGCTTTTTGTAGGGAAATAAGGAGTCATACGGATATCAAGCCATACTCTGTCTTTATTGACTCTGTCCTGCTCGAAACGAACAATTTTGAATTTTTCAATCAATTTGTCCGGACCTTTGATATTGTCAAGGAAGGTCACGATCTGTCTTCTTAAATCGTCTTCGTTCTTAGCATTCCAGTTTTCGAAGGCTCTTCTGTTCAGGAAGTCAAGTAAAACTTTAGTTACATAGTCGAATACACGTACTACTGAATAGGTCTGAAGACCGATGTTATCTCCTGTAAACAATGTTTTCGCAGAGAATGCCATGATCTTACCATATTCGTTTACCATTGGAACAAGACCCATTTTTTCTAACTGAGAAATTTCACTTTTCTTCAATTCGAATTTTACGGCATCTACTTCGTTGATATTACCATGTTTTTTACCTGCTGCCACCTGAGACATCAAAGTTTTGTGGATTTTTCCTGCCAATGAAGTGGAAGGTGGAAGCTCTACATTGTCCTCTTCTCCTACTTCTTCGGCTCTTCCTCTTCCTACAAGCCAGTTACACGTCATAATAACGTTACTTCTGTGAAGCTCGCCTCCGGTAAGGTTTGCAGAGTGGAACAGGTCTACTACATCATCCGGCTTATCCAGGTTGGCGAAGTCGGTCACCATCATTACTTTGTTCTCGTTACAGATTTTCGCCCATTTTTCAATGACTTTATTTGAGCCTAAATATCCGGGTATTGCCAGGATAGAATAGTTGTCTCTAAGATCTAAACGGTCGTAATAGTTTTTGAATTCTTCGGAAATAGCATCAATGAATAAAGGATTATCCAGATCTGAAACCTGTTCAAGGCTTGCATTGACGATGCTTACGTTATCCACTTTATCCAACTCTGTGTTTTTATAGAACTGGGCTACAGTTCTGTAGTTGGTTTCCAACAAACGTACTGCGTCAAGTGTATTTTTCAGGTTGGTCTTTAAATTCTGGTCTGCTGCCTGCGCTTTGGTTTTGCAGGTGTCTGCCATTTGGTCTGCAGATTCGTTTCCTTCTAAAAGACTTACCCAAAGGTTTATTTTTTGAAGAAGCTCTTTTCTTTCGTCTGATTTATTATTGTCTGTCAGGAAAATTTCTTTCCTGGCTTTTCTTGTAGGGTTCATATTGGCGATACCGTCTACAACGGATTCAACAAAGCCAAAACCTCCTATTTTATTAAGCTCTGCAAGCGGGTTGCCTTTCGGCTGCCCTGAGTGTTGCTGCTGACCCTGCTGTTGGCTTTCTTGTGCCTGTAATTTGCTATCCATGATTTGATTTAGTGTAAATAATTATTTTTCAAGTTCTTGTGCCACATCTTTCAATACTTCAATGAATGCAGCTCTGGTCTGATCATTCTCAAGCATATTACGCAGAATTTTATTGGTCTTCAGCTGGCGTACGATTTTATTGTACTGCTCCTGTTCCATACTAAGCTGCTGTAAATAGTTTGATTTCTGAGTAAGGTTTTTGGGTGTAAAGTCTGCAAGATTCTGAAAACGGAATTCCTCCTCTACTACACCACCATCTTCCGTTTCGTGCTGTACAGCTACGGATGGTTGAAAATGTCTGAAGACGTCGTCCACGGTTTTTAATCCTGTTACGATTTCAGGGGTATAAGATTCTTCTGTAGTAAGCTGGCTCACTATCAGCGATTTGTTTTCCTGTATTTCCTGAATAGCTTCATTAGCGTCTACTTTTACCTCGTTGCCGCCAACACCATAATTAAACATTGCCATATTATTATTATTTTGAGATTTCTGATTTTGGTTTGGATCTGTCTTTGAGTAATTTACCGATGAATCAAACAAATTACCAATCCAATGTTTAAATTTAAAAAAAAACTGTAACATACAAAATTTTGTAAAGATTTTTCTTGAAATATTTAATTTAACATAATTTATATATGACGTAAAATCATGACTTTACGATTCACTAAACTATGAAAAATAAATAAAATAAGCTATGAAGAGATAAAATAAAATCTTTGTGCACTTTGCATTTATAAAAAAGCATCAAAAAACGTGTTAAAATAAGAATTTCTCCAATGTGAGGAAAAAAATATTCTTTATATTTAAACAAAGTAAACACAGTCATGAAAGATGTAAAGATCGCATTCAGAAAACCAATATATCCTGTTTCAGAAGCATTAAATCAATATTTGGAAAAACATAACAGAACCACTAAGATTCAGTTTTTATATGAAGACCTGCTGAGATTCAGCGACAGTGTAAATATTCTGGATAAGGAGGGCAAGGATACTTTGTGGCTCGGTGTACTGTATTCTGAGCATGAATTTACAGAAATAGAGGCTAATTTAAATAAGATTTACACCCTTCTTCATTCCGATGGAGATGAGGCTACTTTACCTTATCTTAAAGTGGATACAATTGACTTTTGTACTTTCGGAAACTCTAAACCCTTTCGAATTCGGGTGAGGAATATTCTAAACGACAATCATACTAATTTTTATATAAAACAGGCGGATGCTTCCCGAATCTATGGGCTGGAAATTGAAGACCTGCTTTCTCCCAACCGAATTAACTTTCTGATTTACAAAAACACCTTGATAGAAGAGCATATCCTAGGAATTCCCGGAGACGTTTTTATCCAGAAACATTTATTCAACTGTACAGAAATGGAAAAAGCACAGATTTCCAAAGAATTTGTAAAATTCAATGAACGTTGCCTCATCGGGCTGCTGGGTGACATGCGCTCTTATAATTATGTTATTATTCCTATTCACGATTTCGATCAGGTTATTTACAGAATTCGCCCCATCGATTTTGATCAGCAAAGCTATGAAGGGAATTTGAAAGTTTATCTTCCCCAGTATTTCAAAGAAAACAGCGTAATGGTTAATATGGTACTGGAAAAACTGAAGCCTAATTCTATAGAACAGTATCGTAAAGAAGTGCGTTCACAAATTGTAAAAAGAGTGACCAGCAGCAAAAGCAGGTTCAGTGAACTTATTGCTATTATGAAAAAAGAAGATATTGCGCCGGAAGCCAATGTTATAGAGCTGAAAACAGCTTTGCAAAAACTCACCTACGACGTCAACTTCAAGTATTGCAAAACCATGGGAGACATTATTGAAACCGGAATAAATTTTGTCCTGCGGAATTACAAGAAAGCCTATTAAAAAGAGAATCCATCTCACATTTAATTGGGATGGATCCTTTCTTTTCTAACAATTTTTGGTTATTCTACCAAATTTTTATTCTGTCCTGAGGTGCTTTATACATTTTGTCCCCAGGTTTTATATCAAATGCTTTGTTGAATGCGTCCTGATTTACAAGTGGCCCGAATGCTCTGAACACTCCCGGAGAATGCGGATCGGTCTTCACCTGGTTAATCATATACTGATCGGTAGATTTTGTTCTCCATACGGTTGCCCAGCTCATGAAGAATCTCTGGTCCTGTGTAAATCCACTGATTTTTCCAGGATTTCCTTTGTCTTTCAGATACATCTGGAGGGCATCGTAAGCTACCGCTACTCCACCAAGGTCGCCAATGTTTTCACCGCTTGTAAATTTACCGTTTACAAAGCTTCCTTTTACCGGTTCGTAAGCGCTGTACTGAGCCGCCAGCTGTGCTACTTTCGCATCAAAATTCTTACGGTCTTCATCCGTCCACCAGTTGTTAAGATTTCCATCTCCGTCAAAACGTGAACCACTGTCATCAAATCCGTGAGATATCTCGTGTCCGATAACAGCTCCGATGCCTCCAAAATTTACGGCAGCATCAGCTTTAGGGTTATAGAAAGGAGGCTGAAGAATGGCAGCCGGGAAAACGATCTCATTGTTTGATCCGCTGTAATAAGCATTCACAGTTTGCGGAGACATTCCCCATTCTGTTTTATCAACCGGTTTTCCTACTTTATCAAGGCTTCTCTGATATTGCCATGCAGCTACATTCTGAAGATTGGAGTATAGTGTTGCTCCCTGTTTTGGAGATTCCACCTTTAACTGGGTATAATCTTTCCATTTGTCCGGATAAGCAATTTTCACAGTGAATTTAGAGAGTTTTTCCTGAGCTTTCACTTTAGTCGCCGGAGACATCCAGTCCATATCATTGATATGTGTTTTGAATGATTTTAAAATATAATCAATATACATCTCCATCTGGGCTTTTGCTTCAGGAGTAAAATATTTTTCAACATATAATTTTCCGAAAGCTTCCCCAAGAACCCCATTCACAAGACTAAGCCCTCTTTTGTCCATCGGACGCTGTTCTTTCTGGCCCTGAAGATATTTTGAATAAAAATCGAATCTTATCTGCTCAAGGTTATCATCAAGATTGCTGGCATTCCCGTTAATCAAGTGGTATTTCAGATAATCTTTTAACAGAGGGAGATTCTTTTCAGTCACAAACTGATCCATATTCTGGTAATATTTCAGCTCGCCGATAATTACTTTGTCGGTATTCACTCCTGCATCCTTCAGATATTTGGCAAGGTTGACATTTTTAACCAATCCTGAAAGTTCATTTACATTTTTAGGATTGTATCTCAGATTGGCATCTCTGTTCTGCTCCAGAGTCAACAGGTAGTTGGCCAGCTGCTTTTCAAATGTCACCACATTCTGCGCAGCCTCTGCGGAATTTTTATTTCCTAAAACTCCGAATAACTTCCCAACATAAGCCTGATATTCTGTTAAAGTTTTAGTATTGGCATCATTTACTTTCTGATAATAATCTCTTCCTAACCCAAGATCAGGGCCGCCAAGATATACAGCATTCATTTTAGAATTCTTCATATCTGCGCCTACTCTCCAGCCATAAAAGGAATTGTCGCCCAATTTTGTGGCTTCAAGAAGGTATTTCTGCAGGTCATTAAGATTTTTGATTGCCTCAATTTTTGCTAAATCTCCTTTGATTGGAGCCAGCCCATCAGCATTTCTTTTATTTACATCCATGAAAGATGCGTACAGATTCTGTATCTTCTGCCCTTCGGATCCTTCGGAATAAGTTTCGGATAGAATTTTGTTCAAAATATCCAGAGAAGCATCATCCACATTTTCCCTCAATGCATTGAAAGAACCCCAGCTCGCTTTATCGGAAGGGATCTGGGTAGTTTTCACCCAATTCCCATTTACATAGCTAAAAAAGTCATCCTGCGGGCGAACGCTTTTATCCATATAAGATAAATTGATTCCCTCATCTTTTATTTCTTCTTTCACAGGTTCTGCAACAGCAACCGTAGTTTCACTTTTGGTTTCTGTAACGGCAGTTTTAGCCGCACCGCATGAGTTTAAAAATACAATGCCGGAAAGGGCAAGTATTCCAATATTTAGCTTTTTCATTAAAGATAATTTTTGATTGTCTACAAACTTATCAAATATACAAACTTTAACAATAGGTGATTAATGATAATTGATAAATGTTGAAGAATTGACAGGTTGGCATGTGATTCGGGGATATGAGCCTTGGAGCTTGAGAATGGAAGGCTCTAAATACAATTGAGTATAAAACGAAATTCATCTGTGAAATCAGAACTATTTATTTTTCAATTCAATCCCGGAAATTCTCACCTCACAACTCGCATCTTGTACTTCGGAATCTTACTCCGCATCTTCTAAAAAACAAAAACCGCTCAACAATGAGCGGTTTGTTATTTTTACCAGATTTTGATTCTGTCTTCCGGAGTTTTGTATAATTTATCTCCTTTTTTCACATCAAATGCTTTATAGAAAGCATCAACGTTGATGAGTGGACCGAAGCTTCTGAAGTATCCCGGAGAGTGCGGGTCAGTTTTTACCTGGTTCACCATATATTTTTCACTGGATAAAGTTCTCCAAACGGTTGCCCAGCTCAGGAAGAATCTCTGATCCTGGCTGAATCCGCTGATCTTCCCTGGATTTCCTTTATCTTTTAAATACATCTGAAGGGCATCGTAAGCGATATTTACTCCTCCTAAGTCAGCGATATTTTCTCCGTTTGTGAAAGTACCGTTTACGAAAGTTCCTTTTACCGGCTCGTATTTGTCATACTGCGCAGCAAGAGCTTTTGTTGCTTTCTCGAAGTTCGCTTTATCTTCCGGGGTCCACCAGTCTACAAGGTTTCCGTCTGCATCAAACTGTGCACCTGAATCATCAAATCCATGGCTCATTTCGTGACCGATAACAGCACCGATACCTCCGAAATTTACGGCAGCATCAGCTTTAGGATTGAAGAATGGCGGCTGAAGAATTGCAGCAGGGAAAACAATCTCGTTGTTTACCGGGTTGTAATAAGCATTGACCGTTTGCGGCGTCATACCCCATTCTGCTTTGTCCACAGCTTTACCGATTTTTGCTAGATCTTTATTGTACTGCCATTCGGTAATATTCTGAAGGTTGCTGTATAGATTTCCACCTTTAGCTTCGGAAACGATATCTAATTTTGAGTAGTCTTTCCATTTATCAGGATAAGCAACTTTTACCGTAAACTTGTTCAGTTTGTTCATTGCTTTTTCCTTCGTTGTAGAAGACATCCACGCTAAATTGTTGATATGAACCGCAAAGCTTTTCTTTAAATAGTCGATCAATTCCACCATCTGTGCCTTTGCCTCAGCCGGGAAGTATTTTTCAACGTATAATTTTCCGAAGGCTTCACCAAGCGTACCATTGATCAACTCGAAGCCCCTCTTGTTCAATGCTCTCTGTTCCTGCTGGCCTCTCAGGTATTTACCATAGAAGTCAAATCTCATATTACCTAATTTTTCACTTAAGTAAGCTGAGCTTCCGTGAATCATGTGGAATTTTAAATAATCTTTGATCACAGGAAGGTTCTGAGCAGACACCAATTTATCAAATTCTTTGTAATATCCGATTTCTCCGATAATTACTTTATCTGTACTTACCCCAACGTTTTTAAGGTAAGCAGGAATATCAACTCCTTTTACCAATGTTGAAAGCTCAGCCATTGTTTTTGGGTTGTACTGCAGGGTATTGTCACGGCTCTGTTCGTTGGTAAGATAAGTTTTTGCAATACTTTTTTCGTAATCAACGATTCCTTTTGCCGCTACATCAGCATTTTTGTAGCCTAATTCTTGAAGCATGGAAGCTACATATTTCTGATATTCAGCAAGAGCTTCAGTATTTTTTTCGTTTACTTTCTGATAATAATCTCTTCCTAATCCCAGAGAAGCATTTCCTAAGTACACGGCATTCATTTTAGAATCTTTAAGATCTGCATCAACGCCCCATCCGTACAAAGTATTTTCTCCGTCTTTTGTTACAGAAATCAAATAGTTCTGAAGGTCAGTAAGATTTTTGATTGCGTCAATTTTATTCAGGTTAGCCTGAATAGGTTTGATTCCATCTGCATTCCTCTTCTCCATATTCATGTAAGTAGCATACAGATCCTGGATTTTCTTACCTTCGCTTCCATCTGCAAATTTATCTTTCAGAAGAGAGTTCAGAATAGTCATCGAGTTATTATCCGTATCTTCAGCCAGTTTGTTGAAACTTCCCCACGTCGGCTTATCAGACGGAATTTTGGCTGTTTTCATCCAAGTTCCGCTTACGTAGTTATAAAAATCATCCTGCGGGCGTACAGAAGTGTCCATAAGGCTAATATCCAAGCCTTTATCTGTGCTGTTAACTGCTGTTTTTACTGCTTTTGCCTGTCCGTTCACTGTATTAAGTGAGCAAACACCTGCCAGTAAAAACAAAGAAAGCGTTAGTTTTTTCATTATGATAGCAAATTTATAGTATATGTCTGTCTTTTTTATAATCTGTTACAATTCTTTTCAATAAAAAATTAACAATTATAAGTATTGATTATTTTATCCCCGAATAGTTAAAAAATTACTCAGAAATTAGCAAGCTCACCAGATCCTGGATGATCTTCTGGGAAACAAAATTCATGAAATCCGGTCTGTCCAGATGAGGCATGTACAGTTTTGAAGTGACTTCTTTTTCATTGATCCTTATGGTATAAAAAACGGTTCCCACTTCTTTGCCGTCCTCACCTTTACCCGGACCCGCAACACCTGTTGTGGAAAGGGAAATATCAGCACCAAATAATTTCTGGCAGCCTTTTGCCATTTCGCTGGCCACCTGCTCGCTTACCACTGTAAACTGGTCTACGGTCTCTTGAGAAACTTTTAAAATCTCTACTTTCTTTTCTGTAGCATAAGGTATAATTCCACCGATAAAATATTTTGAGCTTCCGGAATTCGAGGTGATCATTCTTGCCAGCTCACCTCCGGTACAGCTTTCCGCAGTGGAAATGGTCAGTTTTCTTTCTGTGAGGATCTCCGCCAGAATTTTCTCTATTTTATCTTCCGATACCGCAATGACATGATCCTTTACCAAAGGAAGTAGTTTCTGTATCTCGTCTTCTGCCTGCTGTTTCAGAGCCGCTTCATTTTCCCCTGAAGCAGTGAGTCTCAATTTTACACGCGTTCCTACCGGCAGATAAGACAATGCAAGGTTTTCAGGAAGGGCAAGCTCCCAATCTTCAATAGTATCTGCGAGAATACTTTCGGGGATTCCCACCACAGAAACTATCCTGGTATGGATATAGTAAAGATTGAATTTATCTTTTAAATAAGGAATAATCTGGTCCCTGATCAACGGTTTTACTTCATAAGGAACACCCGGAAGGCTGAAACATAATTTTCCGTCCTGCTCCATCATTATGCATGGCGCAGTTCCAAAGTGGTTTTGAAAAATAACGGATTTTGTAGGCACGAAAGCCTGTTCTCTGTTTCTTTCAAGGATATCCAGACGGCCACGCCTTTCCATATAATTTTTAAGATGGTTGAAAGTAACCTCATCCAAAGCAATTTCGTCATTGAAAAATTCCGCCAGTGCTTTTTTGGTTTTATCATCTCTTGTCGGCCCCAAACCACCCGTAGTGATGATCAGGTCTCCAAGTTCGAAAGCAGCATTTAAAGTATTTTTAATGGTATTGATCTCATCTGAAATGGTGAAGATCTGTGTAACCTGTATGCCTATATTTTTAAGCTCTGTGGCAATAAAATTAGAATTGGTATCAACGGTGTTTCCGGAAAGGATTTCATCACCGATAGTAATCAGAACAGCTTTTTCCATATATAAAATTCTTGAAAGAAATGTCCTGCAAATGACGTAAAAATCTACGGCTGCTACAACATAAAATCATTTTTTATATCTGTGGCTGATACTGTTTAAAACTATAATTATTTGCCGACGGCAAATTTGATGATGCTTCCAGCAGAATATGAGTTTGAGTGTCCGAGGGCTTTAGAGCTGAAAGCTGTAAATCTAAAAAATTAAATGATAGCCAAATATGTGGTTGCTGAGGCACTCGAAGCCACCAGCGGTAATATCTGATATTTTACATCTAAATCTTAACCCTTGATTCTTGAAGTCTATCATTCACATTTCACTTGCGAAGCAATATTCACAACTGACGTTTCCCATCTCAGTCTGGAATCTGATGTCTTATATCTGAAATCTTAATCACTGATTATGTTTTACCCAAATAAGCTCATCGGTGTTATATCCTATCTTTTTTGCTTTTTCGATGAAACGCAGTCTTATACTTTCAGGAATGGAAGTTGTTCTGGATAGGATCCACAAATATTTTACGCTACTTCCTGCTACCAAAGCGTATTGATAATCTTCATCAATATCAATCACATTATAGCCGGCCCAGATCGGTTTGAAGAATGAAACTTTAAGACGGGCTTCGGTTTTATCTTTTACAAACCGGGCTTCTCCAATGGATTCTTTCCATTCTTTTTTAACGTAATCATAGCCTTTATTGAGGACCTTGATGGAACCGTTTGGATTTTCGGAGTATTCGGCGGTGACATTGTCCATATTTTTCTCAAACCTGTAATCGAAACGGGCAATTTCATACCATCTTCCAAGATATTTTTTAGCATCAAAGTTATGGACGGCAACAGCTCCTTTTGCAATCCCGGGAGAACAGGAATTGTAAACAACCAGCCCCAGAATACCTAAGGTAACCGGAACCGCAATTTTCTGAAGAGTTTTCATAATTGAATATTTTGCGTGATTGCAATGAAACTTCAAAAATAATGCCTTTAAGCCGTAAGGAAAGATAATTCTAGGAAAAGACCTTCAGGAAATTATCTTTAAAACTGCCTGAAACCTCAATTTCCGTATCATCTGAAAGCATCACAGTTCCGCTTTTATGGTAAGATTTTACAAATCCTGCATTGATGATATGGGAACGGTGAACCCTTACAAAAGGATTTTCCAGAAGATCATCGAAATGTTTCAGAAAACGGCAGACCATTTTTTTTGAGCCATCGGTAAGGTAAACCTGTGTGAAATTCCCATCTGCCTGCAGCCTTAGAATATCTTCAGTTTTTACAACATCGAATCCATGAAGTGTCGGGAGAATGAGCTGCTGTTTTTCAGGCTTTAATTTTAGATTTTCGAGAAGTATCTTATTACGGTTGAGCTCTTCCTTCTTTTCAAGACTTTCCGCCACTTTATTCACCGCAACAATAAGTTCCTGGATATCAATTGGTTTTAAAATATAATAGCTTGCAGATTTATTAAGGGCCTGCAGTGAATATTGAGAGAATGCTGTAATGAAGATAGTTTCATAGGAAAATTCTTTGGTAGCTTCCAACACATCAAAGGCATTTCCAAAAGGCATTTCTACATCCAGAAAAATCAATTGCGGCTGTTTTTCAGCAATTAAGGGAACTGCCTCTTTAATGTTTTCCGCCTCACCCACAATTTCTATTTGCGGACAGTATTTCGTGATATAATTTCTGAGAACTTCTCTTGCAATGATCTCATCGTCTACGATTACGGATTGTATTTTCATTTATTAAGGGATTAGAGATTAGGTAGCAGATGATAGGGATTGTATGAATGAATAAAGATTTTATTGATATTTTTCGTTTTAATTTCAGGATGCGACAGGAAGCTTTAAAGCTTTATTAAATAATATTAATTTTTAAGGTAACCAAAACTCCACTGCTCTTTTCTTTGTCTTTTACAGAGCAGGTAATATCTTTTTTATAAAGATCATTCAGGAGCTGAATCCTTTCCAGTGTATTTTTCATTCCACGGCCTTCTCTTGCTTTCTGGTGCTGGGTTTTCTGCTTTTTACTTTCTTCAACACCTATTCCGTTGTCTTCAATCGTGATTTTTAAATGTTGTGCTTCTTTTTCAAAACTTAATTTCAAAAATCCTTTTGCATTTCTGTAGCGTAATCCATGCCAGACTGCATTTTCGAGGAAGGGTTGAATAAGCATTCCGGGAACTTTAAGGCTTTGCATATTCAGACTTTCGTCTACGATAATTTCATAATCGAATTTATCGGCAAAACGTGTTTTTTCGAGGGCAAGATAATTCTGAAGCAGATCCAGTTCCTGCTGAAAAGGAATGAAATCTTCTGTGGAATTTTCCATGACACCGCGCATCAGTTTTGAAAATTTTGTCAGATACTGATTGGCTTCCAATTCGTTATTTGTCGCAATAAAATGATTGACGCTGTTTAAGCTGTTAAAGATAAAATGCGGATTCATTTCACGACGTAATGACTGGAGGGCTATCTTTTTATTTTTGATCTGAACTTTTTTCAGCATTCTGAAAATAAAGATAACAAGTCCGGTTAACAGGGCCAGAACTCCGATCAGGCTGTAATTAAAAACATTTTTTCTGCGGATAAGCTGGTCTTTCAGCTCTTTTTCCTTTTCAAGCTGTGAAATCTTCTGCTCGGTATCTTCCAGTATTTTATTATCGACCAGGCTTCTGTCTTTGGAAACGAGGTCGGGAAGTTTCCCAAGAAAATCCCTGTAAAGAGAAACCGAAGCATCAATATTTCCTGCCATATTATAGAGGCTGTCCAGTCTTTTTACACTTTTCTGGGCTTCAAGCGTATGTCCTTTTTCAAGGGCAATTCCATAAGCATTTTTTAATAAGGTAACGGCTTCTTCGGGGTCATTTTTTTTAATATAAATATCAGCCAGCTCCTGGATCTGGTTGACTTTTTCCTGTGAGTTTTCTTTTACAAAATCTTCTTTCAGAACTTTCTTTTTGGCTTCAATGGCTTTTTCGAAATTTCTGTTTTCAACGTAAAAATCAGTGAGTTTCTGATTGATCTCCAATGCCTGCTGAGGAGCTTCTTTTTTAGAGAGAACATAAGCATTGTTCAGGTTTTCTTCTGCTCTGGGAATATCTTTCTGCTGTATATTGACATCTGCCATCTGGCTGTAGCTTGCTGCCAGATCGCCTTTATCTTTTGTTTTGAGACCTATATTGATATTCTCCTGAATGGCTTCTGCTTTCTGTTCGGGCGTGGGAGAAGAAAGTCTTGCCACGTCATTGGCATTGACAGCCCTGCTTTTTTCAGTATAGCTCATCTCGGCTGCCATGCTGTAATTGCTGATGGCCGGAGTTATTTTGTTCTGCTTTTCCTGTGACTGGGCAATTTTCCGGGTGACAGATTCCAGATTCTTCTTATCGTTAAGATTTTTGTAAATAGCTCTGGCTTTGACTAAAAACTCTTCGCTTTTAGCATAATTCCCCTGATTGTAGTAATTATTTGCAATTCCTACATAGGTATCGGCAACGCCTTTGTTATCGTTGTTGTCTACCGCTTTTTTGAGACTGACTGCAGATTTGTAGGCTTGGGTAACCCGCGTGGAATCCTGTGCCATACAGAAATTTCCTGCAGCAAGAATGAAGATAAACAGTATTTTAAAAACTAATTTCACAGATTTCAGATCTTGAGTGCAAAGTAAGTAAAACTTTAGGTATCCTTTCCTATTCTTTACCAAGTCAAAACTTCATTTCACCAAGTTCGCTGATCAAAAAATCAGACGTTCAATTTTCAAACTTTAGACTTCAGCACCAGATTACAATACCGTTTCTTATTATAAGATAGCGACTACAGATTTTTAAGCTTACTATTTTTAATAATTTAAAAGATGCGTAATGGTTTAAATACATTTCAAGAAAGCCTTAAGGGCAGTCACTACACAAATCGTCTTTTTTGTGGTCACCCACCAAGTGAAAACCTTATTTCACCAAGTCTCTTCATTTCCGGTTTCAGATCGCAGTAATTTTACTTCAGAATTTAAAACAAGAAATTATGAAATTGAGACATTTTTTATTGATCGGAATCTTTACCCTGGGAAGTTTTGCAAATGCACAGGAAGTAAAGAAAAATGCAATTGAAGTAACAGGTATTGCAGAAATGGAAGTAGAACCGGATGAGATCATCTTCAGCATCGGCATCAAAGCGGATAACAAAAACGATCTTGCAGACAACGAAAAGAAGCTGATTGAAACATTAAAGAATTCCGGAGTGAAGAACGAGGACATCAAATTTAAATCGATGTACCAGAATGTATATGCTAAAAATGGAAAATTCACAAAAAATTACCAGTTCAAAGCCAATGCAAAAGCAAATATCAGTAAAATATTCGAAGACCTGAACCAGAAATGGGTAAGCAGCCTGAACGTTGCGGAAGTAAAGAACACTAAAATTGCTGATTTTAAGAAAACTGTTAAAATCAATGCTCTAAAAGCAGCAAAAGAAAAAGCAGATTATCTTTTGGAAAGCATGGGTAAAAAAACCGGAGCTCCTATTGAGATCATCGAAGTTGAAGATTATACCAGCGATACGGTTCTTCCTGTAGCTTATAAAAGCAGTATCAGAAATATACAGCTTGAAGCAGCAGATGCCGTAACCGATTTTTCTTTTGACAATATTGAAAATATCAAGCTGAAATACAGCATCAAAACGAGATACGAAATTCTTTAAAATTACAGATTTAAGAGACAGCCCGGAAGGGCTGTTTTTTGTTTTTAAACCAGCTTTATAAGTTCACCAAGTGAAACCTCAGTTTCACCAAGTCTCCCGGTTTTCAGACTTAAATACAGATAATTTTACTTAAGGAATTAAACGATAAGCCATGAAAAGCTATTTCTTATCTAACTATTTCTTTGAAACAAAAAACATAGACAGGTAAGACAAGATCATTTTCTCTTATGATGTTAAATATCCGAAAGAAATGCAGATTCAATATTACAGCAAATAACCAATAAAAAATAGAATTATGACAACTTTAAAAATCTTAGCAATGGCAGCTGTTACGGCTTTTTCAAGCTCCGGCAGTTTTTCAGACATCCGCTGTTCAAACAGCAACACATCAGGCAGAGAAGCATTTGTACAAAATGCTTCGGTAGTACAGCCTTCGGTAATATCAAGGGATAATAAAATCCAGGTTGCCATTCTGCTGGATACCTCTAACAGTATGGACGGGCTGATTGACCAGGCCAAATCAAGACTTTGGAATATTGTGAATACATTAACCACCCTGAAGTATAACGGGCAGGCTCCCCAGATAGAAATTGCCCTTTATGAATATGGAAATGACGGGATCCGCGATGAAAATTATATCCGCCAGGTTACTCCTCTTACGCAGGATCTGGATCTGGTCTCTGAGAAATTATTTGCACTACGAACTAATGGGGGAAGTGAATATTGCGGTGCCGTGATCCGCGATGCCTCGATGAATCTGAACTGGGATGGCAACGAAAAAAGCATGAAACTGATCTATATCGCCGGCAATGAGCCGTTTGATCAGGGAAAAGTGAATTATAATGAAGTTATTTCCAAAGCTAAAAGCAAAAACATTTATACCAATACTATTTTCTGCGGAAACAGAGAAGAAGGAATGCAAACCTTCTGGCAGAAGGGAGCAGTTGTGGGCGGAGGCAAGTATTTCAATATCGACAGCGACAAAAAGGTGATTTATATTAAAACGCCTTATGATCTGAAAATCTCAGAATGCAATACAAAACTGAATGACACCTACATTTATTATGGAAGTCACGGCTCCGAATATAAGCTTAAGCAGGTTGCTCAGGATAGAAATGCAGAAGTCCAGTCGGCTTCCAATTATGTGGAAAGAACGGTAGCCAAGTCTAAAAAGAATGCTTATAAAAACGACCATTGGGACCTGGTAGACAAAGCTGAAAATGATGCAGGGTTTATCGCTGCAGTGAAAGATGATGCCCTGCCCGCCGAACTGAAAGGCAAAAGTAAGGAAGAGATTAAAAAAGTTGTAGCGGTAAAATCTGCAGAACGCGGGAAGATCCAGAAGGAGATTGAAGAGCTTTCCAGGAAACGTCAGGAATATATTGATGCCGAAATGAGAAAACGGGGCAATGCAGATACTGATGACCTTGGAAAAGCAATTGAAAGTTCTGTTTTAGAATTAGCAAAAAAAATTGGCTATAGTATATAATATTAGAAAACCGCTTCAGATTGAAGCGGTTTTTTATTGCATAACATACATACTATTTTACCTGATGGATGGTAAATAATGAGGATGTTCCGGATAACAGATCTATTGATGACATTGAAGTTTTGGCTCCAAAGTATACCTGATCGCCAGCTTTAAGCGCCACCATGTTTTGTGTGCTTCTTGTGGCAGGAGATACGGGAATACCTAAAACACTTGTATTAACATAGGTCTCCTCAGCAACTAATTCAGGTGTATTCGTACCTTTTTGAACAAAAATCCCAATCCCTAGTTCACCAGCAGAAACCATTGAAGATATTTTATACTGAACATACAACTGATAGATTCCATCTTTAGGAGCAGTAAATGTATTATTTGTTATATCAAAATCATTATTTTCATCAATAACTTCTTTGTCAAACAAGATTTTACCCCATCCGGTTGCTCCGGAAACAGACACCAAAATGACACTGTTCATTCCTGTTCCGGTAACATACGATTTCGGGTTTGAGCTAAACAGCTGATCCTTAGAAATACTCTGAACATATCCATCATTATTACGAATCAATACGAAATCTGTACAAGATTCTCCCAAACATTTTTCTGTAATACGTACACGTAAGTCTCCGTTAATATCCAGCATAGCTTCCGGATCCGCTGTATTAATGCCAACCTGGCTAAAGCATTTGATTCCCACTAAAAAGAATAGTAGCACCGAGATAATTTTTTTATTTTTCATGATTTTGTTGGTTTTGAATTCTTAATAAATTTAATTCTTAAAAATCAATAAATTATCACAATTATCACAAAAATAATTATTTATTAACAAAAGTTAAAGCATTAATTAACTTGCGTTAACAAATTAACATTAAACATCCAATTTTATTATATTTCACCATTTAAAAATTGGAATAATATTTTTAATTTAGTTAGATAAAAACACTTTTTATGAAATCAAATGAATACATCAAAAATTATTTTGAACAGAACAATTTTTTAAACGAAACAGATCAGGAAAAATTATTGGGGATGGTTCAAATAGTGACCTATCCTATCAATAAAATTATTCTGCACCGGGGAGAACAGATCAGCCAGGTCGGAATTGTAATAAAAGGCTTAATACGGGTTTATGATAAAAACAATAAAACAGTCTGGCTGGTTTCTGAAAATAACGTTTATGGTTCTATGGAGATTTTAGCTCTCCAGCGTCCTTCTTCTCTTACTTATGAAGCATTAGAAGAGACTACAATGTTTTTACTGAATTATGATGATCTGGAAAATTCTATAAAAGACCATCCCAATATTGCAACCTTACTTTTAATGTATTGGAAAAGTACTGCTATGAATATTTATGGCAATCTATATTCTTTCCTGCACTTAACACCCGAAGAAAGATATCTTCAACTGCTTCAGCAAAATTCTAAATTAATCTTAAGGGTGAAATCTAAAGACCTCGCCACCTATTTAGGCATGCATCCCGTATCATTAAGCAGGTTGAAAAAACGTTATTTCAATTCAAAATAAATGCTTAAAATATTTGATGCTGTTTACCTTCCAAACTTAAAATACCTTGACAGCGGGTGTTTTTTATTTTCCATATACCGGGAAGCCATTTCCATCCCAGTTACAGAAAAAGTAATTCCATTTCCTCCGAAGCCCAGCACAAAATAAGAATTCTTAAATTTTTTATGCTCTCCAATATATGGCAAACCGTCTTTGGTTTCTCCAAAGGTTCCGGCCCATACAAAATCTGTATAAAAGTGATAATCCGGTTTTATCTTTTTAAGGTTTTTCAGAATCTCTTTTTCCTTTTTATCCAGAAGAACATCTCGTTTTTCAGCACTGTAAAAATCTTCATCACCGCCCCCGATCAGAAGCCTGCCATCGGCCGTTGCCCGCATGTAGATATAAGGATTATCCGTATTCCAGATCAGGGTGTTACTTATATTCTTGAATTTCTCGCCATCAATTTCTGAAACAATGGCATAAGTGCTTTTTAAATCAACAAAATTTTCCTTCAGGAGGTTTTTGCTCTCATAACCAATACAGTAGATTACTTTTTTAGCTTTGATCTGAAAACCGCTATCTACCGTTACGAGATTAAAGCCTTTATGATATTCCACCTTTTTCATTTCAGTCTTATCAAATATTTTTAAGCCCTTTTTTATATTATGTTTAAATAATTCATGAGCAAATTTAAAGGCATCAATACTGGCTCCTTGTCTGGACAGAATTCCTCCGTACGTATTTTCAAGTTCAAACTGCTCTACAACTTGATCTGCTTCCAGCCATTTTACATTGAATCCCGCATTTTTTCTTGCCATATATTCTTCTTTCAGCCACTTGACATCTTTCTTTTTTGAAGCAAAATACAGAGATTTCTTCCGCTTAAAACCTGCATCAGACCTGATCTGTTTTGAAAGTATTTCGAGAGTATCTATTGCATCAGAACAGGCTTTGTAGCTCTCTACAGCGCCTTTCTTCCCAATGAGTTTCTCCAGCTCAAAAAGAGGAACATCTATCTCATACTGCAGCATAGAAGTAGTGGCTGAAGTACTTCCGTTACAGAGTTCACGTTTATCAATCAGGATCGTTTTATAGCCGTCTTTAATCATTTGATGGGCAATAAGACTTCCTGTAATGCCACCTCCTATAATTAATACATCACATTCTTCATTTGATTTCAGAGACGGATAAGAAGCTGTTAGTCCGTTTTTTAAAAGCCAGAAAGGTTCATTTGATTTTAGATCCATAATTGAATATTACATTTAAAACAATAACATTTATAAGTATTTTAACGATTTTTTATCAATTTGTGGTGCAATTATTGTACCCAGTTTTAAATCCAACCACTTAAAATAATTAGTATGATAACGATTATTCCAGAAGCTCCGGAAAATGTTGCAGCATTCAGTGCGACCGGAGATGTGACAAAAGAAGATTTTGAAAACCTTGTCATTCCTCATGTAAAAGAAAAGGTAGAACAGTTTGGCGAGCTGAATTACTTATTGTATTTGGATACTGATCTGGATAATTTTACCATGGGCGCATGGCTTGAAGACGCATTTTTAGGATTAAAAAATCTTACAAAATGGAACCGTACAGCTATTGTTACAGACAAAGAAGGGGTTCAGAACTTCACAGATATTTTCAGTGTTCTGATGCCGGGAGAGTTTAAATCCTTTCCTAAAGAAAACTTATATAATGCACTTTACTGGTGTAAGAACGGTAATGAAGTAGAAGTTTAGTATTATTTGATAAAAAAAGAGGCTTTGTTCGTAAACAAAGCCTCTTTTTATGTATACATTTGATTATAAATCTTTAAGCTCTTTAATCTACAAACTTTTTAATGCAAAATCAGAAATTGATTTGATAAAAACTTAATCTCAGTTTACATTTATTTATCACAAGGCAAACATTCTATAGCTGCATCATCATTGTCAGGAGTTTCTTTTCCGTACAGATATCTGTATCTCAAACTTATTGCCAGACCAATGAATGTCATTCCTACTCCTACTAACGAAGGATATTTGAAGGAAAACCCATATTCCAAAGGAATTCCGCCCAGAAATGCTCCCATCGCATTGGCAATATTAAATGCAGCCTGCATAAATGCTGCAGCCATCATTTCACTCTTTGGAGCGGCTTTCATCATCATGATATTAATAGGTGCGGCTACGGACATCGACAGTGCTCCGCAGATAAATGTCAGTATGAGTGCCATATTCTGGTTATCTGCAAAGAAAAATACTCCTGCCAGAGAAATCATCATCAGACAGATCAATAATGCACATGTTTTTTCGGGCCCCAGCCTGTCAGAAATAAATCCTCCGGCAAGGTTTCCAACAACCATTCCAGCACCGGCAAGGATCATTACATAAGCCATATGATTGCTTTGGATTCCGGCAACTATTGTCATTAAAGGAGTAATATAGCTGAGCCAAGTGAAAAGTCCTCCAAAACCAATCGCTGTAATTCCTAAAACCAGCCAGGACTGCTTATTTTTAAGAAATTTCAATTCCTCCATGAAGTGTGTATTCTGGTTGGATTCTATGGCAGGAAGCCATAATTTCAAAAACAATATGGCAAAAAGACCGATCAATGCTACAATTGCAAAGTAGAGTTTCCAGTGGTAAGCATGTCCGATATAAGTGACCAGTGGAACCATGACCAGATTCGCTATCGTAAGCCCCGTAAACATTAAGGATATATAAAATGCCTCTTTCCCTTTTCCAGCCATACGTGATGCTACTACCGTTCCTACTCCGAAGAATGCACCGTGAGGAAGTCCGGACATGAATCTGATAATCAGCATGCTCGTATAATCAGGAGCTACCGCAGAAAGCCCGTTAAATAATGTAAAAAGGATCATTAAAACCATTAACACTTTTTTAGGCGGAAATTTCACGGAATACCCGATCAGGATCGGAGCTCCGATCACTACTCCCATTGCATAGGCCGAGATAAGGTGTCCCGCTTCAGGAATAGTAATTTTTAAGGTGTTCGCAATATCAGGAAGCAGTCCCATTACGGTAAATTCCGTAGTTCCTATTCCAAGACCGCCTATGGCCAGCGGTATTATTCTTTTATCAATCTTCATTGTCAGTAAACTTCTTTTTCGAATTAATTTTTAAGTGATTTTTTCTGAAAAATAAAAACAGCATCCATCTTTACTTTGAAAGTGCAAAATTCGAGAGAAATATCGGTTTTTACTTCTCCTGAAATGATAAAAATTTGCTCCATATTAACCTTTTTATGTAATTTTAAAATCAGAATCAATCAAATGAGAACAAGATGAAAATCCAGAAAGAAGTCATAGAGTTTGAAAACGGAAAATCTTTCAAGCTTTTTTCACCGTCTTTAAAGAACTGTTTTTTCTGGCATCATCATCCGGAAATAGAGCTCGTTTATGTAGAAGCCATCAACGGAATCCGCCATGTAGGACGGGATATTTCTGTTTTTACAGAAAGTGATCTGCTTCTGATAGGGTCCAATGTGCCTCATCTTAATTTTGATTATGGCATCCAGACGGAATGCAGGCAGCTGGTGCTTCAGATGCGGGAGAATTTCCTTCAGGATATTGTTGTTCCCGTGCCTGAGTTTGAAAATATTAAAAAGCTCCTGGAAAAATCTTATTTAGGACTTTCATTTTCCGGCGGAACAAAAAAACAGGTTGTAGAAAAACTTCATGAGATGAAGGATAAAAACTCTTTTGATTCTCTGATAGGACTAATTGAAATTCTCCAAATCCTCGCTGCATCAGATGAAGTAAGAGAACTGAATAAGGAAGACACCAGAATCAAATGGTTCCTGAATGACAAAATAAGAATGGGGACCATCTACGACTATATTCACGAAAATTATGATAAAAAACCTAATGTCAACGAAATAGCAAGGATTGTAAGCCTTAGTACGCCTGCCTTCTGCCGTTATTTTAAAAAGCAGACGAATATGACGTTCACAGATTTTGTTAATAATTACAGGATCAATCAGGCTAAGATATTTCTGCTTAAAGATTATTCTGTGACTGAGGTTTGCTTTCAGGTAGGCTTTGAGAGTCTGTCGTATTTTAATAAGCTGTTCAAGCAGCATACAGGTGAAACACCGTCAGAATTCAGGAAAAAGCATTTGAAAAATATTGAGGTGAGAAGCTAGGCTTCTTGTTTATGAATGTTTTGAATATTTAACCATGCCGTCAAAAATTCTTTGAATTTTCGCTATCCTTCCATGGGAGAGGAATTCTCAGCCTACGAATTTTATGAATAAGAGCTTCGAGAGCCTCAGCTCCCGGTAATCCTTGTTATCAATATTATTGCTGTAATTCACCCTCGAAGACCCTTATTTAAATCTTATACTAAAACAAAAAAACCGCTTCAAAAATGAAACGGCTATATTTTAGTGAATATGTTTTTCAGCGTGGTAGGAACTTCTTACCAATGGTGAGCTTTCTACGTGCCTGAAGCCTAAACTTCTCGCAAAATCTCCCAGCTCATCAAACTCTTCCGGTGTAACAAATCTTTTTACCGGCAGATGTTTTTTAGTAGGCTGAAGATACTGTCCAAGAGTGATTACATCTACATTCGCATTTCTGATATCTTCGATCGTCTGGAAAACCTCATCTTTAGTTTCACCCAAACCAAGCATTACCCCAGTTTTTGTTCTTCTCTGTCCAGCTTCTTTTAGGTATCTCAGAACCTCTAAGCTTCTTTCATATTTAGCCTGGATCCTTACTTCTCTTGTCAGACGTTTTACGGTTTCCATATTGTGAGAGATCACTTCAGGAGCCACATCTACCAATCTGTCAATATGCTTGGTAAGCCCCTGAAAATCAGGGATAAGAGTTTCCATAGTTGTTCCCGGAGAAATTCTTCTTACCGCATTCACAGTCTCCGCCCAAAGGATGGATCCCATATCTTTCAGGTCGTCACGGTCTACAGAGGTTAAAACAGCATGCTTGATCTTCATTAATTTAATAGAACGTGCCACTTTTTCAGGCTCATCCCAATTAACGTCAAGCGGTTTCCCTGTTTTTACACCGCAGAATCCGCAGCTTCTTGTACAGATATTTCCTAAGATCATGAACGTTGCCGTTCCTTCTCCCCAGCATTCACCCATATTCGGACAGCTTCCGCTCTGGCATATGGTATTTAATTTATATTTGTCGACCAAAGTCCTAAGCTCCCTGTAATTCTTTCCGGTAGGAAGTTTTACGCGGATCCACTTTGGTTTTTGAACGGTAGTATCTTGAACTAAATTCTCCATTTATTTCTCAAATTGAGCTTCAAAGTTAGTGATTTTTTTATCGAAACAATCAAAGACAAACATTGATGAAACATATAATTTCGTAATTTTAAACCACCAAAATTAAATTATGAAGAAAATCCTTTTTACCCTATCCGTTATTATCAGTACATTTTGCTTTGCCCAGAAAGAACTTCAGCCGGCAGGTTCGGAGATCATTGAAACTGTGGAAGGCGATCTGGATGGTGATAAAATTCCTGAAAAGGTGGTTATTTATACAACAGCTGATGAAGGTGAACTGGGTAAAATCCGCGAAATTCAGATTCAGAAAAAAAATGGCGGAACATGGATGATCCTGAGTAAATCAAGAAATGCCATTCTTGAAAGTGCGGGCGGAGGAATGATGGGTGATCCTTATCAGGGAACAACTATAGAAAAAGGGATACTGAATATCACCCAGGCAGGCGGAAGCAGCTGGAAATGGAGTTATACCGATAAATACAGGTTTCAGAACGGACATTTTGAACTCATTGGCCATTCTTCAACTTATGGAAGGCCCGGAGATTATTGGGCTGACATAGACTTTAATCTCTCTACAGGACAGCTTAATTATAAAAAAGAGGTTGAAAATACCACTGAATATGGTAAATCCAAGCAGGAAACCTATATCAAAAAAGGATTGAAAATAAATCTGCAGAACAGAAATCAGAAGGAGCCAAGGAAAATTATTCTTCCTAAAACAAAGGAGGAAGTTTATTTGTAAAATCTTGAACCGTTAAGATTCTATTAAGTTGTTAAGATTATTAAGGTAAGCTTTGCTTTTAAGACTGAGTGAGACTAATTATCTTACTAAGTTATTAATTATCATCAAATTCATTATTTTTCAGCAGCTCGGCAAGGACTTTCTTGGCGCGCATTACCCTTACTTTGGTGTTGGCGACGGAAATTCCAAGCTCTTCTGAAATTTCCTTGATGCTCTTTTCTTCGAAGAATCTTAATTTGATAATATCCTGATAATTGGCATCCAGCGATTCGATAGTCTTGATGATCTTTTTCTGCTCTTCATTGGAGATCATCAGCTCTTCCGGAGATTTTGCGAACTGGTTTTTAACCTCATCAAGGTTTTCGGTAGGATCCTGGTTTTCGCGGCTCCTTTTCCTCCAGAAATCAATGACTGTATTTTGGGCGATCGTTAATACCCAGGTTTTAAACTGGAAATGCGGATCATACATATCCAGCTTCGACAGCACTTTGGAAAAAACATTCACCGTGATCTCATCTGCATCATTTTCATCTTTCACTTTTTTCATGACAAAAGAGAAAACATCCACCCAAAAAATATTGATGAGCTTGGTCTGGGCCTTCTGGTCCTTTTCTTTTGCCTTTTGAATAAGCAGAAATAGCTGTTCGTCGTTCATTATTAACAAATATAATTTTTTTAAGTGAAAGCACAAAGGTGCAGACAGGCCTTTTTATCCTTTGATTTTTTTACCTCCTGACATCTATTCTCTATACTCCTGAATTTACTATCTTTGCATCGTAAAATTTTAAAGAAAATTATAGATGAATTCCTTTATAGAAGAACTAAAATGGCGTGGTCTTTTTGCCGATATGATGCCAGGAACCGATGAACAACTGAATAAAGAGGTAACTACTGCATATATAGGTTTTGACCCGACTGCTGATTCTTTGCATATCGGAAGTCTTATCCAGATCAAAATTTTAGCGCATTTCCAACAGCACGGACACAAACCTATTGCTTTGGTAGGAGGCGCTACAGGAATGATCGGAGATCCTTCAGGGAAATCTGCAGAAAGAAACCTGCTGGATGAAGCTACTCTTCTTCATTATGTAGACTGTTTAAAGAATCAGCTTTCAAGATTTTTGGATTTTGAAGGCAATGGTCCCAATAAAGCAGAATTAGTCAACAATTACGACTGGATGAAAAATATTTCTTTCCTTGATTTTGCTAAAAATGTAGGGAAGAATATCACGGTTAATTATATGATGGCGAAAGATTCTGTAAAAAAGAGATTTTCGGGGGAAAGCGGTGCAGACGGGATGAGTTTTACTGAGTTCACTTACCAGCTTATCCAGGGATATGATTTCCTTCATCTGTACCAAAATAATAATGTGAAACTTCAGATGGGAGGTTCTGACCAGTGGGGAAATATCACTACAGGTACTGAACTGATCCGCAGAAAGGCTCAGGGAGAAGCATTTGCATTAACAGTTCCTTTGATTACTAAAGCCGACGGTTCTAAATTCGGAAAGTCTGAAAGCGGAGAAAATTACTGGCTGGATAAAAAGAAAACATCTCCGTATAAATTCTACCAGTTCTGGCTGAATGCTACGGATGAGGATGCTGAAAGATTCATTAAATTCTACACATTCATTGGAAAGGAAGAAATTGAAGCCTTAATTGAAGAGCACAAAACGGCTCCACATGAAAGAAAACTTCAAAAGAAACTGGCTGAGGAAGTAACGGTATGGGTACACGGAAGAGAAGAATATGAAAAGGCCGTAAAAGCTTCGGAAATTTTGTTCGGACGCTCTACAGCTGAAGATCTTGTAAGCCTGGATGAAGAAACTTTCCTTGAGGTTTTTGACGGTGTTCCGCAGAAAGAAGTTGCCAAAGCTGATGTTCTGGGAATAAATATTGTTGATCTTCTTTCTGAGAAATCAGGATTCTTAAAGTCTAAAAGCGAGGCTCAAAGGGAGATCAAAGGAAATGCAATTTCTGTAAATAAAGAAAAGGTAAATGATATTTATACCGCTAATGAAAGCGACCTTATTGATGGTAAATTTTTACTGCTTCAAAAGGGTAAGAAAAGCTATTTTATTGTGAAGGTTATTTAATTCATTATCTATAAAATATAAAAGACCGGCGCTGAGAGTGATCTCAGCGCCGGTTTTATTCATCAAAGTTATTAGTTTAGAATACATAACTTGCAGAAGCTGATAAATACTGTCCGCTGGAAGTTCCTTCTTTTTTCAATTCCCCATCAACCCAGATCTGAACCTTCAACGTAGAAGAAGCATCTGCCCCGATTGCACTTACAGCAACATTAGCATTATAAGCTCCTGCTTCTGATGTAACCTCCGGACTTGTCCATGTTGTTCCGCTAAGACTTGAAGCTGTGGTTGGATTGCCATCAATTCCATATACTGCTACTTCAATATCACTTCCTGAAGAAGCTATAGCTTTAAAAACAACTTTATGGCTGCTTTTTGCCGGACCGTTGTTATCGTCATCATCGCTACTGCAAGATGTTGCGAA
This sequence comes from Chryseobacterium hilariae, assembly GCF_051400735.1. Lineage (NCBI taxonomy): Bacteria > Pseudomonadati > Bacteroidota > Flavobacteriia > Flavobacteriales > Weeksellaceae > Chryseobacterium > Chryseobacterium hilariae. Next base: position 1,423,414 of record NZ_JBLFFJ010000001.1, read on the forward strand.
CCCAATCAACATTGCTGTCAGCAATACTACAAACGTACCTTTAAGCAGCTGACTCATTCTCATTCTTTTCATAATCTTTTGTTTAAATTTTTAATTATTTATTTAATATTCTATGATCAGTGATTTGATACCTGCAAAGCTATTAGAGTCAGCAAACTTTATCAATACTTAAAAAGGTGTAATTTTTTCTACCTAAAAACAGGTATTTTATTTGCTGAAATTTTTAATTAAATTGAGCAGTTTTAAAAAAATTATACAGATCCAAAATCCAATGAAGAGATTACTTATTCTATTAAGCTTATTATTGCCTTTTACTTTACAGGCACAGGTTATCCCTCTTGATGAGAAATCTTATTTAGACAGCTTACAGAATATTACAAAAACTAAAGCAGCAAATATTTCAAAAGCAACAGCATTTTTTCTTTTATCAAATTATTACAGAAACAGTGATTCTCTTTTAAGCAAGAAGTATCTGGCAAACGGGAAAACATTCGTTAAAAATGATGCTTTTCTTGCAGCAAAATATGATTATTACGAAGGACAATACAACTTGGACCGGAATAAAGAAAAGGCAGCCCGTTCCTATCAAAAGGCCATTAAGGCATTCTCAAAATTAAAAACCAGAGAATCGGATTTCTATCAGTCTTTAGCCTGGTATAGCTATGGGGTGACACAAAAAGATAAGGAAGGTTATCCTTTCTTAGTAAAGACCGTCGTTGAAAAATGCATTCCATTAATTAAAAAATATGGAGACAGCAGAAACCTGGGATTTGCATATACTCAGCTTGCGATCATCCTAACGTATAATGCTCAGTTTGAAAAGGCCGGTAACTACAACAATAAGGCTTTAGAAATTCTTGAAAAGGATTATCCGGGTTCTGCCGAATTATTTTACACTTACCTGAATTCCGCCAGCAATTTCTGCTATCAGGCCAAAGGAAATGAAGCCAAAAAGTTTCTGGACAAAGCTGAAAAATTAATTACGCCTTATCCTGAATCTTCATCCAACTCGTTTTATTATTACGGTAAAACGCTTTACTTTATTACGAAACAGCAAAATGAAGAGGCACTACCCATGATTGAAAAAGGACTTTTTTATACAAAAAAATTCAATCAGAATCTTCAGGCACAAATGTTCTATTTTAACAAGTATGACATTTTAAAGAAACTAAAAAGATATGAAGAGGCTAAAAATGTTTTGGAAAATATTTTAGCAGAAAAATCCCTCGCTCTTGATCTTAATAACAGAAAAACCATCTACAAACAACTTTCAGCATTAAATGAAGAAATGGGAAACGCTAAAGAAGCTTTGGTATGGGAACAAAGATATTCTAAACTCAATGACAGCCTGAGCAGCGAAAATGTAAGGCTTGAGATTAACAAAATTGAAGCAAAATTCAATACTGCTGAAAAAGAAAGAAAAATAGCGACCTTGAATGCTGAAAAAAATCAGAAAGATTTGGAAATGAATAAGAAAAACTCTTATTTATGGGGCCTGAGCCTTATCTTATTACTGGCTGTAAGCCTTTTGATTTTCCTTTTTATTCTATTCAGAAAAAATAAAAAAATATCTGAACAAAGAATTAATGACATTAAACAAAAGGAAGAATTGTCTCTTACCAAAGCTATCCTTGATGGTGAAGAAAGGGAAAGAGAACGTATTGCCAGGGACCTCCATGATGGTTTAGGCGGAATGCTTGCCGGCGTTAAAATTAATTTTTCCACCTGGTCTTCCAATCATTTACATCCTGAAAAGGATAAAGAGTTTTATACAATTTTGGGACAATTAGACAAATCTGTAAGTGAACTCCGTCACATAGCAAGAAATTTAATGCCTGAATCCCTCCTTAATTTCGGTTTGGAAACAGCTTTAAATGATCTTTGTGAATTTTACTCCAGAAAAGATTTAGATATTGATTATCAAGCTATTAATATTGATAAAAATCTACCTCTGAATATTCAGCTTAATATTTACAGAATCGCGCAGGAGCTATTGGCAAATGCTCTAAAACATGCTGAGGCCAGCAGTATTTTGCTTCAGTGTTCCCAGTCCGCAGAACGTTTTATGATTACCATTGAAGACAATGGAAAGGGCTTTGATAAAAAAATTGAACAGACAACGAAAAGCATGGGACTTCGCAACTTAAAAAACAGGGTGAATTATCTGAAAGGTAAAATGGAGGTAAGTTCCGACAGCCAGGGTACAACGATTAATATTGAGCTTAGCACGGATGGAGAATAAAAAAATAAATATTGTCATTGTAGACGACCACCCCATTGTCATAGAAGGATTAAAAATGATGCTCAACAGCCAGCTTGGGTTTACTGTTTCCGAAAGTTTTACTTCGGGCTTGGAGATTATGGATTTCATTACGAACCATAAAGTGGATATTATTCTTTTGGATATTACCTTGCCTGATGCTAATGGTACAGAGCTTTGCCGGGAAATAAAGAAAATATCGCCGGATACTTCAGTAATCATGTTCAGTAACCGTTCTGAAAGAAGTATTATCATGCAGTCTATACAAAACGGTGCCAGCGGTTATATCCTTAAAAATACCTCCATAGAAGAATTGGTGATATGCATTCAGGGTGCCTATTCCGGAAATATTGTTTTCTGCAATGAGACTAAGCAAATTATCAGCAAACCTTCTCAAAATGATTTACAGGTGCCAAGGCTGACGAAAAGAGAAAAGCAGATCTTACAAATGGTGGCTGAAGGTAAAACCAGCATGCTCATTGCTGATGAACTTTTCCTGAGCCCGCTTACTGTAGATACCCACCGTAAAAATTTGTTACAGAAGTTCCATGCAAAAAATTCTACCGAACTCATCAACCTTGCCATCCAGCAAAATATGATTGAAAAACAGTAAATAAAAAAACCGCTGTAAAAAGCGGTTTCATTTATATAATAAGTAAATATCTTACAATTCCAAGAAGCTGTAATCAATGGAAGCTACCATAGGCCCTGCTCCTACTTTTTTATCAGTTTTTACGATTTCACCATCTATCCAAAGATTGATTACCAATTCTGAATCTGCATCCGGAAGATCGGCTTTAGCATCAAGGTTTAACTGTGCCTGGCTGGAATTCACAAAAAATTCGCCACTTGTCCAAACAGTTCCTACAGGATCGAAAATATCAGTTTTAGTTGTTCCTACCTGTGTTACGATAGCTTTAATAACTCCTCCGGTAGTTGTTTTTACTTCAAACTGAACAACATGATCTTTGAATTCTTCGTCGTCGTCATCCTTTTTACAAGAATTCACTACAGTAATTACCGAAAATAATAAAACGAATAAAAAAGAAAGTCTAAGTAAACTTTTTGATTTGTAAAATTGCTTCATTTCTCCAAATAGATTTTTAATGTTTCAAATATAAGTTTTTTATTAATATAAAAATAACTTTTATGAAAAATTTCCAATAAAGTTTTCTAAATAATATCAAATCAATAAAAAAGCACAATTATAGTCGCAGCCTATATTTGAGCATGCATCCACCTGAGTTATTAAGTGTAAAATCCGGAACCTAAGTTTTGATTTACAATATGATTTATTAATTATATTTGCTGTATGAATTTAGATTATATAGTAAGAGAACCGGAACATATCACCCCAAATACTACCGTCCTTTTCATGCTTCATGGCTATGGCAGTAATGAGCAGGATCTTTTCAGCTTCAGGGAAACTCTTCCCGCCGACTGGCTTATTGTAAGCTTCAGGGCACCCAGAGATACCCAGTTTGAGGGATATTCCTGGTTTGACATTGATTTCAACAATCCTGAGAACTTCATCGACCTTCCCCAAGCCCAGGAAGCTTTAGACGGAGTACTCGAAAATATTCTGAAAATTGTAAATCATTACGGACTTATCGAAGGAAAGGTACATTTGTGCGGTTTCAGCCAGGGCGGAATACTTTGCTATGCTTTAGCTTTAAAGCATCCCGATCTGTTCAACTATGTGGCGTGTTTAAGCAGCTATCCTGAGGAAAAGCTTCTGGATGGTATTGTAAAAGACAAAAAGAAGCTGGAAAAGCTCCGTTTCTTTGTATCACACGGAACAGATGATGCTGTTATCCCGATGGAATGGGGAAGAAAAGCGGCAGATCTTCTTTATGACCTGAGCTGTTATTTTACGTTCAGAGAGTATATGAGTGGACATGGTGTGAATCAGAAAAACTATATGGACCTAATGGATTTTTTCTCAAAATAACATCAGCCCATTTAAAATAATTTTTCATCAAACCTACTGCTTCATTGCAGTTTATACAAACATTCCTGTTTTTGGAATGTTTTTTTTACACATAGTAAGGATAATTTCAGTAAATTCAGTAAATGAAATTTCTGCTTTTTTTACTAACATTATTCTTCGGCATTTTTATAGGTGCGCAGAATTCTTTTGAGCTGGTTAATGTTAAAAAAGCTGTCATCCCTTTTAAACTTATCAATAATTTAATCTTCATTCCCATCAATGTTAATGGCGCAGAGCTTACCTTTATGCTTGATACAGGAATTGCGGAAACCATTCTTTTCAGCCTTGACAATAAAGAGGTCAAGCTGCAGAATATTGAGAAGATCAAATTTTCAGGGCTTGGAGGAAATTTAAGTATAGACGGTCTTAAATCTGACCGTAATATTGCAAAAATAGGTGATCATATTATAAATTCTTCCATGCTTTTGTTTATTGTCATCGATGAAGAATTCAATATTTCATCTCATATAGGAATTCCTGTGAACGGGGTTATCGGGTATCACTTTTTTAAAAATCATCCTATTTCGATAGATTACACGTCTAAAAAAATAACGGTCTACAAGGATGCCAGTGAAATCAGAAAGAAAGTCCGAAAGTTTGATGAGTTTCCCATGAGTGTGGAAAAGGACAAACCCTATATTAATGCTGATGTAGAGATGACCCGGGAAAAGAAAAGTTCGAAACTGCTGATAGATCTTGGTAACAGTGATGCCATATGGCTCTTCCCTACCCTTATCAAAGATTTTGTATACAACAGACCGAATATTGATGATTATCTTGGCCGCGGGTTCAATGGAGATATTTATGGTAAAAGAAGCCGTATCCATAATTTTTATCTCGGAGATTTTAAATTTGAGAAGCCACTCACAGCAATGCCTGATGAGTATTCTATTCAGCATGTCAATCTGGTAAAGGATAGAAAGGGATCTGTAGGGGGCGAAATAATGCGTCGGTTCTCTGTCGTTTTCGATTATAAAGGTGAGAAATTATACCTGAGGAAAAACAGGAATTTTGATGATCCTTTTCATTTTAATATGAGCGGGCTGGATTTTAAGCAGGACGGACTGGAATGGCAGGAAGACCGGGTGAGAATAGAACCTAAAAAAATATCATCAGTTTCTTCCGGCACTGAAATTTCAATGGGAAATAACTTCCAGTATAAATTTACTTTGAAACCTATCTTTTCCATCGCAGGAATAAGGAAAGATTCGCCGGCATTTATAGCCGGATTGAAAAAAGATGACCGCGTTATCTCCATCAATGGAAGCCGGACTTCCGATATGACCATGGAAAAGATCATGGAACTGATGAAATCTGAGGAAGGAAGAAATATCACAATGGTGATTCAGAGAAAGAATAAGGAAATGACTTTTAATTTTGTATTAGAAGACCCTATACCCTATCAAGATTAAAATATGAAAACAGAAGAAAGCACAATAGATAAAATAAGAACCCGCCCAAGATTCAAGATGTTGACACATCTTACCAAAGAAGAATATGCGGAAAACCTGAAAAAATACCTTGCAGAGCATAAGGATGAATTTTCCGGAAATATCAACAAGGAAGTAGCTACGATCTGCGTGGAAACTGAATATGACAATTACTGGAAGCCAAGGCTGTCTTTAAGGATAGAAATTGAAGATGGGGAGACTGCCATACGGGGAGTATTCGGTCCCAGCTCTGCTGTGTGGACTTTTTTTATGTTCCTTTATTTTTCATTTTCTATTCTATGGATGACTTTTTTTACGATGTATTATGTAGAAAATCAGATAAAAAGCGCTGAGTTCCCGTGGGCCCTGAGCGCTTCATTTGTTATGCTGTTCTGTATCTTTCTTACCTATGCAGCTGCCAGATTCGGGCAATACAAAGGCAAAGAAGAGATGCTTAAGCTTAGAAGGTTTGCTGAAGAATCTACTTCACAGTTTGAAAAGAAAATCAATTAGCAGGAATCTCTGCTGGTTTTTCCTCCTGGATTGGCGCTGCCATAGCTTTAGCCGCTTTAATGGAGTCGGATACTTTTTCCCTGTTGTCCTGTTCCTTGATCATTTTATCAATATGAGGTTCCAAAAGCCTGGTCATTTCCTCCACTGAAATATTATTTGCATTGGGATCATCTAAAAGCTTTCTCCAGGGTTTCCTACCGCCCCATTTATAATCTCCGAATACCATCACAGGTGTTCCTTTTGCTTTTGTCGTGGCGCCCCCGGGATTCAGAATCCAGGTATCTGCGTAAGAATACAGCCACTGCGCATCTTTCATCAATAAACGTAAGCATGAATGTGATGCCGGGTAACCGGGAAGATCATACTGATGCCATCCAATTCCGCCGGTATTATGAATATTAAAATTATAAGGAAGTTTCCACTCGCTGCTTACCGTTGAAATCGAAAGTTTCTTTTTCCAATTAGCAAAAGTAAGTCCGCGTGTTGTCTGGGCTGCTTTTTTACCCATACTTGTTGGGCCCCACTTGACAAGGCTTCCATTGGAATATACGCCGTAGGCCTGTATAGGATAGGAAAAGATCACGAATTTTTTCACACCGCTCAGTATATCAAGCTGCATTGGAAAAGGTGAATATTCCATAAGTGTTGTGTCTATTTTTGCAGGAACCACTAGGGTATCGGCATTCCATCTATTTTTAGAATCAAGCCTGTTTAATGCCAGAATTGCATAACGTTCCTTCTCACTATATTTTTTGCTGAACTCTGCATAAATGGAATCTCTTAGCTTTTTATCTTTGGGAAGAACAAGGGCGTTATAAAAACCATTTTCCTGCATTGCCGGCGGTACAGATTCTTTTTTTACAACAGAATCTTTCTTAATGGAATCTTTTTCTACAGCAGAAGTTTCTGACGAAGAAACCGTATCTTTAAAAGTATCGCTTATTTTTTCAATTTCTTTCTTACATGAAATCAGCATTGCAGCACAAAAGAGGACATATAAAAATGATTTTTTCACAGATATGTTTTTCATAAATAAAACAGGTCATTTAGTTGGGTTACCCATTGCAAATATCAGACCTTAATTTGAATCCCAAAAGACATTATAAAAAATACCGTAAAAAAACGGTATTAAAGTATATTGTTTACAAGAGCTTATTGGTTTTAGCATAAATAAGGGCTTCAGCGATTATATTTTCAACGGTTACACTCAGAAAACAATCTGTATCCGGTTGGTTTTCATCTTTGATTTAAGAATATAAAGCGTTGTTTCTATATATTTTTTGGAGGATCTCATATTATGAAATTTACGGACATTATCAGGGGGAATATCTTTAAATGCATTTTCTTTGCGACATTGAATATGTTTATTTTGTGCCTGATAAATCAATTTCAAATAAACTGAGTTCAGCGTTATGATAATGCCCGGGAAGGCCATCAGTATCTTTAAGTTGTACCAATCCAAGAAAAGCAAATCCGCATTTTTTATAATAATTAATCAAAGGGGTGTTTTCTCCCACCGTATCCATCCTTATGAACCGTTTATTATGCTCTTTCGAATATTTTTTTGCCCAGCTCACAATTTCAGAAACCATATTCCGGCCTCTAAATTCCGGATTGGTAGCAATACGATGAATATACAGCCGGGTCAGCATTTTTTTCTGTCCAAATCTGCGGGTCACTGAAAGCAACTGCCCAAATACAGGCTATTTCATTATTTATTACAATCTTCCATTGTCTTTTTTCATCAATTTCAGTTCTATCAGACTTCTCTCAAATTCCGGCCACAGAACAATATTTTTTGTTCTTTGGAGATCAGTTGCCAAACGATATAGCCTGAAAATCTCTTCAATATCCTGTCGATTGCTATTCTCTATGATCATATTTTGAGCTTGATGGGTTATCTAACAAAAATAGGGATAAAAAATAAATTTTTCAATGTCTGTACCCATTCTTGAAGTCATTAATATCCAACCGATATACGGGATACATTGAAACTTTTATCTAGATTTGTTTTCAATTACAAACAACAGAATTTTATGAAAAAAATAGGCTTGGTAGGCGGAATTAGCTGGGTATCTACGTTGGACTATTATAAATTCATCAATGAAGGAGTCAATGCCAGACTGGGAGGGCTGAATGCTGCCGAATGTATGATATATTCCTTAAATTTCGGGGACATTCAGGCAAAAGGATGGACCAATTCCTTTGAATTATTACGGAAAGCCTGTGAACACCTTAAAAACACCGGAGCAGACAGCATTGTTCTATGTGCAAATACAGCCCACTTATTTGCAGACGAGCTTCAAGATACCGTACAACTGCCCATTCTCCATATTGGGACAGAAACGGCAAAAGCAATACGTAAAGCCGGATTTACAAAGGTCGGACTGCTGGGAACAAAATTTACCATGGAAATGGATTTTTACAAAAATAAACTTCAGGAATACGGACTTGAAGTACTGATCCCGGAAAACCAGGAAACAAGAGATTATATTCAGCATACTGTCAAGGAAGAATTGGGAGTAGGATTTATTAATCCTGAAACCAAGACCAATTATATTTCCATTGTAGAAGACCTTATCAGCTGTGGTGCAGAATGTATTATTCTCGGCTGCACGGAAATCCCGCTGCTGATCAGCCAAGTTGATTTTGCAATTCCTGTTTTTGATACTACAAAAATACACTGTGAAGCTATTGTAGAGTATATTGTTTCGTAAAATAGTTTTTCTTATACCAATAAAATTCATACAAGAAAAAATCCCATCAAATAATTGAAGGGATTTTAAAAGATCTTGCGATCCGGACGGGACTCGAACCCGCGACCTCCGCCGTGACAGGGCGGCATTCTAACCAGCTGAACTACCGGATCATTTTCTGTTGTTGTAAAGAACGTTGTTTCTTTTTTGTGATTGCAAAATTACACCTTTTTTCATTACCTGCAAATTATTTACAAAAAAAATGCCTCCCGTAAGCGGAAGGCATTCATTATCAAAGTTATTTTTTTACAAGTGTGCGCTTAATTTCTCAGCGATTACTTCTTTTGGAGCTACGCCTACCAATTTATCAACCACTTCACCGTTCTTAAAAATCAGAACTGTAGGGATATTTCTGATGCCATACTGCATTGAAATTTCCTGGTTGTTGTCTACATCAACTTTTCCTACCACTGCTTTTCCTTCAAAATCTGATGCTACCTCTTCGATGATTGGTCCCAAAGTTCTGCATGGTCCGCACCATACTGCCCAGAAGTCTACCAATACCGGCTTATCTGATTTTAAAACCGTGTCCTGAAATGAGCTGTCCGTAATTTCTAAAGCCATTTTGTTTCTTTTATTTAAATTAATATTATATTTCTATTTTTATCCTTAATTGGATATTCAAAATTACGCTTTTTAAGCAATAAGACTATCTATGCTCAACATTTGTTTTTTCTATAGCAAAATCTTTTGAGATTTCTTCTAAAGCTTCTGTCAGCGTATCTATCTCTGCTTTTGTCGTCATATGGCTGAATGAAATACGTAATGGCGTACAATGATCCATTTCATCCTCACTAAGGATCATCATCATCACCATGGAAGGCTTCGATGCTCCCGAAGAACAAGCGCTTCCCTGTGAGATTGCAATTCCCTTCATATCCAGCTGAAGCCCAATTAAAGGGTTTTTATAAGGAAGTAAGGCACTCAAAACCGTATAAAGACTGTTTTCCTTCTCTGCGCTTCTTCCGTTGAATTTGATACCCGGAATCACTGCAGAAAGTCTTTCTATCGCATAATCTTTAAGCTCCTGCATATGTCTGGTGTATTCTTCCATATGGTTTAAAGAAAGCTCCAATGCTTTACCAAGACCTACGATACCGCTTACATTCTCTGTTCCGGCTCTCAGGCTTCTTTCCTGAGGTCCTCCTGTAATAATTCCTTTCATTCCGGTTGCTTTTCTGATAAAAGCAAAACCTACTCCTTTCGGACCATGGAATTTGTGGGCACTGCATGAAGCAAAATCCACCATGATATCTGAAAAATCCAGATTCATATGTGCCATTGTCTGTACCGTATCTGAATGGAAAAGAGCATTATTCGCTTTACATAGCTCAGCAATCTTTTTAATATCTACGATATTTCCAATCTCATTATTGGCATGCATTAAGCTTACCAGGGTCTTTTTATCCGAACTTTTTAATAATTCCTCCAGCTTATTAAGGTCGATATCCCCTTTTTCATTAGGACGGATATAATTTACCTCTACTCCTTTTCTGTTTTTCATATCCAGAATAGTTTCGGAAACACATTTGTGTTCCAGCGGAGTACTGATGATCCTTTCCACCCCAAGGTGTTCCACACTGGATTTGATGATCATATTGTTTGATTCTGTTCCACAAGAAGTGAAAATGATCTCTGCAGGAGTTACATGAAGATAATCTGCAACCTGTCTTCTCACATTTTCGATAAGGATCTTTGCTTCCTGTCCAAAACTATGGGTAGAAGAAGGGTTTCCGAAATTCATTTTCATGGTGCTAACCATTGCATCTATGACTTCTTCTGAAAGAGGAGTTGTTGCCGCGTTATCTAAATATATTTTGTTCATTTTATTTTGAATATTTTAATTCTACTGAAGTAAACTGATAATCTGAAGGAACGGCAAAAATAAACCACGGGTTTGAAAGCATTTGAATTTCCATTCCACCTGACGGTGTCTCGGGAACCTCTACATAAAGGACATTGTTTTTCACAGAGGTACTTTTGATCTTACCAATCGTATGGCCTCCTGATCTGAAGCTGCCCATATTATACAGAACTACTTTTTTGTTTTTTGGAAATTTAGGATAGTTTATGGATGGTTCTTTGCCTAACTCAACCAGACCGAAACTCCCTTTAATAATATTACGGAATTCTTGTTCATCCTTAATGATCTTAAATCCGGCTTTGTCCGTGCCGCCCTGTGCCTCGGAAACAAGCAATTCAGTACTTTCTTGCATCCCTGATGGTTTTTGAGACGGCGTCGCTGTACAGCTCATCATGATTGCAGTACATAAAATAAGCAGTCCTTTCATTTTTACATTTTTATCATCCAAAATTAGTGAAAAAATTGGTAATGACCTTCATTTGCCCATTTCAGCATCTGCCGGTCTCCGGAAGTATCTCCGAAAGCGATAATTTTATCGTATTTAGAGTCGTGTATTTCAGCTTTTATTCTTAAAAGTTTTTCCTTTCCATTGCAGTTTTTACCAATGAAATTTCCCGTAAAAATGCCATTTTTAAACTCTGCCCTTGTGGATACAAGCTCCATTTTCAGTTCTTCGGCAAAAGGTTTCACCCATATATCCAGAGAAGCAGTTACCAATAAGCTCTGTGTATTATCCCTATCGATATTTTTAATAAAGTCAAGAGCATTTTCTCTTACAATCTTTGGATAATGCTGTTCAAAAAACTGTTTGGACTTCATCTCGATCTTTTCCTGTGTCTGTCCTTTCAGAATAGATCCTATAAAGCTTTTCTTTACTTTTTCAGTTTCGGCAAGCTTCAGTTTCAATAGAATAAATAGAGGAACATGTCTTAAAAATTGTATCCGGAATTTGGTAGAATCGTAGAATTTAAGATACATAAACATTGTATCTTTATAGGTCAGGGTTCCGTCAAAATCAAAACAATACAATTTTTTCATTTTTTACTAAAGCTTTAATTTTTTGAATATAAATTCAGGTATATTCCTGATAATCATCATGATAATACTCCATACCGGCAAAACATATGCCACGTTTTTCTGCTTTTTAAATGCTTTATAAATGCATTCTGCAGCTTGTTTTGGTGTTGCCGTCAGCTTAGGATTCAAAGGCAGCCCTTCTGTCATTTTTGTAGCCATAAACCCTGGCTTTATAGTAAGAACATGTACTTTTTTCTCAAAAAGATAGTTACGAAGCCCGCTAAGATACGCTGTAAAAGCCGCTTTTGCGCTTCCATAGATAAAATTACTCTGTCTCCCACGGTCACCTGCTACTGATGACAGTCCAATGATGGTTCCTGATCTTCTGCTTTCAAACTTCTGTGCAAAATAGTTCATAACGGGAACCAGCTTTGAATAGTTGATATTAATAATCCTTTCTGTATTTCTGTTATCATAAAGGCCGTCTTCAGTTCCATCTCCCAAATATCCTACGGCACAAAATAATACATTTGAACTGACATGATCAAATTTATTATAATCAATCTCTTTCATCAGATCAATTTCAATCACTTCGGACTGCTGCAGAAACTTTACATCAATATGCCTCGCGAATCTTTCAGTAGTTTCTTTATTTGAGGTGAAAAGATATATTTTTTCAAACTTTTCTCCTTCCTGCAGGGCCTTTTCAACAAAAGCCTGCGCCACCTCTGATGTACTTCCCAGAACTATCATTATGAATTATTATTTATGATTCTTTTGTGCTGTAAGGACACAAATTTTGAACTTTGAATGTTTTTAAGATAATTCGTAAGCGAAGATCTGCTCATGCTGTCTTTCGTAAGATAAATTCTTCCCCCGAACTGCTGCACCGTATCATCCAGTTTGTCAACAAGACTTTTCAGCTTTGAATTAACTTTAAAATCAAGGGCCAGCGTATAGCCTTCAACAGGAAATGAATTATAAGCCTGAGGATTGTTTTTTCCAAAGAGTTTTAAAACAGCCAGAAACGATCCGTTCCCGCTTGCTGCAATGGTCTCAAGGATTTGCTTCATTCCTTCCTTACCTGCTTCTTTCGGGATGACCATCTGGTACTGGATGAAGCCTGCTTTCCCGTAGATCTTATTCCAGTCATTGATTGCATCCAAAGGATAGAAAAAGGTTTCATAATCAATGAATGATTTCACTTCTTTTTTTGTCTGTTTTTTGTAATACAGGAGATTGAAGATCTTTACTGTTAATGCATTCAGAACAAAGCCCGGAAAATAAAAAGGAACTGTAGGCTGTAATTTTTTCTTCAGTTTTAAAGGCTGTTTTGCCATATTTTGTGGAAGCTCGTGCTGAAAAGCATGCTCACCTCTCATTAAAATGCTTCTTCCTAAATTTTTTCCTTTCTGGAGACAGTCGATCCACGCTACCGTATACGTCCAGTTTTCGCTTTCTTCGAAAAGTTTGAAAATTTCGTCCAAATTCTCTGCTTTTATGCTTTCCTGGCGGATATAGGCGGATTCTATATTTTTAAGTTTAAATTTTACCGTAAGAATAATCCCGGTAAGTCCCATTCCTCCAATGGTAGCCCAGAACTTATCTGAATTTTCTTCTCTTGAGCATGTAATGATATTACCGTTTTCTGTCATCAGCTTAAATTCTGTGACATATTCTGAAAAGCAGCCTTCCGCATGGTGGTTTTTACCATGAACATCTGAAGCAATAGCTCCCCCCACTGTAATAAATTTTGTTCCGGGAGTTACATAAAGAAAATAACCCTGCGGCACTGAAATTTCAAGTATATCTGAAAGCAATACTCCGGATTCACATTCTATAATACCGTTGAGACGGTCGAAACTGATAAACTTATTTAGCTTTTTGGTAGAAAATATGGTTTCTCCCAGAGATGCATCACCATAGCACCTTCCGTTTCCTCTTGCAATAATTTCGTTATGATTGAGCACAAATTCTTTTATTTTTTTGAAGCTGTCCTCAGATCTCATTTCTTTTTCTATCACCGGGAAATTCCCCCAGTTTGTAACTTTTTGTATGAAATTCGGCTTCATTTTTTAAAATAAATCTGGATTAAGAATGCGGCTACCCAAAGTATTAAAGTTATCTGGATATATCGGTCTCTGTATACAATTTTCGTAGGAGATTCTGTCCTGTTGTACACTAATGTCTGCTGAAGATATCTTAAAAAAGCAAAGACTACAAATATGACAGTATAAAAGACCCTCTCATGAAACCGTGCCTGAACTTCAGGCGAAAGGGTAAACATAAGATAGCAGACAATAGCCAGTGTAACTGAAATAGACAATGCAATATCTGCAAACTGCACGTTATATCCGTCCAGTGCTTTCCTTGTTTTTCCTGAAACCTGTGCATTAATGAGCTCTCCTCTTCTTTTTCCGATCGCCAAAACCAACGCCAGCACAAAAGTCAGTAAGATGGCCCACTGTGAAATACCTATTTCTGTAATATACCCGCCAGCCAAAACTCTCAGCACAAAGCCTAAAGCGATAATAAAAATATCAATGATGGCAACATGTTTAAGTTTAAAGGTATAGGCAAGATTGATGGCAATATAAAGCCCAATAATTGTAGCGAATTTCCATAAGGGCTCATGGAAGTAAAGCTTGGCAAGAAACACAAGGGCAATGTCAACAATAATAAGTCCTGTAAGGATTCCCAAAGCTTTAGCTTTTGAAACAGCTCCGCTTGCCAGAGGCCGTCTTCTCTTTTCAGGATGTTTTCTGTCGACCTCAATATCATTATAGTCATTCAGGATGTAAACAACGCTTGCTGCAAGGGAAAAAATGATAAATGCAAAGATACTTTTACTAAGTAGGTCCAGATTTGTAATATTTCCGGAAAAAAACAGAGGGACAAAAACAAACAGGTTTTTTACCCATTGCTCTACACGGAGGAGTTTAAGATATTTCTTCATTTATGCTGTTTCGGTTGCAAAAATAGTGAATTCAAGTTTAACACCATAAAAATACAAAAAAAACCGCCGAGGCGGTCTTTTACGAAAATATTTATATAATTAAAATTAATTACTGCCCTTGCTTGGCTTCATTAATCATTTTTTCATTAGCAGTAATGGCAAATTCCACTCTTCTGTTTTTAGCTCTTCCTTCGTCTGTATCATTGGTAGCCACCGGCATGGATTCTCCTTCACCTTTTGTAAACATTCTGTTGGAAGCAATTCCTTTTCCGGATAGATAAGCTTTTACAGCGTCTGCTCTTCTTTGAGAAAGAGACAGGTTGTAAGCATCAGCACCTTTGCTGTCTGTATGTCCGTAGATATTGATATTGGTATCCGGGTTATCCACAAGAACTGTAGCTAACTTATCAAGGTTGGCCTGAGCAATGGAAGTTAAATTTGAAGAGTCAAAAGCAAAGTTCACAATGCTTTCATTCATGGTAATTTTGATACCGTCTCCTACTCTTTCTACTTCAGCACCAGGTAAGGTTTCCTTAATCTGCTTAGCCTGCTTGTCCATTTTATTACCGATAACGTTACCTGCAACACCACCGATAATACCTCCTAATACTGCTCCTAATGCTGAGTTTTTACCACTTCCTACATTATTTCCCAAGATACCTCCGATCACAGCTCCTGAAGCAGCACCTACTGCTGTACCTCTTTGCTGATGATTAGAATTCTGAACAGCTTCACAGCTTGTTAGTAATAATGCTGATGATAAGAAAAGAGCTCCTATATATGTTTTATTAAATTTCATTTTTTTAATCTTTTATATTGATAAATTATTTCATTCCTGTTCTCTGGAAGTTGTAAACAACCTGTACTGTGCTTCCGTCGAACGGTACGCTCTGTACAAGTGAGAACTGATCTGTAGACTGGTTAGTAATCGTTAAAGAATATCCTACAGTATTTTCCTTAGCTTTAGTTCCTTCAGCGATTTTTTTAAACAAGAAAGTATTGCCATCTTTTACTTCAAATTTAATTGGACGTGTAAGGCTTGGGCAAGCTCCACCTCCGTTTAAAGTATAGGCACCGGTATAATTATTTGGAATTAATCTCCAATGGCTTCCTACAAAACACTGGGCATCTGCACCTTCATCAAAAGGCTTGATTTTGAACCCTTTTTCATAGTCCACGCTTACAATCTGCCAGTCGCCTTTTAACTTTAAGTATTCGGCTCTCTGGTTTTGTGATGTTTCTGCTTTTTTCACTGAGGAACAAGACACTGCAAAAAGTGATGTTCCAATCATCCCTGCAAGTAGTAACTTTTTCATTTTGTTGTTTATTATTTTGTTAATATAAAGTTACAAAAAACCGTGCCAAATTGAAAGATAAAAATAAAAAAAGTCCGAAAATTTCGGACTTTAAATGTTTTCTCCTTATATACAGGAAGATATACTATTTTTTAACAGCCTTTTTTACGGATTTCGCAGGCTTATTTTTCCCTGAAGATTTCCCGTCATAGAAATTGGTATAGGCATATTCTGCTGCCTTTTGAAGATCTATAACACCTCCGGCCTGAGAATACTCAGGAAATTTGTTATCCGCATTAGGATTACTGCTTTTTACAAGAGCCTCAATGATCTGGTAAGGCTTAAGATTAGGCATATAGGCAAGTAATACGGCCGCGGCACCGGCTACTACCGGCGATGCCATAGAAGTTCCCTGAAGATATTTGTATTCGTTTTTAGGAACTGTAGAGTAAATTTCCTCTCCTGGTGCAAAAACGTTTACCATTTTCTTGTTATAGTTTGAAAAATCTGCTCTAAGCTCGTTATTTCTGTTGGTACTTGCTCCTACAACCAAAACGTTATTTACAAATGGTTTTTCATCTGCAATATTTTTAAAGTTGGTAGGGTAAGCAAGATGTTCAGCCACATCTTCGTTTTCGTTTCCTGCTGCTTTTACTAAAAGAACACCTTTGTCTTCAGCATATTTGAAAGCATCCCAAACTACATTTTTACCTGGAGAAACCGGTTTTCCGAAACTCATGTTTAACACTTTGGCTCCATTATCCACTGCATATCTTATAGCATTGGCAACGTCCTTATCTCTTTCGTCTCCATTTGGAACGGTTCTTACGGACATGATCTTAGCTACTTTGGAAGCTACGCCATACTGTATTTCTTTACCTTGAGGAAGACCGGCAATGATTCCTGCAACATGTGTTCCGTGTTCCGCATCCGGACCCTCATAGTCATTATTCCCATAGTTTTTTTCAGAATAATCATCGTAGTTATCTCCTACAATTTCTTTTCTTGGATCATAGCTAAGGTCATATTGTTTGGACTGTGGGGCAAAATGATCAATGGCTTCCTTCATCTGCTCTTTCATCAGCTTTTCGAAATCTGCGGAAGATTTTCCTTTGAACTCAGGATTTTCAGAAACCTGTCCCAAAATCTGAAGAGCAATAGCATCTTTCTGATCTGTCGGCGGTTTAATTCCTTGCAAAGTTTCTGCAGTTACAGGCTTACCTCCCAAAAGCTTTACCATATTTGGAATGATAGTGTTGATCATAGTATACGTCTGCAGACTTTGTTTTGCTTCTACACTTTTTTTGTTGAAAAGCTCCTTAGACTTCATATACATAGCAAATTCTTCAGGCATTTTTGCCTGGTTCGCTTTATTTTTTGCAGAATCCTCACCTTCGAAAACAGGCTTGTATTTAGCAACAACTCTTGTTACCTCCATATTGTCGATATCGATGTCGCCATTTTTTCCGCCGATAAAGTTCCAGCCGTGTATGTCATCAATATATCCATTTCCGTCGTCATCTTTTCCGTTTCCGGGAACTTCATTAGGATTAGACCATACATTTTTTACAAGACCCGGGTGATCAACCTGAACACCACTGTCTAAAACTCCCACAACAACAGTTTTAGGCTTAAGGCCTTTGGATTCTAAATATTTATATGCGTTTGCCGTATTTACTCCGTATACTTTTGTTGCAGAAAAATCTTTATGATACCAAGTCATCAGATCTTTATCTTCTTTCGGGTCAATGCTCTTAGCCTGTGCTTCCTGAGCATATGAGAAACTAAAGCCTGCCAGAAAAACAGCAGCTAATAATACCTTTTTCATATGTTGATAATTATTTTTTCTTAAGTCATATGCAATCGCCATTTCACTGGTTCATTTTTATAGAATTTCGTTAACGGCGATTTCATGTTAGTATGATTGTTTAATATTTTTTATATAAGTCAGAGATTCAGGACCTTTGTTACAGATGAGATCCAAAATCGATAAATCTTCCAAAAATCCCAGTTTATCAGAGAAGGTCTGGTAATATTCCTCCATTTTAAATTCTGAGGGATGTTTAGCCGAAAATTTCTCTCTGAAATTAATACTTTCAGGATTTTTGATATATTCTTCATTCAAAGACTGTGCCTTTTCTGTTTTAAGGATCTGCTGTATGACCTCTAATCCTTTAAGGTTGAAATCGATGAGGAATTTCTCTTTCAGATCATATATTTTCCTGAATTTATCCTCATAATATTCAAAATAAGGGGAACTTTGATATGCTGTTTTGATGGATTTCCAGTGCAGGTTTCTCCAATCTTCCCTGTATGAGATTTCAATATCTTTAAATTCTCTTTTTCCGTTATGATTAATAGGAATTATTAAGGAAAGCTTTCCGTTTGCCCCATAAATATTGGTTCTGTTCCTGTAGGTCTGTTTAGGAAAATTTTCAAACTGTTCAAATATAATCTCGTTCTCAGGATTTAAAAACACTGAAAACCATGAAATCGGCGGCATATAAAATACCGGCAATAATACATTCTGCATAATTTTTAATTTTTTGGATAAATAACTCTTCCTATTATTTCTTCTTCATTAATCAATCCTGTATATCGAGAATCTAAGCTGGCATTCCGATTATCACCAAGAAAAAAGACCTTTCCCTTCGGAATAATAATGGGGCCAAAATTATCAGCAGTCCAGTCTTTACCATATACTTTGAAAATATCGCGGTTCGGGCCAGTATTGATAAATCTTTCATAAAAAAAATTATTATCAAGCTCGTTATCGCTTAAATTGGTAATGAAATGATTTTGACCCAATGGAAAAAAGTCATTTTCTGAAAATCCTTTCATCATTAATTCATTCACAAAAGCCCGATCTATTTTATAGGAATGCTTCAGGTTTAAATGAGTATCTACTGAAATGTCATTAACATACAATTCTCCATTCTTAATCTGAATCTTATCTTTGTATACTCCTACCAGTCGTTGTATATACATTCCTTTGCCATAGGTATTGTTCTGATAATAGATCAGCAATTTATTTTTATCATAAGGCAGGATATTAGTGCTCACAACAAATGATCTTTTTTTTACCGTCGGTTCACTTCCGGCTTCGGGTACAAAAGCATATTGCAAAACTCCTGTGAGTTTTGCAATAATGAAAAGAGTTACAATGACACTTCCTGTAAGAAGTATTGTATTAAATATTTTATTTTTAAACACTATTCTTCTGTGTTTTTCTTTCTGAACAATTTCACAAAATACTCCCATCCAAAGAAAAGGATAAGAATCATTGCAGCGATCCACCAGTAAGATGTTTTGTTGGCTTCACCAGTGTTTGTTGCTTTAAACATTCTGTCCCAACGAACCTTAAATGGAGCCTGATAAGAAGAGCTATTGTCTGAGAAAGCACCTTGAAGGCTCATCCAGGTAAACATAGGCTTTCCTACAATATTTTCTTCGGGAACGAAACCAAAGAATCTTGCATCTAATGAAGCGTCTCTGTTGTCACCTACCATCATGTAATAATCCTGTTTAATGGTATACTGGGTTGTTTCTTTCCCATTGATAAAAATCTTCCCGTTTTTATTTTCCAGACTGTTATGTTCGTATTCAGAAATAATCCATCTGTATTCTGGCAGGGTTTCCTGATTAAGTGTTACCACATCTCCTTTTTTAGGAATTTTTAAAGGCCCATACCAATCCTGGTTCCAAGGTTTGTTAACTGGGAATATAGATTGTGTGGTATCTATTTTCTTTGCAACTTCATCTTTGTATGCAATTGCGGCATATCCTTTAGGATTGACATCTTCTTTCATATCAATTACCTGAGGTAGCTGCTTAATTTCTTTCGCTATCTTATCTGTAAGTCCTTGAAAACCATAAAGAAATCCTTCATTAGTTTGCTGTTCCTGTACAGGTAAAAATCCATACATCTTATACAACGCAGGAATATCCAACTGACTTCCTGTACTTACAACATATTTGTGCTGTACTTCCTGGTCCCCTAAAACCATTTCAGGCTTTCCATTCACGAAAAGTCTCCCGGCTCTCATTTCAAAGGTATCTCCGGCAACGGCTACACATCTTTTAACGTATGGATCTTTTCTGTCGATCGCTGTATGAACGGAATCACGTGGATAGTTGAAAACAACTACATCATTTTTCTGAGGCTTGCTAAACTGGAAAATTCTTGTGTAAGGAAGTTTTATGCCATCAACATATGATTTGGGATCATCTTTTGGATTTCCTTTCTGTCCTGTATCCATAATGGTTCCCTGAAGGAATGGTATCGCTACTGGGCGCATCGGCATTCTGTATCCATAGCTCCATTTGTTTACGAAAAGGAAATCACCTACTAAAAGTGTTCTTTCCATAGATCCTGTAGGAATTCCGAACGGCTGTGTTACAAAAACGTGAATAATGGTTGCAAAAACAACCGCAAAAGTAATAGATCCAATAAACGTATCCTTCTTTTTTTCATTTTTTTCTTCGTCTGTCATGAACAGATCGTTGGCATTTTCGTCTTCTATTTCTACGTCTTTAGAATAGTTCACCGTTGCCATATAGATAAACGGCAGGATCACAGTAAGCAGCTGGTGCTGAAAAAGGGTTTTTCCAAATTTTTTCATCAAATAAATATGGAAAACAGACATCATAATAGGCCCCACTATCGGAAGATAGGAAAGGATTGCCCACCATTTCGGGTGTTTTGTTTCTTTTAATATAATGAAGTAATTGTAAAAAGGTATAAATGCCAATAATGGACTATACCCCATTTTTTTGAACAGCTTCCAAGTGGAAATCCCCATCAGTACAGACAAAATGAGAACATATACTGTATAAGTTAAAAAATAATTCATAGTTTTTTTGTGCCTATTCTAATGATATAAATGATCAATGATGATTAATAAATGATGAGTCTCTTCAGTTATTGTCGAATCATTATTTTCTGTTATTAGTTTACTATTTAGCGTAAATGTTACAAATTAAAGCCCCAAAACGTCTTTCATAGTGAAGTTTCCTTTTTTGTCTTTTATCCATTCTGCAGCAACTACAGCTCCGAGTGCAAAACCGTTTCTGTTGAAGGCCGTATGCTTTATTTCAATTTCATCAACTTCACTTTTATAGTAAACGCTGTGAGTACCGGGAACTTCATCTTCACGAACAGCAAAGATACCCAGTTCTGATCCCTGGGTTTCTTCCAGTTTCCAGGCGTTAAATTTAGGATTATTTTTGATGATTCCTTCTGCGATGGAAATTGCCGTTCCGCTGGGAGCATCTTTTTTGTGGATGTGGTGAATTTCTTCCAGCTGGCAGGAGTATTCATCCACATTTTTCATGATATCTGCTACTTTTTCGTTGAGGGCAAAAAATAAATTCACACCCAAGCTAAAATTGGAACCATATAAGAATGCGCTATCATTATCTACAGCCATTTTTTCAACTTCTTCTTTTTTCTCCAGCCAGCCTGTAGTACCGCAGATCACGGGTACTTTATTTTCAAGACAGGCTTTGATGTTATGATATGCAGCCTCAGGTAATGAAAATTCAATGGCAACGTCCGGATTATTAAGATTTTCAGCTGTTGGAGTTTCTTTGAGGCGAGCCACTATTTCATGACCTCTCTTCTGTGCAATCTCATCAATGATCTTCCCCATTTTACCATATCCAACTAATGCTATTCTCATGTGATATCTTATTTATTTGATCTCAGCGAACTTTACCATTCAATGAGCTTTATTCAAAATTATACTTTAAAATCTATAGCTTAAACTTAAGCCTGTTTTTGGGTTTGAAAATCCATACTGATCCTGAATTATCGTAGGATTAAAACTAAGATCCGGATCGTGACGGCTTTCGTAAAGATGCGCATCCACCACGGCATCTACAATGTTCAGGATGTAGATCAGGCCTGTGATGGCGATAGCGTAATCTCTCTGCCTTTTATATCTGTCCTGAGCATTTCCAAAAGCTTTTTTATCAAGCCATGGGTGACTGTCTACAAATTCATTAGGTGTTCCGTTAAGTTTCGCTACGTAATATTCACGGTATTTTTTGTACTGATTGTTACTCCAGATGGTATATCCGATACCGGCTCCTACAGCTCCCCAGACAATAGGGATTTTTATGTATTTTTTATTATAATACTGTCCTAATCCCGGAAGAACGGCAGAATAAAGCCCGGCTCTTGTAGGGTTAAGCTTGATGGTTTTCTTTGTCGGTCCGTTTGCATTTTCAAGATCTTCAATGATCTTGGCTTCTGTTTTTACCGTTTTTGTTGGTTTTACAGTTTCAGTAACAACCACACTGTCTTTCGGGAGAGGCCCTATACGAACAGTGTCGCCGGGAATCACCTGCGAGTAAGCAAAAGCAAAAATGCCCAAAAAGAATGTGAAAAATAATTTCTTCATTTATTTAATATGGGATAAAATATATTCCAGTTCTTCTTCATTTTTGAAGTCCAGAAGAATTTTACCTTTTTTTCCGTTGCCGGAGGTTTTGATTTCTACTTTTACGTCTAAAATATCAGCGATGGTTTTCTGTGCTCTTTTATAATTGTTGGAGAGTTCAGTATTGACTTTTTTTGCTGCCGGTGATTTAGGGTTCTTCAATGCAGTAGCAGCCTGCTCGGCCTGACGTACATTGAGTTTTTCTTTGATGATCAGATCAAATAAAATTTGCTGATGTTCTTCACTTTCAAGACTGATGATGGCTCTTCCGTGCCCTGCAGAGATTTCTCCGCTTCTGATTGCATTCTGAATGTCAGGATTCAATCTTAGAAGTCTAATGGAATTGGTAATGGTACTTCTGTCCTTCCCTACTCGCTGGCTCAGGTTTTCCTGGGTAAGACCGATCTCATCCAGAAGTCTCTGATAGGTCAGAGCAATCTCAATAGCATCAAGATCTTCTCTCTGAATATTTTCAACAAGAGCCATTTCCAGAAGCTCCTGATCGTTTACCAAACGGATATAGGCAGGAACCGTCTGAAGCCCGGCAATTTTACTGGCACGGTAACGTCTTTCCCCTGATATGATTTCGAATTTCTCACCGTCTTTTCTTAAGGTAATCGGCTGGATCACGCCTAAGTTTTTAATAGACAGGGCAAGTTCGTTTAATGCTTTTTCGTCAAAATAAGTTCTTGGCTGGGTCGGATTCGGATAAATATCTTCAAGGGCAACCTCTACGATATTCCCAACAAACTTATCTGCTCCTTCATCGGTCGCGGAGTTGATACTCGCTTTGGATTCAGCACTCAAAATGGCTCCCAAACCACGTCCCATAGCTCTTTTTTTGTCCTTCATAAATATATTTGATAATGATGGCTTAAATTCTAAGTTACAAATGAATAATCAGTTATTAAATTGACAACAATTAATTTGACTACTGTCCATTTATGTATTGACTATTTACTGCTATTAATTTTTTACTAAGTTTTCATTCTTCAGCAGAACTTCTTCTGCCAGCTGAATGTATTGGATAGCGCCTTTACTTTCTGCATCGTAGTTCAGGATACTTTCTCCAAAACTTGGTGCTTCACTCAATCTTACGTTTCTGCTGATGATGGTTTCAAAAACCATGTCAGGAAAATGTGAATTCACTTCTTCAACCACCTGGTTAGATAATCTTAATCTGCTGTCGTACATGGTAAGAAGAAGGCCTTCAATGCCAAGATCCTTATTATGGATCTTCTGTACATTTTTAATAGTATTCAAAAGCTTACCCAAACCTTCCAATGCAAAATATTCGCACTGAATCGGAATAATCACAGAATCTGCTGCAGTAAGGGCATTAACTGTAATAAGTCCTAAACTCGGCGCACAGTCTATAATGATATAATCATAATCATTTCTCACTTCTGCCAATGCTTTCTTCAGCATGTACTCGCGGTTTTCTTTATCTACGAGCTCAATTTCCGCCGCTACCAGATCAATATGTGATGGAATGATATCCAGATTGGGAGAAGCAGTTCTTTTGATACAGGTTCTTGTATCTGCACTGTGCTCCAATAGATTATATGTAGAGTACTGAACATCTTCCACACCAAGCCCAGAGGTTGCATTAGCCTGCGGATCAGCATCAATGATCAATATTCTTTTTTCCAATACCCCTAATGCTGCCGCCAGATTTACAGCTGTGGTAGTTTTTCCTACTCCTCCTTTTTGATTAGCGATACCTATGATTTTTGCCATTATTAGAACTTTAGGTTTCAAAAATACACTTTTTTCTTTGCTCTATATGAATGGCGAAATTCAAAATTGAGTTAAAGTATTGTTAATAAACAGTTTAACAATTAAAAAAATTATCCACAAAAAAAATTCTTTGTGGATAACTTTTAAGATCTGTTTTTTTATGTCAATTATTCAAAGTTCATTGTGATTGGAAATTTGAAATAACTTCTTACGGCTTCACCTTGTTTATTTAAACCAGGTTTCCATTTTCCTTTGATATATTTAATGGTTCTGATAGCCTCATTATTAAATTCTGCATTCGCTCCGTTAGCTTTTATCCCGGAAATAGTTCCATCAATCTCAACTACGAAAGTAATTGTTGTTTTCATTACTCCTTCTCCTCCTTCAAACCCTGAGCCGTCAAAATTATTCATCACCTTATTCCTGAAAGAATTAATTCCTCCTTCGTAAGCTGCCTCAACAGCCAAATCTCCTCCACTGACAATTTTATTTTTATCAACAGTCGGTGTTGTTGGGGCGGTAGTAACTGGTCCACTTACTATCTCCGGAGCCGGCGGAAGATATCTGTCAGGTTTTACCGGATCTCCTTTGGAGTCATCTGCTAAACCCGGAGCTGCATCCTGAGGCTTAATTTGTTTAATCGGTTCTATTGCATCCTTGATAGGTGTTGGAACAGAACTATCAAACTGCTTCGTATGTGGAGGTGTAACAGGCTGAACCGGTTTTACAATTTCTACGGGAGGTCTCTCTATCGGATCTATTTTTTTTAATTTGATAACGACCGGAGGGCCATCCTTAGGTACATGTACAGATGGCTCGCTTCTAAATGCCGAAATCACAAGCGGCGTTATGGAAATTGCAGCCAATAAGCTCACGCCCACAAAAAGCGCTTTGGTTAATAATCTATCTGATTCATTTCTTAATACATAGGCACCATATTCTTTGTTGCGGTGCTCGAAAAGAACCTCGTTAAAACGAAATTCCTGATTTTGGTTTAGGTGTTTCATCACTATTAAAT
Organism: Chryseobacterium hilariae; assembly: GCF_051400735.1. Lineage (NCBI taxonomy): Bacteria > Pseudomonadati > Bacteroidota > Flavobacteriia > Flavobacteriales > Weeksellaceae > Chryseobacterium > Chryseobacterium hilariae. The sequence goes on from NZ_JBLFFJ010000001.1 coordinate 1,448,696, forward strand.
ATTTAAACTGTTAAAAAATCAGTGATTATTAGTTTTGTATGTTCTTATCGATAAGTATTGTTTCGATATCAAAACATCTGCCAAAATTTTATCAAAACATCAATATTTTAAAAAATATTATAACAATATATAAACTTTAACATTCTAATCAATCAGAAATATTCAAAACCAATCACCAATTCATTTTATTATTCGCAAAAAACCAGTCGTTATTTACAAAGTACATATCATAAAATTAAAAACAGTGAAAACCACATTAAAAAACAGGAAAAACACTGATGAATCAATTGCAATACTGAAATACATTTGTACCATAGAAAATTGGGGATGCTGAAAACCAAAAAGAGTAAGCAATTTTTAAAAACTTATAATTATGCCAACTTTAACTCAAGACGCAAAAACAAATTCATTAATGAGCATGCTTTTAAAGCAGGTCTATGACACTGTAACCAACGGAGGAAATCCGGAACATCTGGGAACAGATGATTTTATTGCATTTGATCCGGTAGGGATTACACTTTCAGAAGATACTTTCGATTATGCATTGAATGGTCTTTTCGGAGATGCTCCTTCACCAAAACCGATGCTGGACGGAACAGGAAAACCTATCCTGGATGCCAACGGGAATCCAAAAATAGATATGGAAGCTTATCAGACGGCTTTATCTAACAGCAAATTCAAAAAATACCTGCAGATGGAACAGTTTGCAGCAATGACCGACGCTATTCCATCACAGCTTCCACCGCTTACGGAAGACGGAAAAGGGAGAGCGATTACCATTATGAACGATTCACAGAAGAGAGTTTCTAAAGTATACGAGGATCTTTTGCAGTGGTCCGTGGTCGTAGATACAGATTTTGATCAAAAAGTAGAGAAAAAGCTAGACTCTCTGAGAAACAAATTATTCAAAATAAAGAAGGTAAAGAATCCTGATTTTGATGAGAATGCTCCGGTAGACGATATGAACAAACCTGAACTGATACACACTTTTGTAGCACCTACTTATGCAAAATATGTAGAGTATCAGATGAAGTATTATGATATCGTGGATGCAAACAACGAGATCCGAACTGCCGCAGATAATGGTGATACTGATGCCATGGCAAAATTATCCATTGACGGGAAAAACATGAAAAAACGTGAAGATGCAGCTTTAAAGGCATGGCAGTCTTTAGGATATAAGGAAGCCGTGGAAAGAATTCAAAATTATCTGAGTGAGATTGAAGAGAAACACATGCTTGTGATCAAGAAAAGAATTCAGGCGGAATTCAGGAACAGCCAGAGAACAAGAATTTTAGATTATACAAATTACTCTCCATGTATTCCGGTAGCAGCCAATGCACTGAGGGAATCAAAAGGATGGCCGGAGATTTCTATTTCGCAGGGGAAAAGCAATTATGATTATTCTAAATCCATCCACAACTGGGGAATGGCAGGAGGTTTCAGCATGGGATTATTTTCCATTGGCGCAAAAGGTGGAGGAAAAAATGAAAAAACGCAGATAAACTCTGACTATACAAGCATGGATATTTCTTTCAAAGTAGGAAAAGTAAGAGTGGAAAGAGGCTGGTTCAATCAGCAGTTTATAGAATCCAAATACTGGAAGCTTCATGAACAGTCTCCACAGACCTTGAACGGGGATATGATCAGTGACGGAAAAGGCAAAGGACTTATGCCGTCTATCATTACGGAACTGATCATTGCCAAAGATGTTTCTCTGGACTTCAAAAACAGCAGCTCTGCTTATACTGATGCTAAAAATTCCATATCTGCAGGAGGTGCTGTAGGAATAGGACCTTTCGTAATTGGCGGAAACTATAGCTACGACAATCAGAATGTAAAATCCAGCTATGACTGGGATGGTAGAAAACTGACCTCAAAAGGAATTTACATTATCGGTTACAAATGCCACATCGTACCGAAGTCTCCAAACCCGAACCCTGAAATTAAAAAATGGGCGGACGGAAAATCTTAACCTAATATATCCTTCTCAATAGAATGGCCGGCAGAAGTCTTTTCTGCCGGTTATTCACCTAAACTAAAAACGAAAACCATGAAATATTTTGTAGCCGTCTACCAGAAACTGAAGAACATTTATATGTCACAAAGCTCGATGGAAAATGATCTGCCCATGATCTGCCCTTCCCTGCGCATTTATGACAATGAGGAACTGGAACTACTGAAACCTCAAAGCCTGCTGAATGACGAACAGAAAAAAGCGCTTTCGATCATTAAAAAGCAAAATGTAGCTTACGAACTGAACTCTGTGCCTATCTCACCTAACTTTTGGGACCTTAATCCCAATAATTCTTTATTTGATATTTACAGGGATATTCTGGATAAAAACAACCTGAAAAATCTGGAAGAGAATCTCGATAAGGTCCTGGAAAACAAAAGCAACATTCTTTTCGATGCTAAAAACAGCGACACCAAAGAGTTTAAAGCTTATAAAAAATACAGAACACTATATGAAGACGCCGTTAATAAAGTAACTGATCATCTGTTGCTGTTTGACGGGCTGGAAACTGATGAGGAAAAAAGAAACTGGAATGACCGGCTTGTCAACTTAAACAACCTGAAAGAACTGGCTTTTTCTGAATGGAAAGTAAAAGGCAGCAAAGATACTATTGAAAAGGAGCTGGCAAGGATCAACAGATCTTCTGATGCTGATCTCTATCTTGCTATGGCGCAAAATGCAAAACACACTTTTGAGGCCGCAGAAAAAACTGATGTGATCAGCAATTCTTCGATCCACGACATTAATTTTATCCCTTATGATTTTATGGAAAATGAATCGGGATGGAACAGTATGCGCATTGAAAAATCCGAACTGGAAGGACTTCATTCTGAAGCGAAAAACGGCAATGAAAATATTCCTTCTGAGATTTTATCTATAGATTATGACGAAAGCATGATCCAGGCCGTGGAAGTGGAATATTCTTTTGTGCATTTAAAAAGAAGCTGGTTCAATAAAAACTTCATGCTATCCAATTATTTTGAATGGAAGGAGCCTAAGAAAATATCAGACGGACAGACGATTTCCAATGATTTCAAGCTTCCGGCATTTCCAAAAACCATGATCCTGATTAAAAACCTGAAAGTGATCCTTGATCCTTCTATTATCAGCACCAGTGTCAGCAATGCGGAACAGCTGGTTTATTTCGGACCTATGGTAATGAAACAGCAGGTTTTCATCAATAAAAACAATAATCAGAAGTTCCTCAAAGCGATCACCAACGTAAAGACAATCAAATCCAATCAGCTTAATTATCTGGCAAAAAAAACAGCCATCGCTGAAACCCAGAAGGCAACACTTATTAATGATTTTTCAGCCAGAGCAGCAGTGGAATATGAACCTGCAGAAAACATGAAGGCAACGGCCAATACAGCATTCGCAGGCAAAATAAATACTGGAAATATCCTGAGCAATATCAGAAATTTAAGACCTCTTAATCCTGTACCACACAGAGCAAGCCCGGTACAGCCAGCACCTCAGCCAGCCAATCCCATTAAAGTACCTTGGGGATCATGGGGTCCAAAATTTCCGACTATACCAACTCCTAATCCAATTCCCACTCCTGTTCCGCCACCACCGGCAGGTTCCGTTGTACAATTCAGGGTTTATGATAAGATTAATAATGAACCTATTTATAAATGTGCTATTTCTATTAAAGGAACCAATAACAACAGGATTTTTGAGATCGAAAGCAATGAAGCAGGCATGATCAACCAGCTGATTCCTCTAGGGGAATACAGCATTGAGCTAAGAATTGATGATTATGCAGTTTTGAATCAGAATTTCAGTGTTGCCAGTGCGATGCCTCTTAACCTTGAATATAAGCTTCAACGGGAGGAAGTAAAGTTTAAATCCTTTTTCCTGATCGGAATGATCTGTGAGAGAATGCCGCAGATACCGATTAATCAGTAACTGAGAGAAGAGACAAGACATCAGATATCAGATATCAGACATCAGATTTGAGACTTGAAATGCCTGGTCATTATACTTCTAAAAATATTCATTATTCATTTATTCATTATTCATTTATTCATTATTCATTATTCATCATTTAAAAAAACTGTCATGAAACTTTTAAAATATTATACAAAAGCACCGGAAGTGCTTACATTATGCGAGATCCTTTATCAACTTGGATACAGCATTAAGATCTCAGATTCATTCACTCTGGAAGTGGATGCAGCCGTAAAAGATTTTCAAAGAAAGAACTTTTTGGTTGTAGACGGAATCGTAGGTGTAAAAACCTGGGCCGTTCTTCTTGAAAAAGACGAAAAACCCGTGAGCCAGACCGATAAATTTCTGAAAGAAGAAGATCTTATCCATTTTGCAGATGAATACCATCTAGAATTAGCTGCTGTAAAAGCCGTGAACGAAATTGAAAGCAGCGGAAAAGGATTTTTGATCAACAATAAGCCCAAAATTCTGTTTGAAGGTCACGTTTTCTGGAATGAACTTAAGAAAAGAGGCATCGATCCTAATTCTTACTACAACTCAAACAGCCAGAACGTTCTTTATCCGAAATGGACAAGAATACACTATCAGGGCGGTGTAAAAGAGTATGATAGATTAAATGAGGCAATCAGCCTGAATAGCAGCCCTAACTTTAAAGAGGCCGCACTGTCTTCTGCTTCGTGGGGAAGTTTTCAGATCATGGGTTATCATGCTAAAAATTTAGGATATCCCGATGTAAATAGTTTTGTTTCGAGAATGGAACTCAATGAGGGTGAACATTTGAGAGCATTCGGGAAATTTTTGGAGAAGAATAACTGTCTTGTTCATCTCAGAAATAAAAACTGGGCAGGTTTTGCAAAGCTTTATAATGGAGCTGGCTACAAGGAAAACAAATATGATGAGAAGCTTGCGAAGGCTTATGCGAAATATTCGCAAAATTAAATAAGGAGTTTTATTTTTTAAAACTCCCGTAGACTAGATTAAACCATTAAGATAAATGAAGGTGATAAGTTTAGTTAAGAAAAATCATTTTATTTTTTAAGCTGTACACCTTAAAGCGAAGCTGAAACTTAATATTCTTAAAAGCTTAATGATGCTTAATGGTTTAAAATTTCTTTCCCATAGATTAAATAGACCATATCTTTCTTTTTGTCATTAATTGAAGGTAAAATCTTATATCAGGATATACTTTCGGAAATCGCCTTTATAGCAAAGCATCTCAATTTTTTATAAAACAACATTCAAAAGCTATAAACTGATAATCAAATGGTTATATTTATTATTTTTTAACATTAGTTTAACATTTTTGCTTATCTTTGCTTTTCGTCAAATAACTAAGGATGTCTTTATACCAACAAATTGCAGAAAAACTACAATATATAAGTCCGAGTTTTTATAAAAAAAGATATTTTAAGAATTTAAACAATCTTACTAAGGACAATTTTTCGGCGCGCAATGTAGAACCGGAACTGATATGGATCAAGGAATACCTTCCAAAAAATGCTGTAATACTGGACATCGGAGCCAACGTCGGAACTTTTCTTTATCAGTTGGAACATAAGCTGAACCATGAAAATATTTATGGTTTTGAACCCAACAAGAAACTTTACGGCCGCCTGAAAAGACTTTTTCCGAGAATGAGGATATTTCCTTTAGCGCTTTCTGACGAAAATACCACAGCTGAATTTAAAGTTCCTGTTATTAACGGCAAACTGATTGCTTCCCGGGGAACTTTAAACACCTCTTACAAAGAAAAAGGTGAAGAAAAAAGCTATACGGAAAAAGTAAAAGTGATCAAGCTGGACGAATGGGCTGCTATTGAGCATTTTGACAGACTGGATTTCATTAAGATAGATGTGGAAGGAAATGAAATGAAAACCCTTTCCGGCGCAAAAAAAATCATCAAGCGGTTCCTTCCGACACTGATGGTAGAAATGGAACAGAGACATCACAAAACCCCGATCTGGAATGATATTTCTGAAATAAAAAATTGGGGATATGAAGCACAATATCTTAACCGTGACAGTTTTAAGCTGGAGCTCCTGACGGAAGAGATCTTAATACACAACACCAACGATGAAAAAAACAAGACCAGCTATATAAACAACATTATTTTTACGCCAAAAAACCATTAAAAAAACATTATGAGTGTAGTAGCGAGACAGGGCTTCAAATATTCCATCATAGGTTATATTGGTTTTCTGCTGGGTACCATATCCGCCATTTTTATCTTTCCGTACAATTTCGAATTTTATGGGAAACTCCGCTATATCCTGCCTACTGCCGAGATGCTGGTTCCTGTTGTAGTATTGGGAATCTCCTACTCCAACGTGAAGTTTTTCCACAGGGTGGAAAAAGACGGTAAGAAACAGAATATGCTTTCGTTATCGCTGCTTACGGTATTTGTTAATTTTATCATTTTTACGGGTGTGTTTTTTGTACTTCCTTATGTTTTTCCAAAATTCAGACATTCTGAGGCATGGAAATTAAAGGAAATGATCCTTCCACTTATCCTTATCCTTTCTTTCTGTGCAATCCTTAATAAATATACTTCCAATTATAAAAGAATTGTAGTTTCCAATATTTTTGACAATCTATTTCCCAAGATAGCTAATCTGGGAGCTTTCTGCCTGTTTGCTTATTTTTTACTGTCTCAGAAGATAGCGTTTGCTTTCTTTTTTGGAATGTTTGCTCTGATGCTTTTCGGATATGTTTACTACACGAACAAACTTGAAAAAATAAAGCTGGACTTTAATACGGATTATTTCAGGAAGGATAATTTCTGGAAAGAATTTTTCAATTACAGCTTTTTCGGGTTCCTGGGAACTTTCGGAAATTATCTGGCGATCAACAGCTTTATGATCGGTGAGTTTATGGGAATGGAGGAAGTAGGAATCTATTCTGTTCTGTATGCTCTGATCTCCCTGATCTCAATTCCACAGCTGGGACTGTTCAACATCTCCGCCCCGATCATCAATAAAACCCTGGTTGAGGGTGACATGGAGGAACTTGACAGGTTTCATAAAAAAACATCATTATCCTTATATTTTTTAGGCGCGGTTTTGTTTTCATGCATTATGGTAGGTTTTCCTTATCTGACTGAATTTATGCCTAAAAACGGGACAATGCTGAGAGAATATGAGCCTGTAGTATGGATCTGGGGTTCTGCGGTTTTAATTGACCTGGCGACAGGTTTTAACGGGAACATTATTTCACTTTCAAAATATTACAGATTCAATATCCTGATCATGCTTCTTCTTGCAGGGCTTACCATTGGACTGAACTATTATTTCATTAAAAATACGGATCTGAAACTAATCGGTATTGCTTTATCTACAGCTATTTCACTCACGACTTACAATGTCATCAAGATCGCGTTCAATTATTTTGTTTTCAAAGTTTCGCCGCTTACGATTGAAATGATCTTCGTTTCCATCATCTGTACTTTAGCCATTACAGTGGCGATTGTTTTACCAACTTTCCACAATAATTTCATCAACCTGATCTACAAACCAGCTGTTGTTCTGGTATTGATCTACATCGGAAATTATTTCACCAAAGTATTCCCACTCGATGAGTATCTGAATGCAAGATTTATTAAAAGTATTTTTAAATTTAAATAGAGATTAAACCAGAAAGAACATCTTCCAATTTTTTCAGAACTGACTTTTTACTGTAGTGTTCCTGGAAATTGAAGCGCGTATTTTTAAGGGTTTTAAACTGCTCCAGGATATTGTCCGCCTCAGGAACAGTAAATTCTAATTTCGAAGGGTAATCTTTAGGAAAAACGGCTATTTTGCCATATTTAATGGCATCACCTAAGTTTCCAGTCATTTTTGTCCTGCCATAGATTTCTTCCCGGCTGAAAAACTCTGTTTTCTGCTGAATCGGGCACCACAAAACGTCCGCATTCTGCATCCATTTCTCAAAATCATCATGGGAAACCCGGTCTGAAAAATATTGAATAGAGATATTCTCAGGAAGTTTTTGAGACAGTTCTTCCAGCTGCTTCAGCTCTTCATGTTTAGCCTTTCCCAGAAATATAAATTCACATTTCGCTTCAGCTTTTAAATTTTGAATGGTTTTAAAAACGTGATGGTAATCTCTTCTTGTTTGTGAAACACCTCCCGGAATCACAATGGAAAGGCCGCAGGTTTCCTGCTTTTCAAAACTTTTGGTGTAAAAAAGAGGCATAAACTTATAAATATCTGATGAAAACTCTTCATCCAATACCAATAAATTCTTAGCATTTCTGTACGCTTTTGAAGTATAAAAAAGACCTTCTTTCCACCAAAGCTTCAGCCGGTAAATTATATCTCCCTTAAAAATACTTTTTATCAAAGCACCTTTTGAAGCTACCGAAAAATTCATATTATGAACAATAACAGATACATTATATTTCTGAACCAATGCATGAAAAGTATTGAAATACCGGTGAACCGTTCCAATAATGATCAGATCATACTTTTTTAATTTCAACTGTTCCATGATCATGGAACTGTCAGATAAAAATACTGTTTCTCCATCCTCTACCACCAAATCTTTGATCTTTTTCGAAAAATAATAATCTACACTAAATTCCGAAGAATCCTTCATAATATCCATGAAAGCCTGCGCAATCTCTGCGTGGGTATCTATTTCTATGTAGGCAATTTTTTTCAATTAGGGTTTAGGGTTTAGGGAAAGTGGAAATATGGATTTAAATATGGGATTTATCTTTTTACATTTTCAGCCATTTTCTCCTTAGCATTTCCCATCGTTTATCGTTGATGGCTTTCTGCTCTTCTTTGGAGATCTTCAGTTCCAGTTTGGCTGTTTTGCAGGCTTCGTAAGCTTTAATGATCTTAAAGAAAAAAGAAACGGATCTGCTCTTCGCAGCTTCCTTTGAAGAAGCAATGTAGGCAAGAAATCTGTTCAGACCTAAAAAATAGAAATATCTGCCGTAATAATCTGCCGGTCTGATTGTATAATCCGCACCTTTTACTTTGATCAGTTTTACCTGCAGCTCAGGAAGGACTACTTCTTTCCAGCCCAGGTTTTCCAAAAGAATGGAATCAATATTGTCCCAGCCCAGCGTTTCTCTCAATCCTCCGATCTGAACAAAACATTCTTTGCGGTACGCTTTCATAGGACCTCTTACATGATGCTTATTCGAATTCCCTTCATATACCCAGCCTCCATCTTTTTCCACATATAACAAACCTCCGACAAGCCCATATTCAGAATTGTTTTGAAAAGCGTGTTCTACTGTTTCCAGATAATTTCCGGGAAGAATTATATCAGCATCAAATTTACAGATAATATCAAATTCCTCTATATTCTGAGCTTTTAATCCGTTTTTGAATGCACTCACCACTTTAGAACCCGGCTGATGGGCAGATTTCTGAAGTTCCACTGCCTCAAAACGGGAATCATTTTCTGTATATTTTCTGATTACTTCGGACGTTCTGTCTGTAGACCCGTCGTTAACTACCACGGCTTTGAAATCCTTAAAGCTTTGCTGCTGTAAAGAATCCAGTGTGAATGAAAGATTTCCTTCTTCGTTATGTGCAGGAATTATGATTAAAAACCTCAAGCCTTTAAGTTTATAGATGATAAATAAGCGATAACTGTTGATGAGTGTAATTCATTCAGATCAGTTATCGCTTATATTATTTTATTTGTTATGCGGTTTCAGCATGTTTTTAGGATCCAGAATCTCATCGAGTTTTTCCTGGGAAAGAACTCCTTTTTCCAAAACAAGATTATAAACGCTGTTTCCGGTTTCCAGAGCTTCTTTCGCAATCTCCGTAGACTTTTTGTATCCAATGTATGGGTTAAGCGCCGTTACAATACCGATACTGTGTTTTACCATATTCAGACAGATTTCTTTATTAGCTGTAATTCCTACAACACATTTTTCGCGAAGCGTATCTAAAGCATTGCAAAGGAAGTTGATGTTTTCCATGATTGCATGGGAAAGTACAGGCTCCATTACGTTAAGCTGCAACTGCCCGGCTTCTGCAGCAAAGGTTACGGTAAGATCATTTCCAAATACTTTAAAGCAAACCTGGTTTACCACTTCCGGGATAACAGGGTTCACTTTTCCAGGCATAATGGATGATCCTGGCTGCATCGGAGGAAGATTGATCTCAAATAATCCGGCTCTTGGACCTGAAGAAAGCAGTCTCAGATCATTACAGATCTTTGAAAGTTTCACGGCAAGACGTTTTGTAGCGGAAGAATAGATTACATAAGAACCTGTATCCGGTGTTGCCTCAACCAGATCCGGTGCAGAAATAACAGGAAAGCCGGTGATCTGAGCGAGGTTTTTCGCGCAAAGGGTTGCATAGCCCACAGGAGCGTTCAGTCCCGTACCAATGGCGGTTGCACCCATATTCACTTCTACAAAAAGGCTGGCATTGTTATTTAATTTAGAAATATCTTCTTCCAAAGTGGCTGCATAAGCTTCAAATTCCTGGCCTAAAGTCATTGGAACAGCATCCTGAAGCTGGGTACGACCCATTTTGATTACATCATGGAACTCTTTTCCTTTGGCACGGAAAGCTTCAACGATCTTTTCAAGTTTTTCAACAAGCACGATGTTCATATGTAACAGTCCCATTTTGATCGCTGTAGGATAAGCATCATTGGTGGATTGGGAAAGATTGATATGGTCATTTGGTGAACAAAATTCATATTCACCTTTATTTTTTCCTAATTTTTCTAAAACAATGTTGGCGATCACTTCATTCGCATTCATATTGATTGAAGTTCCGGCTCCTCCCTGGATCATGTCCACAGGAAACTGCTCATGGTATTTTCCGGCTACAATTTCATCGCATGCTTCCGCTATTTTGAAGTACAGGTTTTCATCAAGCAGACCCAATTCATAATTGGTTTTTGCTGCGGCTTTTTTAACAAAAGCCAGACCTTTGATAAAATCCGGATATGAAGACAGAAGCTGTCCCGAAATTTTGAAGTTATCGATCGCTCTCTGCGTCTGCACGCCGTAATATGCATCTGCAGGCACATTGAGTTCGCCTAACAGATCACTTTCTTTTCTGAAATTTTCCATTACAGATATTTTAGCTGTTTTTTATTTTTAAATATAGCAAAAACGCATCTTAACCGATGCGTTTTAATCATTATTTCGCTGGATATTTTTGATTTAAAGCCTGAAGAATTGCCCATGTTTCGGCATCCATGATTCCGTCATAATTCTGCGGACGGAAATGGTACTGCAAAGCTTCGATGGTTCTTTTTGTTGCATCATCCCACTTTCCGCTCAAATCCACATAATATCCGAATTTCTGCAATGCCGTCTGGATAGCAAAGATAAAGGAAGGATCATTATACTTTAAGGGTACTTCTTCCTCTGCCAGAGCTAAGAAGTTCTGTTTTACGGCTTCATCATACCACATTCCAAGCTGGTATTCATCATACAGCTTTTTCCATGGAAACATAGGTCCGGGATCCTGCTTTCTTGTTGGGGCAATATCTGAATGAGCCAGGACATTGGTTGCCGGGATTTGGTATCTGTTGACAATATCTTTAGCCAAAGCAGCCACTTTTTTTACCTGCTCATCACTGAATGCTGCAAATATTTTTTTCCCTTCAGCATCTGATGTATATCCAGTATTAACGATTTCAATGCCTATTGAAGTATCATTAAGGTTTTTATCATTTCGCCAGTTACTTACTCCGGCATGATAAGAACGTTTATTCTCGTCAACCAGCTGATAGATCTCATTGTCTCCGGTATTATTAACCAGGTAATGGGCGCTTACACCCTGTTGGGTAAGAACCGTAATGGATTTATCATCAGCCAGCGCTGTATAATGTAATATAAGATAACGCTGTCTGAAGTTCTGTGCTATAGCTGGAAAATATGTCTTTACAACTTTATACCCTGCCGGCTTTGCTGAAACAATAGAACCGTAACTTGCCGTATTGTCATTTTTTGCCGGATCAGCAAGATTGGTTGTAAAAAATTCTACTCCGCGTTCATTGGTAATTTTAGGTTTTGCAGTTGTAACTACCGGAGCTTTAACTGCCGGTTTTGCCTGTGATACCGGGGCTTTTGGCTTGTAGGTATTTTTTTTAACATTCTGCTGGGAAGTACATGAAAAAACAAAAGTACTTAATCCAATGATATATAATGTCTTACGCATCAGTTTAATTTTTTAATCATTTATCTGCTCAAAAATACGCAAATTTTTCTTGAATTTTATTTGGTAAATAAAGAAATCTATTCTATATTTGCACTCGCAATAACGGAACAACGATCATTAAAAAATAAGAAAAAAGGAGGGTTGCCAGAGTGGTTAATGGAGCAGTTTGCTAAACTGTCGACGTGCAAGCGTCGCAAGGGTTCGAATCCCTTACCCTCCGCATTTTTTTCTTACCAATATATTCTCGGGGCGTAGCGTAGTCCGGTCATCGCGCCTGGTTTGGGACCAGGAGGTCGCAGGTTCGAATCCTGCCGCCCCGACTGTTTTAGTAATTTTCTCAAAATTATTTAATGGGTGCGTAGCTCAGCTGGATAGAGCATCTGCCTTCTAAGCAGACGGTCTCAGGTTCGAATCCTGACGCGCTCACTTAATGACACCATTAGGACAATTTAGGCCAAATGGTGTCATTTTATTTATAAACACCTATCAATCAATCCATTTAAAGTATTTTACACCCTTTTTCTTTATTTTCCAAACATAATTTATTTCTTAAAAAGACAAATATTTTATCTTTTTTAAACGATTTTTAGCCTAAAGCTCTTTATTATTGATACGAACCTGACAGGATTCGAACCTTTTCAAAAATATTAAATAATTGAAAGTCAATCATATACAAAATAAGCCTGCTCCTATGGAACAGTGGGTTCGAAAAGACAGGCCCATCAAGTTATCTATACAGGATTTTGAACATCTTAAAAACAGAATAAAGCATTGATAATCAATACTTAAAATCAATACAACTTAATCAACTTTAAAACAATTTAAACTTACTCTGGAAAATCAAAAGCTAATGTTCATACGTTTATTTTAAATGTTTTTCAAATTATGTTCATACCCTAAAAAATATAATTCTTTTAAAAATTCAACTATTGTTTGCTCTGTCTGCTGACCATGGATTTCTTTGATTTTCGATCCTGGAGCAGTTAATCCAAATATGCCCTTAACACTTTCTGATAGCATTTTATCAATATTCCCTTCCATTACCATTACTTTCTCCGGAAAAAATAATCTGATGATCTTTTGCTTAGTTATTGTGTCTGAATTTTCATAAAAATCTCCTAAGTGGTTAATTACATAATCAGTCCCTTTCTCGGTATGTTTTTCTGCTGCTATTTTCAAAGCTTCTTCTCTTAATTTCTCAGTATAATCTTTTAAAGATTCCTGGCAGCGGATTCTTATCAACATATAATCATCATAATCAATATTTCCATTTGAAAATAGCTTTTGTGCATTGAATCCCCTATCAATCAATTTTTCCATTTCTTTCTTTATTTCCTCTTTTTTCTGGGTATAGTCTTGATGTTCTTCCTTATAAATTTCCTTGGAGACACTATTGGCAAGTTCTAAAAATGGTTCTACCACTCTACTCTTCTTAAGGAACGAAAGAAAGCTCAAATTGATAAAGTCGGCCCTTACCCGATATGAACAATTTCCCATACAGTGGTAATAATAATATTTTTTAATGCGACCTTGTGAGCCACTTCCGGTAAGTGTTTTTCCACAATTAGGACATTGTAAGACACCTCTAAAAATTAGATTTTCATTAACAATTCTTTTTGAAGTTAACTTTTTAGGATGACTCAAATCTGTATCGTTAATTATTCTTTGAACCTGTTCAAATAAAACTACGGGTATAAGACGTTCATGAGTTCCTTCAACAAGTTTTCCAGGTTTATCTTCAAATGCCGGAACTTTAATTTTACCACAATAAATAGGATTTCTTACCAATCGGTAAAAAGCACTTCGACTGCATTTAAAGCCTTTTGATAAAACTTCTTTGTATATGTCGGTTAAACAGTATTTATTTTGTCTTGCTATAGTTGTAAAAACTTCACGGATAAGATATGCTTCAGGTTCATAGATAGCTATATATTTTTGTCCATTAGGATTAATTTGATTTCTATATCCTAAGGGGGCTTTGTTTATCCATCTTCCTTCTAATCTTGCTTTTTGCATTCCCAAACGTACGTTACGGCTTCTTTTATCATTTTCTACTTCGGACGTAGCCCAATATATTGCCAGCATAATTTTACTTTCCGGAACTGAAAAGTCTATAGGCTGCTCAATAGCCTGGATAGAGACCTTCATATTCTGTAATTTTTCTAACATCTTGTAGGCGTCCATAATATTACGGCTGAATCGATCCCAATAAGTAAAGAGAATAAGTGAAGAATGATTTTTAGTAAGCCTAAGCTTAGTGAACAGTCTGTTCCATTCTGGTCGGTTAAAAGTTCTTGCAGAATAATCCTCGAAAATAGTTTCTGTAATAATTAGATTGTTATATTTACAATAATGCACAAGCCGTTCCAACTGGCTGCGTTGGGAATATCCTTTTACAGCCTGTTCATCAGTACTGACTCGTATGTACAGATAAATGGCTTGCATGGCATGGGTGGGAGTTATTGTAAATCCTTATTGTATTAATAAAGCTCCTATATAAAACGAAAAACAGAACAGTTTATTTGACGAGTTTATATATATTTTAATAAAATAGCTTTTATGCTTCACTCAGATTTTGTTTTACTGGATGATAATAGCAGAATTTATATTTATTGCAGAATCATGGCAGTAATTTGAGAATGATTAAATTTATGGGTTTTGTACTATTTTGAAAAGGATGGTTCGGTCTACCATGGTATTATTTAAAAATACACCAGTATTATTCCCTGTTGATACCGCATAAGACACCGAGCGAAGATGATTCGTATTGTCTCCACATGCGAATACATTATCTAGTGCAATTATTCGTATATTGTCCCTAACAAAAAATAACAGGATTCAATGAGACCAAAAGAGCTAGTAGAACGATGGATTGAATTATTTAATGCGGGAGATGTAGATAAGATATCTGAATTATATCATTTGGATGCTATCAATCACCAGATAGCCAACACCCCAGTTGAAGGTAAGGCTGCTATTCAAGAAATGTTTGCAGCTGAATTCATTAATGCTGAAATGACTTGTATTCCTGAAAATATTTTCGAAGATGGTGATTGGGCAATATTAGAATGGAAAGATCCCCTTGGATTAAGAGGCTGCGGCTTTTTTAATGTGATCGATGGAAAAATTAAATTTCAACGAGGCTATTGGGATAAACTTTCATTTTTGAAAATGCATAATCTTCCAATCCCAATTGAATAACCCAGGATAGATTATAAAGCAGTAAGAAATGCTGTAAACCCAAATACGATCCCAGGCAAATTCGCTATTGCAACCGGCCAGTCACGTTTTGGTTTTCTTAGCAAACCATACACCAACCAAAATGTACAGTTGATAGATGCGACCAAAGGTTGTATCCAATCTCCTTTATCTCCATTGAGGTTATTGCTGATCTGTGGAATATATGAAACATACATTGCAACAGCGGTCACAGTCGCAACCCATCCTAAAATAGTGTAAAATCGGTTATTCATCGCGGCTAAATATTTTATACAATATAATGAAAAATTTAGCTCTTTCTCAGCGGAGCAGACTGTAGGGCAATGATCTGTGTAGCTTTCTTTTTGTTTTCCCTAAGCTGACACCTTAATGTGGTAAGCAATACGAAATGACGGTAGATGATCTGTTGATGCAGATCTTTTTCCTCTATTTTATCATCCGTCCTTATAAATCTTTTACAGGATGCCAAAGCTACGCCTATTATTGATGATTGCCCTATACATGTGGTCTGCTTCCAGCTACGGTTATAAGTCTGAGTTTTTTTAAATCCGGTATAAATGCAGCGGTTGTCGAAAGTGTTTCAACCGGAACCCATACAATAGCCAGCCACTTCCACCCAGAAAATAAAACAGCCGCGTTGGGACGATACTTAAAATATGCATCTATAAATTTTCGTCTTGGTCCAAGGAATGAAATGGTAAAGTTTATAATGTGAGGCTATATTCATGAATAATTTTAATTTTTTGATGAAAATTTACTGATCAGGATACCGACCAATACAACGGTGTAAAACTGGCCGGCAATCCCTATGAAAGCCGTAATCAGTTTTGTAACATGGGTATTGGGAGTGATATCTCCAAATCCAATACTTGTAAAAGTAATGGAACAGAAATATACCAGATCCATAAAGGTAAGAGCAGGTGATGATATATTAACGCCTTTAAAAGAGGCTGCATCACAGTACTGGAAAAACTGCAGTGAAAAAACCGAGATTTCTATTAGCAACATATATCCGCATATGGAAGCAGAAATAATATCTGTATTGATATATCCCGGCTTTATCAGGAACCTGAGCACTTCAACTAAAAGAAAGCAGAAAAAAACCACATAGTTGATATTTAAAAATGCGAAATACCATAAGACATCTTTAAAAAACGGAATACCAACTGGTAGCAATAAAATAACAATAAAGTGCAGATTTCTGAACCAATGCCTCCAGCTGTGTACTCCTGTAAACAGGAAGATAGATCCCACACCTAGCATCAGCATATTGACCGGCCATATAACATGGGTATAAAAATCCATATCTGTAAGAAATATTCCAACAAATAAATGCTGCAGCAGGGCCAATAAAAGGATCTCATATTTCCTTTCCCCTAATTTGTGAATGATCATTTATCGACTCATCTTTAATCAACAATAGAAAAGTTAGCTATGATTACCCAAAAACACTCAGGTTTTTAGCAATATCTTTATCAGCATACGGTGGAAAAACATCTAATTCAAGATCCGGATTCCCGATTAACATGGCTTTGGTATTGCTTAATGCATCAAATCCCGCTTTTCCATAATATTTTCCCATCCCGGAATAACCTACTCCTCCAAACGGAAGGCTGTCTATCCAGCAATGCAGGTTGGTCTGATTGATACACCCTCCTCCAAATGAAACAGAGTTCAGGAAATAATCAATGTTTTCCTGGTTTTTACTAAAAATATAGGCGGCCAGTGATTTTGGTTTTCTTTTAATAATATCTACTATTTCTTTAAAATCGGAGTAGACCATTACAGGTAGAACCGGATCAAAAATCTCCTGTTGCAAAGCGGGATCTTCCCATGTGCTCGGGTACAGGATCGTTGGTTCCACATACCTGTCCTTGATATCATATCTTCCTCCTAAAACTACTTTTTCAGGGATAATATAAGAAGCTACCCTTTCCGCATCGTGCTCACTGATCATTCTCGCTAAATCAGGGCTTTGCTGCGGATCTTCACCATACATTTTTATGGTTGATTTTTTCAGTTTGTCTATAAAAATATCTGCAATACTTTCATGCACATATACATACCCCGGAGCAATACACCATTGTCCTGAAATGGCATTGTGCCCCCATGAAATTCGGTCTACGGCAATATCCAGATTCGCAGTTTCATCCACAACAGTAGGATTCTGGCCTCCCAGTTCCAAAATTACTGGTGTAAGATTTTCTGCGGCGGCTCTCATGATTACTTTTCCCACTGCTGAGCTTCCGGTGAAAAAAATAAAATCAAAGGGAAGTTTTAACAGTTCGGTGATTTCTTCACGTCCCCCGGTTACTATATTAACGGCTTCCGGTTCAAAGTACTTGGGAATAAGTTCTGCAAAAAGTTTGGCCACGGCTGGCGTTGTATTGGCAGGTTTAAGGATCACAGGATTTCCGGCGGCCAGTGCCGCGATTGCAGGATCTAACAGCAGTAAGATTGGCGCGTTAAATGGTCCTATAACCAATGTTACCCCAAAGGGTTCTTTATAAATGATTCCTTTATTCCCTGTTTTTTCAAGTCCTTCAGGTATGGAAACCTGCTGCGGAACCATTAATTGCTGAAGATTTTCTTTATAGTATTTTATATTGCCTAGCGGTACAGTAATCTCAAAAAGCTGTTCAAAGGGCGGTTTATTAAAATCGGTCTTTAATGCCTGGCAAAATACTTCCTGATTTTCGGTAAACATTTTTTCCAGTCGGTTGAGCTGGTCTATCCGCCACTCATAGGTTTTGGTGGCATCTGTATAGAAAAATTCTTTCTGTATATCAAAAATTGACTGATATTTGTTCATCATTTTAGGTTTTAGTTTTTAATTGGCTTGGCCTATATCAAGACGGCAAATTTTACCATCTGCATCGAAATGAAATTTAAAATAGGTTCTAAAATCTCCCCAGCTTTCCGTATGAAAGTTTCCATAGATCTCTTTTCCTTCATTTTCTACTTTATCAATGCTTGTAAAGCGCTCGTGTCCACATGCATCTTTTACAAAATTTTGAAAATCTCTCGGACTTCCGTCATCAAATAGTTTTGCGTCTGTTGTGAAATATGATAAGAAACTCTGACTGTCACCTTTCTGCCATGCCTCAAAAGCTTCATATACGATATTGTTTGTTAATCTGCTGATATCCATATTATAATTTTTTTGTTGTGTTTTATTGGTCTTGTTATTTTTTGGAGAATTCTGCTGTCCGCAGGCTGCAAAGCAGAGCAGACACACTGCAGCAGTAATTATTATGCTTTTCATTATGTGCTTTTTAAAGGGTATTGCAGGTGCATTCCCTCTTCTATTCCAGATATCCAACACCAGATGATCGGCATCTGCTTCCGAATGTGCATAATTTATAATCAATTTGCCACCTGTTAAGGCAAGTGTTTTTGCTATAACTGCTCCGATACCCTTTGATGCCCCCTGTGAAAATAATAACCTTCCCTGTTATTCTCTCCCGATTTACATGGTGACAATAAGAAAAATCTGGACAACTATAACAAAGCTAGTTAAGCATCCAGATTCTTTCTTATTAATCATTATAACCAGAGTTGTGCTAAGTTATTCAGACAAAGCTTCGATGACCAGTTGCGACGCCAAGTAGCTGCTGTGCTGTTGTTGGGCAGTGATCAGTCTGCCATCCCGTACAGCAAAAGGCTCCAATGCTCCCGCTACTTCAAAAGTAGTATTTGAATTTTTGCGGGCCTCAGTTTCAATAGTGTACTCATTCACCGTCATCCCGAACATCTGGTTGATCATTGCTTCTTCGCTGTCAGCGAAGCCTGTCCAGGTTTTCCCATCAGCCAATAAAGTGCCATCGCTTAAACGCGTCCATAACAACAATGATGTTCCATGACAAATCAGGCAGGTAACTTTACCAGCTTCATAAAAATCTGCTATAAGCTTATGCAATTTTGCATCATCTTTGAAGGTGATCAAAGGAGCTCCACCGCCTGCTACACAAACAGCATCATAGTCATTTACATTAATTTCGGAGATTGCTTTGGTATTTTGCATCCACTTTCCAAATTCATTGTGGTGCACAAAACCAATACTTATCAAATCGTTGGGATAGGCTCCCTCCGGGTTTTCAGGATTACTGTGTCCATCAAATTTAACCGCTCCGCCATTGGGCGAGGCAACATCCACATCATAACCTGCAATGATAAAATCATAAAAGGGTCTTGTCATTTCTTCAGCGAAAAAGCCTACCTCCATACTATGAAGATGAGCAGTATTGGAAACAAGACACAAAATTTTTTTCTTCGGATAACTATGTTGTCCGTGTTTTCTGATTACATTATTCATTTATTATATTTTAAATGGAAAAATAGGTGCATCAGAGCACCCAATTGCTGAAATTATAACATTATCTAGTGGTATATCCACCATTTGCAAAAATGGTCTGACCCGTGATCCACCATCCATCCGTAACTAAAAACTCCACTAGCGGAGCGATATCTTTGATATCAGTCAATCCTCCCAATGCTGAAGCTGACTTATGATACGCAACGGCATCTTCGGTTTCCTGTCCATAAAAGAAAGGAGTGTCCATTGGTCCCGGCGCAACGGCTGTTACCGAAATCCCTCTTGCTCCAAATTCTTTAGATGCAGCTCTTGTAAAATGCTCTACAGGCGCCTTTGCACCTGCGTAAGTTGAATAAAGTCCTGTATATGCTGCCAATAGCGATGTCACGATAGTACAGATCTTACCATGATCATTTACTTTCTTTCCTGCTTCCTGTAAAAAGAAATAAGCAGATTTGGAATTAATCCCAAACATTGCGTCATACTCTTCTTCAGTAGTTTCAACAAATGGTTTTTTTAGGACCATTCCTACGGTATTGATGGCAATATCAACACCTCCAAATCTAGAGATGGTTTCATCAAAAAAACGGGTAACATTTTCTACTTTGGTTAAATCACCCTGAAACAAAAATGCCTCACTTCCTAAAGCCTGCACTTCTGATAACGTCTTTTCACTTTCACCTTTAGAACTTTCACTATTATAGTGGATTGCTAATTTTGCGCCCTTGGCAGCAAAATCTCTGCTCAATAAACCGCCAAGGTTTTTTCCTCCTCCGGCTATCAAGACAACTTTGCCTTTTAAATCATTGTGTTTCATAAATATATCTTTTATTTACACAAATCTAATTAAACGGACGGAATATTCCGTCCGTTTAATTGTTAAAAAAACATTAAATAACGTAAGTTTCGGTAAGGATTCTTAGTAAATAGTAATAAATCAACTTCATACACGAATTCTCACGTTTTCAGGGTAATTCTTTCAGGTTTCAAAACGTGAAAAATAAATTTAATAGAAATATTTATGGAATTTATAAGCTGTATTATTAAAAACAGTATTAATATTATGAATATCAATTAAATAATTTAGCATTACTATTTCTTATTCAGAACTTACTTTAAAAACTGATAGCGTCCCAACACATCTGAACAAACATATCGACAATATCTTCATTGATCTCCATATTTTCATCAAGAGCCCACAAAATCCATCCATTTATCGTGCTAAAAGTAAAAAGTCGAAGGCGCCGGGCCGATAAAGGCTTGAACATGTTTTCCTGCAATCCCATTGCATATAATTCATCAAATACAAGAAAATCTTTCATTGCTATTTCATGAATCTCCTTTGTTAAAATAGGTGAAGCTGCAAACTGATATGAAAATTGAAACTCCAATGGGTGTTCCAAAAAATAATAAATTACCTTCCTCCAGAGGTAATCAAACTGTTCTCGAATACTTCCTTGAGGTATATAACTTTTGAAAACATATTCGGATTCTTCTGATTTTTGCTGGATCCATATCTGTTGCACAATATCTTCCTTACTGGTAAAATTTCGATAGACGGTACCTATTCCTACCTTAGCTTCAGCAGCAATCTGGGCAATAGTTACGGCATGCACACCATGAAGAACAAAAAGTTTAAGCCCTGCATTTAAAATTTGTATTCTTTTCAAATTAATATGATTATTCTTCAAATCTACTAAAAATATATTTTCATACTTACCGTCTAATCCATCAAAGACAATGATTGAGGTTACCAAAATATTGAAGAGGAACCCTCTTTGAGGTCTTTGCAAAATCCAACAAATAAAATCATCTTCATAGATAGTGTAAATTAATAAATAACAAAACTCCGCCACGAGACTTCTACTTGATCCATAAAATACGAATACTTTCTTTGCCTTACATAATTATGAAACTATATTCATAAGCATTATTTTATAGTACTATTAGAAATCATGGCTACTTTAGTGCATCGGAAAACTGAGCTGCGGTTACCTAAATAATTCACCATGAAGATAACTTAATGGATATTTGAAGAAAAAATAGGAATACAAAAGAACGTTCACACACTCCTCCATAATTTATGTAAAACTTTGAGCCATACAAAGTTTACATTATGGAAGCACTATCAAAACAAGATCTTGAAATGTTCCGAATTAGAATGCTTTCGGATTTTCAACAATTATTACAAGATCAAGCAGTAGTTAAAGACGAGTTTGATTGGTTACGAAGTAAAGCGATCCGAAAAATGATGGACATATCCCCTGCCACATTGCAGAATTTAAGGATCACAGGAAAAATTCGCCACAGAAAGGTTATGGGCTCGTATTACTACAATAAAACTGATTTGCTAAAAATGTTTGACGATGAAAACTGATATTGCAAAAAAAGGCTTGATATACCTTGATACTGTGTGTCATGATCCACGTCTTAATGTATGGCATATCTGTTTGCTACTTGCAATTGCCCGCCTAGCATACCGACAAAATGAAAGTAAAATTATACGAGTAAGCAGAAGTAAATTAATGAGTATGTCCCATATAAATACGGCTCCCACTTATCATAAATATTTTAAGGAATTACAGAATTACGGTTATATCAAATATACACCGTCCTATCATCCTGGATATCGTAGTACAATAGAAATATTACAATGATACAATCTAGATGATGTAATTTCTAATTATGAAATCTAATTACCGTTGGTATCCGACATTCGCATATCGGCCATCGGTAACAAATTCATGGCAGTAATTGAAAAATACCCCTTTTGTATCTTCTTGAAAAGGATAGTTCGGATCTTTTTAGAAGCAACAGCTCTTCTGGTATTAAACCATGAGAAACTGATAGAACTATATCAGTCCTTTCCTGAATTCAACTTTATAGGAAGGATTCTAACTGAAATATTTATATTAAAGCTGAGGAAAAAGCAAACGAATAAAATGTTTTTAACGCTATCAGCACAAGTCACTGCAATAAAAGTTCCCTATAGACATCCTTCTTTGTTACTGAATGCTTTTACTTAATACTTGAGAACAAGTTGTGCTGAGCTTGCGAGGCTTAATCAGCAAGCCTTGACATCTATTGGCGAGACTGGTTTTACAATATATAACTTTCCAATATTGCCATCAGTAGCTGTGACTTGCCGTTATTAACGACCAATATTTGACTATATTTGAAAAGCAATTCAACACGCAGTAACTAAATTAAGATAGATATAGATTGTCTGATACAATCAATACCAATAAATGAAAACATGACAGAAATTAAAAATACATACTTAATTTACGGAGTTAGTAAAGGACTTGGAAAAGCAATTTTAAAGTTTTTACCTGATAAAAATGATAAAGTTTTTGGAATATCACGAACTAAACCTTCCTATCCCGAAGCTACAGAGAATAATAATATATGGATACAAGCAGATTTATCAAAATCCCAACAAGCAGTTACCGCCATTAAGGAGGTCATAGGAATAGAAAAAATTGACTATTTAATTTATAATGTTGGAATTTGGGAAAAAACAGGATTTACACCAAACTATAACTTCGAACAATTACACGATAATGAAATAGAGGAAATAATCCACACGAATATTACCTCTTCTCTTCTATCAATTAAATCTCTACTACCGAACCTTAAACTATCTAAAAATGGGAAAATAATAATTATTGGATCAACATTAGGTCTTCAAAACCACAATAAGAAAGAAATAGTTTTTTCAGTTACCAAATTTGCAATCAGAGGAATTATTCATTCATTAAGAACCCATTTGAGAGAACACAGTATAGGAGTAACAGCAGTTAACTTGGGAGATTTAGCTACGGAATATGAATATGAAGAAGGTATAGACATTGTAACTGAAAAACATACAGGGGAGCTAATTCCTCTTGCTGACGCTATTAATGCATTGAAATTTATTATAAGTACATCAAATGCTACTTGCGTAAAAGAAATTAATATGCCATCGATGAAAGATTTGGATATATAAGCTTATATTAGCACTACACCTTCATTATCCTGATATTGAGCTATGCCTTAATTTCACAAAAAAAGCGTTCCACAGACCTCTTTTGATCTATGTGACGTTCTAAAGATTTCTATGGAATTGTTCCCTTCGCTCCTCTGATTTAATACACTCGGGCAAAAGAAAATTGTAAAATCTAAAAATGGTTGTAAATGATTTTAAAAGATATATCAAGTTTAACAGATGTAAAAAAGCAGATTATTATCCATCTGACAGAAGATTTAAACAAAATAGAGAACGTACAGGCTATTGCATTGGGTGGTTCACATGCAACTGGTAGGGCTAATAAAAGCTCGGATATTGACATAGGAGTCTATTATTACGAAAAAGAACCCTTTTCGATCGAAATGATTAGAGAAGTTGCCCGTAAATATGCTATCAATGATGATCATGTAGTAGTCGGTTTTTACGAATGGGGCCCATGGGTAAATGGTGGAGCCTGGATACATACCGAAATAGGAAAAGTAGATATTCTATACCGCAATATCAATCAGATAGAAAATACCATTGCTGATGCTCAATTAGGAAAATGGAAAAATCATTATGAACAACAGCCACCCTACGGATTTACTACAATGATCTATCTGGCAGAGTGCGTATCCTGCGTTCCGTTAATTGATCCACAGCAAATATTACATCGCTTAAGACAAGCCTCAGCCACCTATCCCCAAGCATTAAAAGTAAGTGTTATCAATACAGCTCTTTGGTCTGCCGAATTTACGCTGGCTCATGCACATGGCTTTGCCATGCAAAAGGATATGTATAATCTGTTAGGTTGTTTTACACGTGCTCTAAAAAGTATCTTGGAGGCTTTATTTGCCTTGAATCTAATCTATCCTATCAGTGATAAATCCGCCGTTCAACTGCTTTCAAACATGCCAATAGCTCCAGTGAATCTGGAAGAAAAAGTAAACGCTATTTTGGAGGTTCATCCTGCTTTTGCAGAAAAAAATGTAGTGTCTATCCAAAACTTATTTGCGGAAGTTGTGGCACTCACCAATGGTTTGTACCACTCAAAATTTAGCTTTAAAGAAAAAACCGAATCCTCATACCCGGATGTGCCCACCGAACTTTTCAAGTTTCCCGGTATTAGAGACTGACAGATTGATTCTTCGCAGGCTTTCATTGGGCGATGCTGAAGAAATCTATCAGCTACGTTCAGATGTTGACGTGGCTATACTTACAGGAAGGACACCATGTGCAAATATCGACGAGGCCATTGCATATATTAATAAGATTGATAGTATGATCAATAAAAATGAATGTATATTTTGGGCAGTGTCTAAGCGGGAGAACCCTGATTTGATCGGAGTAGCATGTCTCTGGAACTTTGATATAAAAAAAGGAACTGTAGAAATCGGATATGAATTACTGGAAAAATTTCAGGGTAAAGGGATTATGGGAGAGGTTATTGTCCGGATACTCCAATACGCATTCGATGTAATGGGCGCTGAAACAATAATCGCATTCCCTTCAGGCGAAAACCCATCGTCCGTGAGACTGCTTCAAAAACTGGGATTTGAACTAGCTCCGGGTCATTTTAAAAATACGCACATCAATGTGCCAAATATACTCACCTATATCTTACCTGTCCAAAATAGATCTTAGCCCAATCAGTGACAACCAGTTTTGTTTTTTTAGATTGCCTCGATCCTTAATAAAAATATTGATAAATTACATTAAACCACCCTTAAGAGAGCTCGATCATACTGCTATAATACTCACATCTTAGTATTAAATAAGCTGTATGTCTTCAAAAGAAAATGGACTTTCTCTTAGGGAGTATTTGTTAGTTTAAAGTTATAATAAAAGTTGATTTCC
>NZ_JBLFFJ010000002.1:0-598068 GCF_051400735.1 Chryseobacterium hilariae
CCTTAACCCCTTCTATCACTCCAATCTTTACTCACTCCTGCGCCCCGTTTAACCGGACTGCAAAGATACAAAAAAAATTAAAACCCACAACTTTTATTTATTAAAATATTGTAAAGCTCTTTTCTCCATATCAAGTAAGCTTTTTCTAAATAGTTATGCTTATCTAAAAGCTCTCCTGCGCTACTGAACAACTAGCGTTTTTCAGTGGGGCAAAGATAACAACTTATTCAAACGCAAAACAAACTTATTTAACATAAATATGACATCCTGTTCATATTGGGGATAAGTAGCAATATACCATCCTAAGTATTAATACTTTATAGAGATACCATAGTTATCCACAAGAGACGTGGAGAAGCGGTGTAAAGATTTAAGCTAGAAAAATCGTCTGATTAATACCTTATATATAAAGTATCCAATCAGGCATCCTATAGTATCTGCTACAATATCCAGAGATTCCATGGATCTGCCCAGGCCCATTTCTTCCTGAAAGATTTCAGTAAGGAAAGCGTATATAAGGATGATCTGAAAGAAATATGAAAATTTAATTTTGGGAAAGGCTGCAACGAAGCAGAAACCCAGCATTGCAAATATGCTCACATGTAAAGCTTTATCAATACCGTTGAACATAAACCAGTACTCGTTATTCTCTTCACCCGGCTTGAGGAGCATATAAGTAAGAAATGCCCAATAAATGGGCAAAATCTTACTAAATATTTTTGAAACCTTATCCAATGATTGCCTGGTATTCTTCTGCAGTAAGCAGTTCTGAATGATCTGCACCATCAGCAATTTCTAATTTAATGATCCATCCGTTTCCATAAGGGTCTGTATTTAAGAGCTCAGGCTGATCTTCCAACTCTGAATTAAACTCAATAACTTTTCCGGCAATAGGCAGGAATAAATCTGAAACAGTTTTTACTGCTTCTACACTTCCGAAAACAGCCGCCCCTTCAAGATCATCATCTACAGTATCAACATCTACATATACGATATCGCCCAATTCTCCCTGTGCGAAGTCTGTAATACCGATTGTAGCAACATTACCTTCAATCTTGATCCACTCGTGATCTTTAGTGTACTTTAATTCTGATGGTGTATTCATTTTAATTTTTATTTTGTACAAATGTATTCAAAATAATAAAAGCTTCAAAGAGGTAATGAATATCTTAATTGAATTTTGAAAACAAAATACTCAATCGTTACCAAAGCAGGGATTGAGTATTGTATAATTATTATTTTTTATTGCTTTTAACTCATCCATTTCTTTCATGAGCTTATCATTATTTTCCTGGAGTTTTTTAAGCTGCTTATTTTGCTCAATCGTATACAGTGTAAGTTCTTCGATTTTTTGAAGCAGCTTAATCTGAAAGTCTCCGATATTAACTCCTTCTTTTTCCATCTGTGCTGCCGATGCAATTTCAGGAAGGTGTTTTTTTTCTTTAATATGTTTTTCTACCTCATCTAATCCTGGCAGCCTATACTCTTCATCAAAAACAAAGTCAGCTGTTGGCGTTAAGATTACTTTTACTTCTTTTGCTTCAAATTTTCCATTTAATAAAGCATTTCCGTTGGCTCCGTTAATTACAAATGATTTCTGCCAATCCCAATCGGTGTTAGCTGTATTTCTTGGTGCAATATGTAAGGACCTCCTAGTATCATCTGGAGTGTGGAATATCCAGGAATTAACTCCACTACTAATAAAGTCACTAAATTTGACATCTCCATTAACATCGGCCATTAATAGTTGATTCCAAACTCCCCATTGACTGTCTGCCTGCGAGGCATTTCTATAGAATACCCCTCCATCATTAAAATTAAGCTGGTGTACTTTATTACCTGAACTATCAATCCAAGGTGCCATGGTAAGCATTGATGAGTAGTTCCCTATTCCAGGCACCTGTACTACGTCCCTGAATTTAAATTCTACTTTTGCTATCTGACTATAAGTGGATGGAGGAGAATTCACATCTCTCGTATCCAAAACAGTTAGGCCTGTAGCTTGTTGTGCATGGATAAGACCTGAAAGCATCAGCCCTGAAATCAATATTATTTTTTTCATATAAATTATTTGACAGCAAAGATATTGTATAAACCAAGCTATTCCAAAAAACATAAATTAAAACTAAAATTCCCTTCTTTTACAGAAAGGGGTTCTTATTTTAGTAATTATGTGTTAATTTCTTTCTTAGAAACCACCACCTGAGTCTCCAAATGTAAATGTTGCAGACAGACCGGCTCTAATGGTAGACAGCGGGAATGCCGTTGATATTTTGTATTTGGAAGTCATCTGCTCATAGAATACTCTCAGGTTCAGATTTTCTGAAACGTTATAATCTGCAGAAAGCTTTATATTCATGAGTTTCTGTCCTCCGGTGATCTGTGAATCATTCAACAGGATATTCATGATGGAAGTTTTGCTGTCTCTCAGTGAGATGTCTCCTCTGATGTTCAGGTCACTTCCTTTCCCTCTGGATCCTCTTGTATTGGCCATACCAAGCCTGAAATTTTTAACGATATACCCAAGTCTTACTACATATTCTGTATTGGAATCTTCGGTAAGCGTGTGGTTGACCAACCCTAATAGCATCATCCTGTTTCTGTTATACTGAAGTCCAAACTGCATGTTATTTCTCATAGTAACATCTATACCGATAAGTGGTGAGAAAGACTCTACATAACCAACCTGGGAGAATGTAAACGGATTGATGTAATCATTATTCACATCGAATGCATTTCCACCTGAAATCCTGTTGAAGTAATCAATACTTGACTGGATACCGGTTGCTGTATAGGTAGCCGTATATCCGTGCAGAATATCAAATTTAGAGAACTGACCATTAACGATCGGAATATTTCTTAAACCTGAATAGGTGATCTTCCAGTTTGGAATCGGAAGCCCGGCTTTTTTAGCATTCCCCATCTGCTTAACGGATTTTCCTTCGACTGCCGCCCGGAATGCAGGAATCAATACGTAAGCATTGGCAATACTATAATGATCCGCAAAGCCGTCGCTGTTCAGGACTTCTCCCAGCCCCATCTGCTGAGAAAGTATCATTGCATTTTCCCTGATCGCCTGATAAACGGCCTGAGTTTCTTTGAATGACGTTTTAAGAAGCACAACAGAGTTGGAATACGTTACTTGATCATTGGCAAATGCATAATCATGGTTTGCTGTTCCGAGGTTATTCCGGTTATTAAATCCGGACTGAGAAAAGTTTCTGTTGTAATTATGCAGTGCATTAAGATCAATTCTAAAATCATTGATCGGAACAATCTGTAAATTGGCCCGTAATTCTTTTGTTGACATTTTCACATAAGGATCAGTCATGTAAGGAGAATCACTTACCCATCCATTTTCCAGCACAGTTCTTCTGATATCAGCCTGTGATCCAAAAAGGAATCCCATCGTAGGACCTCCCAGTGTTTGGCCATAACCATACATATTTGGTGCTGAAAGTAAACCTGGAAGTACCGTTCCGTTATTTTCAGAATAATTAATATCTAACTGTTTGAACGATGTTAATGCAAAAGCTGCGCTCTGCAGTATTGTCAGTTTATTTTTGAATTTATAGCTCTTATATCTGTATCTTTTCTTCTCCCACTGCTGTGTATATACATTGTTCAATGAGTCAATCTCCTGTTTACGCTTCTGCAGTTTTGCAGAAATGTTCTTGAAGTATTTAAACTGTCCGAAGAACTTCGGAATATCCGCAGTAGCCGTAGCCTGAATCACGTTTGTATTCTGGCCTACGGAACCTAAGCTTCCTTCAGGACTTGAAAGGAGTGCGGTAGATCTTGCATTCCAGTTGTAAGTAAGCCCATACCCAAGTTCTGCATCAATAAAATCCAAATACGGGAGATACTGGAACGGCAGTTTGTAATTAATCTGTACTCTGTGATTGTACAATACCGGTCTACCTGCTCTGAATACATTTCCAAAGATGGATTTGTCATTCATTCCGTTCACATCTACATTATCATTAAGGGTTCTGGTTGCAGAGTTGATCTCCAGTTTTAATGCTTTTGTAAAGTTGAATCCTAAACCGTACTGCCACCCGAAGAAGAAGTTTCTGTTTTTGATCGCAGCAAAACTGTCACCTGTATTTCCGCTTAGGATTGCTTCTACATTTCTAAACTCAAGCTCATTGTAATTTCTGTCGACTTCAGTTCTGAAAGATAATCTTGTAGGAATCGGGTTGAAATTGAATTCTTTGATCCATCTCAGATATTTTGTAGATTTTGCCGTATCACTGATCATTTTGTTGAACGGCTTAATTACCCACGGTTTGAAAGTATAATTGTAATCAACATAACCTCTCAGATACTGTCTGTAGTTTCTTGAAGTGTAAATATCCCTGTAATAATCATCATTATAAACTGCAGTTACGGAAATGTTCTCAATATCATAGAATTTAGGTTTCTTATTTGGATTTACCCTTTCTTTATGCATATTGACAACGCCAATACTTCTTTGCTGTGTATAAGTTCTCGCTACTTTTTTAAGCTGTTCTTTGTTAGCCGCCTTGCTGAATTCCACATCGGTGTCCAGAGGATTATATTTCGGATCCTCGATAGTCTGTGAGTAGGAATAGTTTAAAGGAATTTTCATTCCGCTTTTTTCAGGAAGGAATTTATCTACATTTACAGCAGTATTAATACTGAATGCAGACTGTGTAGACTGATTTCTTTCTGCCGGCTTTGAATCTATATTACCAAAACCTACAGAGGTATAAGACGCACTCGTATTTACGGTGGCAAAATCTCCAAGGTTAAAATTCAGACTTGCATTACCTGCGTAACCTCCATCATTTTCAATTTCGGAAAGACGGATCTCATTGACCCAGAGAATCCTGGTTACTGGTTCGGTTCGATTTATATTTCTTACTCCGATCATAATGGTCGTGATATTTCCTAAACTTGGACGCCCTTTAATATAAATTCTTTTGGAATTATCTCCGAAAACGGGATCTGGCAACCTATCCGTAATATTCGATGAACTTTTATCTCTACGGATCTTAGCATCTACAAAATTTTGGATTTCAAAGTCTACATTGTTTTCAACAGGCCAGATTTCAAAAGGTGTTGTTGCTATACTTTGAGTCAACATCATATCAGATTCGTACTCGTAATAGTTATCGGTAGCATCACTTCCGAAACGGATGAAGAATTTAGCTTCTTTATCAATACCCTCATCTCTACTGTTTGGAGCCTGATCATGTACAAAAAGTTTAAGTTTCTTGTATCTTCTCATATCCAGGGAAGTATTTTTGAACACCCCTCTTGCTTCTCCTGCAAGATTGTTTACTCTCATGTAAAGTGAAGCTTCGTTCTGTCTCTGTGCCCCTGCATTTCCGCTCAATACCTGTCTGTCAATTCCCGGAGGCAATACATAAGGAGGTTGGTTTAAAGCATTTTCTTCGATATTTACACTACCTACTTCAAAGTTGTTATTATCTGCTAGCCCCGCTCCTTCCTGTTGTGAACTTACTGAAGGACTGGCAATTTTATTTGGATATCTTCTCCAGTCAGATCTTACAAGATCCATTGTCCCGAATCTTAAAGTAGAAGTGTTTTCAAAACCTGCAAGCATTAATCTCGCAAATCTTACGTTGTTAAGGACTGATGCACTTCGCTCACCTTCCGCATCTGTTTCTGCATATTTCGACACAGGAATTCTGAACAGGTACCATTTCACATCAGAAGACTGTCCGTTCTGGAAGGTAGCCTTTACAGTTTTAACGTCTACGATATTGTTCTGTCCTAAGGCAAGGCTCGGCTTATCTAGTTTTACAACATATTCATTATAGCTTTCCGTCTGGTCAAGGTTATAATCTTTGTTGATATCTTCTGCGTCCGGAGTCTGTGAAGCCACTTCCAATGAATTGGCCTGAGAGTTTCCTTCGGGGTTTCTGAAATATTTATATCTCTGAACAAGAGATGCAGCCTGATTCCCTGTAAATTTATCCGACATGAAGAATACAAAATCATCCACAGCAGGGTCAACTAAATTGGTAACCGGGTTAATAAATGTATTTCCGAATCTCATAGATTCCTGATCTGAGTTTAACCCGTCATACCCTAAATCCTGAGATCTTCTGTCATCACCTTCACTTGAAAACGCATAAAGAATTGGTGGCTGTTTCGGCTGTACTCCCCAATTGGAAGTAGTGGTAGTAGAAGGTGCTCCCGGAGTAGGAAGACCATTTTCATACTGCATTTTGCCGTCTTTCAGGATATCTTCTGAAACGTTTCCTAACTGAAGTAAAAGTCTCGCTCTGTCTCCTAAGACAGTTCCATCCGCATAAGGATCCATCATCCAGAATTCAACATATTCTATATTTGAATTAACGAAATTAGAAACACTGATCGGTCTCATAATCCCTGCCCATCTGGAAGCCGCTGTTTCGGAACCAGGATTAACGTTATATGGACCTTTTTCCTGAGGATAGTAAGAAATATCTAAGGTATTGGTGAAGGTCTGCTCACCCGCAACAAAATCTCTGTTATTATAAATTTCGGAATACTGAACTCTTCTGGATGCGTGGTTGGAGACAGACTGCGCTGTAATTCCTGCCGGTGCTCTTCCTCCTACTCCCCAGAATCTTGGGTCAATATTATACCATGATAAAAGCCCTCTTCCGTAACCGCTTGTCACAGCGTCATCACTAGGAGCTCCGTTAAATGGTGCCGCCAGGTTTTTCTCTGGTCTTGAAGCTAAACTCCATGCAGTGGGTTCTTTTAAGGATATTTTAGACGTTGTCTGTTCGAAATCGTCTACATAAGATTGGTCATTTGTTCCTTTATTTAGTCCGGGAAGAAGGTATGCCCCTTCCATTTTAAAGTTCAGGTTCGATGGAGCTTCAGTATTTACAAATGGAATCTTATCTGTAAGCCTTGTCAGGAAAGGAACCTGATTGTTGTACATCATGTTGATCCCGGCCATTGTATTATTAACAGCTTCCTGCCCGTAGTTGACTTTTTGAGTAAGCGGAGATTCGGAATAATTAACAACCGTTCCTCCTATTATAAAGTTTTCATTAAATCTTCTTTCGAGGTTTAATCCTAAGAATCTTTTTCTCTGGGTATTAAAGGTAAGCTGGTTTTCTAATGAGATATTGATAGCCTGTCCGGACTGTTTAACATTTTCATTGATGATTGTCACGGTTCCGAGCATATAATCTACTGTGTAGTCTACCCCTTCTGTCAGCTGAACACCATTCGCGGAAACTTTTACAGATCCCTGCGGAACGTTTACAGCGCCAAGAGAAATCCCTTGTCCCTGTGTTCCTTTGTATCGTCCTTCTATGGTATATCTTTGTGCAAGGTTGCTGGAAGATGCTACCTGCTTCTGTTGTCTGTAAAGATCTGTAAAAACAAACTGCGGATCATTCCCGACCTGTCCCTGCATAAAGCTTCCGAAAGGCTGTACTTTGGTAAAGATAATCCTTCCTGTTTCCGGCCTTATCGTAATTCCGTTAACAAAGTCAAAGATACCGTCTCCCAATACACCACTACTGGCCTGGATATCGCCGTTCATGTTGAGACGGTCCCAGTTAAGCAATTTCAGTAAGTTTTTGTCCTGGACACTGGTTCCGGGAAGATAGTTTACTTTACCACCGGTTTTCGGATCTCTGTAGAACACGTTAAGAATAAAATCATCCTGTGCTACCTGTCCTGCATCCAGAGAATAGATATTTTTCATCATCAGATCCCACATCGGAGATTCTGTATTCACTTTATTGTTAACTCTAAGAACCTTGGTTACCAATACGGGACTTTCTTCGGAGAATTCCCCTACTTTATAGACTTTATTGGTACCATCCGTAAAGGAATACGAAACGGCTAAAAGCTGATTCTCGTTCAGCTTCTGGTTCAGTGAAATATATCCTAACTGAGGTTGTAATGTATATTCATTGGCATTCAGCCTTCTTGCTTTTGTATTAAAAATGAACTGCTCTCCGTTGTCATAAGGCTGCACACTTCCCGGAAACATCTGCCCCTGAAAGGTTGTTGCATAATTTTTACCGGCTTCTCTTGGTCCTATGGCCGCATTAATAGATGGATACAATCCATTCTGAGAGTTGTCCGGCAATCCTGAAGCACCTTCTCCCAAATCTCGGATACCAATAATACTTTTCTGATATGCAAGGTTACTGTTCCCCTGGTCTAGTACCCAGACTTCCAGCCTGGTAATGTTTACCGTGGAATTGATCTGTGGATAATTGGCCAGTGCATTGTCATAACGGTCCAAGAAATAATGTCCCAGGAAAAAGTGTTGGTTATCTTCATAGTCAATAGCATTAACTTTAAAGTTATTCATAACACCGCCGCCCTGTACTACAATATTTCTGGCTTCTCCCTGTTGCTGTGAAAGAACTACTGTTCCATAAGTTTTCCCTAACTGGAATTCTGTTTTTACCCCGAATAATGACTGTGAACCCCGGATAAGACTGGTAGAAAGCGGCATATTAACGTTACCGAATTCTACTCTCTTAATGATTTTATCTTCTCCTCCTTCACTGGGTTTATCTACTTCACCAAGGCCTTTGGTCTGCAGGTCTTTCCAGTTTCCTTTTGCCTGCCAAACAAGATTCATTCTGTTTTCG
Source organism: Chryseobacterium hilariae (assembly GCF_051400735.1). Classification (NCBI taxonomy): domain Bacteria; kingdom Pseudomonadati; phylum Bacteroidota; class Flavobacteriia; order Flavobacteriales; family Weeksellaceae; genus Chryseobacterium; species Chryseobacterium hilariae. Next base: position 8,610 of record NZ_JBLFFJ010000002.1, read on the forward strand.
AATGCAAAACCGCTCTGGGTATCATAGTTGGCTTTCAATTGAAGGTTCTCTCCTACTTTACCCAATAATCCAAGCTGTATTCTCTGGTCTATATCAAAGGTAAAACTGGTCCTGTTCTGTGGCAGGATCAGTGGGTTATCTATTTTCTGGTACAGTCCGGCAAAGTCTAAAGAGGCATATCCTGAAGGAATAATCTCTATTTTATTACTTCCGAAAATAGTTTCAAACAGTCTGTTGTTGATCATTAAAGACGGAATGAGACCTTTCTTACGGGCATCAGTTCTGTCTCTTCTGTAAAGGAGACTGTATTTATCGGATTTTTCCTTGTAGTAAGCTTTTGACTGTGTTGCGAGCATAAATTCTTTATACTCTTCGGGAGACATCGCTGTAGGAGGACCTGTAAATGTATTTCCTATTTTAGGATACACATAATACATCCCTGTTTTTATGTCGTAAAAGGCCTCATATCTTGTAGGATCGGCCAGTTGATAATCTTTCTTTATGATCGCAGTATCACGTACCTGTTGTGCAAAGGCACTTACTGACATGCACAGGAACGACAGGAACAGAAATATTTTCAGATGCTTATTATTCGCCACCAAATGTTAAATGTTTTTTAAAATTTGTTTTATCAATTCTTCTACGGAGATTTCAGGATTTTGCTTCATCATCCTGTCTGCGATCTTCTCGCTCATTCGTTTCGGAATCCCTAAAACTTCTAATGCAGATAACGATTCTTCCTTAACTTTATTATCCGCAAAAGAAGAAATATTTTCTTCTCCAATGCTGAATTTTTGGACTTTATCCTTTAAATCCACGATGATTCTTTCTGCTGTTTTAGCACCTATTCCTTTGGCTTTTTGAATCAGTGCGCTGTTCTTGGAGAGAATGGCCGAAGCGATCTCTTCAAGGCTTAAGGTAGAAAGAAGTATAAGGGCAGAAACAGCTCCTACTCCGTTAACGCTTATTAACAGATTGAACATTTCTTTTTCTGAACGAGTGTTAAATCCAAAGAGAAGATGAGCATCTTCCCGGATGATCTGCTGAGTAAATAAGAATGCCGGCTTATTCAGGGCCAGGGCCTGGGAGGTCATCAAGCTGATACCTACATAGTAACCAACTCCTTGTACATTGATCACTGCGTAAGCGGGTGTAAGTTCTTGAACACTGCCTTGTAAGGAAAATATCATTATTAATTTTTAAAACTCCCAAATATAGCAATTTAAACTAATTAATATTTTCATTTCACGTGCGAATGATTTTTAACTTAAATTTTGATCGTAAATTCAAGGAATTAATATAAAAACAAAAGACTCCAAAATATGGAGCCTTCTGTTATTTGTATGATTATTAAAACTGCCATTAATGACGGTCTTAGAATTTTCAGCTGTTTTTTTCAGAGTTTTTCTTTTCTCTTCTCTGGGCATCAAGAACGGCCACAGTAGCTAAGTTTACAATTTCATCTACACTTGAACGCATCTGTAACACGTGTACCGGTTGTTTTAATCCCATCAGGATTGGCCCGATCACCTGTGCCACTTTCATTCCTCTGATGATCTTGTAAGAAAGGTTGGCACTTTCAAGATTCGGGAAAACGAAGGTATTGGCAGGCGTTGTTCCTAATTTTGAGAAAGGATAATCGCTTAAATGATCTGCATTCATAGCAAAATCCGGCTGGATCTCACCATCAACAACCATTTTAGGATATTTCTCGTGAAGAATGCTTACTGCTTTCGCTACTTTTTTGGATGTATCAGAAATGGCTGCAAAATTTTCAAAACCAAGCATTGCAATTCTAGGCTCTATCGCAAAAGATTTTACTGTAATTTCTGCCATTTTAGCAATATTCACAAGATCTTCTGCCGTAGGATTCTGATTGATGGATGTATCAGCGAAGAAGATAGGTTTCTTTTCTGAAAGTATCATCATCATTGCCGCTATTTTATCTACTCCTTTATCTTTTTCAATAACTTCTAATACAGGACGAAGCACTGAAGTATAGTTTTTAGAGAAGCCTACGATAAGACCGTCTGTATCTCCGTGTCTCAGCATTAACGGACCGAAATAATCTCTCTGACGTACGTATCTTTTCGCTTTGTACTCGTTCATCCCTTTTCTCTGGCGAAGTTTCCAAAGGGTTTCTCTGTATTTTTTTCTGTTTTCTTTCTGATCGTCATCGCTTGGATCTATAATCGGGATATCCAGAGTGATTCCGAAACGTTCCATTTGCTCTTTGATGTATTTTTTATCTCCTAACAGACTTGGGAAAGCAATTCCTTCTTCATAAAGTATCTGCGCAGCTTTCAATACATTGTACTCTTCAGCGTTTCCTAAAGTGATTCTCTTCGGATTAGATTTTGCACGGCTCTGCATCATTCTTACCAGCTTCTCATCTCTTCCCATTCTGTCCAGCAGCTGGTTTTCGTACTCTTCGAAGTCTTCGATGGTTTTTCTGGCAATTCCACTTTCAATAGCTGCTTTTGCTACAGCGCTGGATACTTTGGTGATCAGTCTGTTATCAAACGGTTTTGGAATGAAATATTCCCTTCCGAACTGTAAGTTCTGAACATTATAAGCCAGAATTACAGCTTCTGGTACCGGCTCTTTTGCAAGATCTGCGATAGCATGTACGGCTGCCAGCTTCATTTCTTCGTTGATTCCTTTTGCCTGTACATCCAAAGCACCACGGAAAATATAAGGGAATCCCAATACATTGTTCACCTGGTTAGGATAATCACTTCTACCTGTTGCCATGATCACGTCTTTACGGGTTTCAAGGGCAAGATCGTAAGCAATTTCAGGATCCGGGTTCGCCAAGGCAAAAACGATAGGGTTCTCATTCATGCTGGAAAGCATTTCCGGAGTCATTACGTTTCCTTTTGACAGACCGATGAAAACATCTGAACCTTTTACGGCATCTTCAAGTGTTTCAATATCTGTATTGGCAATAAAATCTATTTTTTCAGGCGTAAGGTTTTCTCTTTTATGATTGATCACTCCTTTGCTGTCGCACATTAAAACATTTTCTCTTTTCAGACCCAAAGAAATATATAGATTGGTACAAGCAATAGCAGCAGCTCCGGCTCCGTTTACCACCATTCTTACTTCTCCGATATTTTTGTTAGCGATCTGAAGAGCATTGATCAATGCAGCAGCTGAAATAATTGCCGTTCCATGCTGATCATCGTGCATTAAAGGAATATCCAGCTCTTCTTTCAATTTTTGCTCGATATAGAATGCTTCAGGAGCTTTAATATCTTCAAGGTTGATTCCTCCGAATGTAGGAGCGATCCCTTTTACAATCTGAATAAATTTATCCGGATCCTTTTCATCGATTTCAATATCAAAAACGTTGATATCTGCAAAGATCTTGAACAAAAGACCTTTTCCTTCCATTACTGGTTTTGAAGCTTCTGCTCCAATATCTCCAAGCCCTAATACTGCCGTTCCGTTGGAAATTACAGCTACAAGGTTTCCTTTACCCGTATAATCGTACACGGTTTCGGGTTTATCATGGATCTCCATACAAGGAACTGCCACCCCCGGTGAGTACGCCAATGACAGATCTCTTTGAGACGAGTGCGGTTTTGAAGGGATAACTTCGATCTTTCCTTTAGGTTCGGCTTTATGATAATCTAACGCGGCCTGATTAAAGTTCTTTTCGTCGCGGTGGGTTTTACTTGACATAGAATTTTGTTTTTTTATTAAAGTATATACTTAATATGGTAGTCTACTAAACTTTCGATAGGTTTCTGGACAACGTGGCCCACATGTAAATGAAGTTCTGCCGCAACAGAGCGGAGAATAGCTTCGTAATAATAAGCGATAGAGCCGATGAAATTGATCTCGGCTTCTTTTGATTCTTCGTAAGGGATTACCTGGTATTCAAAGAAGTTCTTCATTTCTTCGTATACCATATTTTTAAAGTAAGGATGATCCTTTCTTTCAATTACAAATTTGTTGAAATCTGCCAGCCAGGCATTGGGTCTTGGGCTGTGATACATATTGTTCAAAGCATCCTCAATCTTCAGTCCGTAATTCTGCTCGAATTCTGTATGAAGATCTGCAGGCAGTTTTTTCATAAAATACCTGCGCACGAGCTGTTTCCCGATAGCACTTCCGCTTCCCTCATCTCCCATAAGAAAACCCAGGGAGGGCAATTCTATCTTAAGATTTTCTCCATCAAAATAGCAGGAATTCGACCCTGTTCCTAAAATACATACCACTGCCGGCTTTCCACTGTATGCGGCATAAGCTGCGGCCATAAGGTCTTCTTTCACAACGATTTTAGCTTTTGTGAATATCCTTTCAAGCTCTTCTTCAATAGTTTCGCAGTTTTTTTTCACACCGCATCCTGAGCCATAAAAGAAAATCTTCGTTATGGAATTTTTGACTAATATAAGGCTGCTGTTCTTTTCTATTTCAGGAACAATAAGTTCTCTGTTGATAAAATTGGGATTAAAGCCGATGGTTTCTGTTTTTAAAAACACTTTTTTGAAATCATCCAGTATCACCCAATCTGATTTGGTAGACCCACTATCAACAATAGCAACCATATTTTACATTTTAGTTTAAGGATGCTAAATTATGAATTTATCTTCAAATAGCGTTTAAAAACAGACTGGAAGCTTCTAATGTTTTATATCAGCTTTTTGATTATCAAACTTGGTGAGCCAGTCTTCAATTTCATCTTCAAGATAAGAGCTCTGAAGCATAATGGCATTGATAAAATCATCAGGCACGGGTTCATTGGTAGAATTTTCAAGGTTCCACAATTCGTCTGCCATATTTTCATATTCTGAATACACTCTTTTGAAGCGGGAATTTTCTCTCTCAAGAGCTTCAATATTTTTTTGCTGAAGCTGGAATTTTCTGTATTTGTTTTGACTTTTCATACAAATATTGTTATAATTTGGGTCGTAAAAATTATGGTAGTATGCGTTATACCGCACATTACAAGATAGAAAAAACCATCAACACAAGAAGTTGAAAATGAATTTATTATCAGGTTATAATTACATCATTCTGAATATTAAATTTAGAAATTATTTTGGTTCAAAAAAATAATTTAACAACTTTTTTCATTGTTTAACATATGCTTATCGCAATATTATATTTCTCAAACTTTCAGATTCCTTTAGCCATCCCTGTTAGTCTTGTTTTAGGTTTCTAAAATGATAGAAAATATATTTTCTATTCATTATGAATAATGATAATAAACAGATAATCACACGCTTATTTGTTAATAATACATTTCTACACACACTTAAATAACCACCTATTTAACTACAAACCAATCCTTTATATTAATTTTTTATTTTAAAATAACCTTTTATTCTTACATTATTGACATATAGTTATAAATTTGCACCTCATATCTATTGAATGAGAGAATTACTAATACGTCAGAAACAGGTTTTGTTCTTCATTATTGCCGGTGGGCTCAGTGCTATTGTAGAGATCGGAAGCTTTAAAGCATTCAGCACTTACCTTCCGCATATATTCGCCAGAGAAACCAATTTTCATGGCATTCATTATCCTTTAAGTAATATTTTCTCCACGAGCTGCGGGATTATCAGCAACTATTTCCTAAGCATCTGGTTTGTTTTTGAAAGAGGAAAGCATTCTAAAAGAAAAGAGTTTGCTTACTTTATGGGTGTTTCCTTCATTTCAACTTTATTAAGCTTAGGCTTTTTCCAGGTTTTTTACAGCTTTATATTTAAGGACAATATCAATTTAATTTTTTATACCTTAAGCCCTGAAATGATCAGTAAGATTGCAGCGATTCTGCTGGTTTCCATACTTAATTATTCTGTGAAAAAGAAAGTAATTTTTAACGGTTAAGCAGTGACGAAAATTTTAAATTATCTCTGGAGATTATGGCTGCTGATACTGGCGTTTGTTTTAACAGTCACATTGGGGATCCCTGTCTATATTTTATCCTTTAGTAAAAAGCATTACAAATATGCTTATAAATTTATCCGTATCTGGTGTTTCGGAATGTTTTATGGCATGGGTCTGAGATATGATCTCACCAATCTTTCCAGCCAGAAAAAAGACAAAAATAAACAGTACGTTTTCATTTCTAACCATACTTCCATTATGGATATTATGCTTACCTGCATCCTGATGCCTAATCATCCGATCTGTTTTGTAGGCAAAAAAGAACTTGTAAAGATTCCCATCTTCGGTACCATATATAAAAGGATTTGCGTGATGGTAGACAGAGGCAGCGCAAGAAGCCGAGCAGATGTGTACAGAAGATGTGCAGAAAAGATGGAAGAAGGAAACAGCATTGCGATATTTCCTGAAGGCGGCGTTCCGGATGATACTTCTGTTATTTTAGATGAATTCAAAGACGGAGCATTCACTTTATCTTCCAAACATCACTCTCCAATCGCAGTGTATACTTTTGTAGGCTTAAAGGAAATTTTCCCTTTCGACAGTGCAAAAGGATACCCGGGAAAGGTAAAAGTATATTTCAACGGAATCATGGAACCATCAGATTCTCCGAGAGATCTGAAAACAGAAGCTTATAAAGAGATAAAAAAAACATTGCTGGAACATTCTATTTAAAAGAAATAGTTATATTTGTTTGCGAAATTTTTAACAAACATGTCAAATTATTCTAAACAAACCAATTGGGGACAGTTTATTCCCTTGGTTACTGTGTTTTTTTTCTGGGGATTTGTTGCAGCAAGTAATGACATTCTCATACCAGTTTTCCAAAAAGCCTTTAAATTAAGCCAGACTGAAAGTATGCTCGTACAGATTTGCTTTTATGTGGCATATACCGTAGGTTCTTTAATTTATATGGCTGTTTCAAAAGGTTTGAAACAGGATCTTATTAATAAAATAGGTTACAAAAACGGCCTTATTTTAGGTCTCCTTATTTCTGCCTCAGGGACTTTACTGTTCTACCCGGCAGCTAATCTGGCATCGTTTCCGTTAATGATCTCCGGTCTGTTCATTGTGGGGCTTGGCTTCTCATTACAACAGATTGTGGCGAATCCACTCGCTATTGAAGTGGGACCATCTGAAACGGGGTCTCAGAGACTTACAATGGCTGGAGGAATTAATAACCTTGGGACAACCATCGGACCGCTTATCGTATCATTTGCTATTTTTGGTGCTGCGTCTGCAGCCAATACAGAAGCAAGCATCGAAAGTGTAAAGATTCCTTATCTTATGCTTGGAGTTGCATTTGTGCTGGTGGCCATCATGCTTAAGTTCTCCTCTCTTCCTGCAATTACTCCTACCATTATAGAGGATACGGACGATGTTATTCCGGGAGATCACAAAAAATCGGCCTTCCAATACCCTCAGCTAGTGATGGGTATGATCGCAATTTTTGTCTATGTAGGCGTAGAAGTTTCTACAGCAAGTAATCTTCCTGCTTATATGGAAAAAAGCTTAGGTTTCGAAACCAAAGATGTAGCGCCTTATATTTCTTTATACTGGGCTTCATTGATGATTGGCCGTTGGACGGGTGCTGTAGAAGCATTTGACCTGAGTGCCGGATTCAAAAAGATTCTAAGATTCCTTGCCCCTTATCTTGCATTCGGTGTATTCTTGTTGGTGAATGCGATTGCAAAACATGACCTTTCTCCATTCTATGTTTATGGTGCTGTTATCATTGTGATGATCATCTGTGACATTATGAGTAAAGGGAACCCTGCAAGAATGCTTTTGATTTTCTCTGTAGCAGGCATAGCTGCCTTACTGATAGGAATGTTTACAACAGGAATGGTATCCGTATATGCTTTTACCAGTGTAGGCTTGTTCTGTTCTACTCTATGGCCTTGTATTTTCGCCCTTGCCATCAACGGTCTCGGAAAGCATACCAACCAAGGTTCCGGCTATCTGATCATGATGATCATGGGTGGTGGTATTGTAAGCTTTATCCAGGGATATATTGCAGATAAGACCGATATCCAGTTCAGCTATATCGTAGGTGTTGTATGTTTTGCTTATCTTGCATTCTATGCAATCCGTGTAACGGGGATCTTAAAATCCCAGGGCATTGATCTGGATAAAATCTCTAAAGGCAGTGGTCACTAATACAACAAAAATAATATATAAGAAGAGATTTTGGGCAGGTGTATTACTTGCCCAATTTCTTTTGTTCTATGGCTTCTCAAAGTCCAGAACAATGATCTATTTCTTTGATCGTTTTTTTGAATTCCAGAAAAAGATCCATCAGATACTTTTCAGCTGGATTCCTTTTTCTTTCGGGGATCTCATCTATATTCTCTTGGGAATTTACATTGTGTATTGTCTTGTTCTCTGTTTTAAAAAGAAAAGCAGAAATGGGGCTGTTTTGAAGCTTCTGGCTACGATTAATATCTTCTACTTCATCTACCAGATCATTTGGGGAATGCTGTATTTCCAGACTCCTGTTATCAGGAAGCTTTCCAGTCAGAAAGAACCAGAAATCGGCAAAGCAAAGACATTAGCCTTACGCTATTTAGAAAAATGCAAGACTACCCGCCAATCTGTGCAGGAAGATAAAAACGGAGTATTCATTATGACGGACCTTACCTCTATTCAAACAGAAATTTTATCTCAACAGGCACGGTTACCAAAATATATATCGGATAAAAGTGCTCCACAGATCAACGCTTTCAAACCGAGCCTTTTTAAAACTGTAATGAATTTCACCGGCATACTGGGATATTACAATCCTTTTACGGCAGAAGCCCAATATAATGCTGAACTTCCCCACACCTTCATTCCGTTTACCTCTGCACATGAAAGTTCTCACCAGCTTGGTTTTGCCAGAGAGCAGGAAGCCAATTTTATAGGTTATCTGATTGGTGTTAATTCTAAAAATACAGACTTAAGGTACAGTACTGAATATTTTACGTTAAAAAGTCTTTTAAGGTTTATTATTGAGGAAGATCCTGAATTTGTGAAATCAGTCCTCAATCAATATTCTCCGGCAATGAAAAGAGACCGGATGTACGAAAGAAATTTTATTTTCAGGCATCAGGGCTGGCTGGATGATTTCTTCGGGTTTACCAATAATTTGTTCTTAAAAAGCAACCAACAGGAAGGTGCAGTTACCTATTCTTACTTTATTAATCTCCTTTTAAACTACGAAAACTAGTAAATAAAAAAGAATCGTATCAGGCGATACGATTCTAAAAACACAAATGATGAAAAAAAATTTATTACCTTGACTTGTTCCCTCATTCAAGGCGATGTAAAAGTACAACATATTTTATAAATACAAAAACATTTATATTGTTTTTTAAAACTTTAAGAAAACTTTATGACTTTTTAAGTTTTTTTGTGTTCAACACTGAAAACTAGAACTTTAACAAAAGGTAGATTTCAATACCCAATTAGCACCAAAAAACCTGATTAAACTAATAAAAACTATAAAATCAAAACAAAGTTTAGGAATAAAATATTGGATTTTTTACAAATTTTATACATCAAAAAATTAGAGTTATTTTCAAATAAGCAAGATAAAAATGAATAAAAAAGGACGTGAAATTATAGTCTAAAAAATATTCCTTACCATAATAGTCTGTTGCCTCTATTATCTTTCAATTCATACAACCAAAAATTGCCATTTTCACGTCAATCCGTTCAAAAATTAATCAATATTTATTTCTTTATCTTCTCTTTTCAAGTTAAAAACATTCTATTTTAGATTAATGGTTCTGTTTATGTTGTTTTGAACTTAATATTCTGAAGCCAAAATTACAGGGATACTTTACACCACAAAGTATTAAGCAGCTTCACAAAGTCTTTGTTGACATTTCAGTGTTCTTATAACAGAAAATAGATCCCAAGTTTCAGGAACTTATATATTAAACAGGAAAATGTAAGGAAGACTAATTGTTTTATTGAACTTTCTAAGGCAGTACAATATTCTTAGATTAGATTACGAAATCGGCTTCATTTTATACTAGTTAAAAGAAAAAATATAACAATAATTACACAAAATCAAGTATTTAACAATAGTATATCACTAGCAAAAGAAAAAAAACTTGTTTTTTTAAAACATCTACGTATTTTAGTTAAAAATATTACTATGATTTTCGACAAGCTAATTAACTATCTAAAACTCGATAAACAGGAATTTTCTTTCCAGTTTAATTCTCATCCAAATTATCCTTCTGCATTGGCTTTTAGCGATACGCTTAACTTTATGGGCGTAAAAAATGATGCTTACGAACTTGATAAGGAATATTGGGATGAGTTGCCTGAAGAGTTTATCGCGATCGTAGATAACTCCTTTTCTCTGGTAAAGAAATCGGGAGCCAGTTATTTGGTTTATTCTGAAAAAGCTAAGACACTTAATAAAGAAGAGCTTCATAAAAAGTCAACAGATTTCGTGCTGCTTTTTGAAAAAACTGAAAATGCAGAAAATAAGGCAGCATTTAATTTTAAACCTCTTCTGTATGTTGTTTTTGCTATCATTCTGGGCTACTCTTTTTTCACCCAAACGATATTCGAGGCTGTTTTTAATGTCCTTTCTCTGGCTGGTGTCTATATTTCGTTGGAGATTTTCAACCAGAAATTCGGGAATACTTCTACAGTAATTGGAAGTATTTGCGGAGACACCTCTGCCAAACAGACCGCCAATGCATGTGACAAGATCATCAAGCAGGATAAAACAAGTATTTTTGGTTTAAAATTCTCAGATTTTTCTCTGATATATTTTACAGGGCTTGCTGTACTAGGGCTTTTCCTTCCTGCAACTGCTTACATCGTAAAAGGATTTACACTTGTTTCTGTACTGGCAATTGCCTATTCATTATATATCCAAGCTTTTGTGGAAAAGGCTTTCTGCAGAGTCTGCCTTCTGATTATCTCAATTTTAATCGGGCAATTAGCGCTCAGTATTCTGTTTTTCCAGAGCACACCGTTCAGTATAGGAGCATTGTTATTAACAGCTGTTCTGTGGATCCTTGTGTTTTCTGCTGTTTTATATTTCAGCAACATCCTTTCTCAAAAAGAAAGCCTTCAGAAATCAAATGCTAAAAACCTTAGATTTAAAAGAAATTATGAGCTTTTCAAAAGCCAGCTTTTAGAAAATGAAAAAATAGAATTCCAGGATACGGAAACTTTTACATTGGGAAATAAGGACTCCAAGCTTCGCCTTTCAATTGTATCCAACCCCTACTGTGGTTTCTGTAAAGACGGCCATAAGATCATGGAAGGACTTCTTGAAAAATATCCTGATGACATTTCTGTACAGATCCGTTTCAACTATTCTCCGGAAAGGGCTGATGAAAAATACACCAAATTACTTTCAGCTTTTAAATACATTTATCACAACAAACCTCAAAAAGAATTTTTGAAAGCTGTTGAAGAATGGTTCGAAACAAGAGATGAAAACAAGATCGTCTCTCTATCAGGATCATCTACAACGGAAGATCTGACACCATTTATTGAAATGACGAAAGATAACAGCAGCTCCGGATTGAACTTCACCCCCATTTTCATTCTGAACGGACACCAGTTTCCGGATAAATATGATCGTGAAGATATTTGGTTTTTCGTTGATGAATTAATGGAAGACGAGGACTTTCAATAAGAATCTTTCCGGAATTGAAAAATTCACTATCTTAGGAAAAAATAAAAGCGGATTCTGAAAAGCTTTAAAAGAGTAAGAAAACAAAACTTAATAACACTATGAAAAATCTAAAGAAACTTTCAAGAGAAAGCTTGAGAATATTTAGAGGAGGTATTACAGAGCAATGTGCCCGTATTCAGTCCTCTGCCAGCTATTGTGTTTTTAAAACGCAGGGCCAGTGCTCAACAGCTGATCAGGAAATGTTCATCTGTGTTGATGCATGCAATAAGTGGTGCTATTATTAGCCGATGATTAGTTAATTATAACAATGAATAAAGTAAAAATGTCGTCATATCGTGGCGGCATTTTATAATGAGTATAAATTTTGAAGAAATTTCCCTTTTATAAACAGCCGGATGCTAAAGACTGCGGACCAACCTGCCTTAGAATCGTAAGTAAATATTACGGCAGAAGTATCTCTCTGCAGCAGATCCGTACACTTTCTGAAACCACCCGTGAAGGAAGCAGCCTTTTAGGACTAAGCGATGCATCAGAAAACCTAGGATTCCGTTCCCTTGGAGTCCAGATCGATTTTAATACCCTTGCGGAAGAAGTTCCGTTCCCGTGTATTGTTCACTGGAACAAGAACCACTTCGTTGTGGTCTATAAAATTGATAAGAATAATAAAGTCTATATTTCAGATCCGAGCTACGGACTGATCACCTATAGCCGTGAAGAATTTATTAAATTATGGATCGGGGAAAATGCCAACGAAAATACAGAAGAAGGCATTGCCCTTATTCTTGAAACAACGCCCTCATTTTTTCAAACGGAATTTGACACTGCGGAAAGTAAAGCCAGTTTCTCTTTCCTTTCGAAATACCTGCTTAAATACAAGTCACTTGTTATACAGCTTGCCGTAGGTCTTTTGGCAGGAAGTTTACTCTCGCTTATTTTTCCGTTTCTTACCCAAAGTATTGTAGATGTCGGGATACAGAACCAGGATCTCAACTTTATTTATGTTGTGCTTCTTGCCCAGATTATGTTATTCTTAGGAAGAATGGGTATTGAGGTGATCCGAAGCTGGATTCTTCTCCATCTTTCCGCAAGGATTAATATTTCAATCATCTCAGATTTCTTCATCAAGCTGATGAAACTCCCTATAAGTTTTTTTGATACGAGAATGACGGGAGATATCATGCAGAGGATCAACGACCATCACAGAATAGAACAGCTTTTAACGAGTTCCTCGTTGAATACCCTGTTTTCGCTTGTCAACCTTATCATCTTCAGTATTGTCCTGCTGTTCTATGATTACAGACTTTTTATTGTTTATCTTGTAGGAGCAGCTTTATATATTGGATGGATCAGTTTCTTTCTTAATAAGAGAAAAGAGCTCGATTATAAAAGATTCTCTCAGGTTTCACAGGAGCAGAGTAAGGTAATTGAACTCATCAACGGTATGCAGGAAATTAAAATGCATAATGCAGAAAAGCAGAAGCGTTGGGACTGGGAATTCCTACAGGTTAAACTGTTTAAAATCAGAATAAAATCTCTATCCCTGGAACAATGGCAGTCTGTAGGAGGAAATTTCATCAACCAGATGAAAGATATTCTGGTTAGTTTCCTTTCTGCCAAATTGGTTTTGAGTGGCAATCTTACCTTGGGGATGATGCTTTCGGTGCAGTACATCATTGGACAGCTGAACAGCCCTTTGCTGCAGCTTATCGATTTTATCAAACAGACCCAGGATGCCAAGATCTCCCTGGAAAGATTGGGCGAGATCCATGACAAAGATGATGAAGAAGACAAAAATGAACAATATGCAAGTGAGATCCCTGAAAAAGACATTGATGTCAGCAATATGTCATTCAGGTACATTGGGTCTGATGTTCCTGTATTTGAAGATCTCAGCCTTACCATTCCTTACCAGAAAACTACAGCTATCGTAGGGGCCAGCGGAAGCGGCAAAACCACTCTTTTAAAGCTTTTGATGAAATTTTACGAACCTAATTCGGGAGAAATTAAGCTTGGAAATACTCAGCTAAGAAATATTTCTCCTAGATTCTGGAGAGATCATTGCGGAGTGGTAATGCAGGAAGGATATGTTTTCAATGATACTATCGCCAATAATATTGCAGTGGGGGAAGATTATGTTGACAAACAGAAACTGAGGCGTGCTGTAGAAATTGCCAATATCAAAGATTTTATTGAAAGCCTTCCGTTAAGCTATAATACAAAGATAGGAAACGAAGGTGTGGGAGTAAGCGGTGGCCAGAAGCAGAGACTTTTCATTGCCAGAGCCGTTTATAAATCCCCGGAATTTATCTTTTTCGATGAAGCTACTTCTGCTTTGGATGCCAATAACGAAAAAGTCATCATGGAGAATCTGGAACAGTTCTTTAAAGGTAAGACAGCGATTGTAATTGCCCATAGATTATCAACAGTAAAACACGCCGACAAAATTATAGTTTTGGATAAAGGCAAAGTAGTAGAGGAAGGCAATCATGCTGAGCTGGTTTCCTTAAAAGGAGAATACTACAGGCTGGTGAAGAACCAGCTGGAATTAGGAAATTAAAATACTCTCCCTGAAAACACAGGGAAAATTCTATCTTAGAAACATGAAAGAAGACATTTTAGACAATATTGAACTTCGCTCCGAAAGTGTTCAGGACATTCTCACTCAGCCGCCTCATTGGATGATTCGTTGGGGAAACAGCATTATATTAATTATACTCCTGCTTATCCTTGTGATGAGCTATATTATCAAGTATCCGGAATTTGTTTCTGCCCCTGTTATCGTTACCTCACAAAATCCGCCTGAAAAAATAGAAGCCAGAACCAACTCGAAAATTGAAAAGATCTTTATTAAGGATCATCAGGAGGTTAAGAAAAATGATGTATTGATGGTGATGCAGTCCACAGCAAATTATAAAGATGTGCTGGAATTGAAAAAGCTTGTGGATTCTATTGCTCCCAATCAGCTCAGCTCTTTTCCGATTGCGCAGACATCCAGGTTCAAACTTGGCGAATTGCAGGGTGATTACAATAGCTTTGCAAAAGCTTTTCAGGATGAAGAACTTTTCACCAGGCTTCAGCCTTATGCCCCGGAAAATATTGCAGCCAATCAAAGTATCTCAGAATACAGGGGAAGAATAGCAACTTTAAAACAACAAAAGAGCCTGGAGTTAGCTAAATATGAGCTATCAAAGAAAAGCTATCAGAGATCTCAGGAACTCTTCAACCAGGGGGTGATCGCTTCCGTAGAACTTGAAAACGAGAAAATAAAATATCTTCAGGCACAGCAGAATCTTGAAAATCTTAATATTTCCATCTCGCAAATGGATGAGGGAATTTCCAATCTGAATAAAACGAAAAGCGGCACAGCCATTAATACCGAAAAAGACAAAATTACTTACTCTTCACAGACTTTACAGCTTTTTGAACAGCTTCGTAAATCTTTAAAACAGTGGGAACAAAATTATCTTGTTATATCATCCACAGATGGTATGGCCAGTTTTCAACAGTTTTTCGGAGAAAATCAATTTGTAAAAGTAGCAGAACCTATTCTTTCCATACTTCCTACTAACAAGGAAAAACTGGTAGGTAGAATGTCTGTTCCTACCGTTAACTCAGGAAAGGTTACTACAGGTCAGAAAGTATTGATTAAGCTTGATAACTACCGGTTCCAGGAATATGGTATCGTAGAAGGAAAGGTTCAGAATATTTCCCTCATTCCAGACGATAAAGGAAATTACTATGTAGATATTACTCTTCCTAAGGGATTAAAAACAAGCTATAATAGAAACCTTACTTTTGATAAAGAGCTTAGGGGTAATGCAGAGATTGTAACACAGGATTTGCGGCTTATTGAGAGATTTTTCTACCAGATCAGAAAATTATTAGGTTACCAAAGTTAGTCCACCCTTTTAAACATATGAATAAAAAACCGTAGCCGTTATAAGCTGCGGTTTTTCTATTTATGATATTTATAACCTGAGTTGGAATAAAGTTTTTTTATGTTGTCAGGAAGTTGGAAGCCAGAAGAATGAAGTTGATAGCATAATTGCCGGTCATTTCTATCTTAAACTACCCGAGACGCTTTGGAACGGAAAAGAAACTGTATTGGAGTAATAAGTCACTGAAAACTTATAGTAAATAGTTTTAATCCATCTCAAAAAAATAGAATTAATGGATTTCATTCAAAATAGAAAAGGGAAAGCAATATGTATTACTTTCCCTTGTATTGTAGCGAAGACGGGAATTGAACCCGTGACCTCAGGGTTATGAATCCTGCGCTCTAACCAACTGAGCTACCTCGCCGTTTTGGTGGTGCAAATATAGAAAATATTTGTTTACCACCAAAATTATTTTAGCTTAAAATATTCCAAAACATTGCCCACGTGGTCTGGCTTATTGATTATCTTATTGTTAGCATCCAAAATAAAATAGGTGGGAGTTGCATGAACATTATAAGTATCTACATAACTGCTGTTCCATCCTCTTAATTCAGAATCATTGATCCAAGGAAATGCAGCAATCTTTTGGGTATAGGAATTCTTATCCGTATCTAAAGACAGCCCAATAATCTGTATATTTTTTGCTTTTAAATCATTGTATTTTGCCAGAAGCTGGGGCATCTCGCTTTCGCAGTGAGAACATGTAGATGACCAGAAAACAATTACTTTCTTATCAGCTTTCACATCATACAACGATTTTGCAGTTGTATTGACCGGTGACTGGAATTTAACATTAGGAAATGCTGCCCCCATCTCCACATTGGCATTGGTTTTTAAAGTTGTTGCCAACCTGTCATTGATGGTGCATTTAAGGTTTTTCGCAAGCGTAAGATATTTGGTTTTGAGCTCTGTCATATCATAGGCATCAAAAATATCAATCAGCTCCGACAAAACAGTCTGTCCCCTTGGAGTTTCGACTTTCAAACGGTCTAAAAGGGTATCTACTGAGCCTGCAACGTTTGTATTACCTCCTGAATTAAGATATGAGACCAAAACAGGCCTTAAAAGCGAAGAAGATTCAAGCATGTCGTTGGATTTATCCAGGAAGTTGACCATATCATCCTGGCTGACTTTTTTAGCAGGATCTGTGGAATTAGATAGAAATTTATTATAGTTGGTATTATAATAAGAAATAAATGGGTGCTGGGCCGCATCAATACTGTTACTCATTCCGGCAAGTTTTTCTATTTCATTTTTCAGCGCTTTTCCGAATTCAGTATTATCTTTATAATATTCTTTGATCTGTGCCAATGCCGGGAGGATAAGCTCTTTTTTTTGCGAACCTTCCTGTTGTTTGCTCATCAGGTCATTAACTTCATCAAGATAAACAACATCTTTGAGTTTATTATTCTGAACATCCATTTTAATACTTACATTTTTGTTTTCCGAAACAAAGCTTACCGCATTATTTGAAGCCGGAAAATATACCTTCATCATTCCCATATAATGATTGGGGTATTTGAAAGTCCATGTATTATTTTTGCTCTGTTCTTTGGTAACGATTATATCCTTCGACCCGTTTAGTGTATATAGAATGGCATCTTGATCTTTAAATTCTGCAGGAGCCTGAATTGTAACAGTAAACTGCGCCTGCAAAGAAAATGCAGATAATACTGCAGATAATATATAAATCTTTTTCATAAAGTAAAAATAAAAAAACTCTCTGACTAATCAGAGAGTTTAATGTTATTTTAATAAAATTTTAGGCTTTTTGGCTCTTCAATTTCTTTGTATAGTATATAATAAATACAACTGCAATAATCGATAACATATAAACATACATGTCAATCGGTGATGCAACCCCTCCGGGTCCTACCCCTCCTGTACCACCATCTTCTGGTGCTGGGGGTATTTCATCAGCTGCCTTGACCAGTAAGGTCCCAAAAAAGAATAGAGCAAGTACTAGTTTATTAATAGTTTTCATAATATTTATTTTAAGATTTTAGTGTTAACAGTTTCTCCTTTATCAGAAACAATTTTTACAACATAAGAATTTTTAATTGCTCCATTAAGCTCAATTACAAAATCCGTAGATGTATCAACTGCCTTTTTAGAGATAACTAGTTTACCGCTCATATCATAAACTTCAATATCTGCTTTTTTCCAGTTTGGATCGAATCTAACAATGTAGTTGGTAATTTCTGGATTGTATACCACCATTGTTCTTGAAGGTGTAGCTGCATCTGTTTGTTTTGCAGCCAGCACTGCATTGCTTGGCTCACCATAATATAAATCATAAGATGCAACAGCATTAGGTGCAATACCATCCTGTATTGCAGGCTGTACAGTACCGTCTGATGCTTTATAGTAAAAGCCAATACCTGCAGATAGCAAGTGCGTTCCTGCTGGAACTAACTCCCCATTTTCTCTTATTTCAAATTTGTAAGACTTTACTTTACCTGTATCATAATTTACAAGTTTAACATTCTTACCTTGAAAATTACTTTCGTTGGCTTCATTAATGTATAACCAATATTTTGCAGTATAGTTTGTATCATAACCACCAGTCAAAGCTTCTTCAAATGTACCGATGATGTTTTTTCCTGCTGTTGCCTGAACTGTAGTTGCTACAGAAGTTTGATGACCTGTAACAGCATTAGGTGAAACTACATAATAAGTTCTTGCAACTTCATTCCCTGAGGCATCTAAGCCAATTACCCCAAGCTGTTTTATTGTACCATCGATTCTTGCTCCGTTTCTAGCAGCAGTAACACTATAGTCAGTAGTTGCAGCTCTAACAGTCGAGCTAAATCTTCTTAGAGTATTAAAATTTAATGTCTGGGAAGAATTGTCTCTCAACTTCAGAACAAAAGTCTGCATCGGCTTGATGATCATACCAACATCTCCAACTGGAACTCCATTTACATCATAAGTCTGAATCAATGCTCCAGTACTATAAGCATTGCCTTGTGAGCCTACAACAACAGTTCCCGGGTCATATCTTACACCCCATATATTAGTAATGTAGTTTCCGTCATTAACTGCACCAACCCCTCCCGGTTCTTGCTGCCCTATTCTTGATAAATCAAGGTTAGTAAAGAAAGGGTTTCCAAACTGGTAAATATTCTTACCATAAGTAAGAGTCCAAGGAGTAATTGAGGTTTCAAACTGATCCTGCAGATAAGTATTGTACCTTTCATTATATCCGTTGATGGCAGTACCACCTGTCCCAAAATTAACATTCCCTGCATTCTGAAGAGTTACATTAGAAGCAAATGCTGCATAAGGACGGCCATTAAGAGTATGCATAGAACTACTTACATCTAAGTTGTTATTGTTAGATCCAAGCATGTAGTACGCAGAACCATTACTGGTTGTAAGGGCTAAATTAGGATAGTGATCA
This sequence comes from Chryseobacterium hilariae, assembly GCF_051400735.1. Classification (NCBI taxonomy): domain Bacteria; kingdom Pseudomonadati; phylum Bacteroidota; class Flavobacteriia; order Flavobacteriales; family Weeksellaceae; genus Chryseobacterium; species Chryseobacterium hilariae. The sequence continues at coordinate 27,505 of NZ_JBLFFJ010000002.1, forward strand.
GCTATAGCTGCAGTATTGTTCCATTTTAAAATTTCGTTTTGGCTTCTTCTTATAGTGCCAAATGTTTTACCCAATTCAGTGGATAAAGTGCTCATGGTTTTACCAAAGAAAGGCAAACCAACCTGTTGATAATAATTTCCGGTACCATTCTTTTTGGTCCTGAATTCCTTACTTACGATTCCAGTAATCTGTGCTTGGCTTAAACCATCAACATATAACTGTCCGTAAGTAGACACGTCATCAGTAGCAGTGGGAGTATTTAGCCTTAAAACAATATTTCCACCGTCGGTTTTATCCGTACCTGTGGCAGTAATTGTTTTAAAAGCATCTCCGACTGTACCTACAACCATAACGTTTCCATGTACATCCAAAAGGCCATTACCTCTTGTCTGTACACCTCCACCGCTATAAACAAGGGTGCCTTCGCTCACATACATATTAGCATTAGTGTCAACATGACATAGTATCTGCGCCTGAACAGAGTAACTAATTGCTAAAAGACCTATAGCAAATAAACTTTTTCTCATTGTATAAATTATTTGTGTGTTAATACAATCTCACCTGCAAAGGTAAGATTTTTTTTTAAAGAAAAAAAAATATTTTATTTATTAACAAAAATATTATCTTCCGTTAATATAATTTCTTTCTCTTCACCTATTGAAAACATATAGTCCTCCAATACCTTTTCGGTTGTTCCTCTTAAACCTCTGGCGCCCAATCCTTTTTCGATAGTCTCTTCTACAATCTTTTCGATAGCACCGTCCGTAAATACCAAATTCGTGCCATCCATTTTGAAAAGTTCTACAAACTGATTGATGATCGAATTCTTAGGTTCTTTCATGATTCTTACCATGGTCTCTTTAGTGAGTTTGTCAAGGTAAGTAATGATCGGAAATCTTCCTAAAAGTTCAGGAATTAAACCAAAAGAGCGAAGATCGATTGCGTTAATATGTGTCAGTACATATTCATCTTCATCAGTCTTATTAATTTTTTCCGAACTGAAGCCTATGGCCTGTTTGTTCATTCTTCTTTCGATGATCTCTTTGATTCCGTCAAAAGCACCTCCTGCAATAAACAGAATATTCTGAGTATTTACCTGGATATATTTCTGATCCGGATGTTTTCTGCCTCCCTGAGGCGGGACATTGACAATGCTTCCTTCCAGAAGTTTCAGCAATCCCTGCTGTACACCTTCTCCGGAAACATCTCTTGTAATACTTGGATTATCTGATTTTCTTGCAATTTTATCGATCTCATCAATAAATACAATTCCTCTCTCTGCCTTTTCTACATCATAATCTGCAACCATCAGGAGTCTTGAAAGGATACTTTCCACATCTTCCCCTACATAACCGGCTTCTGTAAGGATAGTAGCATCTACGATACAGAAAGGAACGTTAAGCTCTCTTGCAATGGTTTTTGCCAGAAGAGTTTTTCCTGTACCGGTTTCGCCTATCATAATGATATTTGATTTTTCCAGCTCTACTTCCCTGTTTTCGTCCTGAGCGTGAAGCAGTCTTTTATAATGGTTGTATACCGCGATCGAAAGCTGCTTTTTAGCCTGATCCTGCCCAATTACATATTGGTTAAGGAATTCTTTGATCTCTTTCGGTTTCTTAAGTTCGTCTATATTTGCTGCAGGAGAAGCTCCTGTTTTAGAAACGCTGTCTTTAACAATGACATGCGCCTGTTCGATGCAGTTCTCGCAGATAAAGCCACTCTGCCCGGAAATAAGCATTTGTACTTCATTTCTTTTTCTGCCGCAGAAAGAACATTGGTTTGAATTCATACTAAATAATATATGTTAAAGAAAATCGTAAAAAATTTCTTTTTTACGATTTTATGCTTTTAAGAATTAATAATTGAGTTTTGGATCTCTTTATATTCTTCGTCTGTTAATTTAAGTCTTTCATTTCTGAAGTTCATGTCTTCCATCTTGTTTAAGGGAATAAGATGAATGTGTGCATGGGGAACTTCAAGTCCCACTACAGCTACTCCTACTCTTACGCAGGGAATAGCATTTTTAATCTTTTTGGCGACCTGCTGGGCAAATCCCCAAAGGTTTTTATATTCTTCACTTTCCAGATCAAAGATCAGATCAACTTCTTTTTTAGGAATTACCAGGGTGTGGCCTTTCACCAAAGGCATTGCATCAAGGAGTGCTATGAAATTATCATCCTCAGCAATTGTGTATGAGGGAATTTCACCGTTGATGATCTTTGTGAATATACTGCTCATTTTTATAGAAGTTAGAGGTTAGAAACTAGAAGTTTGATTCAGGATTATAATTAGATTATAGGGTGATGTCTAATACTTCGAAGGAAAGTTTATTTCCGTTCGGCAATGTAATATCGGCCGTTTCGCCTATTACTTTTCCAAGTAATCCTTTTGCGATCGGTGTATTCACAGAAATCCTTCCTGTTTTCAGGTCGCTTTCGTTATCCGGTACTAATGTAAACACCTGCTCCTGATTGGTTGCATTGTTTTTAAGTTTTACAGTAGTAAGGATGGAAACCTTTGAAGTATCTAATTGACTTTCATCTATGATCTTGGAAGTTGCGATAATATCTTTCAGCTTGGAAATTCTCATTTCAAGCATTCCCTGAGCCTCTTTAGCTGCATCATATTCCGCATTTTCAGATAAATCTCCTTTATCTCTTGCTTCTGCGATTTGCTGGGTAATCTTTGGTCTTTCTACAGTTTCTAACTGTTCCAGCTCAGCTTTCATTTTCTCTTGTCCCTCCTTTGTTACATAGCTTGCCATAATTTTCAAAATTTAGGTTTGGTATAAAAAAATAATCCGACATTTGCCGGACAATGTTTTACGTGTTATAATCGTTTAACTTTTACAAATATATAAAAATTTAAATTGAAATGAAAAAAACTTTTTCAATCCTATCTATTTTAACGTTACTGATTTTCAGCAATTTAACCATAAACTCATGTGGAAGCAGAGAAGATACTGTCAGCTGTTTCCCGAACAATCCTGTTAATGTAACCTTAAATCTGAATCTGCCCGCTTATAACAATCTCAACTATGATGGAGGCTGGATTTATGTAAACGAACAGCAGGCCGGAACAAGAGGACTGATTGTGGTCCGAGTAGGAGACTCTTTCAAAGCATACGACAGGAATGCCCCGCATATTTGCCCTGATGTGAATACCACTCTCGAAGTTAAAGACAATATCAGTATTCTGTGTCCTAAAGACAATACCCGCTGGATCCTGAGGACAGGACAGCCTGAATCAGGAGCTGCCACTTCCCTGCCTCCTAAAACATATCCTTACAACTATGATCCTTCCACCAAAACTTTAAATATTTATTATTAAAAAATGAAGATCGTTATACAAAGAGTTTCTGAGGCGCATGTAAAGGTAGATGGAAAAATTGTCGGTAAGATTGGAAAGGGGCTGATGCTCCTTACCGGGATTGACGAAAATGATGAAAAAGCAGATGCAGACTGGCTTGTCCAGAAGATCTTAAATCTAAGGATTTTTGGTGATGAAGATGACAAACTGAATCTTTCTGTGAAGGATATTTCGGGAGAAATCCTGTGCATCAGCCAGTTTACATTAATTGCAGATTACAAAAAAGGCAACCGCCCTTCTTTCATTAAAGCGGCAAAGCCGGATAAAGCGATTCCTCTTTTCGATTATTTCAAAGAGGAGCTTGCCCAATCAGGATTAAAAACTGAGAGTGGAATTTTCGGGGCAGATATGAAGGTTTCCCTGGTCAATGACGGACCTGTAACAATCGTTATGGATTCGATCACAAAAAGCTAAAACAACAGATCATATAAAACTAAACCTTACAATTCATGTTTCCGAATCTTAAATTAATATCAGGCCTTGTCTTAACTGTTAGTATTAATTTTATCAGCTATGCCCAAACCCGTGAAGAACTTTTAAAGTCAAAACTCGATTCTGCATTCTCCCAATTGTTTAAAGCAGACGAGCCAGGTGGTGCTATTCTGATCCAGCAGGGAAATAAGGTATTGTATGAGAATTCTTTTGGGTTGGCGGACCTAAAGACAGGTGAAAAGTTTACCAGTAAAACGGTTTCCAATCTCGGCTCTATCTCCAAGACTTTTGTATCGTATGGAATTTTGATGCTTCAGGAGAAACAAAGGCTTTCAACGGATGACAATCTGCTTAAATTTTTTCCAAATTTTAAAAATAAAGAACTGGCCTCTAAAATTAAACTCCGGCATCTGCTCACCCATACTTCGGGACTTCCTGATCTTAGAAACGTGGATAAGGATAGTGTTTTTTATCTTACGGCAAAAGATGAAGAGAATTTCAGGCCTTTACAGTCTGCGGATTCACTGGAATTTGAACCGGGAACAAAATTCAATTATTCAAATCCGGCTTATAATGGTCTGGCTATGGTGATTGAGAAAACGAGTGGGATGAAATGGCAACATTTTATCAATCAAAATATTTTTAAGCCAGCCGGTATGAAAGCCAGCCGTATTACAGATGGCAGCTTTCCTGATAAAAATGTAGCTCATGGCTATATCCTGAAAGATAAGACTTACCGGGAATATGATTATGGGGAATGCCCTACTTTTACTGCTGCCGGAAACGGAGGTGTCTGGAGCTCTATTGATGACCTGAAAAAATACATTGCTGCGATTAATCAGTGTAAGTTTACTAACTGCTCTGTTATTAAAGTTTCAAAAACAGTATACAGTCCGTCTGACTGGAATGGTAAAAAGTCAGCCTATCATACCGGAACCTGGTTTGTACATACTGGCTTTTATGCTGATACAAAAACAGAAGAAAGCGTAAGCGTCATAGAACATGCCGGTGATCAGGGTGGCTTTAAGTCGCACCTCATCATGATTCCCGAAAGCAATATTTCTATTATCTGGCTCACCAATAATAATCAATTCATTACGGGCCCTATCCGGAGAACGCTTCTGCAACTGAAGTATATTAATTAAAATTCATTATTTTTCTTTTAATTTGAATCTGGAAGCAGTAGGACTAACGGCTGCTTTTTCAAGGCTCTCTCTGAAAATAACATAAGCTGTAATGTAGTAGCCGCTTATTACCATGATCATATTTTCATCAATAAGAAAGATACCGAAAAGGCCATTGAAGTGCTAACAAACTATCAGAATAAGCCGGATGTTTAAGAAATACGATTAAATCAACAAAAAAGGTTGTCTTTTCAGACAGCCTCTTATTTTATTTTGCACAAAAATTACTGCGCAGGAACGCTATTGAAATTAAGTGCTATTTTAAGCGTCATATCTGAACTTGTCTGATTTTTCAGCTCATATACTGTTCTAACTGTAAGACCTGTACTTTTTACCACCTCATCCAAATATCCTGTATCATTAAGATCCAGATTTAAGCTGGAAGAATCTGTTGTAATATTGGAACGTGAAGCAATAAGCTTTTCACCTGTTCCGTTGGAAGAAACATAAACTTTCACGGATTTCAGCGCACTCAGGTTTCCGCCTGAAGGAGAAACCACAGAAATTTTGGCATCAGAGATTCTTACATCTTTAATCTTCGCATTATTATTTCCTCCAAACCATGTCTGTACATTCGTGGCCGTAGCCGTAGATGAAACTTCTTTATTGGCAGGCACTCCCGTAGAAACCAAAACATTGGCTGTATAAGGGAATGTATTCTGAACCAGTGACTGTACAGTTCCACAGCTTACTACTACTGCTGAAACTGCTGCTGTCATTAAAAATATATTTTTCATAATTTTAAACTTTAGTATTGATATTGAGTTTGCAGAAATTATACCAAAATGGTCAATTTTATTCCACACTTACATTAAAACCTCCTTTTGTGTTTCCGGAAGCCATATTACTTTTCCCTATGATCAGCCATACTTCACCTTTTCCTTTGGTTTCATAGGTAATTTCTCTCCCGAATGGCCCGTCATAATCTCCATTTGGAAGCCTGATTTGGTTAAATCTGATATTAAAGTCTTTTTCATTGGTTGAAATTTTTGCTTTAATATTGGGTTTGTCATAATGGGTCAGTTTTAAAACCAGTTCCTGACCATCTTTTGTAAATTCTTCTCCCAATGTGAATGGAAGCTGCGATGCATCTGCCGTTCTTATGATCTGGCCCTCTTTTTCGGTTCTCATCACACCTTTTCGCAGTACTTCTTTGGTGACAGGAGCATTGTTAATGATTGAATCTTTCTTTCTAAGGGCAGCAGAATCTTCTTTATCCGTAGAATCCGGCATTTCTGTGACTATAGCAGAATCCCTGTCAGGGGTTTCAGTTACAGCAGGTTCTTTTTTACATGAAATAATAATCAATGGGATTAACAATAAGGATTTTTTCATAATACTTAATCTTTTAATGTTTCAAAGTAAAGAATCTTTGAAAGGAAAGGTTTTGATTTTTCTTGTTTAGCTTTTTCCAGTACTTTCTTTTTAAGCTGCAGATCATTTTTTTCTTCTGCATACTTCAACAGTCCTCTTTCACTGAAGTTGATTTGTTCAAAGTGATAGTTTACCGCAAAATCTTTACGTTTCATATTCTGGGAGGTAATAATTCCACCCCAGTTCACATAACTGCATGCTAAAATTGTTCCATAAAAATACCAGATCATTGTATTAAAGAGGAATGCATTTCTTTTTTTCTTCTGAATTTTAATGAAGGTAAGTGCCAGCCCGATGAGTGCCAACAGGAGAAAAGCAAATACACCGAGCCTTTTGTAAGTAAATCCGTAACTGATAATATATTCGTAATTTTTCAATGCTGCTGAAAATACAAGAATGACATTCAGGATGATCCAGATCCTGGCCAGAAGCTTCATCAGCTTAGCTTTAGGATCAAAATTAAAACCGGATTTAAAATAGAACATGATCACCAATACAGCCATAATGATAGACATAATCACAGCATTTACTCTTTCATGGGTCTCTTCTGAAAGCTGAACGGGAGTTTTTGAAATTTCATAGAACTGCTCATAATTGTAAGTGATAATAAAAAATACGAGTAAAATATTCAGGCAAAAGAAGGAAATGACACCGCTGGTTCTCTCTGCATCCAGATCAAGAAAAGAATATGTTGATTTCTGCACCTTATAATTATCCGGAAAGTTATCATCCAGCAGGGAGTTCTTTTTGTATATCAATCTTTCTACCGCATAGTTCCAGTAATTGAAAGCAATAAAAAAGCCTAAAACTGAAAGAGCCAGTACCTGCCATATATTAATATCGAGTTCGTAATCTCTGAAAACAGCCGCAAAATGATCACTTCCCACAGAATATATTCCGAAAAATATGGAGATAAACAATAGTGGAATAAGGATGAACGCTAAAGTTTTCTGCCATACCCCTGAAATATTTTTTTTCGGCAGCCATGAGTCAAAGCTGAAAAACCGGAAAAGCGAGGTGAAGCTGTTGATGATAAATACGGGAATGAGGAAAAGTATTTTCAGCTTTCTGTTTCTTGAGCGATAGCCTAATAGCAGAAGGGAACTTACAACCGCCAGCAGGGACGGAAAGTCTCTGAACCATGCAAAAGCGAAACATGACAGAATACTTGTAACGAAAAGTATCAGAAAAGTTCTGGTCCTGTTTCTTTCAGGAGTTTTGAATAAAGTCAGCAATGCATAAACGATACCCAGAATACCGAGATTCAGTCCAATGTCCTGATCATAAAAGACAATGACAAACAAAGCGGCTGTAAGAAATATATGATGATGTGTTTTCATAATTGAGATTTAAGAATTAAATGATTTAAAGATTTAACCATTAAGAAAGAATAAGATTTTCAGAATATTAAGATGAATGAGGAGAAAAGTATTGCTGCCGGGCTATTTTTTTCATAGCCGTTCATTAATATAATACCGGCGTTTCTTTCTGCTGGATATAATCCTTCAGGTGGTCGAAATTCTGCCACAGCAGGCTTTCAAAATCCCAGTGATAAAATGGTTTCATGCTTTGCCCTTTTCTGTATGCTTTCATATATAGTTTCATGTATTCCGGAAGAATAAATGTTCCCAATACAACGGCTGCCAGGAGATGGGCATTGAGCTTACCGTTTCCAAGGAGAAGGTACTGCATGGCGATTTCATCTTCGAATTGGGTTCCGCATCCGGTGATCAGGTGATGTACATCATGGTTTTCCATTTTAGGAATCATAGAGAATCCATGCTTTTTATAGAATTCCCCCAGTTTTCTTCCGAGAGAATCTTCCTGAAATTTCAGCAGCTGCTCTTCATTGAACTGCCATTGTCTCTTTTTCTTTTTAAAATATTTCCTGTAAAGTTTCTGAGTTTTATCATAGACAAAAAGCAGAAATTGAACACGTACTTTTTTCATAAGTTTTTACTATTAGATTATGTTAAGTCCTATTACGGTGTAAAATATGGCTATAGGAATATTGATCATCATTATGCCTATAGATTTGTGACAGCTATCAAACTTTGATTTATAAATAATTCCATAAATCAATAATCCCAGCGCAGTAAGAAGATTTAAAGCAGTTCCGAAAATAAGAAGGAGATAACCTCCTATTGCAAAATCCACATGTTTTGTTATTAAATAGCCGAAAAGACAAATATTTCCGAGCAGAAAGCATAATCCGAAAATATATTTCCCGATGTTTAGTATTTGATGATCTTTCATCTATATTGTATTTTAAGCTTGAGTTAAAGTAAAGACGGTAATTTCCGGGCGTACCATAAATCTTATCTGAAAAGAATGCCCAATAGCCCTGTTGATGTACAACCTTCTTCCATCCTGAAAATCTATTTCCCCTGATATATATTTCTTATTTTCAACGGGGAGTACCGGTGTGATAATACCTGGAATTCTGCACTGTCCTCCATGAGTATGTCCGCTTAAAATCCAGCCCTGATAACCGTTCCATATATCTCTGTCGCAGGCATCCGGATTATGGCAGAGTATAATATTGGCTTTTCCGGGGTCATAATCATTCATTACTTCCTCAGGATGGAAATTAGGCGACCACAGATCTTCAAATCCTATAAAATTCAGTCCGTGACTTTCTTCGCTGCTGTTTTTAAGCATACTGATTCCAAAATCCCTGAGAATTTGACAGATATTTTCTGAGCAAATAATATCGTCCCAGTTCTCTCCGTAGTCATGGTTTCCGAGTATTCCGAAGGTTGCCAGCTTTCCGTAGACTGCCTGCTCCATCACTTTCTTCAGATCTTCCTGGTCTTCTTCAGTTCCATGGTTCACGAAATCTCCCGTGTAGACTACAAAATCCGGATTAAACTGTTGTGCTTTTTGAAAAGATTCGATCAGGAAATTCCAGTCGAAACGGTCTCCGACATGCAGATCTGATATCTGCATCAGGATTTTTCCCTCCAGGGAACCTGGCAGATTCTTTACGGGTAACTTTCTCTGAACAAATTCTACCCAGAAAGGCTCTACCTGCCACGAATACAGAAAAGGGAACGCGCTCACTGCTGAAAGCTGAAAAAGCCGCTTAAGAAAACACCTTCTTGTCATCATTCTTTAATTCAGTTACAATTAACTTCCGGCGAAAGGGGTTCCGAAAATTCCTACTGCCAATTCTGCCCAGACAAGCAACAGCAATATAAGAATGGCTCCGCTTAACAGGATTTTGTATGTTTTGTTTTTAACGATCCGCTGAATCAGATCGATGATAAAAGCCGTTCCAAAAAGCAAAACGGCAGCAATTACAAAATCTACCGGTGACCAGTCGAATTCCTCGGAGAACATATTCCCCAATAACGGAATGCATAATAAAACCGCCGGTGTAGCGTAAATAAGGATTGTTTTTTGTTTTTGTGTCATCATTTTTTTAATTTTAAATTTATAAAGTACTTTGTGTTTCAAAGTTGTTTTTCAAAAAAATATAGCTTTATCTTCCTAATAATTTTTCAAGGGCATCCAAATGTTCGTTAAAAGCCTGTCTCCCGTTCTGTGTAACACGGTAAGAAGTTTTTGGCTTTTTACCTACAAACTCTTTTTTTACTTCGATATATCCGGCTTTTTCCAAAGCATTGCTGTGGCTCGCCAAATTACCATCTGTGATATCTAAAAGCCCTTTCATTTCAGAAAAGTCAACCCAGTCGTTTACCATAAGAACGGACATTATACCCAATCTCACACGGCTTTCGAATTCTTTATTGAGTTGATTTATCTTTATCATAATAGGTCGCTAACTGCAGTTTTAGAGAAGCTGTTCTAACAAAAGCTGCAAATTTAATCTTTATTTATATTTTTTATGCATGATCAGGCCATACACAATATGTAAAATCCCAAAACCGATGGCCCAAAATACAAGCCCCCATCCTAAGAAGAAAAGAGAGATCAATCCCAGAACAATTTGACAATATCCTAAATATTTAATATCTGTTAAAGTATATCTTTCTGCACTGACCAGGGCAATTCCATAAAATATTAACGTAGCCGGGGCTATCCATACAAAAAGATGATGGAAAAGAAGTGCAAGGCAAAAAACTCCGCCAGTTACTAAAGGAACTGCAAAAGTTAAGAGTAAACGTTTTGTCGTACTATCCCAGATCTTAAGGCCTTTCTTTTTGCTTTTATTCGCTGTGAAAATATATCCGCTGAGTACAGCTGCCAGTAAAATTACTATCCCTACAATTACCAGCTCTCTGACCAATGCCGGAGCAAAGAAATTCCTGTCACCATCAAAATAATCAATTCCTTCCCTTTGGAAAATAAAATAAACATATCCTGCACCGATCAGCGCAGCCAAACCGGCAAAAACTCCGGACAGTCCGCTCAATGAAATGAACCTTGAAGACCGCTCCATCATGGAACGGATGTGTGATAAGTCTTCGTGATAGTTTTTTGAATCCATAAAAAGAACTTTGAATTACAAAGTTATAATTTATTTTTAATCTGCCAATTATTTTTTTTACATTTTAATGATAATTTTTCTCAACAAATTCAATACACTTCTTAACTTTAAGAAATGACCTACTATGACTGAAGTTTTAATAGGACTATTCACAAATACAATTACAGGAAAATATTTCTTTAAGTGAGTTGTGATTATCCTACTCGACTCTTCAAATCCAAAATCTTAAAGCATTTACTCAAAAATTCATTTCTTTAACTTGATAGATTTTATTGGTATATACTATTTTCGTAAGCAATAACGCATTTTAAATTTGATTAAAGTGAATAATTTACTTTAAAATAAATTATTTAGCTAAAATTATTCAAAATAACTACATAAAAAACTCATATTCATCAATTATTTAACTTTAAATATTTAATAATTAACATAAATTTAAGATTTAAGGCAAAATACCATTGCAGTTTTAAAAAAAAACAACATATTTGTACAAAATATTTATTAAATTCTGTTAATATGAATGTGAAACTAAAAATCCTATCTACTGCAGTAGTATTTTTTACGGCCCAGGCTGTGACTGCGCAGAAAGACTCGACGAAGACTAAAGACATTGACGAAGTAGTAATTGTTGCCTACGGTAAACAGAAAAAAGGGACCATTACCGGATCAAATGTTCAGGTAGATGCAGCAAAAATTGAAAATCGTCCTATTTCCAATGTTTTACAGGCATTGGATGGAGCTGGAGCAGGTATTCAGATTGCTGCAGGTACAGGCCAGCCAGGTGAAGGCTCATCAATAAGAATTAGAGGAACAGGTTCTTACCTTGTTTCAAACGAACCACTTTTAATTGTTGATGGAGTTCCTTTCCCTGGGAATTTAAACTCATTGAATCCTAATGACATTGAGAGTTTAACTGTGTTAAAAGATGCATCATCAACGGCTCTATACGGCTCAAGTGCTGCTAATGGAGTTATTATGGTAACGACTAAGAGAGGTAAGAAAAATTCCTCAAGATTTACACTTAATTCTAATACAGGTATAGTAAGCAGATTTGTACAGGAATATGACAGAGTAGGAACAGCAGATTATTATGTCCTTGCGTGGGAAGCCATGCGTAATGGCAGAAGGATTACAAATCCTAATGAGACGCTTGCTGCCTCAAACGCATGGGCGAGTACTAATTTAATTTCCGGAAATCTAAAAACCAATGTCTATGATGTACCAAATGCACAGTTAGTTATTGATGGAATACTTAATCCTTCGGCAAAGCTGCGTTACAATGATTTTGACTGGGCCGATCCTTTAATAGGTGTAGGCATAAGACAAGACCATAGTATCAGTTTTTCAGGTGGAAATGATAAAACTACATTGTTCAGTTCATTAGGCTATACCAATGAACAAGGATATATTGTAAAATCAAGTTTTGAACGTCTTAATTTAAGAATCAATGCAGATTCACAGGTTAGAGACTGGTTTAAAATTGGCACAAGCTTAAATGGTGTTATTACGAGCCAAGGTTTAGCAGTTAATGGAGCAGACAATAATTCCGCTTATATAAATCCTTATGCATGGACGCGTGGTATGGGACCAATTTATAGCCCATATCAACATGATCCTGTTACTGGAGAGAGACTGTATGATGTAAATGGAGGGGTTCTTTATGATGATGGTTCTTTACGTGGTGTTGATGCTGCTGCAGGTAGAAATGTTATATGGGAAACATTACTAAATGATGATAAAACCAATTCATACAACCTCCAGTCTAATGTATATGCAGAGTTTAAACTTTTACCGGAATTGATGTTCCGAACCAATGCAGCGTATAATTTTAGAGGAACATTAAACAAAGCATATGGGAACAGACTGATCGGGGATGCTTTGGGAATTGGCTCTGCTTCCAGAACAATGTATCTGACCAGAGATTTTACCTGGAATCAGGTATTAACTTATAATAAAAAATTGGGAGGTCATGATGTAACTGTTCTTGCAGGACATGAAAATTTTGATTATAAACAAGACTACTTATATGGTTATAAACGAAATCAGGTATTGGATAATTTCTACGAATTCGGAAACTTTGTAGATAACAATACCCTTAATTCATATCTTAGGGAAAGGACTAAAGAAAGCTGGTTTACAAGATTGAACTATAATTACAATGAAAAATATCTTTTAGAGGGCTCAGTAAGATGGGATGGTTCTTCCCGTTTTGCCACAGATGTAAGATGGCAATCATTCTGGTCAGCAGGTGCCGGATGGGTAATTTCAAAAGAAAATTTCCTTCAGGATAATAGATTCGTTAATTTCTTAAAACTAAGAGGTTCTTACGGAGAAGTAGGTAACGACGCTTTAGATACAAATTATGCTTATCAAACCTTATTTTCTTTAGGTTACAACAATGGTACAGAACCAGGAATTTTGCTGACTACTGTAGGTGATCCATTGATTACCTGGGAAACTAAAGCGCAATCTGATATTGCCTTAGAATTTGAATTATTTAATAAAAGATTGCGTGGTACTGTAGAGTATTATAATTCTGAAACGAAAGGATTGCTTTTTCCATTTCAAACTCCTATAAATGCAGGTATTCCTGGTAATAGTATTGACAGAAATGTGGGCAATCTGGTAAATAAAGGATATGAAATCACCTTAAGCGCAGATATTATCAAGAATCAAAACCTGAAATGGACTGTATCAGCCTATGGAACTTCATATAAAAATGAGATTACCGCCCTGTCGCAAAACGAATTCATCAGTGGCACTAAAAAGCTAATGGTAGGTAAAGATTTATATGCCTTCTGGTTGAGATCATGGTATGGAGTGGATCCTTCTGATGGATCACCACTATTTGTCTTAGATCAGGATTTATTTACTGATACTACAGCAGCAGATATTAGAACTGTAAACGGAGTTTTGGTTACCACTAATCAGAATAAAGCAAAATATGAATATCACGGATCTGCCATTCCTGATTTCTTTGGAAATTTTTCAACCACGTTTAATTTCAAGAATTGGGAGCTTTCCGCATCCTTTAATTATCAGTTTGGAGGGAAAATATACGATACTAACTATGCAGGTTTAATGGATGCATTTCCTCAGGGTGGAGCATCACATACTGACATTTATAACCGTTGGACTACTCCCGGGCAGATCACTGATGTACCTGCTCTAAATTCGTCAACAGTGGCTGCTTCAAATGCTGCTTCATCAAGATGGTTGGTAGATGCCAGTTATCTACTGTTGAGAAATGCCTCAATAGGCTATAGCTTTAATCCTGACATTGTAAAAAGTGTAGGAGTCAGCAGTTTAAAATTGTTCGTGAGTGGAGAAAACCTTTGGGTTGCCAGCAAGAGAAAAGGCTTGGAGCCTTACTCTACATTTAACGGTACTGTAAGTAACAGATATTCACCTTCCAGAATTATTACTTTCGGTTTAAGTACAACTTTTTAAAATTATCAAAATGAAATTTATTACAAATAAAACACTTTTAATTTCCGGTCTTTCCATATTAAGTATTCTATCATCCTGTGAAAGAGATGATCTGGAGAAAGATCCAACAGAAGCAGCGAGTGAACTTTTAGTAACCTCAAGTTTGGATAACTTAAATATTGCCATTAATGGGATGCATAGAAATATGTATTACAGACAAAATAGCAGCCAGGGACAGAATGGTGCTACCGGAGTAATGATTTATATGGATGTAATGGGAGAGGACTTGGTTTTTCCTACTACAGGTAACGGATGGTTTGTAACCACTCTACGATGGCTGGATAATGCTAATGCCTCTTCTACAAATTTATTTTATCCATACGATTTTTTCTATGGACAGATAAGAATTGCAAACATTATCATAAAGGCAGCTCCTAATGTTACAGGAGATCAGGCATTGAAAGACAAGGTAATGGGCGAAGCTCATGCTTTCAGGGCATATTGCTATTTTATGCTTGCCCAAATCTATGCAAAAAGATACGTAGAGGGAACAACGAATTCGCAACCTGGAGTGCCGCTTAGGCTGGATGATTCTTTCAATCCCATTCCAAGAGCATCTTTAGAAGAGGTTTATACTTCAATAAATTCAGATTTGGCACAAGCTTACACTTATTTAAACGGTAAAACAAGGTCGGATAAATCTCACTTCAACGCGAATGTTGTAAGAGGTCTAATGGCAAGGGTGGCTTTAGTACAAGGGAAATATGCTAACGCAGCTTTATACGCAAAAGAAGCAAGACAGGGGTTTGCATTGATGAACAATACTCAGTATAAATCAGGCTTCAATAGTTATTCTAATTCAGAATGGGTATGGGGCTACAAACCAATTGATGCCACAACCGACTTTTTTGGAAATTTTATGGGTTATATGTCCAGAAATTATAATTCAACACAAATTAGACAGGCTCCTAAAGTTGTCAATAATTTATTATATGCGCAGTTTCCGTCCACTGATGTGAGAACACAGGTTATTGATCCTACTGGATTGCATCCTACACTGCCGTTAGCTTCTACCTACAGCAAATTTCCTTATACTTCGCAAAAATTTCTTTCTGTAAATGCATCAGGAGCTGTTGATAACAATACAAGCTTAGGTGATATCCCATTTATGAGAGCTGCAGAAATGTATCTTATCGAAGCTGAAGCATTGGCAAAAGACAATAAAGAAGCAGATTCTAAAATTGTATTTAATGAGTTTACAAAAAACAGAAACCCGGCATATACTGGTGCTACAACTACAGGCCAGGCTTATATTACTGAAATTTTAAACAGCAGAAGATTAGAACTTTGGGGAGAAGGCTTCAGATTTCTTGATTTGAAAAGATTAAATCTTCCTTTAGACAGGACGGGTTCCAACCATGTTTCTGCTGTTACTAATAATTTAATGACTGTTCCTGCCGGAGACAAGCGATGGACATGGTTGATTCCTCAGGCAGAGATCAATGCATCTCAAAATTTAGTACAACAAAACGAACTTTAATTCAACATTCATATTAACTGCAGGGGATCCGTTTCGTAATTGAAGCGGATCTCTTTTTTTGTTAAAAATCAAATTTCCAAATTTTTAATAAAAAGAAAGATTAACCTTTTTGGATAACCTTTCTTTTTTTATGTTAAGCAAAAATTATTTTACTCTCAATCTCTCTTTAATAGACTCAATGCTTTTCTTTGCAGAGTCTTCAAGAATAAGACTTGCACTCATATGAATTCTGGCAGGCATCAACTCATTGAAATGATCCGTACCTTCCCAGGATACTTTCTTAATTAATGCTAATGCTTCACTGCTCCTGGAAGCTAAAGTCTGTAAAAATTTTTCCAGCTTGCGATCCATTTCTTCAATATTTTCGGAAACGGAATGATAAACATTGTGCTGTTCTGCCCATTCTGCGGATCTGAAATCCGCATCAATAGCCATTGCGGAGAACTGTGATTTCCCGATTTTTCTTTCTACGTAAGGTCCGATCACGAAAGGTCCGATTCCTAAATTGATTTCTGTAAGTGCTAATGCCGAATCTTTAGTAGCAAAGCAGTAATCTGCACCACAGGCAATTCCCACTCCTCCACCGGTTGTTTTTCCCTGAACTCTTACTACAACTATTTTTCCGCAGTTTCTCATCGCATTCAGAACTTTTGCAAATCCACCGAAAAATTTTGTAGATGCTTCCAGCTCTTCAATAGCTAAAAGCTCATCGAAGCTTGCTCCTGCGCAGAACGCTTTTTCACCATCACTTTTTACTAAAATAGCTTTTACTTGTTCTTTAGCACCTTCATCCAAGATGGTCTGAGCCAGCTTTTCTAAAATGGCACCCGGAAGAGAATTGCTTTTTGGGGTTCCGAAGGTAATTTCGGCAATATTATTTTTGATTTCTGATACTACGAATTCGTTCATTTTTTATTTTAATTAGATTGTTACAAAAATACTAAATACCAATCTTCCTGAGCAAATTATGGGGCCTAAATTACGGATTAAAAGGTACCATATCCTATCGTCTAATGAATTCTCTGTAAAAGGAAATGCAGATATCCGTTACGTATAAATACGGACTTCCCAATTTGGTATTTTCTACTCTAGTACCGCCTTCTTATATATTGTTCCTTTGGCTTAATAAAAAACTAACAACCACAGGCGGAATCCGAAAAGCCAAAAAAGAGTAGGAAAATTTAACAACTGAAAAAACTATTTATCATGGAAGAGTACATAGGAATTGTAAAATTATTTGCAGGAAATTTTGCCCCTAGAGGCTGGATGTTCTGTGACGGAAGTTTATTAAGAATCTCAACTAATTCTGCATTATTTTCAATTTTGGGAACCATTTATGGCGGTGACGGGGTCACTACTTTCGCCCTTCCCAACCTAAAAGGAAGAATGGCCATCGGTGCCGGAAATGTGAATGGTAATGAATATTATCCTCTGGGAGCTGCTGCAGGAACTCCACAAAATACGATCATGGCACAAAATCTTCCAAGCATTGGATCCGGTTTTCAGCTGAAAGTGGCCAATGCCAATGCAACCGTACCTGCCCCATCTGTTAACACCTCTATTGCGATTACAGGAAATCAGATAGGAAGAGATTTTACGGCGATTCCAAGCTTTGTACAGGCTGATCCTGATACAGCGCTTAATCCAAGATCTATATCCTACGTCGGACAGAATCTTCCGATGAACAATATGCCGCCTTATTTAGGGCTTAATTACATCATTTGTGTAGAGGGAATTTATCCTCCACGTGATTAAAAACAACTTATTTAAAACCTAAATCATGAAAAGATCTATTTTTTTTACTATCTGCAGTCTGTTCATATCTTTCTTTTCTTTTGGACAGACGAGCACGGAGCAATTTGAAACGGAATCTCACGGCAGCCCGAGTTTTACCGATAATGGAATAATATTCAATGTTATCTCTCATGTTGGAACTTTTGACATTCAGGCTAACTATCCGGGTACGGGCTGGAATGGAACCTCTGTTGACAACAGGTATATTGACAATTCCAACGATGCTGCATCGCCACCGTCTTTCAGCATTAAAACCACATCGAATCTATTTAAGGTCAACAGGTTTTGGATGTATCTATCTGCTCTTAATCTGGATTTGACGGTACAAGGAACGTTGACTGTTACAGGAAAACTGAGTGGAGTAACCAAATTTACCCAGACAAAAACTACAGGTTTTGCTGCTTCCATGACACCTACGAACGGATATACCCTTATTGATCTTACGAATTTAAACGGCCAGAATTACTCAAATATCATTATTGATGAGCTAAGAATTACATTAGGCGGAAACTACAGATATGCGGGACTCGATGCTTTCACATGGGTAAAAGACACGGGTATCGTATTGGCAACGAATGAAGCTGCTGTTTCAAAAAAAGGTATAAGCATTTATCCTAATCCTACCAGCGGACCTCTTTCTATTAAAACGGAAGATAATGCTCAAGCTGAAATTTACAGTCAGGATGGTAAATTGCTGAAAAATTTTGAAATAAGAAAAGGGACTAACCAGGCAGATATCTCCGAACTTCCGAATGGTGTTTATATCCTCAAAACCTCATCAGGATCGTCAAAGATCATTAAAAAATAAATTCCACAAGTGGTTTGTACTGCGAAAAGATTCTAATGCATAAATGATAAATTTCCCTGAATGATCAGGGAAATTTTGTTTTTTTCAATGCTAAAATATATTTGTCGATATACAGCTGCTTTTCTTTTGTTTTATACTGCTGGATATATCTTGGATGTTCAAGAACAGTCATCTTTTCAAATAACTGAGCCTCTTCATTCAATGCTGAAATAAATTCTGAATTCTTTTTTCCTAGCACAAAAACTTCGGAGGTGTCCACGCCCAGACTGATATGCTTCTTCAGCGAATCGATCATAAAATCTTTTACAGCTGCAAAGAGTTTTTTATCATCATAATAATTTGCGTTCAGCCAGCCGGTTTTTGTTTTTCTTACAATAGCCAGCGGAAAGGGTGAATTGATATAAACATCTTGATAAAATTCTTCTGCACCACCATATTCAGCGATCATGTCGTACATGAAAACCGAAGAAACTTCATGGGTATGAGCCGATTGCATTTTAATTCCACAGACAGCTTCCAGCCTTTTAGTATCGGTAAACGGAACGCCTGTCACTCCCGCTCCATGCCGGCTGGGATTGATCCCAATCATAAATTTCCTTGGATTTCCATCATTGTAATATTTGTGATAAAATCCTTCCATAACTTTCATCGTTTCGGGGTTGTCCAGATACGGATTCATGGCTTCAAAGCCTTCAGGAAGGTTTCCTGGAAACTGCAGGTTTTTATTGAATTCTATGACTTTATCTGCAAATGTTTTATTCATTCTCTTCGTCTTCATCATCAGACAATGCCAATTCTATATCAATAAACTGGATATACAATCCGCAGATCTCTCCTTTTTCATCATATGCAAAATAGACAGGATAACCTCCATCTCCGAAACCGCTTGCAAACATTGGAATTTGATATTCTGTATTGGGAACCGTCCAGTTGATCCAGTCTCCCAGTTCTCTCTGGTTTTGCGGATGCTCTTTGTAACTCTGTGCAAACTGTTCTGCGAAATAATCATCGTAAACATTTTCTACATTCACTTCGGTAAGGAATTTATCAAAATAAGGCAGCAATTCTGCATCGGTGATACATCCCAGACCAGCATCTACCATGAATCCGAAATAATCACCTTCATTTAAATCTTCAAGATTTTCTATCCCGATAAGTGCTTCTCTGTAAAGAACCGGCTTTTCCCTGGTGAATTCCACTTTTACGGCAGCATAGCGATTTCCCCATTCTTCTGATTTTACAACTGCAATTTTTACCGGAAAATCTCCTTTCGGAGCCTGTACGAAATAGGGTTTCTCTCCCGCATTAAGAAATACCAAAGGATCTCTCACGATCACTTTTCCAGACGGAAGGGAAATATTACCAATCTCCATTACTTCCATTTTCTGCTCCATAATTTCATCTGAAGTAAAATAGGTTTCCAAATCCACGGGACATATAAGGATATCTTTTATCTCTTCCCATTTTTGCATCCAGCTTTCGTTCATTGTTTTATTTTTTGTGATCTTGATTTAAAGTTTAAAAATTCCTGTTTAGTTATTCACTGTCAAATTCATCTTCATTTTTGAAAGTTTCAAAGTCTTTGAAAAATTGTAGTTCCATATTTTGTCTTAAATAAATGAGAGTAAAAGTAATTAAAATCCCTTTCAGTAAACCGAAAGGGACTACTATACATTTATATTTTATTTTTAAGAATCAGCACATATATAACATGCTCGTGGAATATCCGGCCATCTTCCAGGAAGACAACAACTTTCCGGCGGGCAAGAATTAGGCAAGCAAGCCCAGTTTGGACCGGCGCCTTTAACAGATCTCAATTCGTTTCTTGAAAGTTTTTTAAATTTTTCATAGCAATTAGTTTTTAATTTTTTTTCCTACTCTATATGCTTTTCGGATTTCGCCTATTAAAGTTAATAAATTTAATATAAACTTTATTTTAAGCCGTTGACTTCTTCAACCCTTGTCAAGGTTTTGAACCTTGACAAGGATCATTAAAAAATCCCTTTCAGTAAAAACCAAAAGGGACTATAAATTTAAATTATTATATTTTGAATCAAATCAATCCAAACTGCTCAAAGTGGTGCGTAAAATGCTTTTTGTGCATCAGCTCCCACATTTCTTTATTCAGTTTTCCGAACACAAAATTCATATGCTCAGCCTGTGGATTTTCTCTGTAATAGACTGTAAATCTCTGTAAGTTATCCAGGAAAGACTGTTTTGCAGCTTCCAGATTTTTATGCTTTAATTCCAGTAAGTTTTCATCCTCAGCCAGGAATGGAGCAGGGAAATCTTTCGGCATTTTTCTGTGGTTATAAAGGGAATCCTGCCATTTTTCCAATTGCTCTTCCGGTGTGAAACATTTATTGGCTTCCGGCTCACCTAAACTTACCAGAACTCCATGTTCCAAGTGTTCAAGCATTTGCTGAGGAGACATTTTACCCCAATTTGACGATGTCATTTCTGTTAAACCACTCAATATCTTCTGAACATTTTTCACATTTAGATCGATGAAAGGAGATTGTTTTGCCACCAATGTTAAGATCGTCGCTACACAAACGATCTCGTCTCTCTGATTAACAACTTCCACCAGCCATTTTACAACACCTGAAGGAATATTTCTTCCTTTTACTCCTCTGTTTATTTTTTCTTTTGCAGTTAAATAAACGGTGATCGTATCTCCTGCATATACCGGTTTAAAGAATGAACAGTTTTCCAAACCGTAGTTTGCAATAACAGGTCCTTTTTTCCCTGAAACGAACAGTCCTGCTGCTGCAGAAAGGATGAAATATCCGTGGGCTACTGTTTTATCAAAGATAGTTCCCGTTAAGCTTGTAGCATCGGTATGAGCGTAAAAATGATCCCAAGAAACATTGGAGAAATTAACGATATCTGCATCAGTAACCGTTCTTCCGGCCGTTTCCAGGGAATCCCCTACTTCCACTTCTTCGAAATATTTCTGGAACGGATGCTTGTCTGAGAATTTTTTCTCGGCACCCTGCTGATATACTTTTGTAATCGCTTTCAACACATCCGGAGAACCCTGAATCGCTGTTTTTTGTAGAAAGAAATGAAGACCGTTCAATCCGCCCATTTCCTCGCCTCCACCAGCTCTACCGGGACCACCATGCATCAATGTAGGCAGCGGTGAACCGTGACCTGTACTTTCTTTGGCATTATCTCTGTTCAAAACAAAAATTCTACCGTGCTGGGAAGCCATTTTCCATGAAGTTTCTGCGATAAAGGTTTCGTCGTGGGAAATAATAGATCCCACCAAGCTTCCTTTTCCTCTTTTAGCAAGAGCCGCTGCCTCTTCGGCATCTTTGTAAGGCATTAACGTAGAAACCGGTCCGAACGCTTCTACATCGTGAGAGATATTTTTCTCGAAAGGTTTATCGTTTAAGAACAGTTTCGGGCTCATAAATGCTCCGTTATCATAGTCTGCATCTACAAGTTCATGTTTTCCGTCGTAAACTAATTCTGTTTCTGATTTTAAAATATTTACTTTTCTAACCACCTCATCATACTGCTGTTTTCCTACCAGGGATCCCATTCTGGTTTCTCTGCTCAACGGGTTTCCGATTTTGGTTTGGTCTAAAGCTTTAGACAAAGCATTCTGAACATCTCCGATCAGGTGCTCAGGTACAATGATTCTTCTGATTGCTGTACATTTCTGACCTGCTTTCGTGGTCATTTCATTACGTACTTCTTTGATGAAGAGATCAAATTCAGGAGTTCCCGGTTTTGCATCCAGACCTAAAATGGAACAGTTCAGGGAATCTGCTTCCATATTGAAACGTACTGCATTTCCAGCGATGGAAGGCATTGATTTCAATTTTCTTCCTGTATGGGCAGAACCTGTAAACAATACTGAATCTCCATCCTGAACATAATCCAGGATATTTCCAGGCTCACCACAAACCAATTGAAGGGCACCTTCCGGAAGGACACCACTTTCGATCATATCCTGAAAAACTGCGTTCGTAAGGTAAGAACCGTAAGGAGATGGCTTTACTATGGAAGGAACACCCGCCAACAGGGATGTTGATAATTTTTCCAACATTCCCCAAACCGGAAAATTATAGGCATTGATCTGGATAGAAACGCCTTCACTTGGTGTCAGAATGTGAGTTCCCAGAAAAGTTCCGTTGGCAGAGATTTTCTGAGTTTCGCCATCCACCCAGAACGGAGTGTTTGGAAGCATTCTTTTTGCCAATCCGGAATAGGTAAAGAAGGTACCGAAACCTCCTTCTATATCTACCCATGAATCTGCGTGGGTAGCTCCGGTTTTATATGATAATTCGTAATATTTTTTCTTTCTTTCCAAAAGATAAAGAGCTACTTTTTTCAGCATCTCTCCTCTGTCATAAAACGTCATGGAAGAAAGGTTTTTGTAGCCTACTGTTCTTCCGTAGTCAAGAGCCTGCTCGAAATTAAGCCCTTCTGTATCGGAAACAGCAACCTGCTCGCCTGTGACGGCGTTGTATAAAGGAATTCCGTTTCCGGAACCTTCTACCCATTCTCCGTAGATGTAATTTTTCAGTTTTTCCATATTATTTTTTACTTTTTACCTGACTTTTATTTTTTAACAATGAGTTGTACTATTTTTCGTCCTGCAACAAACAGTAACAACAGAATAAGGGAAAAATCCAAGATCAGGATTGCATCCATAAACAGGGTATATAAAAAATCCTTCTGTTTCAGCTTTCTGATCACCTGTTCTGATTCTACATGTTCCAGCGCATCGGAAATACCTACTAATTCCCATAACAGACAGAACCCCGCATAATTGATTCCGATAAGGGCAATCAACAGGAAAATCCAATATTTCTTTAGACGGTCTATCATTTATTTCTTTTTCTGAAGCTCCGGTGCTTCTTTATATGTCTGAAATTTTATTATTTGCCTTTGACTTTTAAAACTTCATCCAAAGTATAATTTTTAAAAACAAAACTCTTTCCATAGAGACGCTTTGCATAACTTTCCACCGAATCTTCAAAACCGGCTTCTTTTCTGAGTTTGTTTACGTTTTTAACATCTTTAATAGGCCAGATAATAGGCTCGCTTTCTTTCTCTCCATCGTAAGAAGAAAATCCCTGAGTTCCGTAGATCTGCTCTTTCCCATCATTCATTAGTTGTCTGTCCAGCATCATGGCATACAATCTAAACGGAATTTCTTTATGATCAGCAGCCGTTTTAATAATTGGCATATATTGATTGATTTTTGGAGAATGCTGAATGACAAACCATGCTGTTTCATTTTCAGGTTCTCCTACCAGAGATTTTCCGGGATAGCCATATTCTGATAATTTTTTCAACTTTTTCAAGATTGATCTTATCCTGCTCATCCATCAGTGTCCATAATCTGTCCGTAATATCTTCCTTACTAAGATTTTTTTCTTTCATGACCTTTTCCTTTTGCTCCTGGGAAACGTCAGACTGCATCAGTTCACGGTAGATTTGATCATCTTTTTGAATCGTGGCCAATTCATTTTTAAGCTTTATATTAATTTTCTTATCCTGCTTTTTCTGAGCACTGATCAAAACTGAAAAGAAAATGGCGAAAAATAAATATCTCATGATTCGTGTTTTGATGGTTTACTTTTTGGGTTCTTTATACGGGAATAATTTTACCAGACCTTCATACAAACTTCTGTGAAGAATGGTAGCATGATTGTCTGTTTCCATTATTTTATATTCCACCGTCCAGTTCTTTTTATCTGCCTGTTTCAGTACATCGTAAAGAGATCCTGCATCTTTTACCATTACAGGATGTTCTTCTTTTCCTACAGAAACGTAAATAAATTTCTTAGTATCCGGGCTTTTGGAAAGCCATTGAGGAGCCTGTTTCAACAAACTCTGATCATCCCACCACAAACTTGGGCTGATGATAAAATAATTATTGAACATTTCCGGCTTTTTGAAAAGGATTTCTGTTGCAAGAAGCCCACCCAGTGACTGTCCAAAGATATATTTCTCTGTTGTTTTATACTGCTTTCCTATGTAAGGAAGTAATTCTTTATCCAGAAAATCAATAAACTTATCTGAATGTCCTGTCGTAGGATAATCCTGCTGTAAATCTTTCAGATCTGTATGAAAGGTAAAATCTCTCTTTCTGTCGATATTGGCAATTCCCACCACGATGGTTTCAGGCATGGCATACATTTGATTAAAGAATTGTACCAATCCTGAAACGTGGATAAAGTCTTCATTCATTGAGCCATCCAGCAAATAGATCACCGGGTATGATTTTGTTTTATCAAAACCTTGCGGCAGGTAAATGTTTAAAGTTCTGTCTTCATTTAAGATCTTAGATTTAAATGTTCTGACCTCTCCGATAGTCAACGGTTTTACTGTTTCATTCTGGGCTAAAACCATGAATTGAAAAGCAAACAGCATACTACAGGCAATGAGCATCTTTTTGATCATATTCGTTTTCATTGTATTATAAAACCTTATAATTTTGAAAAGGTTTAAAAGTTTATTTTAAATCCGCCCAGATACTGTAATCCACAGTTTTGGTAGCGGTCTGTTCTACATATTCTGAGAACGGTTCACATGGCAGAATAGCCTCTTTTCCTTCTCTTGCCAGCTGTTGGTACAGTTTGGTTCCTTCTGTTTTCCAGTGGGTCATTTCATCGGAAACATCACGAATGATTTTTGCAGGGCTTCCCACAATCAGTTTTCTCGGTCCGCAGGTGAAATTAGCAGGAACAAAAGCCAATGCTCCGATGATACATTCATCACCGATAACAGCTTTGTCCATCACTACGGAGTTCATACCTACAAGGCAGTTTTTACCGATATGTCCGGAATGGATGATCGCTCCATGCCCGATATGCGCTGATTCCTCAAGAATGGTTTCAATATTCGGGAACACATGAAGGGTACAGTTTTCCTGGACATTGGCTCCGTCTTTAATGATAATTTTTCCCCAGTCGCCGCGGATCACAGCATTGGGTCCGATATATACTTCTTCACCGATTTCCACATTCCCGATGATCACTGCCTGCGGATGAATATAGGCTGAGGGCTTGATGATGGGGCGGATACCGTGGTATGAGTAGATGTTCATAATTTTTTTATTAAAAAATTAATTTAACAATGTATCAGTATAACAATGTAACAATGATTGTTACACTGATAAATTATTATATTGTTACATTTTTATATTGTTACATTATTGAAAAAACTATACTTTTTCAATGACCATTGCATAGCCCTGTCCGACACCGATACAAAGGGTACACAATGCATATTTCTTGTCTTGCTTCTGAAGTTCAATAGCGGCAGAGCCAATGATTCTTGCTCCCGAAACTCCCAGCGGGTGACCGATAGCAATAGCTCCTCCGTTTGGATTCACTCTTGAGTCATCATCTTTCAAACCTAAGCTTCTGGTCACAGCTAATGCCTGTGCTGCAAACGCTTCGTTCAGTTCAATGATATCTATATCATCCAGAGAAAGATTTAATCTTTTTAATAATTTCTGAGTGGCTTCTACAGGTCCTATTCCCATAATTCTTGGTTCCACACCTGCTACGGCAGATCCTAAGATCTTAGCTTTTGGTTTTAAACCATATTTTTTTACGGCTTCTTCACTTGCCAGGATAAGAGCCGCTGCTCCGTCATTCATTCCTGACGCATTTCCTGCCGTTACCGTTCCTTCTTTTCTGAAAGCCGGACGAAGTTTTCCTAAACCTTCCATAGAAGATGTAGGCTTGATGAATTCATCCTGATCAAAAATTTTAGGCTCGCCTTTTTTCTGAGGAATTTCAACTTTTACAATTTCTTCCGCCAGTCTTCCGCTTTGCTGAGCTTTTGTGGCTTTCTGCTGAGACCAAAGGGCAAATTTATCCTGATCTTCTCTGCTGACATTGTGCATATCCGCTAAGTTTTCAGCGGTGTCTCCCATTCCGTCAACCCCGTACATTTCTTTCATTTTCGGGTTAACAAAACGCCATCCGAAAGTGGTATCAAACATCTGGCTGTCTCTTCCGAAAGCAGTACCGGGCTTAGACATTACGTAAGGTGAACGGGTCATATGTTCCACCCCACCGGCAATATAAATTTCACCTTCTCCCGCAGCAATAGAACGGAAAGCATTAGCTACCGCCGACATTCCCGAAGCACAAAGTCTGTTGACCGTCTCTCCACCAATTTTGTAAGGCAATCCAGCCAATAAAAGGGCCATTCTCGCCACGTTACGGTTATCTTCTCCCGCCTGATTAGCGCATCCGAAAATAACGTCCTCAATTTCCTCAGCAGGAACTTCAGGATTTCTGGCCATAACTTCTTTAATAACCACTGCTGCCAGATCATCAGCTCTTACTTCTGATAATCCGCCCTGCAGTTTTGAAATTGGTGTTCTGACGTAGTCTATGATGTATACGTTGTTCATAATACTTTTAATGTAAAAATTTAGCAATGTAACAGTCTAACAATGCTAAATTGATGGATTTTTATTTAAACTTGTACTTAATATTTTATAAATAATTTTTCCCAATTCTATAATTTGACCTTCTAATTTTTCATCAAAAGGATAATTTTTGGAATGCTTACACAGATATAGCCAATATTTGGTTTCTTCCAATTCTTTGGCTGAAATTTTCATCTTATTGATAAAATCATTTTTACTGTGAGGGTTTTGCGCTTCAAATGCATTGGCTCCAATGCTTGTTCCACAACGTAATAATTGTTTCGCAATAACAAATTTCCTTTTTTCTTCTAACAATTCACAATATTCAATAATATCTAATGAAAATTGAATCGTTTTAGTTATTAATGGATTATTTTCAAAATTGATCATCATTGTTAGATTGGTAAATTATTACACTGCTACATTGAGCTTATAGCTCCGTTACTTTTTTTCCGATTTTATAAACGGTTCCGACGAATTTTGCGATCAGCTCATTGTTTTGATTGGTGATCTTGATGTCGTAAACGGCTGTTTTTCTGGTAGCATTGACCAGAATGCTTTCTGCTCTGAAAACATCACCTTCTTTACCGGCTTTGGTAAAATTGATGATACAGTTCAGGGCAACAGCTGCATCTCCTGTATTGTTGGAAGAAAATGCCAGCGCAGAATCTGCAAAAGCAAATGTAACCCCTCCGTGAACCGTTTTCAACCCATTGATCATCTCTTTCTTGATGGGCATTTCTATTAAACAATAATTTTCTCTAATTTCGATCATTTTGATATTCATCCATTGGGAAAAATAATCCTGACCAAACATATAATCTGCAACTTGTCTTGGATTCATCTTATTTCATTAAATCTTTTCGAACGGGCTCTTTTAAATATTTTTTGCCATCTTTATCAAAACTCCAAACATTTGAAATTTCTCTTAACTGATAAAAATTAAAATCACCTTTACGAATTTTTGCTTTATTCAGTTTTCTTAATTTTCTATTAGCTTCTAATTTATCCTTCTTTTCTGTCTCTGCAGTAGTAATTCCTACTATTGGCATTTTTTTTCTTGACCTACTCATAAAATAAACTAATGATAATTATTACATTTTACGAAGTAAAGGACTTTGTCTGTATCTTTCCTCCTGGTATTCTCCATAAAGGTTTTGCAGGGTTTCGGAGATTTTTGAATAACCGATTTCTTTTCCCCATGCCAATAATCCTTTTGGATAATTCACTCCTTTCTGCATCGCCAGCTCGATATCTTCATCATTCGCAACACCTAATCTTTTGGCTTCTACAGCTTCGTTGATCAGCATTGAAATAATTCTTAAAAAGATCTGCTGATATAATGCATCGTCTTTCTGAGCAACTGGTTTCTCCGCACCTTCTGCGTAATCATAAAATCCTTTTCCGGTTTTTCTGCCGTGAAGTTTGGCTTCAGACATTCTTTGCTGAAGCAGAGACGGTTTGTATTTCGGATCGTAGAAATAATCTTTGTAAACGGTTGTAGTTACGGCAAAATTGACATCAACACCAATTAAATCCATGAGTTCAAAAGGTCCCATTTTAAAGTTCCCGAGTGTCCTCATAGCTTCATCTACCTGTTCAGGAGTTGCAATGTTTTCTTCAACAATTCTTAACCCTTCACCATAATAAGGACGGGCAATTCTGTTAACGATAAATCCAGGAATATCCTTAGCAATCACAGGCATTTTCCCCCATTCTTTCATGAGGTTATACATTTTTTGAGCTAATGATTTTTCTGTTAATAATGATGGAATGATCTCAACCAAAGGCATCAATGGTGCCGGATTGAAAAAGTGAATTCCGATGAAACGCTCCGGTTTCTTTAATTCTGCCCCAAGAGAGGTGATAGAGATGGATGATGTATTGGAACCGATGATACAGTCTTCGGAAACATAGGTTTCAAGCTCTGTAAATACTTTAGTTTTTATGTCTTTGTTTTCGATGATGGCTTCTATGACAAGATCTGAGTCTTTCAGATCCTGTAAAGCTTCACCTTTAACGATATTGGTTCTGATTTCTGTGGCTTTTTCCTGAGAAATTTTAGCTTTATCCACTAATTTCTGAAGTGTTTTCTCTAAGCCTGATAATGCTTTATCAATCTGCGGAGCATTTGCATCGAATAAAACGACTTTGCATCCCGCTGTTGCAGCTACCTGAGCAATTCCTACGCCCATGGTTCCTGCCCCAATAATTCCGATATTTTTCATTTTTTATAGATATTAGAAACTAGAAGTTAGAAGTTAGGTCGCATACTTACTAATATCTAACTTCTAATCTCTAGCTTCTATAATTTATTTTCCTTTATAATCAGGTTTTCTTTTCTGTAAAAAGGCGTTTACCCCTTCGATGAAATCTTCTGTCTCTGCAGCTTCCTGTTGTAGATCGCCTTCCAGTTCAAGTTGTTCTTTTAATGTGTTGGTATAAGATTGAGCAAAGGCTTTTTTAGTTAATCTAATAGCAGCAGTCGGCATATTTGACATTTTCTCAAGAATCTCCATAGATTTAGGAGCAAATTCTTCTTCTGTGAACACCTCAGCCACTAAACCGTAAGATTTAGATTCTTCAGCTGATAATCTTTTACCTGTAAATGCTAA
Source organism: Chryseobacterium hilariae (assembly GCF_051400735.1). Taxonomy (NCBI): domain Bacteria; kingdom Pseudomonadati; phylum Bacteroidota; class Flavobacteriia; order Flavobacteriales; family Weeksellaceae; genus Chryseobacterium; species Chryseobacterium hilariae. Next base: position 56,916 of record NZ_JBLFFJ010000002.1, read on the forward strand.
ATAATTAGCCAATTGTCTGCCTAATAATTTTGGAAGGAAATAAGTTCCACCTGTATCAGGAATCAATCCGATATTTGAAAAAGCCTGAGAAAAATAAGATTTATCTACTGCCAAAACAAAGTCACAGATTAGCGCCAACATCGCACCTGCTCCTACTGCAGGGCCGTTTACCAATGCCACAACAGGTTTTTTACAACGCGTGATTTCTGTAACCAGAGGATTGTAGTAATCCACCACAATTTTTCTGATGATATCGTTATCATGGTGCTCATTACCCTGTACGAAAGCATCATCCAGATTCTGACCGGAGCAGAAAGCTCTTCCTCTTCCCGAAATCGCCACACATCTTACAGTAGGGTCTTCACTACATTCTTTAACAAAATCTTTCAGATCTGATAAAGATGGTTTTGTAAGCGCATTCATCGTTTCAGGCTGATTGAGGTAAGCAATTTTCAGTTTTCCGTCAAAATGCGTTTCGATATCAAGTTGTGTATACATGGTTTAAATTTAAATTAAATGATTAAAGAATTGAAAAATTACACTGCCCTAATTTAACAATATAAAATAATGTGGCAATCGATCAAATGTAACAATCTAACAGTTTAACAATGCTGTAAATAAATCTAACAATGTATCAGTTTAACAATGCCCGAATAATTGTTACATTGTTAAACTGGTACATTGATTTATTGGTACATTAATTAGTGGCATTTAAAATAATCAAACGGCTCCAGACAGTCTAAGCATTGATAAGAGGCCTTACACAAGGTAGAACCAAATCTGCTGATCTGTTTTGAATTCATAGAACCGCAGCGCGGACATTTTTTCGGTTTCCCGATGTGATGTTCGTCTGCTCCTTTTTCGGGAGGTGTGATTCCGTAAACACGAAGTTTTTCTCTCGCCTCATCCGTTAACCAGTCTGTTGTCCATATTGGAAACATTTTGGTGACCACTTTGGCATCCCAGCCGTTTTCCTTCATGATCTTCATGATGTCTTCCTCAATGGTAAACATAGCGGGACAGGCAGAATAAGTAGGTGTAATCGTTATTTCACAAGCATTCTCGCTGGTAACTTTTGCTTCTCTTACAATACCTAATTCCACGATATTGATTACCGGAATTTCCGGATCGGGAACCATTTCTAATATTTCTAAAGGATTTTTCATTTTTAAAATGTACCTATTTATCAATCTAACAGTCTAGCAATTAATTGTTACATTGCTAAACTGCTAGATTGTTACATTTGGAATTACCATGTACATCCCGGATACGCTCTCTGCATATACTGAAGTTCGCAAAGAATAAATCCGAAGTATTCTGTATGATATCCTGTTCTGGATTTAGGCTGCATGAAAGGATTTGCCGGATATTCCAATCCATATTCTGCAAAATCTTTTTGTGTGATGGATAGAAATTCTTTGTACAGTTCGTCTCCGTCCGGAGCAATGTTTAAAGCAATTAAATCATCTTCTCCTTCCACTTTTGCAAATAAACCTTTTGTGTATTCCCAAATATTGTCAAGGGCTTTTACCAAACGTTCACGGCTTTCTTCTGTTCCTTGAGCAAAAATTTTCATCCAGGAAGAAGCATGAGTGTAATGATATCTCACCTCTTTTAAAGATTTCTGTGCCAAAGCTGCAAGCTCTTCATCCGCAGAATTCGACAATGCCTCATACATCAGTTTCTGATATACTGAAAATACATATACTTTAAGAATCGTCTGCGCGTAATCTTCATTAGGAAGTTCAACCCAATGGGCATTGACATATTCGTGCTCGTACCTTAAGAAGGCCAAATCATCTTCACTTTTACCGTTATCGATAACTCTTGATGCGTACACATAAAAGTTATTGGCCTGGCCAAGTTCGTCCAATGCGATGTTTGTCAATGCAATATCTTCCTCCAGGTAAGGACCTTCGCCACACCATGCAGACAGTCTTTGTCCCATGATGAAGCTGTCATCAGCAAACTTTAATAAATAATTATATAATGAATTCATTGTTTAATAGATTTCAGATTTCAGACACTAGATTTCAGATTAGACATTGTCTGGTATCTGATATCTCACATCTTAAAGTCTTTATTAATTACATATTTTTTACATCATTAGGAATATCGTAGAACGTTGGGTGACGGTATAATTTGTCATCTGCCGGATCAAAGAAAGCTTCTTTGTCCACTCCTTCTGAAGTCACGATATATTTACTTGGAACTACCCAAACGGAAGTTCCTTCTTTTCTTCTGGTGTAAACGTCTCTTGCGTTCTGCAAAGCCATTTCTGCTGTTGGCGCCTGTACTATTCCTGCGTGTTTGTGAGATAATCCCGGTTTAGTCTGAATAAACACTTCCCACATATCTAAATTTGCCATAGTCAAATTCTAAATTTAACAATGTATCAGTGTAACAGTTTACCAATGAAATACTTCGACAAGCTCAGCATGACAATGATTGTTACATTTTTACATTGGTATATTGTTACATTATTATATTACTTCTTTTTGTTGTTTCTCTGCAAAAGCTATTGCCGCTTCTTTTACCCAGGAATTTTCTCTTTGAGCTTTTCTCTTGGTTTCGATACGTTTCTTGTTACAAGGTCCATTTCCTTTTAGAATTTCCATGAATTCATCCCAAGGAAGTTCCCCGAAATCGTAATGCTGCCTTTCTTCATTCCACTTCAGATCCTTATCCGGAACGGTTAATCCTAAAAACTCAGCCTGAGAAACGGTAACGTCGATAAATCTCTGACGCAGACTGTCATTACTTTCTCTTTTTACTCTGTAATTCATTGAAATTTTAGAGTTTGGAGAGCTGTCATCATTTGGGCCAAACATCATCAAAGCCGGCCACCAGAAACGGTTTAGAGAAGCCTGAGCCATTTCTTTCTGCTGTTTTGTTCCACGACAAAGTGCCATCAGAATTTCGTAGCCTTGTCTTTGGTGGAAAGATTCTTCTTTACAGATTTTCACCATCGCTCTTGAATAAGGTCCATAAGAATTCCCCATCAGCATCACCTGGTTCATAATGGCTGCACCATCTACCAACCAACCGATCGCACCGATATCTGCCCAACTCAGCGTAGGATAGTTGAAAATACTTGAGTATTTCGCTTTTCCTTCCAACATATCTTCGTAAGTGGCGTCTCTGTCCGCTCTGATGGTTCCGTTTCCTAAAGTTTCGGTTGCAGAATAAAGGTATAAACCGTGACCTGCTTCATCCTGAACTTTAGCTAAAAGAGCCATTTTTCTTCTCAGTGAAGGCGCTCTGGAAATCCAGTTGGCTTCCGGCAGCATTCCCACAATCTCAGAATGTGCATGCTGTGAAATCTGACGAACCAATAGTTTTCTGTAATCATCGGGCATTACATCTTTTGGCTCTACTTTATTCTCGTCGTGAACGTATTGAACAAATTTTTCTAAATCCATAATTTTCAATTTAGCAATGTATCAGTTTAACAATGTACCAATGATTGTTACACTGGTAATTATTACATTGTTACATTAATTTTTACACATCATAATTAAGCATCACCACATTCGTTGTCGGGTGACATTGACACGTCAGAACATAGCCTCTGGCTACTTCATCTTCGGTAAGCGCGAAATTTTTCTCCATGAAAACTTCTCCTTCCAAAACCTGCGCTTTACACGTACAGCAAACTCCTCCCTTACATGCGAAAGGTACCGGAAGATTGTCTTTTAATGCTTTATCTAAGATACTCTCTTTTTTAGAATTAAGGTGGAACGAATATTCATCATCATCAATGATCACAGTTACCATGCTTTCCAAATTGGCAATTGCCTTGAATTCGTCGCTCATTTCCTCCGAATTTTCCTCGTCCGGAGCCGTAAAATATTCAAATAAAACCTGAATAGCAGGGACTTTCTTTTCTTTCTTTAAATAATCTGCGATCCCCTTGATCATTTCAGCAGGCCCACAGATAAAATAAGTAGCTTCCTTTACATCAATCTCTGCATATCTTTCAAATAGCTGCTCTAATTTTTCGGCAGAAATTCTTCCTTCAAATACTGGATCTTCATGCTTTTCACGGCTTACCAAGTAAATAACTTTCAGTCTTCCGTTGAAATGTTCCACCAATTTATCGATCTCAGCTCTTTTCATCACATGGTTCATGCTTCTGTTGCTGTAGAAAAGATAAGCACAGCTGTTCGGCTCCTGATAAAGGCTTTCCTTAAGGTTTGATAAAACAGGGCTGATACCGCTTCCCGCCGCCAAACCTACATAGGTTTTCACATTGGTAGGGTGATAAGAAGTATTGAAACCACCCATAGGAGGCATTACTTCCAGCAGCTCATCCATATGAAGATGCTCATTGAAATATCCTGAAACCTTTCCGCCTTCCAAAAGCTTCACCAAGACTTCCAGTGTATTGCTTTTTTCGCTCGGGGCGTTGCAGATAGAATAAGAACGTCTTTCTTCATTCCCGTTGATCATCATACGGAAATTAAGATACTGCCCCTGCTTGAACCTGAATTTATCCTTCAGCTCCTCAGGAACTTCTACTGCTACGTTCACCGCATCAGGAGTATCTTTCTGAACCTTTACCGTTTTAAGTTTATAAAATGAATTCATTATTTTTTAAGTATTCTATTAATTTTTCCACCTTCACACTTGGGCAGGCTGTCCTGAGCATGAATTGTTACTTTCGTGGTAATCCCTACCCTCTTTTTTATTTCGTTTTCTATGTTTTTTCCAAAGTTGCCGACAAAATTAAAATAATCATCGGTATCAGCATCTATTTTTTGAAGTTTCACCAGCTCATCATCAATTTCTACATCGATATCCAGTGCTATACACATCTGCTCTTTTTCAACCGGGGTAAGATAATAGTTCGGAACCACTCCTTTTACGTGTGAAAATGCTTCTTCAATCTGGCTTGGATACACATTGACACCTCTTACGATCAGCATATCGTCTGCTCTTCCTTTGATAGGTCTCATCTTCACCATGGTCCTTTTGGCGTTTCCATCATAATACAGGCTTGTGATGTCATTCGTCCAATACCGTAAAAGCGGCATGGCTTTTTTCGTTAAAGTGGTAATCACCAAGACTCCTTCTTCTCCGAACGGAACCGGCTGTTTTGTCACCGGATCTAAAATTTCAGGATAAAAATGATCTTCCCAGATATAAGACCCTCCTTTTTCTTCAAAATCTTCCATGGATACTCCTGGCCCGATAATCTCGCTTAATCCGTAGATATTAGTCGCATGAAGTCCCAATCTTTCTTCAATATGGCTCCTGATAATTTCCGTCCATGGCTCTGAGCCTAAAACAGCATATTTCAGACTGATCTGGTCTGCAGTAATTCCTCTTTTAGTAAATTCATCAGCAATAGTCAATGCATATGATGGTGAACAACAAATTACTTCCGGTTTAAAATCGATAATCAAATCGACCTGTCTGGCAGTCATTCCTCCCGAAATCGGAAGAACGCTCATTCCTAATTTTTCTGCTCCGTAATGAAGTCCCAGTCCGCCGGTAAAAATTCCGTACCCATAAGCATTGTGCAATTGCATTCCCGGTCTTGCTCCTGCAGCATATAATGATCTTGCGACTACTTCACTGAAAATATCAACATCTTCTTTCGTGTAGCCAACTACGGTAGGTTTTCCGGTAGTTCCGCTTGAACAATGAATTCTCTGGAGTTCATCTTTCGGAACAGTAAAAAGCCCGAATGGATAATTGTCTCTTAAATCCTGTTTGTAAGTTATAGGAAGTTTCGTGATATCTTCAATGGTCCTTATATCCTGTGGAGATATTCCTGATTCATTAAATTTCCCTCTATAAAATTCTGATCTCTCTCCAAGATAGCCAACCAATTCTGTCAACCGGTCAGACTGAAGCTGTCTCAACCGGTCGAGCTTTACATATTCAACTGAAAAATCCATACCTACTAACTAACATTTGTTAGGTGTAAATTTAAAAAGAATTTCTATGCTGACCAAATTTTTATGATTTTTGTCATTTTTTGAATGATTCTAAATAGACAAGTAGTAATGAGATAAGCTATTTAGTCCTTTAAACAATACAAATATTTAGAGTTGATGGGAAGGAATGAATAAGAGTTAAGCAATATCAAAGGTATTTTTTTAAGCAAAGTTCTAAATCTGCCCGCAGATTCTTAATAAAACTTTTATGCTTTTACAGCAAAAAATATTATTTCTGATTCCCTAATAACCCATACAAAAGCTTCGCCCGTATTTCATCGGTAATTTCAGTAGTAGATTCCGTATTTCTTTTGAACCAGAAATAGGAATTGTTGAGAGTATGAAGAATAAATCTTGTGGTAAAAGTAGGTGATTTCAGCTCCCAGTTTTCTGCTTTGTAAATTTCAGTGATTAATTGCTCCACTTCATTCTGATAATTCTTCCGTAGCTCTATAAATTCCGGAAGCCTTTCTTCAAGATGCCTCCATTCGTTGGAATAGATATGGGTGACATCACGGTTTTGTAAAACGACAGAAAGGTGTTTATCCAGAAATAAGTTGAGCTTTTCTTTTGGAGCGATGTCAGTACTTTTTATTTCCTGGAGCTCATCAAAAAATTTCTGAGCTATTCCGAAGCATATCCACTCCAGGATTTCTTCTTTAGACCGGATATGAGCATACAGTGACGCAGCCTTGATATTAAGCTTTGTGGCAAGATCTCTAACTGAGCTGCCCATATAACCTTTCTCTTTGAAAAGCTCTACGGCTACGTCTAAAATTTTCTTTTGTTTTTCTTTAAGCTCCATCTGGTAAAATGCAAAAGTAATTATTCTGAGGTTAATATGTTAATTTAAAGCTATGATTTTAAACAAAGAAGCGGCAGTTTTTTTTAAACCGCTCCGGCAAATCTTCTATTTCACCCTTCCAGCGAAGGGGAATTTCAGGTTAAGATTATATAAAAAGCCTTCAAATACTAAAATTCCTCCTTCTTTTCATTTTCAGTTTTTCCCAGAATATGACGGTTTTTCCATTATTTCAAAGTTAATATAAGGGAATCGGAAATTTTGTCAAGTTAATTTAACGTTAAAAATAGACAATTCGGAAATTTTGTCCATATTTTTTGTAAATTTAATAATTGAACGATTTTTGAAATAAACTAATCGATTAAATGATTAAATAACTTGATGGCATTAAGAAACCGGGCCTTAAAATTTGGTTTCTTGGTGTCTTTTTAAAACTGAACCAAAAACAATTTATTACCAAAAACATAAAAAATATGAACTTAAACCAATATACTGTAAAATCACAAGAAGCCATCCAGGCAGCACAGCAGACTGCTATGGAATTTGGTAATCAGAGTATTGAACCACAACATATACTTGAAGGAATTTTTCAGGTAGATGAAAATATTTCACCCTTCTTATTAAAAAAATCTGAAGCAGATGCCAATCTGGTAAGGGAAAGAAACAGAGAAAATATTGAGAAGCTTCCAAAAGTTCAGGGAGGGAATATTTATCTTTCACAGTCAGCCAACAAAGTTTTGCTGGACGCCCCGAATATTGCTAAAAAAATGGGTGACGAATATGTCACCATCGAACATCTATGGCTATCATTGCTGGAAACCAGCTCTGAAGTATCCAAAATGCTTAAGGATATGGGAGTCACTAAAAGTCTGTTGGAAGGTGCCATTAAAGAATTAAGAAAAGGAAGCAAGGCTACTTCTGCCAGTTCGGAAGAGACTTACCAATCCTTAAATAAATATGCTAAAAACTTCAACGAATTAGCAGCGGAAGGAAAACTGGATCCGGTAATCGGGCGTGATGAAGAGATCAGAAGAGTGCTTCAGATCCTTTCGAGAAGAACTAAAAACAATCCGATCCTTATCGGAGAACCGGGTGTAGGTAAAACAGCCATTGCTGAAGGTATTGCCCACCGAATTATTTCGGGAGATATTCCTGAAAACCTGATGGACAAAACGCTGTATTCTCTGGATATGGGGGCACTAATTGCCGGAGCCAAATACAAAGGTGAATTCGAAGAACGTTTGAAATCTGTGGTGAATGAGGTAATCAAGTCTGAAGGGCAAATTATTCTTTTCATCGATGAGATCCACACTCTGGTAGGAGCCGGAGGCGGTGAAGGTGCAATGGATGCGGCTAACATCCTGAAACCGGCTTTAGCAAGAGGGGAATTAAGAGCTATCGGTGCGACTACTTTAAATGAATACCAAAAGTATTTTGAAAAGGATAAGGCACTTGAGCGACGTTTCCAGAAAGTAATGGTGGAGGAACCGGATACGGAATCTGCGATTTCTATTCTTCGAGGGATTAAAGATAAATATGAAGCCCACCATAAGGTAAGAATCAAAGATGAAGCGATTATTGCTGCGGTTGAAATGTCTCAGAGATATATTTCAGACCGTTTTTTACCGGATAAAGCGATTGACCTTATCGATGAAGCTTCGGCTAAATTGAGAATGGAAATCAATTCAAAACCTGAAGAACTGGATGTTCTAGACAGAAGGTTAATGCAGCTGGAAATTGAGCTGGCTGCTATTTCGAGAGAAGGCAACCAGACAAAAATTGACCATTTAAAAGAAGATATTTCAAAAATTTCTGAAGAAAGAAATGAAATCAATGCTAAATGGCTAAAAGAAAAACAAAAATCTGAGGATTTAACATCTATTAAAAAAGATATTGAATCTCTGAAACTGGAAGCAGAAAAAGCTTCAAGAGCTGGAGACTATGCCAAAGTAGCAGAAATCCAGTACGGAAAAATAAAGGAAAAGGAGGATGCTTTGCAAAAACTCGAATTAGAGATGCAAAACCATCAGAATGAACTCATTAAGGAGGAAGTTACTTCTGAAAACATTTCTGAAGTGATTGCAAAATGGACAGGAATTCCTGTTACCAAGCTGCTTCAGTCTGAAAGAGAGAAACTTCTGAACCTTGAAACTGAACTTCACCATCGTGTTGTAGGACAGGATGAGGCCATCGGAGCAGTAGCAGATGCCATCAGAAGAAACAGAGCGGGACTAAGCGATGAGAAAAAGCCTATCGGATCTTTCTTATTCTTAGGAACAACTGGTGTTGGTAAAACTGAGCTGGCTAAAGCCCTTGCGGAATATTTATTCGATGATGAGAATAATATGACAAGGATTGACATGAGTGAATACCAGGAAAGACACAGTGTCTCCAGGCTGGTAGGTGCTCCTCCGGGATATGTAGGTTATGATGAAGGCGGACAGCTGACGGAAGCTGTAAGAAGGAGGCCGTATTCCGTGGTTCTTCTGGATGAAATTGAAAAAGCACATCCTGATGTTTTCAACACGCTCCTGCAGGTTTTGGATGACGGACGTCTGACGGATAATAAAGGCCGTGTGGTGAACTTTAAGAATTCGATCATTATTATGACCTCTAATTTAGGTTCGCATCTGATTCAGGAGAATTTTGAAAATATCACTGAGGAGAATCAGGATGAGATCGTCGACAAGACAAAAGATGAAGTCTTTGATCTTCTGAAACAAACCTTACGTCCGGAATTCCTGAACAGAATAGACGAAGTGGTGCTGTTCCAGCCTTTAAATAGAAAAGAGATCGGAAAAATTGTTCAGTATCAGCTGAGAGGTTATAATGAGATGCTTTCCAGACGAAACATCATGATGACCGCTACTCAGGATGCCTTGGATTACCTGATGAACAAAGGATATGATCCTTCTTTTGGAGCCAGACCTCTGAAAAGAGTGATCCAGCAGGAAGTATTAAATAAATTATCCAGAGAGATTCTTGCCGGAAAAGTAAATGATAGCGACAGAATTACTTTAGATTATTTTGAAGAAACAGGTTTGGTGTTCAGGCCGACAGATCAGTAAAGTAGTTTTTTTCATATATATTATTTTTGTAAGTAAGTGGTGCAGCCCAATCTGCATCACTTATTTTTTTTGCCTTTTTATCAAAGGTATGTGAAATATTAGTACATTTATAATTCAAAAAAAATTACTAACTAAAACAAAATCAGTATGAAAAAGTTAAAAAGAAGTTCATTGAAAACTATTTTAGGGGGAAAAATCGACTGCCGTTGCAATATATTAATTTACCCTGACGGTTCTACCAGCGGAACGTGTGCTACGGAAAGATGTTCACAGATTAATATCAATTGCGGTCAGGCCGAATGCAGACCCAGCCTTATTGATTAACCTTTAAAATTATCGTATGAAAAAGTTAAAAAGAAATGATTTGAAGAGGATCAGCGGTGGCTTATCATCTTCACTTACAGAATGCGACATCGATATGAACTGCCCTGTAGGGCTTTGCTGTTCAACAGGATATATCTGCAGGGACCCCAAAAGATATCCTTGCATTTAAATTTAAGCTATAAGCCGGAGTAAATTTCCGGCTTTTTTTGCTTTTTAGCAAACTTATTATTTTTCGACTAATTTAAAAGATATAGTCTATCAATTTACTATATTAATAAAACAATTAAAATATTTCATTTAAATAAACAAATCAACGAATAATATAAACAAACATAAAAATATCAAATAAACAGTAAAAAGTGTTAAAATGATAAATAATAATCAATGAATATATATTTTTTATACATTTGTAACACATTTGAATAACAAAAGATAATTTTATGAAAAAAACAGTATTAGGAGTATTGATTACTCTTTTTGTTTCATGCGCCAATGAAACAGAAAATCTCAACACTGAAAAAGCAAACGCGAACACTGACCAACCTACAATGGCAGATAAAGGAGCGATTTGCGGCTCTGATGTTGTGAGGCAAAAATTCCTTTCAGAGAACCCTGACGCTGCTCAGCGTATGTTTAAGATTGAAAACAGCACGGCTGAATTTATTGAACAAAAAAAGATGGGTAAGGTTCTTGCCGACGGAAGTGTTGAGATTCCTGTAATCTTTAATGTACTTTACACGAACACAAGTAATAATATATCCGATGCAAGAATCAATTCTCAGATTGAAGTACTGAACAAAGCTTTCGCATCGACACACGCTAATGTTTCCAATATTCCGGCAGAATTCCAGACGCTAAACGCCGGAGATACAAAAATCAAATTCAGACTGGCCCAGATCAACAGAAAATCCACCACCAAATCCAGATGGGCCCCTGACGATAAAATGAAAAAAGTAACGACCGGAGGAGTTGATGCTACTGATCCTACAAAATATTTAAATATCTGGGTGGTAGATTACATGCCTTATCAATCCGGATATGTATTAGGATACGCCACTTTCCCTGAATCTGCAGGACTTTGGAATGACGGGGTAGTCATGATGGATGAATATGTAGGTGAAGGCGGACCGATTGCTACTCACAACAAAGGAAGAGTAACGGTACACGAAGTTGGTCATTATCTGAACCTGAGACATATCTGGGGTGACGCTAACTGTGGAAACGATTTCGCAGATGACACTCCACAACAGATCACTCTTCACAGAGGAGTTCCTTCTTATCCTAAAATGGAAACATGCGGAGGCGTATCCCGATCTGTAATGTTCATGAATTATATGGATTATTCTGATGAAACTACTTTATTCATGTTTACAAAAAACCAGAACGACAGGATGCAGGCATCTGTTTCAGCTAACGGACCTAGAGCCGGATTGAGAATATTATAAAGCATAATATCTATAAATACAGAGCCTCCAATGATTTGGGGGCTCTGTTATTTACAGCTTATACACAATCCGTAAAAACACGGAAAATAAACAGGAAAAAACACATCTGTTTACCTCGAAATTTTTACGAGATTTGCACTACTAACTAACATTCTTTTATAAAACTAACGTTATGAAAACAAAAACTACTTCGGAGGCCGGAGCAAGCGAGACTGTTTCAGGTGTAAACACCATTCCTTCAGAGCTTGTTCGGCAGTTAATAGGCAACTACAGAAACAATCAGATGCAGGCTGTTAACAAGGAATTAGGAATTACCGATTCTCATGCCATATGGTTTGACCTTCCTAAACTGAAAAAGTTTATAGCATGTGTAGAAAATGAAGCCAAAAAAGCAAATCCTGATGTTTCTGAAGAGGATTTAGGCATCAGGTTCTATTATGCCGCCTATCCAAAAGCTGAAGACTGGGCCATTATGGAAAGCCATCCTGTAGAAAAGGAATACGCAGAAAGACATACTTTAGTAATGATCCCTACCCTAAAAAAAGCGGATGAAACCGGGGAAATGCTTAACTATGACTTTTGCCCGCCAAATTCAGGATCAATATTAGCTATGGCCTCAAAAAACGGAAAGTCGGCTTGCCCTGAAACTCTTGCGGAAAACCATGGAACACTATCTCCACCGCAGGATCCAAAAGTTGAACAATTCCCTTAATTCAATAATTTATTTTATCCCACAACAAACATGACTGATTTTCAGAAGATACTGCAGGAGTCTCTAATCTGGGTAGAAGGACTTACTGCCATAATATCCATTATTTACTACAACCGTGGTAATACGGACAGATATTGGAAATATTTTTCTTTTTATCTTATTCTTATGTTTTTGTGTGAAGTAGTAGGTAAATGGGGATATCTGCTTATAGAATATAACAAGCCGAAGTTTTTTAATTACTTCGTAATTCCTATTGAGTTTCTTTTCTTTTACTGGCTTTATGCTGCAAAATCCCTAGGCAGGCCAAAATTATTCTACATCATGTCCCTGCTGTATCTTTTGTCATTTTTATCAAGTGAATTCTTCTTCACCACGAAAAAGATCATTTTATCCTTTAACTATACAGTAGGCTGCCTACTTTTAATGGTGTTGGTGATCATGGAATATTACAAACAGATCAATTCTTCTGAAATCCTGAACTTCAGCAGGAACAAGATGTTTTATATTAATCTTGGAGTGACGTTATTCTATATAGGAACGCTTCCATTCTGGACATTCTTTAATCTTATTAGGGAATACAGAGAAATACATGATATTTATTTTTCTTATTTTCTTATGTCAGGAATTATAATGTATCTATTATTTTCAATTTCATTCATATGGGGAAAACAGAGCTCATCATCGTATTAATTTTGTTTAATATCTTCTTTGTATTGTTTGTATCAGCAGTAATAGTTTACATCAGAAAATACAAGCAGCGCAAGAGAGAATATATGAATGAAATTGAAGTAAAAAATGAAGTCCACAAACGGGAACTCCTGGCCACACAGCTTGAAATCCAGCAGGCCACCATGCAGCAGATAGGACGTGAGCTTCATGATAATATCGGCCAGAAACTGACACTGGTAAGCCTCTACACCCAACAGCTTCTTTACGAAAACAGAGTTCCTGAAGTAATTGAAAGAATCGACCAGATTTCACAGATCATTAACCAGTCGCTGCAGGATCTCAGAAACCTCTCAAAAACACTGACGGACGACAATATAAATCAGAAGGAAATCGTAACTTTGATTCAGGAAGAGGTAGACAATACCAATACTTTCAAGAGGTGCCATGTGAGTTTTAAACATAACTTTAGGCAGCTTGATCTTGGATTTGTCCATAAAAATGTACTTCTCAGGATCATACAGGAATTTATCCAGAACAGCATCAAACATGCCAACTGTAAAAATATTTTTATCAACCTGAATACTTCCGAGGAGATACTTTGGGAGCTTAATCTCAGGGATGACGGTATTGGATTCGACAGTACTGAGGTAAAGTCCAACGGTATTGGCCTGACGAATATGAAAAACAGAGCAGCAATCATAGGCGCAGATTTTAATCTTGAAAGCCAGAAAAATACCGGAACTACACTCAATATTATTTTAAAAAAACAGCCATGAAAAAAACAATAGTAATTGTTGATGACCACGTACTCATTGCCAAAGCACTGGAGGGGATTATTGATAATTTTAATGAATTTGAAGTGATCTATGTTTGTGAGAATGGCAAAGATCTGATTCAGAAGCTTGAAGACAACGGTAAAATCCCGGATATCATTCTTCTGGATATCAGCATGCCAATTATGGACGGCTTCGAAACTGCTGCCTGGCTTACTCAAAATCATCCGGAGATTAAAGTAATGGCACTAAGCATGCAGGGTGATGACAACAGTGTTATTAAAATGATTAAAAACGGTGCAAAAGGATATTTATTAAAAAACACCCACCCTAAAGATCTGGAAACCGCATTAACAAAATTAAATTCTGACGGCTTTTTCTATCCGGAATGGGCTTCAAAGATTATATTTTCCAATTTAAACAAAGATAAGGAAACAGCAAGCACCATAAGAATTTCGGACCGCGAAAAAGAATTCCTGAAATACACTGTTACCGAGCTGAGCTATAAGGAAATTGCAGACAGAATGTGCTGCAGCCCGAGAACCGTAGAAAGCTACCGCGACCAGCTCTGCGATAAACTGGACCTGAAAACCCGGGTTGGCCTAGCGGTTTTTGCTATTAAAAATGGTTTTGCAGGGTAATCTGGCGAAAAGAAAAAACTTTAAAATATAAATAATTTTCAATGATTAAATAAATATTTTTAACTACAATAATTTCAATTGAAAAATATTTAAACACAAATTATAAAAACAATTAAAATTCAACCAAAATCAACAAAAACAAAGAAAAACTCAATAAACATCGATATTTGATGTAAATTATTCAAATAATTGTGAATATTTTTTGTGTATTAATTTTTTATAATATAAATTTGGAGAGCAAACCATTTACAATATATTATGAAAAAACTACTATTCGGAGCTCTCGTTCTGGGCTTCATGTCAGCTTGTACCAGTGATAATATTTCCAATCAGGAGGATGTATCTCAGGATCCGGGAAATCTTTCAAGCGCAATGGCATCAAAAAGAGCCTGTCCTTCTGACCTTATAAGGGAAAAGGCACTCAAAAGCGATCCGGCATTAAGAGCCAGATTTGAAGCTAATGAATTACAGTCTGAAAAATTCTCAAGAGACATTATGATGGGTAAGGTGCTCCCAGACGGGACGGTAGAAATTCCGGTTGTTTTCAATGTAATCTATAACACTTCTACACAAAATATTTCTGACGCAAGAATCGCAGAGCAAATCGCAGTATTAAATGCAGACTACTCTGCTACTAATTCTGATATCACTAAAATACCTGCGGCATTTCAACCTGCTGCAGCCGGAAATGTAAAGATCAGTTTTAAGTTGGTAGCGACAAACCGTAAGCAAAGCACAAAAACGGCATGGAGATCTGATCTGGAAGAAATGAAAAAATCGACTACCGGAGGTATTAACGCAACGGATCCAACCAAAAACATGAATATCTGGGTGGTTAATTCTATCCTAGATGAGAATAACCAGCCCGGGACATTGGGATATGCCTATTACCCTGAATCTGCCGGTCTTTGGTATGACGGTCTTGTAATAGGCTATCAGTATATTGGTAAAACAGGCGCTTCCGCTCCGTTCAATTTAGGCAGAACAGTTACACACGAAGTAGGGCATTATTTAAACCTACCTCACCTTTGGGGATCTTCCAATACAGGCTGTCAGACGGATTACTCCAGTGACACACCTACTTCTCCAGGGCCTAACTACGGAACACCATCATATCCTTTAAACAGAGTTTGTGGAGGGGTAAGCCGCTCTCAAATGTTCATGAATTATATGGATTATGTAGATGACAAAGCAATGTTCATGTTCTCTGCCAACCAAAAAACAAGAATGCAGGCAGTAGTGGCTTCAGCTGGTCCAAGAGCAGGATTAAGACAATAGACATCTAATAAACTTAAATAAGATAGTCTGGATTAATTTTTAATTCAGGCTATCTGTTTTATAATAATCCCGTAGTTCCACGATGTATTATATATAAAAATTAAATTCAAAAATATGAAAACGGGAACTTTTTCCAAAAATAACTACTGATTAAAACCAACTCATTATGTTTTATTAATAGCTTAATAATAAATAAAATAATTTATTCAAAAATTACATAATTTAAAATTACGTTATATTTTAAGAAAAATAATTCAATTAATTTAATACTTTATAAATTAACAATAAATCAATATTAATCTATATAACATATGAAATACATAATATTTTAAATGAAATGTTGATGTATTTTTAATAAAATGTTAAAAATATGTTGCATAATAATTTCAAATAATATAAATTCACCGTCAGAAATTATAGAAAAAAAGAGCTTATGAAAAAATTATTATTTGGAGCAATTGTATTAAGCTTCATGTCAGCTTGTAACAGTGACAATATGTCAAACCAAAGCGAAAACCCTGCAAATGAAGAGGTTTCTTCGGCCGACATGTTCAAAAGGGGTTGTGCCTCTGAAGAAGTAAGACAGGAAGCATTAAATAGTGATGCACAACTTAGACAAAAGTTTGTAACACTAGAAGCGAATACAGAAAAATTCGCTAATGAATTAAAACTTGGAAAAGTTCTGGCAGATGGTACTGTTGAAATTCCGGTTGTTGTAAATGTATTATATAAAACTACTGCAGAAAATGTATCTGACGCAAGAATCGCGGAACAAATAGATGTATTAAATGCTGATTTCACAGGAACAAATAGTGATGCCAGTAAAATTCCTGCTGAGTTTCAGACTGTAAGTGCCGGTGATACGAAAGTAAAATTCAGATTGGTAAATACCATAAGAAAAGCTACAAGCAAGACAAGCTGGGCAACCAATGATGATATGAAGAAAGCATCCAAAGGAGGAATTGATGCTACAAGCCCGGCAAATTACTTAAACATCTGGGTTGTAGGTAAAATGACAAGCCAGGGAAGAACTATTCTTGGATACGCTACATTCCCTGAATCTGCAGGATTATGGAATGACGGTGTAGCCATTGCCGCTCCATATTTTGGAAAAACAGGAGCAGCTTCACCATTTAATTTAGGAAGAACCGCAACACACGAAGTGGGACATTATTTAAACCTTAGACACATCTGGGGAGATGCAAGCTGTGGTAACGATCAGGTTACAGACACCCCTACGCAGACTACTGCTAATTATGGAAAACCAACGTATCCATTATACAACACATGTAGCGGTGTTCAAAGATCTGTAATGTTTATGAATTATATGGATTATGTAGATGATGCTGCCATGTTTATGTTCTCAGCTGGACAGAAAGCAAGAGTTCAGTCGGTAATTGCTTCTACAGGAGCAAGATCCGGATTAAGACTTTACTAAAATTTAAATTAACCTCATAAAAAAGCCTGAATTTTCTATTCAGGCTTTTCTTTTTATAATGATTTCGTATTATTTTCAGGTGTATAATCCATAAAAATATCTCCGTCTAAAGTCACCGATTTTACTTTCTTTTTAATAGGAATGGCAAGATCTGCCTGCTTTTGGTTCTTTTCCCACAAAGAAGGTGAAAAATGAAGCTTTTCAACTGATCCGTCTTCGTAATTTAAAACAGCATCAAAAGGAATCGCAAATCCTCCAACATTATCCACATTGACTGTAAGAAGATCGTTTAGCTGTGAAATATCAGTTATTTTCAGGTCAATATAGTTATTGGTATAAAACCAGTTTTGAAAGAACCAGTTCAGGTTTTTTTCGGAACCAGTATTCATTGAGTGAAAATAATCCCACGGTACCGGGTGTTTTCCATTCCAGTTGTTCATATAATGCAGAAGTGCTTTCTTGAACAGTTCGTCTCCTAAATAATCTTTCAAGGCAAGATACGAAAGAGATGCTTTCACATAGGAATTGTTTCCGTATCCGGCTCCGCTTACCTGCGTACTCATTGTAATAATAGGTTGGTCCTGTTCCGCAGAAGGGTCATTAATCCATTTTTTAACCCGGAAATTTTTATAGAATTCTTTGGCTGCAGCTTCACCGTTTTCATCAATGCCGATCAAATACTCAAGGGTAGTTGCCCAGCCTTCATCCATAAAAGCATAACGGGTTTCATTAATTCCCATATAAAAAGGGAAATAGGTATGGGCAATCTCATGATCTGCGGTAAGCCTTGCATCACGAAGATCATCAGGAATACTTGTATCATTAATCATCATTGGGTATTCCATATCGGCATATCCCTGAATCGCAGTCATTACATTATAAGGGTATTCCACGCCAGGCCATTTCTTCGAAAACCAGTCCAGATTATAGCGCATCCAGTCTACATACTGCTCAAAATCTTTAGCTCCGGCTTTATATCCTGCCTGAACACTTGCTCTTTTTGTTTTTAACTGAACACTTGCCGCATCCCAAACATAGTGGCTGCTCAATGCAAAACAGAAATCCGTAATGTGACTGGCTTTGAATTTCCAGACATTCCATTTGTTCTGCTTGGTTACTTTTCCGGACCGCATTTCCTGCTCGGAAGCAATATGAATTACCTTGTCGCTTTTAAGAGAAGCTTTATATCTTTTTAAATATTCCTGCTGAAGTACTGCTTCAGGATTCAGAAAATCACCGGTAGCCCATACTACAAAATTTTTAGGCGCAGAGATGGCAAAGCTGTAATCATTAAAATCATTATAGAACTCCTGTCTATCCGAATGGGGAAGCATATCCCAGCCATTATAATCATCATAAACGGAAATCCTCGGGAAAGAATAAGCTACATAAAAAGTTTCAGGATCTATCTGCCCTTCCCTTCCGCTCTGCACGGAAAGCGGATATTCCCATTCTATTTTCACGTCAGCTTTTGCTCCGGCCTTAAGCGCTTTATTCAACTTTACTTTTTCTACAGTTCCCCAATTATCGCTGTTTACGGTATATTTCTCACCATTGATGATCAATGATTTAATATAAAGCCCTGAAGACAAAAAATCTTGGGATACGAAACCAGATCTCGGAGACTGCGGCTTATGGAGATTATTCACAAATCTGATCGCAAGTTCGTGAAGTTCATCGGGGCTGTTATTAATGTATGTGATCGTTTCTTTACCTGAAACCGTTTTGCTTCCGGCATCCACTTTTACCTCAACATTATAAATCCCTTTATTCTGCCAATAGTTTTTACCCGGAGCGCCGGAAATATCACGGGTTCCCTTTTCATAGGCTTTCTTAATATTTCTTGGCATATACAGCTCCTGGGCAGCGATCTGCTGCATCGAAACAGCGACTACCAAAGCGTAAAGAAATAGTTTCATATCTCTAATTTTAAAAAATAAGTATCAAAATTAGCGAAAATGTCACACAGAAAAGGAATTTCTTTTATAATAATGTTTTATGGATATTAGTTTTATTTTTAGAAAGGAAGACAGATATTGAGAGATGAAACTTATTACATCCTTATGAATTTCTAAATCAATCAGTAACAATAATTTCTACAATCTATCCGCTTCATCTGTTTTCTTAATAGTCCTGGCATTCTTCACCGACTGGTTCCCGAAATTAAATTTCAGAGAAAGTGTGAATCCCTGGGTATCTCCGTAATCCAGGAAATAATTGTCCTGATTGGCATATTTTGTACTTATCTTCTGTCCCATACTCCGGAAAATATCATTAAAAATAAATGAAGCTTCCAGTTTTTTATCAAAGAATTTCCGGTTCATTACAAAATACGCAGACCATGCACTGGAAATTCTGAAAGTTCCCTGTATCCCGGGCGAATAGTATTTGTGACCCACTTCCATTTTCCAGTCATTACTTTTATCTAAGGTAATTGCTGTTGAAACATTAGATACCCAGTTCCAGACCTTATTTTTATACAGGACACCATCAAGCCCTTTGAAATAATTTTCGTTATGTTCCAGGTTTTCTGAAAGAATCATCGTCCACCACGGGTTGATCTGAAAGTTCTTGTACAGGCTGGCTCCAAAAGCCTGACCTTTTTCAATATTGGTAAAATAATAGATCAGATTATTCGTACTGGGTTCCTGATATGAAATTTCCATAGACGGATAGATCTCCTTTCTGTAGTACAAATCCAGATTCCAGCCTTTCCAGGAATAGGTCAGATTGAGATTATGAATAATGGTGGCTTTAAGTTTCGGATCTCCCTGATAATAGGAGAATAAATTGTAATACGACTTCGCCGGATTCAGCCATGAATAAGAAGGCCTGCTGATTCTTTTCCCATAGGAAAACCCAAATTCATGCTTACTTTCTGTAGAATACTGAACATAGAAAGTGGGAAAAAGACTCCAGTATTTATTTTTGTTGCGTTCGTAAGGCTCGGACACTACCCCTTCCAGATCCGTCATTTCAGCGCGAAGGCCACCTTTAAAATTCCACTTTCCGGGATTATAAGCCAGTGAAGAATAGACCGCAAAATTATGTTCCTTGTAATCAAACAGGCTGCTTTTCTCCGGACGCAATTGAAGTGAGCCGTTTTCGTTATCTGAAAAATCCAGTGCGCTCATTGTTTTCACAAAGCTGTACTTCGCTCCGGACTCTATTTCAAACTTTTTATCTTTCCACTGATAATCGGCCTGCGTGGAATACAGCTGAACATCCGTTTTATTTTGAGTGAAAAAATTATCATCCCTTGGCGTCTCCCCTGCAAAATTTAGGTGAGTGAGTACATTCTGATATTTTTCCACATTGTTTCCGGTAAAATAACTGATCCATGAAATACTTGCCTTCTTACCAAGTTTTCTGTCGACCTGAAAGCTCAGTGAATTATTAATCGTCCGGGAATGATGATCGTTAATGGTTGTATAATCCGATTCAGCAATATCCTGGTTATTGTAGATCAATGTGGGCACCACGTAAGTTCCAAAAGACTTCGGGCTGAAATACCCCGAATAATTCAGGCTCAGATTGGTCAGGCTGTCAATTTCATATTCCACATTGAGGTTGATGGTATTCTGTGCTTTGTTCCTGTCCTTTCTGTTCATGGTGCTTACCCATTTCTTCTGGCTTTCCTGGTAATTTACATAATCGGTTCCCTCACGGTAATATGTCCCAAAACCTCTGTAATAACTTCCCATCAATGAAAGTTTATCTTTTTTGTAATACTGGGAGATGCCTACAACCCCTTTTGCATACTGGGTCTGCACATATTTTGATGAAACAATTCCGCGGTAGCCTTCGATCTTATTTTTTTTCATCACAATATTCAGAACTGCGCTTCCGGATGCTTCATATTTTGCAGGTGGATTAGTGATGACTTCTACCGATTTAATTTCGTCTCCCTGTGTGTTTTCAAGAAAATTTTTGAGCTCATCACCAGTCAGCATTACCTTTTTATCATTGATGGTTACCAAAATTCCCGTTCCTCCTTTGATGGCGATCACATCATTGTTTATCGTAACACTGGGCGTCTTCTTCAATATCTCCCATGCATTAAGCGAAGAAACATTACTATTTTCAATATTGAATTCCAGGCGGTCTATTTTTCTGGTGACCATCGGTTTCTGTTTGGTCATGACGACAGCTTCTATTTCCTGAGTTTCCTTCTTAAGAATGATTTTTAAAAATCCGTTATCCTTTTGTAGATCCATTATTCTTTCAAAAGGAGTATAATCTGTTTTTCTAACAATTATTTTTACGGAATCAACAGCTATTCCTTCTAAATGGAACTGCCCGTCAGTATCTGTTTTCAGTGTTTTGATCAGCTCATTTTTTAAATTATAAATTCCGATATCCGCAGAGGATATCTTTCCATTCTCAGTATCCGTCACTGAACCTTTTATAATCTGCAGCTGTGCGGACAAGAGCATTGGGAAAAACAGGAAAAGAAAAACTTTATACATAATTGATTTTGAAAAGCATGGATGTTACTTTACTTGACGGTTCAAAATTCTGTATTTACCGAGAGAATTTCGGTTAATGGAAGGTTAATGATGGGTTAATACCGGCAAGGGAAAGACTAAAGTTTTATCTTTGTTTCAAATGATATCCAAAAGTAAGTATCTTATTGCCCTCTTCGCTGCCCTGTTCCTGCTTCTGCTCGGAATACAGGCGTATTTTATGTACAAAACGTATCAGGTAAAGGAACGGGAGATCTACAGAACCGTACACGAAGGACTTACCAACTACACTGATAAACTGGAAGACCTTGGCGGCATAGCAAATAAAACAGATGATTCTATCCAGAAGATTCTGATCAGATATCATGACAAAAAAATGAGCAAAAAAGACTTTTTAGCTTATTTTGAAAAAAACAGAAAGGCCAACGAAAAACATTTAAGCAATTATGTAGACAGCCGTTTTAAAAAAGAAGGGTATAAAATTGCTACAAAAACAGAATATATTTCTATCATTTATATTCCTGACAGCACCCACCTCATCAATCAACCCATCACAATATACGAAACCAGAAATAAAGTCACTACTCCCAAAATTTCCAATACAGGCAAATGGGAAACAACCTCAAGATCCAGTACTAAAGATGGCGGGCCCGGCCGAAACGATTCTTTTCTTCTAAAAAGCAACACTGGCTTTGAAATCTTAAACATCAAAACAATTATATTTAAAGAGCTTGCCCTGCTTACCATCTGTTGTGCCGGCATTCTTTTAAGTGTACTTTTAATTTATATTTTTACCGTTAAAAATTTAGCCCGTCAACAAAAACAGATAGAAATTCTCCACACCGTGGTGGATAACATATCTCATGAATTTAAAACTCCGATTGCCACTTTAAAGATCGCATCAAAGGCTTTAAAAAAGGAATGGAATCCCGAAACCCTACCACTCATCGACCGGCAGATCAACCGCCTTGAAAACCTGATGTTTCAGCTTCACAAAGATGAAACTGCTGAAGAACTTCTCTCCATAAAGCCTGAAGATTGGAGCTTTTTTGTAAAGGATCTCACCTTCACCTATCCTGAGACAAATTTTGAATTGACCAGCCAGGTTCCGGAAGAGCTTCCTTTTGACAAAAACCTCATGGAAACCCTGATTAAAAATCTTGGCGAAAACAGCGTGAAATATGGAGCCTCTCATATAAAAATTAATATCAGCGATAGTTCTCAACATCTTAAAATAGAAATCAGTGATAACGGTTATGGTATAGAAAAAAAAGAGCTCGATCATATTTTTGAAAAATTTTACAGGATCCAGTCAAATAATATTCATAATACTAAAGGTCTTGGATTAGGACTTTATTTTGTCAGAAAGATTGTAACGAAATACCTTGGCAGCATAGAAGTTTCCAGCCGCCCAAAAACTGGAACTACCTTTAAAATATCTCTTCCCCATGAAAACTAAGATCCTTTTAGCCGAAGACGATCCGGATTTCGGAATAATCCTGAAACAGTATCTGGAGCTGGAAGATTTTGAAGTAACGTGGTTTCAGAATCCGGAAGACATTGTCTGTCTTTTAAGGACAGATTTTCCTTTTCATATCGGCATTCTGGATATTATGATGCCTACAATCGACGGTTTTTCTTTAGCGAAAATGATCTTACAGGAGAAAAACAATTTTCCCTTACTTTTCCTGTCTGCCAAGAACCAGAAAATAGACCGTCTGATGGGACTAAAGATAGGAGCAGATGATTACATCGCCAAGCCCTGTGACCCAGAAGAGCTGGTTTTAAGGATCAAAAATATCCTGAAAAGGACCCAGCCTGCTGTTTCACCACAAATAAAGATCGGAACCTATTCTTTAGATACTGAAAAGCTGCTGCTTTCCCATCCTGAAGGAAATATTCGTCTTACAATTCGGGAACGGGAACTTCTTCTGTATCTTCTGAAACATAATGGTACAATGATTAAAAGAGATGACATCCTGGACAGCCTTTGGGAAACGAATGATTATTTTACGGGAAGAAGCCTTGATGTATTTATCAGCCGGCTCCGAAAATATTTTATGAATGATCCCCAAATAAAAATCCAATCCCTGAGAGGAATTGGATTTGAAGTTGATTTTCCGGTAAGCTAATCCCGAATTAATAAGAAAGCTCTGCCAATACCGGAAAATGATCCGATGGGTACAGCAGATTTCCCCTTCTGTCGTTGATGTGCCTCTGGGACTTTATTTTAAAGCCTTTTACAAAAATATAATCGATTCTGTCTTTAGGAATTTCATTCACATTAAAAGCGGTAAAGGTTCCTTTCGGCCCGTAAGGTTTTGTTTCGGAATGATAAAAGCTGTCATTCAGATTCTGGGAAAGGATCTTTATCGGCTCAGAATCTTCTGTTAAATTAAAATCCCCACATAAAGTTACGGGAAGGTTTTTAGGATTCATCTCTTTGATCTTCTTCAGAATAAGTTCAGAAGATTTCACTCTTGCCACATTTCCGATATGATCAAAGTGTAGATTCATGGCCAGGAATTCTTTCTTGGATTTTTTATCTCTAAAAAAAGCATAGGTACAGATTCTATTAAGAGCTGCATCCCATCCTCTGGAAGGTATTTCCGGTGTTTCCGAAAGCCAAAATGTCCCGGATTTCACCACCTGAAGCCTGTTTGTATCATAAAAAATAGCCGAGAACTCTCCTTTTTCCTTTCCGTCATCTCTTCCTACTCCTACATAATCGTAATTCTTAAGGCCGGCCTTAATATCTTTCATCTGCTCGGGAAGCGCTTCCTGAACTCCGAAATAATCGGGATGATAATAATTTAACAGATCCACAGCATCCTGTTTTCTTTCTGTCCAGGCATTTTCTTTATCTGATGTAACCTGCAGCCTGATATTGAAACTCATTACTTTAAGATCCTGCGAAAATCCCAGTGCAAATAACAGCAGGGATACGATTGAAAATCTGAAATTCATAATCTTATTTTAATTAGAATAACAAAAATAGAATATCTTTTTGAGAGACCATGAAGGTTGGGGAATACATTATTATTAATTAATTTAACTACGAATTCGATAAAGGCTTTAATAAACACATGGATAAACAAAGATTTTAAAGTATAAAGTTGATCAGCCGTTTCACTTATACATAGCAATATGTAGGAAATATTTTGTATTCCTTTGCTGAATGAAATGCCTCTGTTTTCCTTATTATACGTGAACTCAGGTTGAATAAAAAAAGAAATTAAAGCAGATGAAAGTGAAGAATCACAGTTTAATTTTATAAATATTTAATCATATACCCGGCAATCATTGAGCTAAAATCCAACAGTACTTCCACCTATCTTACTTATCAAAAGACCTAAACTTCAAGCGAAGTTCAGGTCTCTCAATAATATTTAAAGCTATGTTTTATTCTTTGGTAAATTTATATTCCCTTCCGGCCTGTTTAAAAATAAGATCCTTTTTATCCTTACTAAATACCAGTGTTATTCCAGCTTCATTAAAAGTAAACTGATTACTTCCTATATATTCTAGGGGAAATTCCGGCTGATTTCCTGCTTTAAGATAAAGCTGGCCGTTTTTATCGGTAAAGACCAATTTGATGGGGTCACTTGCAATTCCATATGTTCCTGCAAAATCTTTTGTATTGATCTTTTCAATGGGCTTTGTCTGTACCGAAGGCCAGATATTATTTTTCGGATTAACATCAGGAACCAGAGAATCCGGATCCAGCATTACCTCACTAATTTCTTTACCTGAGTTTATATTGAACAGCCATTCCGTATTGCGTTTCCAAACTTCGACCGGGATTTTTACAACCTGTTTCGTACCGTCTTTAAATTTCACCTGAACCGTTGTAGGCATGGGAAGCTGTCCAAGATTTTCAACTGTGATCTGGGCTCCGTTTTTAAAATCCCCGTTGATGTATTTTACCTCTTTAATAGACTGATCGATCTTCCATTTATTGATAAACCACCCTCTCCAGAACCAGTTCAGTTCTTCTCCGGAAACATTTTCCATCGTATGGAAGAAGTCCCAAGGTGTAGGGTGCTTGAAAGCCCATCGGTCGATGTAGGTTTTGAATGCTTTATCAAATTTTTCAGGGCCTAAAATTGACTCTCTTAATATCTGTAGCCCCATCCCAGGCTTAAAGTAAGCCAGAACTCCTATGCTTCTCTCCTTCATATTGTCTGGTCCTACCATGACTGGTTCAATATTATCCCCCATCATAAAGCCTCCACTCTTGGCAATATCTTTCTTCTTATAGTATTCTCCGTTATTAAAAGCTTTTGTCGACAGCTCATTGATAAAGGTATTAAAGCCTTCATCCATCCATGCAAACAGTCTCTCATTGGAACCTACAATCATCGGAAACCAATTGTGCCCGAACTCGTGATCCGTAACTCCCCAAAGATCTTCACCGGCGGAATTCATATGACAGAATACAATTCCGGGATACTCCATTCCACCTTCATTTCCTGCTACATTGGTTGCTGCCGGATAGGTGTATTCATACCATTTTTGAGAATAATGCTCGATAGCAGCTTTTGTATATTCTGTAGATCTTCCCCACGCTTTTTCGCCTGCGCTTTCCGCAGGATAAGCAGATATAGCTACAGATTTTTTACCACTCGGAAGGTTTATTTTTGCTGCATCCAGAATAAATGCAGGGGATGAGGCCCATGCAAAATCACGGGTCTGATCAATTTTAAATTTCCATGTTTTTGTCCCTGAAGCCTGATTTTTCCCGATTTCGGATTCCGGACGGATCATGACAGTTTTATCGCTGTTTCTGGCTTGTTCCCAACGGTTATTTTCTTCTTTACTGTATACTTCTTTATAATTCAGAAGTTCTCCGGATGCTACTACATAATGATTGGCAGGAACTGTAATATTAGCGGAAATACGACCATATTCCAGATAAAATTCTGAAGCTCCAATGTAAGGAAGGGTGTTCCAGCCCATAACATCATCATATACACACATCCTTGGATACCATTGGGCTATAGTAAATATTTTACCGTTTTTAGTATTCTGAACTCCCATTCTGTCCGATCCATATTCTGGCGAAGTAAAGGAATATTCAATTTTTATTTTAGCAACACCGCCTTTAGCTTTCAGTTCTTTAGGAAGATCGATCTGCATTCTGGTATCGGTAATCGTGTATTTTACGTCTTTACCGCCAAGCTTTACAGATTTAATTTTATAGCCTCCATCCAGTTCTTCACCGTGAGCTCCGTTTCTGCTTCCTGACGGCGGAACAACTGCGTTGCCACGGGAATCTTTTGCAAATAAATTCTGGTCAAGCTGCAACCATAAGAAACCTAACTGGTCGGGACTGTTGTTGGTATAGGTTATTTCAGCTGTTCCGGTAATTTCGTTTTTTGCATCGTTAAGGCTTACATTCAGGTCATAATCTGCCGAGTTCTGCCAGTAAGCATGCCCCGGCTGTCCACTCGCAGAACGGGTTTCTGTACCGGTCTGGGGATAAAAGAAAGGCTTGAATGCCTCTACATAACTGTATTTCGGAGTCTCCTGTGCTAAAGCAGATCCTGAAAACAGGAAGACTGCTGCCGCTGCGATAAGGCTTGGAAGTTTATAATTCATTGGAATAAGTTATATTATTTCTGTGATAAGTTATAAAAAAACCCGGAATCGTTACAACTCCGGGTTCATTTTATAGATATTTTAATTAGTTTGTTTTTTTAGCTTTAATCATCGCTTCCAGTGCATCCCACATTTCTTTTGGAATATCTTCAAGCATATTGAACTCTCCGGCTCCCTGAAGCCACTCGCCACCGTCAATAGTTACTACTTCCCCATTCATATATGCAGAATAATCTGAAACCAGATAAGCGGCAAGGTTAGCCAGCTCCTGATGTTCCCCTACTCTTCTCAAAGGAACTTTTTTTCTCATATCGAATTTTTCCTGAAGATCTCCCGGAAGAAGCCTGTCCCATGCTCCTTTGGTAGGGAAAGGTCCCGGTGCAATTGCATTGAAGCGGATCCCATATTTTGCCCACTCTACCGCTAAAGATCTGGTCATTGCCAAAACTCCTGCTTTGGCACATGCTGAAGGAACCACATAAGCAGACCCTGTCCATGCATAGGTTGTTACAATATTTAAAACAGTTCCCGGGCTTTTAGAATCAATCCAATGCTTACCGATGGAAAGGGTACAGTTTTTTGTTCCCTTTAAAACAATATCCAAAATAGAATCAAAAGCCGAATGTGTCAGTCTCTCTGTCGGAGAAATGAAGTTTCCAGCTGCATTGTTCAGTAAAATATCTATTCTCCCGAATTCTTTCAATGTAGCTTCTTTCATAGCTTCCACCTCATCCCAGTTTCTCACGTCACAGGCAACACACAGGACTTTACCGCCAGTCTCCTCTTCCAGCTCTTTTGCAGTCCCTTGTAATTTCTCCAAATTACGGGAAGTAATTACCACTTTTGCTCCCAGTTCCAGAAAATATTTGGTCATTGCTTTTCCAAGGCCGCTTCCGCCTCCCGTTACAATCGCGACTTTATCCTGTAATGCACCTTCGCGCAACATTGGCTGTGTATATAAATTCATATGATCTTATTTTTTCCTAAAAATACTAAATATTGAATGGATGCGGTTTAAAATAATGGGATAAATAATAATGTTATAAATAGTTATTCTCCCGCTATATTTAAAATCATAAAAAAATAACCCTGTAACGGATTACAAGGTTATTTTTTATAATGGCCTGGTCGTAAAACTTTTATTATGAAACTACTCCTTTGAACGAAAGTGTTTTCGGAGTTTTGCTCTCGCTGGTCGTAACATTCACTGTTTTCATAAATGCACCTTTGCTTGCCGCATTATAACTGGCTTCTACAAATCCTTTTTTTCCAGGAAGAATTGGTGTTTTAGTATAATCCGCTGTTGTACATCCACATGAAGGAGCTACATTCTCAATAACAATCGGCTTTGAAGAAGTATTGGTAAATTCAAATCTGATTAGCTTAGGTTTTCCCTGAGGAATGGTTCCTACGTCTATAGATTCTGATTTCCATTTAATAGCATCAGCAATCATTTTTACTACTGAATTGCTTTCAACAGGAAATACATTGGCATAAAACGGAGAGAATGCCAAAACTGCCAAAAGGGCTGTGATTTTTAATTTTTTCATGAGTATAAATTTTAAGAGTTACAAGATTTAAAAGAATCAGTTATCATCTTTTGATACAGCAAATGTAAAGCGGATTGTCCATACAACTTGTTAATCACTATCAAACATTTGTTAACGAGTTGTTAATGATAAAAAATTAATAGATATTTTTGGATAATATTGCTCCAGAAATGGAAATTAAAAAACTCAATATTATTATAACGCTCGGGCTCTTTGCTATCATTGGAATTATGACGGCTCAGCTTTTATGGACCCGGCAGGCCTATAATCTTGAAGATAAAAAATTTAACCAGAAGGTTAATATCGCTTTACTGGAAGTTGTGGAAAAATTATCCGGTGGAAAAACTTCTTTTACTGAAAATCCGGTACAGAATATTGCCAACGATTACTACGTAGTGAATATTAACAATGAATTTCATCCCGCAGTTCTGGAACACTATCTGAAGACAGAATTTACCCGTTTTCAAATCAATACAGATTATACGTATGCCTTATACAATTGCCGCAGCGATAAAATGATATACGGGAAATATATTTCGAGCCATCAGGAAAGTCCCGATAATAAGATGATTAATTTTCCAAAACATAAAAACCTGATCTATTACTTTTCCATACGTTTTCCTGATAAAACGACCTACCTGATAAGTTCATTACGGTTTTGGTACTTACTTACACTGGCACTCTTCATCATCCTTCTTGTCTATGTTTATTCTATATACACGATTATCCAGCAAAAAAAATTCTCAGAACTGCAGAGGGATTTCATCAATAATATGACCCACGAGTTCAAAACCCCTTTATCTTCAATACTTTTAGCATCAGAAGCTCTTAATAAACAAAATGTAATTCAGGAAAATCCCAAACTGGAAGCCTACACCTCCATCATTATTAATCAAAGCTACAAGCTCAATAACCACATTGAAAAAATATTGAATATTGCGAAAAATGATGCTTCGGGGTTGTCATTAAAGCCTCAGAAAATTGTATTGCTTCCATTTATTCAGGAAATTGCAGATACCTTACATCAAAAGAATGAAAACCTCACGCTCCATATAGATATTGAAGATAACCTCTCAATTATCGCAGACGAATTTCACTTTACAAATATCATTTACAATATTTTGGACAACTCTATTAAATATTGTGATACGAAGCCCGATATTACCATTTCAGCAAATAAAGATTCAAAAGGTTTATATTTAAAGTTTAAAGATAACGGAATGGGGATTCCTGCTAAAAACATCCCTCATATTTTTGACAAGTTTTACAGGGTCAGCACAAAAAAAAGTGATGAGGTCAATGGTTTTGGGCTAGGCTTATTTTATGTTAAAAAAATTGTTCAGCAGCATCAATGGAAAATTTCGGTTGAAAATAATCCGGATAAAGGAATTACCGTCACTCTGTTTTTTCCGTTTTAAATTAATAATGGTAAGCAATGGAAAAATCTAAAATTTTATATGCAGAAGATGACAAAACTATAGCTTTCCTCATCCAGGACAGCCTGGAAAGCTATTATGATATAGACCATTACCCGGATGGAAAATCTGCCCTTGAAGCTTTCAACAGCCAAAATTTTGATATCTGCCTGCTGGATATTATGATGCCTGAACTCAACGGATTTGAGCTGGCACAGCACATTCGTAATAACAACTCCGAAATCCCTATTATTTTCATTTCTGCAAAAGTGTTGAAAGAAGACAGAATTAAAGGCCTCAAGATAGGCGCTGATGATTATCTGGTAAAACCGTTCAGTATAGAAGAATTAATTTTAAAGATTGAGGTTTTCCTGAAACGCACCAGAAAAACTGATATCTCTCCGCTAAAATACAAGGTGGGGAAATATGATTTTGACCCTAAGAACTACACTCTGAAGGATACAGGAAGTACCATTACCCTTACACAAAGAGAATCTGACCTGCTCTTATATTTTATCCGCCACAAAAACACGGTTGTAAAAAGACAGGATATACTGAAGGCAATCTGGGGAGATGATGATTACTTTATGGGACGCAGTCTGGATGTATTTATTTCCAGATTACGAAAAGTTTTTGCGGACGAACAAAATATAATCATTGAAAATCTACACGGAATTGGTTTCCGGTTTTCTGAAAAATAAATGAAATACACATTTGTCTTACTGATATAAAACGAATTGCCTTGCTTATCTGTAATTGAACGGATTGCTTTCCAAAAATCTTTGCCTATCCTTGCGATAATTAAAACACAAAGCAATACAAAGATTTATAGATTATTCTTTGATTTTGATTACTTTTATCATTCGAAAATTTACTTATTCATGAAAAATTCGGGAACTTCTGTTTTTCTATTATTTTTATTATTTAGTTTAAATTTTAAAGCTCAACAATTCGAAAAGCTCTATCAATATGTAAACCCGTTAATAGGAACTGAAAAAATGGGCCATACCTATCCAGGTGCTACCGTTCCCTTCGGAGCTGTACAGCTGAGCCCGGAAACTGATACCATTTCGTATGAACTCAATGGAAAATACAACGGTGAGGTTTATAAATACTGTGCGGGATACCGCTATGAAGACAAAACCATTGTAGGTTTCAGTTCAACGCATTTCAGCGGAACGGGACATTCTGATCTTGGAGATTTTCTGATTATGCCGACGGTAGGGAAACTACAACTGAATCCGGGAACAGCCTCACACCCTGAAAACGGCTACCGAAGCAAATTCTCCCATGAAAACGAAAAAGCTGAAGCCGGATATTATAAAGTAAAGCTCGACGACCATAATATTCTTGCAGAACTGACTGCCTCAACAAGAACCGGAGTGCACCGGTATACTTTTCCAAAATCTGATCAGGCGCATATTATTTTAGACCTGACCGCAGGAATTTATAATTATAAAGGTAAAAATGTATGGACTTATGTACGTGTAGAAAACGACGGTACTGTTACCGGTTATCGGCAGACGAATGGTTGGGCAAGAACAAGAACGGTTTATTTTGCTATGAAATTCTCAAAGCCATTCAAATCATACGGGCAGAAAAACTTTGACGGACCGCAGGTCTACAGAGGGTTCTGGAGAAAATTCGACCAGAATAAAAACTTTCCTGAGATCGCCGGCAAAAACCTGAAAATGTATTTTGATTTCGATACTCAAGAGAACGAAGCTGTCGAAGTAAAGCTGGCCATTTCTCCCGTAAGCCAGATCAATGCATTGGAAAATCTGGAAAAAGAAACCGGGAATTTATCTTTTGATCAGATAAAAGCAAAAGCCCAGGAAAACTGGGATAAAGAGCTGAATAAAATTGTCATCAAAGGTTCCGAAACAGAAAAGACGAACTTTTATACGGCAATGTACCATACATTTATCAGCCCTACCACTTACATGGATATCAATGGGGAATATAAAGGATTAGACCAGAATATCCACAAAGCAGAAGGCTTTACCAACTATACGACTTTCTCTATCTGGGATACGTACCGTGCCCTTCATCCTTTCTTTAATATCATTCAGCCAAAAAGGAATAATGATATGGTGAAATCCATGATGGCCCATTATGATCAGTTCTCTATGAAAATGCTGCCGATATGGTCCCATTATGCCAACGACAACTGGTGTATGAGCGGATACCACAGTGTAAGTGTAGCAGCCGATGCGGTGATCAAAGGAAATTATAACGGTGACCCCAAAGAAGTATTGAAAGCCTGCATCGCTACAGCTAATAAAAGGGATTATGAAGGCATCGGTTATTATATAGATATGGGGTATATTTCGGCTGAGAAAAACGGAACTTCAGTTTCCAATACCCTGGAATATGCTTATGATGACTGGGCGATCGCTCAGCTCGCAAAACATTTAGGCGAAACCGAAATTTACAATCAATTCATCAAGCGTTCTGAAAACTGGAAAAATAATTTTGATCCGAAAGCCGGTTTTATGCGTCCCCGTCTAGCAGACGGAAGCTTTAAAAAAGATTTTGATGTCCTGAGCACCCACGGGCAAGGCTTCATTGAAGGTAACTCATGGAATTACAGCTTTTTTGTCCCGCAGAACCCTGACGGGCTTATGCAGATGATGGGTGGAAAGAAAAAATTTGCTTCAAAGTTGGACGAACTTTTCACAATGCATCTTCCTGACGAATTTTTTGCAGATACAGAAGATATTACCCGTGAAGGAATCATCGGTGGCTATGTCCACGGAAACGAGCCGGCTCACCACGTCGCGTATTTTTACAACTGGGCAGGACAGCCCTGGAAAACCCAGGCTCAGATCCGACGTATTTTGGAAATGCAGTATAAAGCTACACCCGATGGACTCGGTGGAAACGATGATGCGGGACAAATGAGCGCGTGGTATATTTTAAGCTCGCTAGGATTTTATCCTGTAGCACCGGGTTCTGAAGATTATGCGATTGGAAGTCCAGCCGTAGATCATGCAGTTTTGAATCTGGAAAACGGAAAAACGTTTGAAATTGAAGCCGTTAATCAGGGCCCGAAAAACGTATATGTTGAAAAAATTCTTCTGAATGGTAAAGAGATTAAGAATTTTACCCTAAAACATTCTGAGATTACAGCTGGTGGAAAACTAACGTTTTATATGAATGCCAAGCCTAAGAAATAGATCTTTTTTTTAATCATAAAAAAGGCAATATGCTATACACATTTTGCCCTTTTACTATTTCATTTTTGCCTTTCAATTATGCTTCTGCTTCAAAGAGAAGTCTTTCCCCAAATTTTCCTTCAGCAATTTTTCCGTTGTCATACACAAGATGTCCATTCACAAAAGTCTGGGTCACTTTAGAGTGTAAATTCATTCCTTCCAGCGGGCTCCAACCACATTTGTACAAAAGATTGTCTTTAGCTACAGTCCAGTCTGCATTTAAATCAACCAAAACAAGATCTGCTTTATACCCTTCTCTTACAAAACCTCTTTTCTCAATTCTGAAAAGTATCGCGGGATTGTGGCACATCTTTTCAACGATTTTTTCCAAGGAAATTTTTCTGGAGTGATAATTTTCCAGCATTACCGGTAAGGAATGCTGTACCAAAGGCGCACCGGAAGGGCATTTTGTATATGGATTGAGTTTTTCTTCGGCCGTGTGCGGAGCATGGTCTGTAGCAATTACATCAATTCTGTCGTCCAGAAGAGCTTCCCACAGTGCATCCTTATCTTTCTGAGTTTTTACGGCAGGATTCCATTTGATCAGAGAACCTTTAGTTTCGTAATCATCGTTGGTAAACGTCAAATGATGGACACATACTTCAGCTGTAATTTTTTTATCTTTTAAAGGAATATCATTTCTGAACAGCTCCATCTCTTTTGCTGTTGAAAGATGGAATACGTGAAGCCTCGCTCCTGTTTTTTCCGCCAATTCAATGGCTTTGGAAGAAGATTTATAACAGGCTTCTTCACTTCTGATCAGGTGATGGAACTTTACAGGAATATCTTCTCCATATTCATCAAGATATTTCTGGGTATTGGTTTTGATCGTAGCTTCATCTTCACAATGAACAGCGATCAGCATTTTTGTGCTGCTGAAAATATTTTCAAGAGTTTCCGGATTGTCTACCAGCATATTTCCGGTAGAAGAACCTAAGAATAATTTAATTCCCGGAACATTTCTCGGATTGGTCTTTAGAACTTCCTCAAGATTATCATTCGTTCCGCCCATCATAAAACCGTAGTTCGCGTATGCTTTTTTAGACCCTATTTCATATTTATCGGCCAGTAATTCCTGAGTAACAGCATTAGGAACTGTATTTGGCTGATCTATAAAGCTTGTAACACCTCCTGCAATGGCTGCTCTGGATTCAGTTTCAATATCTCCTTTGTGCGTTAGTCCCGGATCTCTGAAATGCACCTGGTCGTCTATTACACCCGGCAGAAGATATTTTCCGGAACCGTCAATGGTTTGATCTGCTTCCTCAGAAATATTGGGGCTTATTGTAGAGATAAGGTCATTTTCTATTAAGATATCGCTTTCGAAGATCTTACCTTCGTTCACAATCTTTACATTTTTGATTAGGGTCTTCATTTTTACTTTTTATAGAAATTAAGGTTAGATTATTAGAAGTTAAATGTCAGAAAATTTTTAAGCCAAAAATTATAAGTGATTGGTAAACTGCAATCACTAATTTTTAATTTCTGATATCTAACATCTATAAAGAGCAAAATTAAGGTTTATGAATGAATTTTAATGTTGTCGATTATAAATCAATTTCTAAATATTTACATTTGCATAAAATTTTCGAGTTTGTATAAGAAGTTATTCGGCCAGACCGCCGTATATGGGCTTAGTTCAGTATTAGTCCGTATTTTCCCGTTCATCATTGCACCAATTGTTACAAAGGCTTTCGGGCCTGCTGCTTCATCGCCTTTTGTAGACTGGTACTCCATCGCAGGAGTGATTACGGTGCTCCTTACCCATGGTATGGAAACCTCTTTTTTCAGGTTTGCACAAGAGGAAAGCATTGACAAGAAGACATTAATTTCGACATGTTCGGTAAGCATCATCAGCATTGCCTTGATCTATCTTGGTTTAGGATATGTCTTCCGGAACGAACTTGCAGTAGCTTTTGAAACTCCGGATCAGGTCAATTATCTCGTTATATTTTTATTCATCCTCTCCCTGGATGCCTTTTCTACAATTCCTTCGGCTATATTAAGGCTACAGGGGAAAGCATTTAAGTATATGTTTTCCAAAGTGGCCGGATCTGTAGTTTACTTTTTACTGGTTATATTTTTTATCCAGTGGCTGCCGAAACATCCGGAAGGAATTCTCGGTTTAAAATACGATCCGCAATTAGGGGTTGGCTATGTGTTCATCGCCAATCTAGTACAGAGTATTATTACATTATTAATTGTAGGAAAAGAATTTTTCAGTTTCAGTATTTCCAAATTTGATTTTAAATTATGGAAAAGAATCATGAGCTATTCTTGGCCTGTAATGATCGCAGGACTGGCAGGAATCGTTAACCAGACTCTTGACAGACAGTTTCTGAAATATCTGCTTCCTCCTGACGAAGCACGCCACCAGATCGGAGTATATGGGGCAGTTTATAAAATCGCCACCTTTATCACGGTTTTCCGGCAGGCCTATCAGCTGGGTATTGAACCTTATTTCTTTTCAAGTTTTAAGAATAAGGATTCACATAAAACCTATGCTGTATTAATGGATGTTTTTGTGATATGCAGCTGTATCATTTATATGGGACTCATGGTGAATCTTCAGTGGATTTCAGAAAAATACCTGAGTAACCCGCTTTATTATGAAGGCATTGAAATCATACCATTCGTAATGCTGGGTGCTTTATTCCTGGGGATTTATCTTAATCTTTCCATATGGTATAAATTATCCGACCAAACCAGAGTCGGTTTATATATTTCTGTGATAGGAGCCTGTATTACCGTTTTCATTAATTTTTTCTTTATCCCTGAATATGGCTATTGGGCAAGTGCCATGGCTGCGTTGATCACTTTTATGTCAATGATGGTCATTTCATACGTCTGGGGACAGAAGCAATATCCTATTCATTATAATACAGGGAAAATTGCCCTTTATCTGATCTTTACAATCACATGTTCACTGGTATCCTTTTACTTTTTCAGAACCAATTATGTGATAGGAAATTTACTTCTACTTCTTTTTATTGCTTTGGTAGCCTATAAAGAAAAGCCTATTTTATCTAAAATACTGAAGAGATCTTAAGATATGGCCTCTAATTTGATACTATTGAGTTCTTAAAAAAAATTAAACAGAAGATTGATAAAGATGATAAATATTACGATCAGCAATGATTTTAATTATTACCTTTAGCCTAATCAAAATAACAAAATAACAAAATAACAAATAAACATTGTCATATTATTTATGAAAATAATTGTTCCTATGGCTGGACGTGGTTCCAGATTACGTCCACATACACTGACAGTTCCAAAACCTCTTATCCCGATTGCAGGGAAGCCCATTGTACAGAGACTGGTAGAAGATATTGCTAAAGTGGCAGGCGAAAAAATTGAAGAAGTAGCATTTATCATTGGAGATTTCGGACCGGAGATTGAAAAATCTCTCCTTCAGATAGCCGAAAAACTGGGAGCAAAAGGCAGTATATATTACCAGAATGATCCGCTTGGAACAGCACATGCCATTAAATGTGCGGAAGATTCCATGCAGGGAGATGTGGTAATTGCTTTTGCAGACACTCTTTTCCGTGCAGATTTCCAGCTGGATAAAAATTCGGACGGGGTGATCTGGGTAAAAAGTGTAGAAGACCCATCAGCTTTCGGAGTGGTAAAATTAGACAATTACGGTTTTATTACCGATTTTGTTGAAAAACCTCAGACTTTCGTTTCAGATCTTGCCATCATCGGTATTTATTATTTCAACAGTGCTGAAAAACTGATGAACGAAATCAATTATATTATGGATAATAATATAAAAAATGGTGGTGAGTACCAGCTGACAACAGCACTGGAAAACCTTAGAGCAAAAGGAGCAAAATTCACTTTAGGAAAGGTAAATGACTGGATGGACTGCGGAAACAAAAATGCCACTGTAGAAACCAACAGCAAAATCCTTGAGTATGAAAGAGAAGCAATGCTTAATCACCCTGCATCAGCAGTTATTGAGAACTCATTGATCATTCAGCCTTGCTTTATCGGTGAAAACGTACAAATTTCCAACTCAAAGATTGGCCCTGGCGTATCACTGGGAAATAATACAGTTATTGTCAATTCCAATATTGAAAATTCCCTGATCCAGGAAAATACCAGAATCAACCACGGGAATCTTTCCAACTCAATGATTGGAAATTCCGCACAGTATTTTGGAGTTTCCAGAGAAATCTCTTTGGGTGACTACTCAGTTTTAGATTTTTTATCTAAATAAGATCAGAAATAATTAATATAAAATAAGATACATCCAAACCACATAACATCTGTTGTGTGGTTTGGCGTTAATATTGCAGCGTATTTTTTTTAATCGAAAGACAAAATACATGAAAAACTGGATCCCGATACTTCTCCTTTTGCTTACCCTATCATCCTGTAAAACAAGAAATGCAGCTAAAAACAATGGCAGCAATCAGGATAGTACCGCTATAGCAGAAGATAATAGAAATCCCAAAGATGCCAATGAGCCGGTGAGAGACAAGCTTACCTTCTACGAGCATGTACTTCTTCCACCAAAATTTGACCAGATCAAAATCAACAGTAAAGTAAATGTGGAAACCGGAAACTTTATCCCAACCCTTGATGCTGTCATCTATATTGAAAATGATAAAAAAGTATGGATGAATCTTCAGGCATTTTTATTTACTGTAGCAAGAGGTATTGCTACCCCTGAAGGAATCAAAGGACAGGACAAAACCAGTAAGACTTACATTGATTCAGATTTTGATTATTTAAATAACTTGCTAAATGTAAACTTCATCGATTACAAATCGCTGGAAAAAATATTGATGGGGAGAACCTTTGTGAAGATCAGTGATTCCCAGTTTACCCTGACCAAAAACATGCAGGGCTTTAAAATGGTTTCCAATACCAACCAAAAAATTGTCACAGACCAGAAAACCAGGGAGTACAAAATTGAGCTTCAGTATGGTGCCAATTATGATCTGCTGAGTGTGAATTTAAAGGATGTTTTATCTCCTGATGAACTGGAAATCTCTTACAGCAACTGGGATGAATACAATGGAATCCGTCTTCCAAAAAATGTTAAAATAATTATAAAAGGTTCAAAATCTAGCCAAATTTTACTAGAAAACACGAAATTTGACTTTTCGAGGATGGAAACAGCTTATTCTGTACCATCCAGTTACAAGAAAATTGAGATTAAATGATTAAAAAATTTAGCTTTTTAATAGGTATTCTACTGTTTGGCCTGCATCAGGGACAGCAGAACAAGGAACAGCTTCAAAAACAGAATGCCGATCTTAAAAAACAAATTGTACAAATAAATACAGACCTGGCGAAAACCAGAACTGAATCTAAGCTTTCAGTAGCCTATCTTAATAATGTCAATAAAAAATTAACCTTAAGAGAAAAGGTATATACCAACACTCAGAAGGAAAAAAGATTTATTGAAGATGAGATCTATCTGCGTCAGCTGGAAATCAACCGTCAAAACAAAGAACTGGCAGTTCTCAGAAAGAATTATGCTGAAGTTCTTGTCAATGCATACAAAAACAAAGGGGTACAGAACAAGGTAACCTTCATTCTTTCGTCCAAAAATTTGGGTGAAGCCATCAGAAGAGTTCAGTACCTGAAACAGTACGCGGACTATCAGGATAAAAAAGCTGCAGAGATAAGCAATGCAGCTGCACAGATCAAAAAATCAATCGCACAGAAACAGAACTCCGCAAGAGAGAAAGAAAATCTTCTGGCCAACCAGCAGAAAGATCTAGCAACCATTAATGCAGAAAGAGCACAGAAAGAACAGCTGCTGGCAGATTTCAAGAAAAACGAAGCCAAGCTTACCGTGGAGCTTAAGCAGAAGCAGGTTCAGTCTAAAGCCTTAGAAGGTCAGATCAGAGCCATTATCGCAGAAGAAATCAGAATAGCAAAAGCAGAAGAAGAAGCCAGAAGAAAAGCAGAAGCAGAAAAAATCCGTATGGCTAAAATAATTGCGGAAAGAGAAAAAGCCAGAATTGAAGCTGAAGCAAAAGCCAGAGCTGAAGCATTGGAAAGAGAAAGAAAACTCGCTGAAATTGAAGCTAAAAAAGCAGCCGATCTTGCCGCTAAAAGAGCTGAAGAGGAGAAAAAACGTAATGAAGAGGCCGCAAGAGCAGAAGCCAGTGCAAAAGATGAAGCCAGAAGAGTGGCTGCAAAAAAAGCATCGGACGAAGCTAATGCAAGAGCAAAAGAAGCATCTAATAAACTCATTGCAGCAAGAGCAGCAGAAGCCGCACTGAATAAGAAAAAAGAGGAAGAGAAAAAAGCCGCTGAAACCAAAGCAATGACCAGCTATGGAGTGACTACAACTACAGGTAGCAGTTTTGCAGACAGCAGAGGAAAACTTGGCTACCCTGCAGACAGGGCCGGGCAGGTAACCCACCGATTCGGAAGACAGCCACACCCGGTTTTCAAAAATATTGTTGAAGAAAATACAGGTATTAAAATATCAGTGCCATCCGGTACCCGTGCAAAATCTGTATATCCGGGATCCGTCTCCTCCGTATTGGCAAATAGTGACGGAACAAAAACTGTTATGGTAAAACACGGAAGCTATTTTACAATCTATTCCAACTTAGGAAGCGTAAGCGTATCCAAAGGGCAGCAGGTTTCTTCCGGTACTCCCGTAGGTACTGTAGCTCAGGATTTCGATGGTTCTTATACCCTTGACTTCCAGGTATGGAACGGAAATACGCCAGTTGATCCATTAGGTTGGATTTCATATTAAAAAAAGCGTAACTTTGCAAAAATCTTAAGAGATGAACACACTAACAATACTTGCCTTATCTTGGCAGCACATCCTTATCGTAGCTATACTTTTGGTATTGCTGTTCGGAGGAAAGAAAATTCCGGAATTAATGAGAGGAGTTGGTTCAGGAATCAAAGAATTTAAAGATGCGGTGAAGGAAGAAGACAAACCAGGTTCTGAAAGCAAAACCTCTTCTAACAACAATAATAATACTACCAGCAACTAAATTCCTCAGCAATAATGAATTTTACTGAGACTGCATGGAAAGTCTTCAATCAATCTATTGAAGATTATCACGTGTCCGATGACGTTAACACTCTAATTAATAACCCTTTCGAAAAAGACAGTTTGGAACGGATTTTGTATGCAAAGAACTGGATTGATACCGTTCAATGGCATTTGGAAGATATTATTAGAGATGAAAATATTGATCCTGCTGAAGCTCTTCAACTGAAGAGAACAATAGATGAATCCAACCAGAAAAGAACAGATCTGGTAGAATTTATCGACAGCTGGTTCCTTACAAAGTTTGAAAATATAACTCCAAAACCTGATGCAAAAATCAATACAGAAACACCCGCTTGGGCTGTAGACAGATTATCAATTCTTGCATTAAAGGTTTATCATATGTCATTAGAGGCCAATAGGGAATCCGCTTCTGAAGAGCACCGTGCCAACTGCCAGGCTAAACTGGATGTACTGCTTACTCAGAAAGAAGACCTGTCAACTTCTATTAATCAGTTGCTTACTGATATTGAATGCGGTAATGTTAAGATGAAAGTATACAAACAAATGAAAATGTATAACGATGATAGTCTTAACCCGATCCTTTATCAAAAGGGGCAACAGAAATGAGAAAACTATTTTTTTTTGGAGTACTACTATTAATCACAACTTCCTGCGCTACGGAGAAGCTTAATCTTTCCCCGTTGTCAAATAATTTTTATAGCGAAACTAAAGGTTCTGATTCCGACAGAGGGGCAAAAAAAGGCTTTGATATCAATATCAAAGAAAATGTAAACGCTTCTGAAATTTCAAATCTGATTTCTACTTTTCCAAAGTTTAAGAACAACAGTTTGAATGATGAAGTGACAAGCTTGAAATACAGCCTTCAGAATTATTTATATGCCATTGATGCCAACAATTCGCCGGGAAAGGGCAGAGCCATTAAAAGCTTCGAAAAATCATACAAGAAAATTCAGAAACTCAGACAGCAGCTTGACAAAGATGATGATGAAGTTCTTAACAGATACCTGGTCCGTCTAAAAACCAATATTTCTGTAATCGAAGATTCTTTAAAAGGAAATTAAAAACTAACCACTATTAATGATTAAAATTCAGGCAGAAGCCAATGTTCCTACAGAGCACGGCTCTTTCCGAATGATCGCTTTCTCTGAAAACGAAAACGACTGGATGCCACACATGGCCATCGTAGCAGAAAATACAGATTTTTCAAAACCGGTGAACGTACGTTTCCATTCTGAATGCATTACCGGAGAAGTTTTCCATTCAAAAAAATGTGAATGCGGGCAGCAACTGGATGCCGCAATGAAATATACCCAAGAGCACGGAGGAATTATTGTTTATCTCCGTCAGGAAGGAAGAAATATCGGGATTATCAATAAACTGAAAGCATATTCACTGCAGGAAAAAGGTTTTGATACCGTTCAGGCCAATTTAGAGCTTGGACTTCCAGCAGATGACAGAAACTTTGGAGTAGCTATTGAAATCCTTAACCTTTTAGAGGTAAAAGATATTAACCTTCTGACCAACAACCCTGAAAAGGTAAAATATGTGGTCAACAGTAATATTAACCTCAACTCCAGGGTTCCTTTACAGATTCCTGCTAATGAGATGAGTAAGGGCTATTTAAAAACAAAAAAAGACTTCTTTGGCCATCTCCTGGATGACAATGATAACTAAATAAAAAAGCTTCAGAAAATTCTGGAGCTTTTTTTAGCGATTTCTTTTCTTTCTATAATTTTCTCTACACTAAAAAGGACTGATAGCTGAAAGAGTAAGGGCATGAATCCCTATCAAGGTTTAAAACCCTGACAAGGACACTACTCAAACGTTGCCTCTGGATGGTTTATTAAGAGAATAAAACAGTCTTACAAATAATGTTTTTGCACACAATAATTCCAAACTTCTGGCAGTCTTCTTGACGACATTACCTTATCCTGAACAAAGGCTAAATACAATAAAAGCTCCGGAATTTCTCCCGGAGCTTTTTTAATAATTATAAAAAACTGAAAAGATATTCTTATTTAGTGACTTTGGTCTGAATTTTAGACTCGTCAATATTGTAATATTTAATTACGCTGTTGT
Organism: Chryseobacterium hilariae; assembly: GCF_051400735.1. Classification (NCBI taxonomy): domain Bacteria; kingdom Pseudomonadati; phylum Bacteroidota; class Flavobacteriia; order Flavobacteriales; family Weeksellaceae; genus Chryseobacterium; species Chryseobacterium hilariae. Next base: position 99,349 of record NZ_JBLFFJ010000002.1, read on the forward strand.
AATCTTCATAATTAACTGCTGCTTTTGCACTCTTTCCTGTTTTAGCAGGAATCACTACTACTCTGAAGTTTTTCCCCTGGTAATAACTAGGATTAGCTGTTAAGCTAAAAGTAGGTGTAGAATTTATATTAATCGTAATTCCAAATTTGCTGAAATCAAACAAGTAATCTACAGCATCGTTTGTTACATTTCCTACATAATAAGTGTACGGAAGCAGTTTCCAAACCGGTGCGCCGCCATCTGTACCATTTTGCATATAAATAAGCACTACATCAGATTCTACTAACGGGCTGTTAAAATCATCACTGAATCTGTAAAGGTTATCATTTACTCTGGTAAAGCTTGGGCTAATATCATAGGCTGTTGAGTAGGTATCGTAGTCCACTGGATTTTGTACAACAACATCATCGTCATTATTGTCACAGCTATAAGCAGTAAAACCTACAGCGCCCAGGAATAAAAAGAGAAGTATTTTTTTCATTTTTAGAAAAGTTTAGTTATTATTTATAAAGCGTATTCAAATCATATACCAAAAATTGCAAAAACTTTGTTTTCATCATTTTTTTAATTGTATTTTTGTTCTTATTCAAAAGATCATGAAGAAATTGTTATATACTTCCCTCTTTATTTTTTCATTAATAAGCTTTACAGCCCAAGCTCAGTACCAGCCTAAAAACATTTCCGAAGAAGACTTGAAAAAGGCTCATCATTGGGTAAACAAAACCTACAGATCGCTTTCTCAGGATGAAAAGCTGGGCCAGCTGTTTATTGTAGCGCTTTACACAAATAAAGGTGAAGACTATATTAACCAGATCAGAAATATTGTGGTTAATGATAAGATTGGAGGATTAATTTTAATGCAGGACGATGCTGCCAGAGAAATCAACCTGGTTAATGAATTTCAGCAGAAATCAAAAATTCCGATGATGATTGGAATGGATGCAGAATGGGGACTGTTCCAAAGAATCGCCACAGCACATAAATTTCCCTGGGCTATGACCCTTGGAGCCATCCAGGATAAAAGCCTTATTTATCAGATGTCCGCCAAAATAGCAGAAGACTGCCACAGAATGGGAATCAACTGGGATTTCGCACCGGTTGTTGATGTGAATACCAATCCGGATAATCCTATTATCGGAAACAGAAGCTTCGGTTCAGAAGTAGATAATGTGATTAGTTCTGCTTTATCCTATTCCAACGGCCTTCAGGATAATATGATTCTTGCGGCTATCAAACATTTTCCTGGACACGGTGATACCAGTACAGATTCGCATCTGGACCTGCCTGTTGTTTCACATAGTTTAGACAGGTTAAATACCGTTGAGTTGGCGCCTTTTAAAGCCTTAATGAATAAAGGGATCGGCGGTGTGATGGTAGCTCACTTATATGTCCCAAGCCTTGAATCCGGCAAAGGAATTCCTGCCTCAGTTTCTAAAAATATTATTACAGGCGTATTAAAAGACAAGCTAGGCTACAAAGGATTAATCATTACTGATGCTCTGAATATGGGAGCCGTAGCCAATAAGTATAAGCCGGGCCAACTGGATGCCCTTGCTTTTAAAGCTGGAAATGATATTATGCTTTTCTCCCAGGGAGTTTCGGAAGGAAAGAAATTAATTCAGAAAGCTATTGAAAACGGTGAAATTCCACAATCAAGAGTGGAAGAAAGTGTCAAGAAAATTTTACTTACAAAATATTTTTTGGGTCTTAATCAATACACTCCAAAAAACCCCGAAAATATCAACAGCGACCTTAACAATGATTCTCACAAGACATTGATACAGAATCTTTACGCGAATGCACTGACTTTATTAAAAGATGACCAGAAACTGCTTCCTATCACCGGAAAGCAGGTTTATTATGTTCCGCTGGAAGAAGCTCCACATCAAACTTTTGCTAATCAGCTGGGACCAAATATTATGATCAAAAAAGCAAACGAGATTAATACAATTCCTGCAGGATCCACAGTAATCGTAGGATTCCACAAGGATAATTCAACAGCATATAAACCCTATAAAATTTCAGCAGAATCAAAAAGAGTCCTTGCTGAGCTCACCAAAAACCAAAACCTTATCTTAAATGTTTTCGGAAGTGCTTACGCTTTAAAAGACATTGATATCACAAAAGTATCTACCGTCCTTGTCGCTTACGAAAATAATGATGATTCTATGACGGCTGCAGCCAATGCTCTGCAAGGAAAAACAAAAATATGGGGCAGACTGCCTGTTCTGGTCAATGACCAGCTGAAAGCAGGTATGGGAATCGACAGTGTTCCGGCTTCTGCTTCAAACATGAATACAACAGTTTTTACAACACCAAAACAACAATAATCTAATGAAAATAGGCATACTTTGCTATCCAACATACGGCGGAAGCGGAATCGTAGCAACAGAGCTCGGGATGTCTCTGGCCAATAAAGGCTATGAGGTTCATTTTATAAGCTCTGCACTACCCGCAAGGCTAGACATTACCAACCCGAATATTTTCTTTCACAGGGTGAATGTACAAACCTACCCGCTTTTCCAGTATCAGCCTTATGATATTGCATTAAGCTCGATGATCTATCGTGTAGTAAATCTTTATAAGCTTGATCTGCTACATGCCCATTATGCCATTCCCTATGCCTATGCTGCATTTACAGCCAAGCAGATGCTGAAAGAGGATAATAATGATATTCCATTGGTGACCACGCTGCACGGAACAGATATTACCCTTGTAGGGCAGCACCCAAGCTATAAGCACGCTGTAGAATTTTCGATCAATCAATCAGATGCTATTACTTCGGTTTCTGAAAGTCTGAAAAAAGATACACTGCAGTTTTTCAATATTAAGAAGGAAATCCAGGTGATAACCAATTTTATTGACAATTCTGAATTTGATGACTGCACGGAATGCCAGAGAACCCAGTTTGCCAATCCTGACGAGAAAATTTTGATCCATGTTTCTAACCTTCGTCCTGTAAAACGTGTGGAAGAAGTTCTTCAGATCTTCAAGAGCGTTGAAAAAAAGGTAAAATCCAAACTGATTATCATCGGCGAGGGACCTGATATGGAAAAAGTGAATCAGTTTCTGGAAGAAAATCCTGAGCTTATTTCAAAAATCCGTCTGTTAGGGAAAGTGAATGATCTGTATAAGATTCTGCAGCTGTCTGATGTATTCTTACTTCCTTCCGAGCAGGAAAGTTTCGGTCTGGCCGCTCTTGAGGCTATGGCCGCTTATACACCTGTAATCAGCTCCAATGCGGGCGGAATTCCTGAAGTAAATATCCAGGGAGAGACAGGATTCTTAGCTGAAATCGGAAATGTAGAGGCTATGAGCAATTACACTATCAAGCTGCTAAGCAATGATGAGCTTTTAGCCAAAATGAAAAAAAATGCGAAAGATCAGGCTATAAAATTCGATTTGAAAAACATTCTTCCAATATATGAGGAAATGTATAGAACGACTATAGAAAACTTCAAAAAAGAGCCGGCGAAAGTATAATATTTCCATTATATTTATCGTCACTATGACGGAAAAACTGCTTCAATATCTTTGGAACTATAAGGTTTTCAAACATTACAACTTCAGGGATATTGAAGGGCATTCCGTTGAGATTATCAGCTTTGGAAAATGGAATACAAATGCAGGGCCTGATTTTCTTGATGCAAAAATTAAAACAAAAGACCTGGTTATTGCCGGAAATATCGAGCTGCACCTTCGCGCCTCCGACTGGGTATTCCATAATCATTCTCAGGATCCTAATTACCAAAATGTTATCCTTCATGTTGTTTATCAGAATGACATTGAGATCACCGACCTCATCTCTAAAAATATTCCCACTCTGGAACTGAAAGATCATATTGATCAGAATATTCTCTGGAAATACGAAAAAATGATCAATGGGACTCAGTTTATTCCCTGCGAAAATATTTTTGATCCCAATAAAATCCCTCTTCATTTTCACGAAGCCAACGTTCTTAAAAAGCTGGATGAAAAATCTCAGGAACTGGAAAAAAACTTAGAAAAGTATAAGAACAATTTTGAAGCGGTACTTTTTCACAGCCTGGCCTACTCTTTCGGATTAAAAATAAATGCTCACATATTCAGACAGATTGCGGAGTCTATAGATTTCAGTGTCGTCAACAAAATCCGCCAGAATGAATCACAGATTGAAGCCTTATTATTTGGTATCTCAGGGTGGCTAAACCATCCAAAAGATGAAAAAACAGCAATGTGGAAAAGGGAATTTGAATTCATCAGAAAAAAATTCAGCATCCCGGATCTGACATTACATCCGAAGTTTTTAAGGCTTCGTCCTCCAAACTTCCCCACGATCCGTCTTTCACAGCTGGCAGATCTTTATTACAGGCATCAGAATCTGTTTTCAAAGATCATTAAAGCTGATAGCATAGACAAACTGTACGAAGTCTTTGCGCCGGTAAAAGCTTCAGAATATTGGGATTTTCATTTTAATTTTGGAACTGTTTCAAAATTCCAGCCTAAAACATTGAGCAGGGATTTCATTGAACTGGTCATCTTAAATACTGTGCTTCCTTTAAAATATACTTACCACAAATACCATAATGAGGAAATTGCAGAGGAGATACTGGGACTGTACAGAAACATTACCCCTGAAAAAAATTCTATAACCTCCGGGTGGAAAAAGCTTGGGCTCAGGGTTAAAAACGCGCTGGAAAGCCAGAGCCTTATTTATCATCATAAAACCTCGTGTGAAGAAAAAAATTGCTTAAATTGCAGTATTGGATTTAAACTTTTAAAAGAATCTTCAAATGTTTGATAATATCCGCCACAAAATGGAAAGAGAATGGTTTGGTGTCCTTACGAGAACAGGAGCTAAACTGGGGATCCCGGTATCGAAATTAAGGGTCTTCTTCATCTATTCTACTTTTGCAACTGCCGGTTTTTTCTTTCTGATCTATCTTGGACTGGCGTTCACGCTTTGGATCAAAGATATTTTTATTACAAGAAGACCTAGCGTTTTTGATTTATAATTATGGAATTTTTACCGATAACTTCTGCCGAAGACTATAGAGTTCGGGACATCTATACGTCTTACTCCAGCACTTTCCCCACAGATGAGCAAAGGGACTGGAAACAATTTACCACTTTATTTTCAAATCCTCATGTGAAAGTAATTTCAGTGCTTCATGAGTCCCAGGCTATTGGCTATCTTATTATCTGGGAACTGAGTTCATATGTTTTTGTAGAACATTTTGAAGTTTTTGAGGCATTCAGAAGCCAGAAACTGGGATCACATATTACCGGATATCTGTTTAAAAATTATCCGAGGATTATTTTAGAAATAGAACCTGATCATTTGGGTGACGATGCGAAAAGACGATATGCTTTCTATCAGAAAAACGGATTTACCCTGATCGATGAAATGTATGTACAGCCAAGTTATGGTGAAGGAAAAAAGCCTCTTGATCTTTGGCTGCTGGCCAATTATACACCTGAAGATCTGAAACGGGTAAAAGATGAAATTTATGATGTTGTGTATCATTAAAATATAAAAACCGCCGGAAATTCTCCTGCGGTTTATTTTTTTGACCACCCCGTCAGATCTTCGATCTGCCAATCCTCCGGAGGAGGGGAATAGATAGACGGTTATTTACAGAGGTTTTTAGTTGACTTCGTATTCCAGTTTTATCGTAATATTGGCTTCTTTTTCTTTGGAAGAAGTATTGAATGTTCCACCGTAGGAATAATCTTCATTGGAATTTGGCTCGGTAATTTGGATCACACCCATAGTAGCCTTTTTAAGATTTCCCAGGCTGCTTCCTGAGTTTTCTGCAATTTTCTCAGCTCTTTCTTTAGCATCTTTGGTTGCACTGGCGATCATTTCCTGTTTTACTGTGGCCAGTTTAGTATAAAAATATGACGGTGCCGAAGAAGTAAATTCAATACCGCGGTTAATAATCTCCGTGATATTTCTGGAAAGGTTTTCTATCTTTACAACCTCTTTGCTTTCAATAGAAACCTTCTGGGTAAGGTTGTAGCCTGAAAACTCACCCTGCACATAGTTTCCGTTAGAATCATTATAGCTTCTGAACTGTTTTTGTATATCTACAGAAGAAAACACGATCTCATTCTGTTTGATGCCCTTTGAGACAAGATAATCATTGATTACCTTTCTATCTATGGCTAGCTCATCATAAGCCGCTTTTAAATCGGAATTATTCTTGGAAAAACTTCCGGACCACGTAATCAGATCAGAAGTAAATTGCTTAGTCCCCAATCCTGTTACGGAAATAGTGTTTTCAGATTTATTTCTGTTTTTAATGGCATTTCCTAAAAAGCCAAGCCCAAGGACAAATCCCAGTGCTCCGACTGCTACTGCAATAATATTTTTATTCATAAAAATTGTGATGGATTAATTTAAGTAACAGTACATCAATTTCTATTCCGAATTTTAAGAATTTCTTAACATTATTCCTGTATTTTTTTCTGCTTTAATCTTTCCAGATAAACAGGCATGGTTTCTTCCATTCTCAATAATACTCCGGATAAATTTTTTGCTTTTACATAAGTGCGCATCTGGGGCTTAGCCTCAAAGGAATACTGTATAAATTCTGAAATTCTTTCTTCCGGGATTCCCGCCTGAGTAAAGTATTCATTATCCACTCTGTTTCTTACCCATGCAATATGTTCCTGCAGATCATCATACCTGTATTGTCTTTTCTGGCGCCTTGCTTTTCCGCTGATCAGATCATAAGCTCCCTGTACATCCAAGCTCCCTAAAAGTATCGGAATAAGCACCTGCTTTACTTCTGCCGGTTTTTCCCTCATTTTCCCAACGGGTTGGGGTAAGCCTACTGCTTGTCGTATAATCTCACCTTTATCTACTTTTGAAGCCAGCCTGGAATCCGTTTCAAAGTCACCGGTCGGTTTTTTAACTACCTTTACTTCTTCAATTTCTTTTGGGATCGGAATCAAAACAACCAAAAGCTGGGCACTGAATCCATTAGCCGGAACGTTGGCAGAAACCCTTCTGAAATCTGCTTTTACAAATCTCAGTTCATCATTTGGATTGGCTTCAATAGAGAACATTCCCGTGGAATTGGAATACGTTTTTTGGTCAGTAGACATGTTGATAACAATCACTGAACTCAGGTTTTCGCCACTGTCATCGGTAATACGGCCCGTAACTGTCTGCTGTGAGAAGTAAATATTGAACATAAAAACAAGGAGAAACGAAACTTTCTTCCAGTCATTAATGCTTATATTTCCACCTGTAAAGTTCATGTTTTTATTCCTAAGATTAAATATTGTCCAGTTTATGGGTTTTCTTATATTCTGCAAAGGCTACCTTTAATTCATATCCTATAATATCAACCTTAAAGTTTTTCCTGTATTTTTTTGCCATCATACGGGTATCATTGGCATAGATTAAAAAATGATCTATCTGCTCTTCATCCATACCATATTTTCTCAGAAACTGTAAGTCTATTTCTTGCTTGATTCTTTTAAGAAAATCCTGTGTTTCCGTAAAATTGGCTTTGGTGATTTTAAGTTCTGTCGCTTTTTTGAACAGTCCTACAGCAGCATCCAAAACTCCTAAAATGCTTACGTGCCCCGCATTATAATCAGGTTTGAAGGTTCTCGAAACCGTATTATCCGGTAAAGCTTCATTCAGCGGACTTTTCATATAATCATCCAACTCTGATCTTAAAGAAACCACTTTTCTGGATTCATTAAGATGCATGTTATCCCGCTCCAGGTTACCGGTAGGTTTATAGGCAATTTTTACTTCGGGGATCTCTATTTCAGTTTTGTCAAGGCTTATCATCAGAGGAGAACTGAAATCTTCTTTCCTTATTTTTTTATCGAAACGGTAATACCCTTCTTTTACAAATCTAAGTTCATCATTTTCCGATGCTTCTATCGTAAAGTTCCCCGAAGTATCACTCAATGTGCTTTTCCTGTTGGAAATATTGATAATTAAAACAGGGTTTATATTTTTTTTGCTGTTATCTGTAACTATTCCTGCGATCTGCTGTTGGGCTAAAATTTCTGTCGTGACAAAAAACGGAATTACGTAAAGGCTGTTTTTGATATAAGTTCTCATTCCTGCTTATCTTTGAGTCTGTGGGGCGCGGTAAGAGGAAATTCTCGTCAGCACAAAACGCTGAAACCTGTAGAGGTCAACATCACTGCAGAAACCATATTTCAGGATAGCTTTCCTTTCAAAACCGCCTGCGAGAACATAGCTTATAAAATGATCTATCTGAGACTTTTCGATTTTTAAATCCGTAAAATATTCCTCACCAAGAGCTGTTTTCAGATAATTGCCCAAGTCAATATCATCCCACTTGTTTTTCACTTTCCCGATAGAAAAGCCCTCTCCTTTCGGCTGTACAAATTCTCCGGGTTTTGCTGCCAGTATTCTTGGATCTGATTTCTGCGCAATATACCCGTCAATATCTTTTATCAGCTTTTCTACCTTTTTAGGTCTGTTAAGGTTTTTGGCATCAACCTTAAGATCCCCGGTAATTCCTTGCTTGATTTCTACTTCGGGAATCAATATGGTGGCTCTTTCTAAAGTGATATTAATGGGAGATTCTATATTTTCCTTAGAAACTTTTTTAACGAGGCGTTCGTAGCCTGCCTTTACAAAGCGAAGCTCATCCCCTGCTCTTCCGGAAACCATAAAGTGCCCGTCCCGGTTGGTAACCGTTCTTTCATCAGTTCTGATATTAATTACAGTTACATCTGGAATTTCTGACCTGCCCTCAGAGATTACTTTTCCAAAAATATAATTCTGGGCATGAGTATTAACGAAAAAAAGGGTGGTTAAAAAAAAGAGTAGTTTAAATTTCACGGACAGTTTTTTATAGAGCAAATCTAAAATTATTTTTAAATTAAATGGTAAGTTTAACCACAGTTAACGTGTTTTAGGATTTCTTTTTGATTTTTGCTCAGTAAACTGTTAAATCACCACTCTGAATTGTTAAAATTTCACTTAAAAATTAGCTAACTTGCAGTCTCAATTCTAAATTCAGCAATGCAAAATTCTTATACAGTGATCAATGCTTCAGCCGGGTCGGGGAAAACATATGCCCTAGTCCAGAGGCTTTTGATGATCTGTCTCCGCTATCCCAATCAGCAGCAGTCGATCAGGAATATTCTCGCGCTTACCTTTACCAACAAAGCGGCTAACGAGATGAAGGAGAGAATTCTATCCTGGCTGGGGAATTTTTCTGCGGACAATTTTGCGGAAAACAGCGATCTGAAAAACATTCAGAAAGCATTTGAGGCTGATGGACTGAAAATAACGATTGATGAGCTCCATAGCCGTTCCAAAAAATTACTGGATTATGTACTTCACAATTATTCAACGCTGAACATCGGAACGATTGACCGTTTTAATTCAAGGCTGGTGAGGAGTTTCTCATACGAACTGGGTTTAGCAAAAAATTTCAATCTTGAAATCGAGGCTGAACCGTTTCTGATCGAAGCTGTAGATAAAATGCTGGACCAGATTGGTGAGAACGAAAATATCTCTAATTCTTTTATGGATTATGTAGATTACAGCCTGGAAAACAATGAAAGGATCAATCTTAATAAAAACCTTTATGATTCTGCTAAGGAGTTTGTAAAAGATATTCACTACGAACATCTGAAAAGCAACAAAAGCTTTGATGATACGAATTACGAGACTATAAAAAATACGCTCAGAAAAGAAATCGTTCAGAATAAAAAGCGGTCTGCTGAACTTGCTGCTCAATCTATTGATCTGTTCCGGTCCAAAAATATTGACATCGAAGATTTTGCACAGGGTAAAAACGGGATTGGAGGTTTTTTTACCAAGGTTCAGGATTTTTACAATCAGAAAAGGCCCGGGTTTCCGTTTCCCACAACGCTTGAAGAATCTGTAGTCAACAATTACAGAAAGGGAGCCTCTTCAAAATCTAAAAGTAAGGAACCTGAGATCTTTGAGATCCTGGATCAGCTTCTTGATAACAGAATGCAGCTGATTCTTTTATATATTGAAACCCAGAAGAAGGAAAAGATCCTGTCTGCGCTTCTTCCGTTGAAAGTGAATAAAGACATTCAGGATGAGTTAAAAAAAATTGAGGAAGAGAATGATCTTGTCCTGCTCTCAAAATTTAATATCCTGATCAATGAAAATCTTAAAAACGAACCGTCAGCCTTTATTTATGAAAAGGTAGGTTCACAGTTTCAGCATTATTTCTTTGATGAGTTCCAGGATACTTCGGAACTGCAGTGGCAGAATTTTGTTCCGTTGCGCGATCACAGCGTTTCTACGGAAAATACTTCTTTTACGCTTGTAGGAGATCCCAAACAGAGTATCTACAGATTCCGGGGTGGGGAAAGCAAGCTGATGCTGGATATTATTAACAAGAAAGAGTTTTCTCCAAAGGAAGCAGCTCTTCTTGTTTTAAAGGATAACTGGCGAAGTGCTAAAAATATTGTACAGTTCAATAATGAGCTGTACCGGTATCATTCAGAAGGTCTGGAAGATGAACACCGGAATATTTTCGGAGAAGATGCTGAACAAAGCTCAAGATCCCTGATCGAAGGCCGCGTAAAGGTAAGCCTGATCGACAATCTTACGAATGAGGATTTTTACAATGATACTTCGGAAAAAATGAGGAAGGATATTCAGGAAAGCCTGGATAATGGTTTTAAATTTTCTGATATTACGATCTTATGTCGTGGCAACTTTGATATTTTCAGCTATTCTCAAAAACTGGGGAACTTAAAAGTGAATTACCGTGGGGAGGAAACAAATATTAAAACAATTTCCGACAAAGGTCTGACACTGGAACTTTCCAATACTTTAAAAGCGGTTATTGAATTTCTACGGTGGGAAATCAATCCTAAGAACAAGCCCAATCTGATCATGATGATGTATTATCTGAATGCTCTGGGAAGAATTCATATGGCAGATTTCACATTGGAAATGAAGGAAATTCTGGATATAGAAACGCATGAAGAAGTACTTCAGTTCATTCAGAATACCTATTCCCTGAAATTGAAACAGGATAATTTCCCAAGATTCAATCTGTATAATTTTGTGGAATACTACATCAATGAATTCGCTGTGGAAAATAAGGAAACAGATTTTCTCCTGAATTTCCTTGAAATGCTTTTCAATTTCACACAAAATGCAGGAGCCAGCACGAAAGAATTTTTGAAATACTGGGATGAAGAGGCTTCAGCTTATACGATTCAGGCTTCGGAAAATATTGATGCCGTGCAGATTATGACGATTCACAAATCGAAAGGACTGGAATTCCCAATTGTATTTATCCCGATGATGAATAAAAACCGGGACAGCGAATTCACTAACTGGTTTGATACCAATAATGACGATGCATTGAAATCAGTCAACATCAATCAGTTCAGCAAAAACCTTGAAGTCTATGATGAGGAAATCGAGGCATTTAATAAAAAGAATTCCTATAAAAACCTGATCGACAGATTGTGTCTTCAGTATGTAGCAACTACCCGTCCTGTTGAGCAGCTATTTTTCTATCTTCAGAAAGCAAATAAAACATCCAATAATCTGGAGCTCCTTGAATTTTTCAACGCAAAAAATACGGAAGGATCTGATGAATTCGATCTGTATGAAGTGCATCCGGAAATGCTGAAAAAACATTCTAGGGATAGAATATCGTTATTTAAGACCAAGGCTATTCAGAACCTTAAAAATATTAATGAAAACAGAGCGTCTATAAAGATTGCAACTCCTTCCAAAAATTATCAGGTACGAAACGAGAAAGTAAGGATCGGGCTTTTCGTCCATGAGTTACTTTCGAAAATCAATACGGAGAAAGATACAGCCAAAGTTCTGGAAAGCTATGTTCTGGACGGACAGATCACATTGGAAGAGAAAAATGAGATCGAGGAAACTTTAGTTCAGATTATCAGAAAGTATGCTGAATTTTTTGATGAAAAATGGGAAGTAATCAATGAGAAGGATATTATGATCTCGGAAAGAGGACAAAGTCATATTTTCAGGCCCGACCGAATCCTGAAGAGTGAAGAAGGTTATGTAATTGTAGATTTTAAAACAGGTGAAGAAACGGAAAAGAATAAGCAGCAAATTGAGAATTATAAACGTATTCTGGAAAGTCTGGGAAGAAAGGTTTTAAAAACGCAGCTTATTTATTTATAATTCACAATGACCTTTTTATAAAAGACATTGCATTTTGATTTTAAATCTAAAAAACATCATTCTCAATTAAAAAAAATGATATTTATATTTTAACCATTAACCCTTCAAAAGCCGGAATTATTTTCTTTTTTTACTTTCAATATCAATATGGTTAGAATTCAATTCAACTCATTTAATGAATTATATTTTACCTAACCCAACGGCACTTATATTATGATTCTAAAATTTTAACAATCTATATTGCTTAATTATCGCAAAGTATTTCTAATTTTGGTGATATAATCACAAACCAAATAATGAAAAAAAAGACTAGCAATGCAGATAAAATTGCTGAAAATCATATTGCAGGGGTGCAACGGGTGATAAAGCTGGATATTGTTATTGAAGGCAAAATCATCAGGCATTTCAAGCATTTCCGTTTACGGCAAAGCATAAGAAAACACCATCTTTTCGAACTTACACTCGCTCATGACAGCCTGGAAAACCATCAGGATTATAATCTGGAAGAAGCTCAACAGTTCTTAGGAAAACGTTTAACTGTCGTTTTTAAATATAAAGATGCGGAAAATGAGAGCCCTGAAAGAACTTTCGTGGGACTGATCACTCAGGTAGCATTCAGCCAGGAAGAAATGAGTCTGGGAAATATTGTTCTGAAAGGTAAAAGCCCGACCATTCTGATGGATTCTGCTCCCCACACACAGAGTTTTGGAGGGGATCAGTCAGTCAATACATCGATTATTGCTGACAGAGTGATCAAGGAAGCTTTAGGCTCCGGCAAATATGATTTCAAAGTAGACTCAAAAAATCAAAGCTACATCAATTACAGCGCACAATATAAGGAAACGCATTATAACTATCTGGCAAGACTGGCGGAAACCTATGGAGAACAGTTCTATTATGATGGTGAAGTTCTGCACTTTGGGAAATTGCCACCAGGTGAGCAACCCATCAAGCTTATTTACGGAAGTAATGTAAGTGATATCTGCATTGAACTAAAAGCGGTGCATACAAAACCGGAATTTTACGGATACAACAGCAGTAAACATGAAAAGCTGCTTAGTTCAATAGCCAATATCAAACATTTGGGACAGCTTGCGTCAAAGGCCTATGAACTTAATGACAGTATTTATAAAACCCGATCACTGAATCCTTCTCCCGTGAATGCAAATATGTCTTTAAATGTAGATGATGTCCAGCAAAGTGCGGCAGGAAGTGCTGCTGTAGAAGTTTTTACGGTTTCCGGAAATACGACGGTTCCTTTTCTGCATCCCGGTTGTATTGCAGACATCGAAATGAGAAAACCAAACACCAACCAGACGTCTTATTTTACTAAACTTATGATCACAGAAGTTTCCCATGAAGTCAATACACGGGGTTACTACATCGGATCATTTGAAGCAATCGCAGAAGGAACAGGATATATTCCTACTCCGGAATTTCAGCATCCGCAAGCAGAGCCTCAGATCGCCACTGTGATTTCCAATACCGATCCCTTGAATCAGGGTAGAATACAGGTGCAATTTGACTGGCAGTTACATGATACCACCCATTTCATCCGAATGATGAGCCCTGACGCAGGAGGAACTGATGCTATCACCCAAAACAGAGGTTTTGTAGCTGTTCCGGAAGTCGGAGATCAGGTTATGGTAGGTTTTGAATACCATCATCCGGATTTCCCTTTTGCTATGGGAGGAATGTTCCATGGAGCGGTAGGTTTAGGCGGGGGTGTCAATAACCATATCAAATCCATACAAACCCGCAGCGGAAATAAAGTTATTTTTAATGATGCTGAAGGCAGTATTTTTATTGAAGACCCAAGTGGAAACACTTACTTTATGGACGGAAAAGGAAATATTGCTGTAAACGCACCGAAAGATATGACTTTCACTGCCGGTAAGAATATCAAGATGACCGCAGGACACGACATCACTTCTATTGCAGGAAACAGTATGTTCTCCACAGCTAACGTAAATATTGTTTCCAATGCAAGAGTAAATATGATTGATACTGCAGGGAAAGATCTTATGCAGACCGCCACCGGAAACATCCACGAATCTTCTGATATGAGAACGGAAATTTCCGAAAACGAAAGAAATATCCAGGCTAAGAAAAGTGATTCTTATGCTGAAAAGGTAACGGTTGTAAGCACGAAAGAAAATATGATTTTACAAAGTGAAAAAACGGTAAAATCACAAAGCGGCGAACAGGGCAACAGCCACTAAAAGTCTTGATATGGCCATTGTAAAAAAAGCAAACAATATCAACGTACAGGTTACGAATAATTACACCTCTCTAAGCAAGGTTTCTCATGAAGAATCCGGAGAAGTGATTATTGAGGCAACGCAGCAGAATCTGGAACTTTCCAGCCAGAAAAGAGCGATCATGCAGGGGTTTGGGAGGGAAAGTGAAGCCGATCCTGAAGATAAAAAAATACTTATAGACCGTGGAGTTGTAAAAAAGGGATACTGGATCAATGAAAATGGAAAGACGGTCATTGTCAATAGCAGAGGTGACAGAGGTTACGACTGGATGTATGGAGATGCACCATCCGAAGCTTTAATGAAGGCAAACGGAATGACTAAATATGATGTTTTTAATGTAAACCTTACCAAATCATATTCTGAGGCTTATCTTAAAGCTGAGTTAAAGACTATATTAGTTGGTTTTTCTGATATAGAAGATGGCTTTGGAAAAAACGGAAGAATTATTGCGGATCACTTTTTCACGGGAGGAGGGCAACCTTTCACTTTTGCAGCAGGCTCCAATCCTTCTAACGAGGTAAAAGACTCGGACAGATTTAAAACCACTTTTATTACTGCCTTAAAAGCAGAGCTTGAAAAACGCTACAGAGAGAAAAAATACATCAGTGAAAGCCCAACCAAAGTGTATCAGTTTTCTACAAAACTGCCTTACTATTCGGCAGAAGAAGGTCTAAATCCATGGGTCAATGAAATCGCAACTTTTGTAGGAGGAATTCAGGGTTGTATAGCAAGTTATAAACTATTTGAATATCAGGTCAGCAAAAAAATTGAAATCGAAATAGACAAAGTCTCTTTTCTGGATACCTTCGGTGCCGGATGGGAAGACGGAGGAGCCAGCGGGATGAAAAAGCAGTGGATTCCTGGCTTAGTGGCTATGTTCTGCCTGCAACATTTTAAAAATTCGACTGATAAATCTAAATATCAGCCATTCACCGTAGTAATCGACATAGAATTATGAGACCTTATCTTTTAACACTCCTATTATTAATTAATTTTACCTCATGTATGAAACATCTCCCTGCAAAAAACATGGAAATAAAATATACGTCTATCAATGATGTCTATGGCAATTACGTATTCAGTTTTCAGGATAATATCAATGGAATACAAAAGATCAACGACTTTGCAGAAGAGGATATACAAGACTCTAAAAAGGTCACAGATTCTATTAACAGCCATATTGCAGGTCTTACCAAAGAGGAAGCACAAAAATACATAGCTGGGCAAAGCCTTCCAACCTCTGCAGGTAATATCACTTTTTATAATGCTCCCGGAGATTTTGACGGCGAGCCTAAGGCTGATGACATCCTTATTGAATATGATTTAGATGAAGACAATTTTAAAATAAAAAATTTAAATATCCCGAACACAAAAGCGACAGATCTTAACTCTTTAACTGTAATAAATCAGACTCAGGAATCCTGTATTATTAAAATACCAGGATCAGATATTACGTTACAAGGTTTGAATTCTATACTGAAGAAAATCAATGAGACAGGATTTCATCGAAATTCGGAACAATATGTATATATCATAAAAGGAGAAAAAGACCAGTTGATGTCTTTTCTTTATGAACAGAAAGGAAAATATTTTAGCCTGAGTTTTAACAAAAGATAGCCATGCTTAACCCCTAAATTAACACTGATATGGCAGGAGTAGAATTTGACATAAAAAAAGACACCAAACGTAAAGGCATTGAGCCTACACAGATCAAAAGCATCAAGCTTCTGACTCCTTTGGAAAAAGGTTCAGATAATGACGGTACCGGAAAAAACTTTAACCAGGACGGAGCTGTGTTTGGAAAGACCTATAAGTTTAGAGCAGATACTTATACCAATCTTCCCCCAAAAGATAAAAAGAAGATCAAATGGAAATTTAAATATCACAGTCTTTCAAAGAACAAATGGATAGAATATACTTCTCCTAAAACAGGCGAAGAATACAGTCTCTACCTGGATGAAAAAGATATCTGTGGAAGAACACTGCATATTATGGCATACATCAATGATGAAGAATCAGAAGGATATCTAAAAGTATGGCACCATAACAGATTTAGATTTTTTGACAGAAAACTGGTTGAAAAACAAGCAGAAGAAAGAGCTAAGGATCCTTGGAAAGTAAAACAGGCCAGCAGTTCTCTATGTGGAATGGCTGCCTTATACAATGTCCTTATTAAAAGAAGTTCAAGTTCTTACTTGAAAATTGTTAAAGATCTATTGAGAACCGGACAATGTACCATTGGCAGTTATGTAATAGCCCCACATCCTCAGGCCCTTGAAATGTATGATGTAAACCCTCAAAAGAGTCAGGATTTTAAAGGCATGGGAATGTTTGAAGTAGACTGGTTGGTTTTAGCAACAACAAGAAGTAAAGAAAGTACTTCCAATTTAATTTATAAAGGAAAAGAAAGCGGTAGGATGAACATGCTTAAAGCAGTAAACTGGCCGGATATACTTGCAAGAATGGGCAAACAGGTAGGCGGATTCAGCAATTCGACAGCACATGGACTAAGTTACAATAACATCAATAACAAGAAAAGAATATTATCCGGTAGAATTCATGATTATTTTTCCAACAGCGATCTTGAGGAATTATTAGTAATAGATGGCCTTCACAAAAAAGGACGTCATATCCTTATGATGATAGATGCTGATATGATATATAATAAATCAAGCTATAGTTCATTAGCTGATGTTTTCAATGATTCACATTGGGTAGTTTATGAAGGAGGGCTGACTTTTTATGATGCTGATAAGAATCCTACTTCAGATTTGGAAAAAGCAGCATCAGTAAGCTTTAAAATATTCACCTGGGGGCGTGATCCTCAAACGGGTAAATATTTAACACTTGGTGGAAGGTGGGAAAATGATGCAGATGTACAAAAAATGATTGGAAAACCTGGACTAAATATTAAATCATTTAAAAGTAATTATTATGGATATATTGAAATGTACTAGCTATAAAATTTTCATACTTTATTTTATTTCATTCGCATTTATAGCCTGTTCACAGGAAAGACATCTGAAAAATGAAATATATGTTTATCACTGGAATGATAAAGATCCTATCAAAACTATTTCTCTAGCAGAAGTTGAAGGAGAAAAAAAAATAAAAACGTATGATCAAAATATTGAGATAAAAAAGCAATATGACAGTTTGAACAAAACGGTTTATTTACAGCTTATTTTTAAAGATGTAACCCAGTTCCGGCTCAACAAAAATTATGAATTGAAAATTAATAATTCATCATATAGAATCAATGATTTTAAAATGATGTCAAAGAATCAAGGTAGAAATATCATATACACCATTAATAATGAACCGCAGGAAATAGGAGATGATAACATTATAAAAATTGAAGCAGGAAAATAATAGACGGAATAAACCTGATGAATAAGAAAATATATTTTTTAATAGGTTTAATTATTATTGCTATGTCCGGATATGCGGCTTACGGTTTTATTTCCCAGAACAATAAAGATAATCAGTTTAAAACAGAATGTGAAAAAAATCCGAAGGTCCATACATCTTTAATATTTGCAGTAAAACAAGCAGAAAACCCTCATCAGATCAATGTACAGCTCAATGATGATAAAGGAAAAACAATACTGAATAAGATATTAAATGATGCTGAAGAACCTAATGAATTTGAATACGATGGAGGCTTTTCCATTCATGATACAATACAACTTATTTATAATGAAAAAGTATATAGAATTTATGGTTTCCAGTATCACTCAGTAGTTATTAATGACAAAAAAGGACCGGAATGCCAGTATAAGGGAGCTTTTATCAACGGACAATGGAACGCGAGCAATGTATTTGACCTGAATTAAAAAGGTAAAAAGCATAAAATAAAGCACAAAAATTGAAATTAAAAATTTAAACATGACCTCACCATCAACAGATCTTTTCCCTACTTCTACCTATTCGGTGCAGGATCAATGCACTATAAAAATAGGGAGAGAGCAGCATGATGCCTTACTCTCCTACACCCTGTACATAGAACCCGGAAAAAAAGACAGTGAAGAAATAGTAATCAACAGATCGAATTTTAAGGTCAATGGCCAGAAAATAGACACCAAATTTCTTGAGGTATCCAACACGTATATGGATGCTCTGTTTCCCATAACCTGTAAGATAAACAAATACAGTTTTTCCATTGAAAACCTTGGGGAAATCAGAAAACGTATTCAAAAAGCAGACATCAGTATCTATGATATCTACAGTGGAGAAGGTATCGACCACATCCAAACGAATTTTTTTAGAGCCATTGAAACTGATGAAAAACTCACCCAGTTCATCAAACAGCTTCACTTTATCAAAATGCTGGAATATGGCATGCAGAAGTTTAATCCTAAAAGGCAGTATGAAACTTCCTGGAGAGTTTTACCCATTGGGACTTCAGAATGGAAAGGGGAAACCCAATATCAAAAAGAAAACAACACATTGTCTTTTGAACCTAAAATTGAAAATGCCCAGGATATTATGAATGATCTGATCAGATACATTCATCAACATGATTATTATGTCAACTTCGACGAAGAGCATCTCCCTCTATATGCAGACTTTCAGAACAACATCAGCTATACGGGTAAAACCGGAAGGATGGAAAAAGCAGAAACCCAGGTTTGTATTGAAGCAGAAGATAAATTTTATTACCAGCACACCATCACCATAGAAACAAAATAAGAATATGTCAGCACCTATCCCATATACCGTTCAGAGCGGAGAAACGCTGCAGGATATCGCTAAAAAACTGGGTATCAAAGACTGGACAAAGCTTAAACAGTATCATAATGAGCAGGCTGGCTCCGGTCAGCAGACTTCCGATATCCCTTATGCAGGATTCATTCTTCAGACTCCGCCAAAGGACGAAATTTATACCATGAATGGTGAGACTCCACCACCCGATCCGGTAGAAGAGCAAAAGAGTGCCGAACAGAAGCAAGATCAGGAAAAGAAAAAGGAGGAAGAGGAGAAAAAAGAAGAAAAAGCTTCTAAAAGTGATCATGACGGAAAATATTTTGTCGTCCACAATGCAAAATGCGTGTGTGACAAAGCTGAAAATCCAAAACAAACTGCCGATTTACAGGTTACCACCCACTCTATTATTGTCCTGAATGATGAGCAGGGTAAATTGGCTGCGACCGAAGCAGATACTACATTCAACCCTACTCCTGCCACCTTTGGAAAATGTAAGCTAAAACCTTCATCGGGAGGTTATCTTCCCTGTGCTTTAGCTCCTGCACCTAAATGGAGCAAAACCTATGAAAGCACACAGGTCATGGGCAAAAACACCCTTACGGAAATATCCGAACTGCAATGTACCGTAGGTGGAAAAATCACAGTATTCAAACATGGTCAAACCGACTCAGTGAGTAATGCCCACGCCGATAATACCAATCCGGTGGAACTTGCCATGGTCAATCCGGCAATAGATCAGCCTAAGAAAAAAGAGGACTACCCTTCCGTTACTTCTATTGTTTTAACCAAAGTAGAAAACAGAACAGCTTTTAAAGAAATCGATTCTAAAAATAAAAGCAGTATGATCTATCTCCGAAAAGATGAAGAAGCTTCTTTTAAAGCCAATCTGAAAAGCGGTAATAAACAACTTACTTCCTGGATGGTATACAGCGATCATCAGGGGAAAAAAGAAAACAGGATTTTCCTGAGAGAGCAAATCGGAACAGAGTTTTCGCAGAGCTTTGAGGGACTTGGGAAATTCAGAATAGAAGGTTATGGAAAACCTAAAAATCAGGATTTTGAAAAAGGAAAATATGACAAATGCGATCCTTCCTGTTCTATTGATGTAGAAGTGGTAGAAAATACACTGGTTGATATTGAATGTACCTCCGCTGATTTTACTACGCGAATCGATCCTTCCAAAAACAGAAAAATTCAGGAAAGGAGTTCCTTCGGTTTTTAAAGCTAAATTTTTCATTCCCGATCTTACGGCAGAGGAAAAATCAAAACTCACCTTATCAGTACAGGACGGAAGTGGAAATACCATTACAGAAGGCGTTCAGGAGAATGGAGAAATCCTCACCTTCACGCCTAAAAACACCAAAGCAAAATATACCATTATAGCAAGATACACCAATGATAAAGGTGAAGTCATAGAAAAACAGATAGCCGGAGAAACGGAAGGTAATGCTGTATTAGGCATCAGTCATGGTGCGGAGGTTGTAAGACCAGGAACAGCTATGTCTTTCAGTGTTTCCAGGATGAAATATAAATTTGGAGCAGATAATTCCCCGTACGACCTTACTTCTGAAGAATCTTCAGAAATCAAATGGAACCTTAACGGAATTCCTCAGGAAACCGGAAAAAGCTTCACCATAGCAGGCTCCAAACTGATGACTCCTGAAAAATACGTCGTAGAAGCCTACAGCATCTCCGCCAACGCTACCGGAAAAAATGCAAAAAAAGAAGATGATGACTGGCATTTTGAAGTGAGGGAAAATATCGTTACTGAAATCAAAGCTGGAAAAAAGGCCAGAACAGGAGTTGAAGTTCCTTTTGAAATTAGCAAAACATTGCTTAATGGATATGGATCTGCAAAAGATGGCCCCATTGTCTGGAAGGTAACAGGTCCTGCTTCAGGAACAGGAAACGGAGAAAAATTTAACTACAAATTCGTTCTTCCGGGAAATTACATTATCGATTGCCTGATGGGAGGAAGATCTTCCCAAAACCCATTAAAAATAAAAATTATCCAACCGAAAATTCTAATAGAAACATCAAAATGGATTGACAATGATGGAGGGAGCGGTAATATTATAAAAGAAGCAGGATACGGACAGGAAGTATGTGCTTATGTAAAATATGAAGGATTGCAAGGAGAAGAAGTAACATTACAGATTTATGACAACGACAGTAATGGAGTCAACCTGGTACACAATATAGCAGCAAGTTTACCCGAAACCGGAGGAGTGTACTGGCCTTTTACTCTTGATAACAATATAAAGTTAAAAATTGAAGCCAAAGGCTTGACTAAAGATGGAAAACTTCACTTTAAAATAGCTCCCAAAGATGCCACATTGAAAATAGTGAATGGCGATAAGCCCTTAGGGGAATATTTAAAAGTAACCAATGTTCCAAAAATTGTTGACGCCTACTTCTGTGATGCTTCAGATACAGAAAAACTCTACAATTCACCAATTGACAAAGCTTTATATTTTAAAATATATGCCATTAATATGGTAGATAAAAAAGTGGAAGTTCATTTCATGACAAAATCTGATATGTACTTTGACGTAGCATGGAATCCGAAACAATGGAAAGACTGGAAAGACGTAAAAGAAAAATTCGCCAAAGAAACCTTCTTTTACAAAACAGAAGGGACCATCAATAAAAAAGGTGAACTAATCGTAAAAGTAGATCCATCTAAACTGGGAAAACCTAAAAACTATTTTAAAATCTCTGCTGTTGTAAAAACTACAGAAGGAGACGGAAAAGAGGCTAAAGAAAAAGCAGCGTATGCAGACCATTCTGATATGGCCATTCTTTATGCTACAGCCAAGCTTCCTGATATGGTGGAGAATAAGGGAGCAGTGAAAGTGGGAAGAGAACAGTTAAGCAGTGGGGGTAATGAAACTACTGAATGTTGTGCAATTGATGAGGAATACTTCTGTACTAATTATGAAAAAGAGTTTCCTAAAGTAGATAAAAATGGTAAAGCAATACCTTTATCAATTTCTGTAAAAAATAATTTAAAAAGAATTTTCAAAAGCATTTCAGAATATTACTCCAATGAAAAAAGATGTTGTAATAAACATCATATTGCCTATATGCTTGCAACAGCAAAACATGAAACTGGAGAGACATTCGATCCTGTAGAAGAAGCCAATTGGCTAAGCTGGAATGTCAGAAAAAAATATTTTGAGGAAATGTATGATCCTATTTTAGGCAAAAATGAAAAACGGAGAAGTATGGCATTGGAGAATGAAAATACCGCACAAGGTGATGGCGAAAAGTATTTTGGAAGAGGTTACGTACAGTTAACTTGGAAAAAAAATTATCGACGAATGCAGGAAAAATTCAAAGTTAATTTTGTAGATAATAGAAATAATGCTCTAGATCATGAATTGGCAATGAAAATCATGATTTATGGAAGTGAGGAAGGAATCTTTACTGGAATGAAATTATCTAATTATATAAATGATAATAAAAAAGACTACTATAATGCCAGGAGAGTAATCAACGGTACAGATAAAGCAACCACTATAGAAGGCTATGCAGAAAAAATTGAAAAGTGTCTTAAAATTAAAGAATGTAATTGTGGAGGAAAAGATAATGGCAATACTGGTACCCCGTGTTCATCATGTAATAAAACCCACTACAATGCAGCAAAGCCTGAACATTGGATATCACAGGAACCTAGTGAATGTTGGGCAGCAAGTGTTAAGGTACTTAAAAATTATGGAATAACTGGAGGAGCTAGAGCCAATTGCATAATTATGGCTGATCAAGATGATAAAACTTTAACTCCTGTAGATGCTCAGACTGGAATTGATTATATTGATTCACAATTAAAAATTGGTAATCCAGTTGTTGTAGGATTAGATGATAATTTACGTAAAACAACTTACAATGTACATAAAGCGACTGATCACTTTTTTGTTATTGTTGGTTCTGGTTGTGAAAACGGAAAAAGATATTATAATTTCTTTGATGTTGGATCGTCAAAAAAAGAAGCTGGCACAAGCCCAGACAATAAAATGTTTATAAAAGATAATCTTCTAATTAAAGGAAAAAGTAACGGAGGAACTCATGATTATACAGTATCTGAAGTAAGAAGAAATCAATAAAATGAAAAAAGTAGCTTTAAATATTATAATTTTACTCTCGTGCACAGAAAGTGAATTTAATTATGGACGTATTGTAGATCATACTTTCTATCAATTAACAAAAAAAGAAACAAGTATGATTTTATATAAGCCATGTGACGCAAATTACATTTCATATAAAATCAAAAAGAACTATATAGTTCATAATTTTGGACAAGAGGATGATACAATTAAGCAAATAAAAATCAGACAAATTTCACCAAAAGAAATTTTAGTCGAAGGGTTTAATACAAATACAAAAAGTGCAGAAAAAATAACTTTAAAAAAATTAGATAATCAAAAAAAATTCATCATTGAAATAGATAAAAAAAAATATGTTGACAGTATTCATTCCAACAATATTAAAACTTTGAAACAGTCATGTAAAGAATGCTACAATGCCTGTAAGTAAAATAATCATTATATAAAGCCTCCTATGAAACATGTCTTATTATTAATAGCTCTCATCTTATTTTTCTCATGTTCAGGTAAGAACAGTAAAAATATTCCTTTATCTGATAACACAGTTAAAGAAAATAAATCAACTTCTAGAATTTTAGATAATAATTCATCAGATTGCAAGGTACAAGTACAGGAAAATAATATCGTCTTGCTCTGTCATGGTAAAAAAACCACCTATCAGGGTTTAATGATCAACGAAATGTCTATTTCAACAAATTTTTCACAAGGAACAAATAATGAGTTTTCTTTGATTTATGAACTAAATGCTTCTGCAACTAAAGTTAAAGAGAAATATAATTTTATCTATTCAGAACGAGGAATATTTTTAGTATATAAAGAAGTTATAAAATTTGGGCAAGAAGGAATCATGAGCAATCGAATTTATTTTGATTCTTTTGATATGAAAGATAAAACCTACGAAAACCTTGAGTCACAAGGAAGTCAATTAGAAGAAAATTTTTCACAAAATAATGCTACGGTCAATTATCTTGACTTCAAAAGCAAAAATTTTGCAAAGAAAATTTTTAATACATCTAATGAAGATATTTTTATTAACTATCCAGAAACGTCACCAGATGACATTCTAATAACCGACGTAGAAGTTGCAAATAATTTAGCTTTTTCTCTAGAACAAAAAGGAGTGTATAATGACTCTAAATTTCTATTACAAAATATTATTTCACAATATCCGAATAGAGTTGTTGCCTATTTAAATTTGGCTGATGTAGAATGGGGGTTAGAAAATAAAGAAGAAGCCAGGAAGTATTATAATCTTTATCTCTCACTTATGAAAAAACAAAATAAGGACTTAAATAAAATTCCCAAAAGGCTGTACGACAGAATTAATTAATTTTAGAATTATAATGATGGATAAAGATGTTAAAGTAAAAAAATGGGTACTAATAATGCTCTATTTATTTTTAATCAGCTGTAAAACCCATGATGAAAATAAAAAACACCCTACAAAAAAGCCCACTACTGAAAATGTACAATTATCTGAGTCTAAATTTCAGGGAGAATTCTCAGCAGTCGTAGAAACAGAAGAAACGACTTCCGGTACAGCCAATATTACATATCATTTCGTTATAAAAAATGATGTTGCTGTTCTAACTACCAGTACCTATCATGAACCTATCAGATGTAATGGTGACTATAAAGCTATTGCAAATAATGATATGCTGGAATTATATTATTCAGGAAATGAAGAAAACTGTAAGTCACAAAATGCCAATTTCAAAATTAAAAAAGAAAACAACAGCTATTTTGTTCAAGGTCTGGGAGGAGAAGCTACATTTAATGAATGGATAAAATTATCGAAATTAAAATGACAAAACTATCTATCAGTTTTTTTTAATACTACTTCTACTCTAGACTGGCTCCGTTTTACATCAAAAAGGAAAACCCATAAAAGTTTTTCACAAAGCAATGTGGATAACTCTTAAAACACCTCACAAACACCTATCAACAAACGAAATAAACAATTTAAAATCATAGATATTATCAACAATTACCCGTCATTTTCATGAATTTTTGTGGATAACTTCAGAATATGTTTAAGAAAAAAACAGCCCCGGCGTTCTTCGAACGCCGGGGCTGTTTGTACAATATAATTTGCTTAAGCTGTTGCAGCCGGTACAAATACTCTTTGAGATAATTCCTGATCAAAAAGGTAGAGTGCCGATGGATTATCGCAAACCATCTTGATTTTTGTCACATACTGCGAAGCACTAGCCTCCTCTTCTACCTGTTCGTTGATGAACCACTGCATAAAAGATGTTGTTGCAAAATCACCTTCATCATTGGCATTTTTTACGATGTTGAAGATACTTCTTGTTACTTTTTTCTCGTGCTCCAATGCTTTTTCGAAAATATCAGTAGCATTTTCGAACTCATGGGGAGGTTTTGCAATTTCTCCGATGATGATCTCTCCGCCTACGTCATTTAAAAAATCAAACATTTTATCTGCGTGCATCAATTCTTCTTTACTCTGAACTCTGAAGTAATTCGCGATACCGTCAAGATCTTTTCCTGAAAACCAGGCAGACATTGAAAGGTAATATTGTGCTGCATATTGTTCGTGAGCTATCTGTTCGTTAATTAACGTTGCAATTTTTTCGCTGATCATAAGTATAAATTTATATTCAAAAATACGTAATAAAAGCCCGAAATCAAAAGTTTTAATGAAAATTAATACAAAAAGGACGAGAGAAAACCCGTCCTTCAAACATTAAAAAATCAAAATTATGAACTATTATTTTGCTTCCGGAGCTGCAGTATTCATAGTCTTTTTCATCACTTTTTTATCCTTCATTGCCGTTCTTCTCTGCTCCATTTTTGCTTTTCTGTCAGCCTGCCATTTGTCATATTGATCAGGTGTCAGGATCTTTTTCATATCAGCATCCATCTGAGCTCTTTTGGCTTTCATGTCTTCCATTTTGGCCTGTCTTGCTTCTTTACTTCTGTCAAAGTCAGCTTTCATTTCAGACTTTCTTTTTTCATGAAGGCTTTTGATCTGCGCCACCTGAGACTCGTTCAGGTTAAGATCTTTCTGCATCTGGTCAAGGTGCTCCTGATGCTTTTGCTGCATTTTTTGCTGCATCTCTGCTCTTCTTGCCTGTTTGTCTTGCGGAGTCGTTGTGGTCTGTTGGGCCATTGCAAAACCTCCCATTCCGATAAATGCTATTGCTAAAACTAATTTTTTCATCTTAAAAAATATTTAATTAATTGTTATACATCTTTTTGATTATTAGTTAAAAGATAAGTTAAAATAAAATATTCATAAAAAATGTTAAATTTTAATATCAAAACAATAAAATAAAAAAAATAAAAAAAAGGACAGATCCTAAAACCTGCCCTTCACACCACTTAAATATAATATATGAAAATTATTATCTGTTGCTTACTAATCTGCTTCTGAAACCACCTCCTCTGTTTTCACTGCTCTTATTCTGTGATCTCGAAGGGGAATTTTCAGATCTGGAACCTCCATTGTTTCCTCTGAATCCTCCATTGTTATTTTCTCTTTTCTGAGCTCTTTCTCTGTTTGCTTCATTATTTCCTCTGAAACCGCCATTATCATTATTATTTCCGTATCTGCCTCGTGTTCCGTTATTTTCAGAATTCCCTCTGAATCCTCCGTTATTTCTCACTCCATTATTTTCATTGCGGAAACCGTTGTTATTATCAGCCTGCTTACGGAAGCCTCCGGAATTATTATTATCTCTAGATCCTCTGAATCCATTATCAGATCTGCCGCTTCTGATTACATTAAAAGTAGGATTATCCATTCTTCGGAATCTCGATCTGTCTACTCTATACACATTGATGTTTACATTCCTGTATCTTGGCATTACTGCATATCTCGGTGCATAATAAGTTCTCCTGTAATTCTGGAAATAAACGATCGGGCTGGTTCCGCGGTAATAATTGTTCTGGAAAACAACAAATACTCTTGGTCCTAAAATTCTTTCCAATGCATAGAATCTGTCATAATACCATCTGTCCGGATTGTATCTGTAAAAATTATTCCATGTAGAAAAATTCACATACAGGTTATTAAGACTTAGGATCTGATCAATCTGCCATCGGTTTAATCTGTTATCTCTGAAGAATACATTCCAGTTGATATTTACAACACTATTCCTGTAATTATTATAGTATCCCTGGTAATAATCGCTTGGATAATAATCCTGAGGATAGTTATAGTAATAATCGTCCGGGAAATAATTCCTGTCATCTTCATCATTATAATAGCCGTCTCCGTTCTGATAATATCCGTCATCTCCCCATCCGTTATTTGGATACTGCTGGGCGGAAGACAAAGCTGCCAGTCCCAAGGCAAATCCCAAAAGTATTCTTTTCATCTCTATAGTCGTTAATTGGTTAGTATATAGCAGAATATCTCTATTCTATCTTTTGGATATAAATAAAAAAAAGAAGTTAAATCCTAAGACAAAACTTCTTTTAATTTACATTTAACTAATTGATAATCAAATGTTAAATTTATGATCTACCGCTATCTTTTATCCAATAGGCAATTTTTTCATTGAAAGTTTTCTTATTTTTTAAATCTTCAAGCTTTAAATGCATCCTGTAGCGCCAGTAATGAGGGAAAACGGCAGGATTATTAATCCTTTCATTATCCATGTTCGGGTTGGTCAATTCAGGGTCAGCTGCCAGAAACTCCTGGATAGGGAAAACAGCCAGCATCGCCTCAGTGTAAAGATGCTGCTTCATGATGATTTCTGCCAGATGCGAATCCATTTCTTCCGGAGCTTTTCCGTACTGAACCAGCTGCTGATTAAAGTATTTCTGTGTCAATGCAGGATCTTCCTTCCACCACTGCCTCAGCGTTGAGCTGTCATGTGAGGAAGCCGTTACCACATTCATATAATCAGCTTTTTTAGGATTATAAAAGGGAATATTGTCTGACGGCATTCGCTGTACTTTTAAAGCAATGATCGCCAGCTCATCCATTACAACAGGCACACAGCCAGGAACCATTCCCAGATCTTCACCACAGATCAGCATTTTTGTTGCGTTAAGAATAACGGGAAGCTTTTCCATCGCTTTCTCATACCATAGATGATCCTGTCTTCTGAAAAAATAATCATGGTAAAGCTCATAAATTGCCTTCCTTTCCCATTCTGAAAGATATTTATAGGAATGGGTATTAAACACATTAAATCTTGGATGATATACTGTTTCGCCATTCCTTTTTTCAGTAAGGAACAAAACATTGGCACATAAAGAGATAAGCTTTTCTTCTATAGAGCCTTTAGGATTTTTTTTGAAAAACTCAGCCAGTTTTCTCTGGGTATCAAATTCTTCTTTGAATGAGTATGTACCGTCATTATTGCTGTTAATAAATTTAAAAACCTTACTGCTGTCTTCCCCGAAATATTCCCACAAGATTCTTTCATTGATAAAAGGCTTACAATATCTGTTGAAATCAAAAGGAATATGTCTTGCTTTAAATTCATCCAGAACAATTGGAACCGCAGGATAAAAATACCCTAAAATCCCTTGTGTAGCAGAAATTGGCATTCTCCAGATCCTGAAAAATCCTAAGATATGGTCAATTCTCATGGCATCGAAATACTGCTCCAGTGCTTTAAACCTGTTTTTCCACCAGCGGTAATCATCTTCCTTCATGGCTTCCCAGTTGTATGTCGGGAATTCCCAGTTCTGGCCCAGTTCTGTAAACTGATCCGGCGGTGCTCCGGCCTGGAAATCCATTCCGAAAAGCTCAGGTTCCGTCCACGCTTCCACGGAATGCCTGTAAATACCAATTGGAAGATCTCCTTTTAACGATACTCCTAAGCTGTGGATATAATCTACTGCGTCTTTCAATTGCAAGTGAAGCTGGTACTGCACCCAGGCATGAAGCATGGAAGCATCATAATCTTTGCTTTTTGTAGTGAAAAACTGTGAAATTTTTCCTGCAATATATTTTTTATGGGTTTTCCAGTCGTTGAAGTTCGGTGTTTTATATTTATCCCTAAGCACACAGAAAGCAGCATAAGGAGTCAGCCAGTAATCGTTGTCTTTTATAAATTTTTTAAAGTTCCTGTCCTTATAGATTTTTTCTTTCTCTGCAGTGAAAACCGCTTTTAAAAACTTCCATTTTCCTTGGATCATTTTTTCATAATCAATCAGGTCAAGAGCATTTAATGCTTCTTTTTCAGACTGATATTCGGAAACTAATTCTTCCGGTAAAGCAAAATCAAGATTTTCTAAGGAAATATACTGCGGATGCAAAGCATAAACAGAAACTGCTGCATAAGGATAAGAATCTGTCCAGGAATAATTAGCTGTTGTATCATTAATCGGAAGAATCTGGATAATTCCAAGATTGGTTTCCTTCGTCCAGTCGGCCAGCTTTTTAAGATCTGAAAATTCTCCTACTCCAAAACCGTTCTCACTTCTTAAAGAAAACACAGGAACTGCCACACCAGCATCATGATACATCTGGTAGGACTTGAATTTGAAATAATGACTGGAAACAATCTGCAGAACATCTTTCAACTGATTAGCAACCGTAAATCTGTTTTCACCGGTTTCAACATCAATAATTTTTCCTTCTTTTTTGCTGTAGAGACAATATTTAAACTGGATAAACTCATTCTCAGGAATTTCAACGGAAGCTTCCCAAATTCCAAAATCTGTCTGTGAAAGACGGATCGCTTTATCATAATTCCAGTTACCCAGAGAAGCTGTACTGCCGAAGAGGGCAATTTCCCAGTCGGGATTGTAAACAGGTGCTTCAAGTCTGAATAAATGGGTATGTTTTTTTAAAACTGCAGCTTTTTCCGGAACAAACTGATTCAGTTTATTATAAAGAATTTTATTGTTTAAATAGTTCTCCGGGAAGTTCTTATTATTCCATTCATCGAAAATAATAAACTCTTTGTAGTTATGCGGGAAATTTAGATTGTGCAGTACAAATTCTTCTCTAAGGATATTGCCCTTTTCATCTGTAAGCTGATATTTATATGAGATTGATTTTGAGAAATAATCTACTTCACATTTCCAAATACCGTTTTCTGCATAAAACAGGGCATGAGTCTGGATAACAGCACTTTCATTATCAACAATCATAAGCTGTAGATTCTGTCCGGCCTTTGCATTATATCCTACATTAAAGTATAGCTTCATCTATATTTTTTTTATAAAAATACATTTTAATATCGAAAAACAAAACTTATTGAAGATCAAATAATCATTAAAAAACCTTTCCAAAATAACTTGAAAAGGCTTGTATTTTATTAGAGTTAAAGAAATTTATATCAATAGTCTGAGCTTTATTCTGTAACTATAATTTTTTTACTTAATATTGATTTACCGGATTCATTTGTAATGCTTACAATATAAGCTCCATTGACTAGATTTTTGAGATAAACCTGCTGATTGAGTGAACCATCTTTTACAGATAAATTCTGTTCCATTACATTTTTCCCGGAAATATCAAAAACACTAAGCTTTAAATTTCCTTTCACAGCTTTATCATTTACATTAACGTTGATAAAGTGCTCATCTACTCTGGTCGGATAGATATCGATATTAGCCGATGTATTTGCCGAAGAAGCTCTGTCATTGGCAAAATATCTGCTGGCAAGATCATAAATATGAGGTTTTTCTCCTCCAGGAAGAACCTTTGCCTCCAGCGTCAAAAGGTCTACTTCATATAAGCTGTCTCCTTTAGCGCTTGCAATGATTACTTTTCCTTTGGCATTAACAGCAGATCCGTTCACAGAATAATTTTCAGGAATGCCGGAGATCTTACCCATAAATTTGGCTTTCAATTCTTTTGTAATTACCTTAAAAACATTTCCTGAAGCTGAAAAAACATAAAAATTATTTTCAGCATCTGCAATCATATCGCCTCCGAAACCTGTTTCAATAGCTGTAAATGAATTCTTTCCATTGGAAGCATCATCTTTAATAATCCCAAGGTCACTGACTGTGTACTGACTTCCTTTTCTGCTGATCTGAAGCAGCTGTGTTCCGGCATTATTAAGGGCATAAATATTTCCGTCGTATCCTGTGGCCATCCTTGTGATGTGGGAATTGATATCACAGGAAGTCACTTTTGAAACGGTATTTTCCACCAAAGTAATTTCTTTAGTTTTTGCATTTAAAACATAAATATTTGATGAAAACATAGGCATATACACCAAATTATTATTGGATAGATCATAAGCCAAAGCTGCCATAGTAACTGCCTGGGAATGACTGTACGAATTCTTATCTTCTGATATAATGCCTTTCCTGTCCTGAGAAAATACTTTTGCCACAGTATCCGCCGAAAACAATTTTTCTCCGGAATCACCGCTTAACGCATCCATGGCACGGAAATCACTAAAAACTATACTGGAAGTATCTTTTCCGGCAATAGCAAAAAAATCCTGCTGTGCCTGGACATTAGCTCCAAGTACAAGCAGGAAAAGAGGGAATAAATGTTTTTTCATACAATGTAGAATTTAGATTCGTGATCATTTTAGTTATAACTAAGTTACACAATTTACAGATTGAATCATAAAAAAATAATACTGTTTGCATAATATTTACAATCATTTAATCTAAACGTTGAGGTTTTGATAAATTATTTTTCTTTTTTAAACACAAATTTCACCAATAACACTGGACATTAACATGTGTCATTAGTGAAACAATTGTGATACTATTGCTTTTTTAACGCAAAGATTGGTCATTAAGCTGTATTATTTTAAAGAAGCAAAGATTGCCCGCTTCGCTGACATAACTAGAGTCGGTGGTTGAAATTTCAAGAAAGCAGAAGTAGGTAAAGCCTGCAAAAAATTATACCCGCAATTAATCGTAAAAGTAGGATTGCCTGTACCTCAACAAAAAAAGAGCTCCCGCAGATCACACGGATTACAACAGATTGATCTGTAGAATCCACATCATCAGCGGGAGCTGTATTATTTTATTTCAGGATTAATTCAGAACGTAAGTTGTTCCGTCTCTTCCGTCTTTTAATTCAATTCCTTCAGCAAGCAGTTTATCTCTGATCTGGTCTGAAAGGTCGAAGTTTTTTGATTTTCTTGCCTGATTTCTCAGCTCTATTAAAACTTTTAAGGTCTGGTCAAGTTTCTCATTATTATTTTCTTCAATATTCTGAAGTCCCAGAACATCAAATATAAATGCATGTAACGTTGTCTTTAAATCTTCAAGATCTTCAGCAGAAATTGTTTCTTTCTCATCGTTTAAAGCAAAAATATATTTTACAGCTTCAAATAAATGAGCAATCAAAATTGGAGAATTGAAATCATCATTTAAAGCATCGTAGCATTTATTTTTCCATTCCTTAAGATTGAATTCAGATTGCTTTTCATTATTCGGAATAATCGAATTTAATACTTTAACAGCTTCCATTAACCTTATGAAACCTTTTTCACTCGCAATCATCGCATCGTTTGAAATATCCAGGACGCTTCTATAATGTGCCTGCAAGAAGCAGAAACGCACAATAGAAGGGTGGAAAGGCTTTTCAAAAAAATCATTTTCTCCTGTAACTAACTGCATCGGAAGGATATAGTTCCCTGTAGATTTACTCATACGCTGAGAATTCATCGTCAGCATATTGGCATGCATCCAATAATTAACCGGAGCTGTATCATTGCAAGCTTTTCCCTGTGCAATTTCACATTCATGGTGCGGGAATTTCAAGTCCATTCCACCCCCATGGATGTCAAATTTTTCACCTAAATATTTTGTGCTCATCGCAGTACATTCAAGGTGCCATCCCGGAAAACCTTCACCCCATGGAGAGTTCCATCTCATGATGTGTGCAGGAGATGCTTTTTTCCACAAGGCAAAATCCTGAGGGTTTTTCTTTTCGCCCTGCCCGTCAAGGTCACGGGTATTGGCAAAAAGCTCTTCGATATTACGTTTTGAAAGTTCACCGTAGTTCAGACCTCTTTTATTGTATTCCAGAACATCAAAATATACGGAGCCGTTGCTTTCATACGCGAAACCTCTTTCGATAAGTTTTTGCGTAAGCTCAATCTGTTCTACAATGTGACCTGTAGCTGTAGGTTCAATATTGGGAGGCAGCAGGTTGAACATCTCCAGCACTTTGTGAAAATCGACTGTATATTTCTGTACGATTTCCATAGGTTCCAGCTTTTCAAGACGGGTCTGTTTTACAAACCTGTCGTTATCTACGTTCCCATCATCTGTAAGGTGGCCTGCATCCGTAATATTTCTTATATACCTTACTTTATACCCCAAATGCATCAGGGTTCGGTATATAAAGTCAAAGGAAAGAAATGTTCTTACATTTCCTAAATGCACATTGCTGTACACGGTAGGTCCGCAGACATACATTCCTACGTTTCCTTCTAAAATTGGTTTAAATATTTCTTTTTCTCCTGTAAGGGAGTTATATAGTTTTAATTGCATTTTTTTAAATTAAAAGATTCAATGATTAAAGGATTTAAAAATTAGTTAAAATAATTCTGGCCACAACAAATAATTGTCGTGAGAAAAATTTTATTTGAAACTTTTTTAAATATTACCATTGTTAAATTGCTTTTAAGTGATACTGCAGATGATCAATATAATCCTGAATAATGTATTCCAACGTAAACGTCTGAGGAACTGTTTTTGTAGTATCACAGGTTCTTTTCAAGGCTTCATCAGGAATATTTTCCACAGTATGAACGATCTGAAAATTTAAGGATTTCCAAAGGCTGATTACTTCTGAAACCGGAATATTCTGATAATTCTGCGCTTTTACCCAAAAATCCTGATCGTATACAATATTATCATTTTCCTTGTATTGTGTAACTACAAATCTTCTGATATTAGTCAGGGCACTATCACAAAGATGGCCTAAAATTTCTTTTTTGGACCACTTTTCCGGTGAAATTTTATAAGACCATTCTTCTTCAGAAATTGTTTCAAATCTCTGAAATTCGGCAGTAACAATATTTTTTAGAATCTGATAGTTCATATTTTTTTACTAATAATCTAATTTAGCATGACTCCCCACATAATGCAGGAATTCCTGTCTCGTGATCGGGTTGGTTCTGAAAATACCACTCAGTTCTGCCGTAATGGTAGAGCTTGCCGTATCTTTTATTCCTCTGCAGTTGACGCATAAATGTTTTGCATCGATAATACATGCCACATCTTTGGTGCCCAGTGCCTCTTTCAAAGCATCTACAATCTGCATCGTCAGCCTTTCCTGAACCTGCGGTCTCTTTGCATAATAATCCACAATTCTGTTGATCTTGGAAAGGCCAATCACTTCACCGTTTGAAATATAGGCAACGTGCGCTCTTCCGATGATCGGCAGAAAGTGGTGTTCGCAGAAAGAATATACGGTAATATCCTTTTCCACCAGCATCTGGCGGTATTTATATTTATTGGAGAACGTGGAAATTCCCGGCTTATTTTCAGGAAGAAGCCCTCCAAAAATTTCATTCACATACATTTTGGCAACACGCCTAGGTGAATCCTTTAAAGAATCATCCGTCATATCCATCCCCAGTGTTTCCATAATCTCACCGAAAAGCTCGGTAATTTTTTCTATTTTTTCCTGTGGCGATTTATTAAAAGCATCTTTCCTAATAGGCGTATGTTCTTTTCCTGTGAAAATATCATCGTCGTTATCGGTAAAATCAACCATTTTTATTTAATTTGCAACAAAAATACGGATAAAATCTGTTCATCAATTTCATTTTGAACGAAAAACATTATCCTTTCTCAACTTAGCCTTATGATTATTGTCGAAGAAGTACAGAGTGACAACCAGAAAAAGAAATTTTTAGAATTTCCTGCCCAACTTTACCGGCATGACAAAAGCTATATAAGACCCAGAAATCTGGACATCGAAGAGATTTTTGATCCTGAAAAGAATAAATCTTTCCTGGATGGGGAATGTGCCCGGTTCTTATTTAAAAATCAAGAGAATGAAACGGTAGGAAAAGTGGCCGTGTTCATCTCTAAACTTTATGAGCAGAAACAGCCTACCGGAGGAATTGGTTTTTTCGACTGTATCAATGATCAGGAAACTGCAGATTTTATTTTTGATCATTGTAAAAACTGGCTTCAAAAAAGAGGTATGGAAGCTATGGACGGGCCAA
Organism: Chryseobacterium hilariae; assembly: GCF_051400735.1. Lineage (NCBI taxonomy): Bacteria > Pseudomonadati > Bacteroidota > Flavobacteriia > Flavobacteriales > Weeksellaceae > Chryseobacterium > Chryseobacterium hilariae. The sequence continues at coordinate 134,663 of NZ_JBLFFJ010000002.1, forward strand.
TCAATTTCGGGGAACGGGATAAGTTCTGGGGACTTCTGACTGAAGGCTTCGCTGAACCGCTTTTCGGAATGAATTACAATTTTCCTTATTATAAAGAGCTGTTTGAAAATTATGGCTTCAAAATATATTTTGAGCAGCTTTGTTTTTCAAGACCTATTTTCGCAGAAGTTTCAAGGATTTTCACGCTGATGCATACCAAGCACAGCAGAAATCCAACCATTTCTGCAAGACCGATGAAAAAGAATGATCTGCCTAAGTTTGCAAAAGATTTTACAGAAATCTATAATCAGGCATGGGCTGCCCATGGCGAAGGCAAGCAGCTGGAAGAAGCAAAGGTTCTCAAAATGTTCAGAACCATGAAACCTATCATCAATGAGCATATTTCCTGGTTTGTGTATGAAAATGAAAAACCTATTGCCATGTGGATGAATCTTCCGGATGTGAACCAGTGGTTCAAATATCTGAACGGAAAGTTCGGAATTCTGGAAAAGCTTAGATTTTTATGGATAAAGCAGTTCAAAAAGAATGAAAAAATGGTGGGTTTGGTATTCGGTGTTGTTCCGGAATGGCAGAAAAAAGGGATCGACGGCTATATGATATGGGAAGGAACACAGCACCTGAGAAAGCATACGGATTTTAAAACTACGGAGCTCCAGTGGATCGGAGATTTTAATCCTAAAATGATAAAGATAGCGGAAAGCCTGGATACTACTGTGACCAGAAAACTGGCTACATACCGGTATTTATTTGACCGTGATAAAGAATTTGAAAGACATCCTATCCTTTAAATAAAAAACCCTGCTGTTGAATAGCAGGGCTCCTTTCATTTTGAACTCTATTAGAATAGCTCTCCGGCTACTTTTTTAATATTGTCACTTTTTCCCATGGAGTAAAAGTGCAGCACCGGCACTCCAAAATCAAGCAGTTCTTTGCATTGGGCAATAGCCCATTCTACTCCAATCTGTTTTACCGCTTCATTATTTTTAGCATTTTCCACTTCATTAATCAGTTCTTCAGGAAGGTCTATCTTGAAGACCTGCGGAAGGATCTTCAGGTGCTTTTTTGTTGCGATGGGTTTAATTCCCGGAATAATAGGAACGGTAATTCCCATTTCCCTGGCTTTCGTCACAAATTCAATAAATCTTTTATTGTCAAAAAACATTTGAGTAACGATATAATCTGCTCCGGCATCTACTTTTTCTTTCAGCCATTTCAGGTCATAATTCATGGAAGGTGCTTCCATGTGTTTTTCCGGATAACCGGCTACTCCTATGCAGAATTTATTGAGCTCATCACAGGCTTTTTCATCATTATGAAGGTATTTCCCTCTTCCCAGGTCATTAATCTGATGAACGAGATCCATAGCACTGGCATGACCTCCGGGTGTTGGCTCAAAGTACTGATGTCCTTTCATGGCATCACCTCTCAGGGCCATTATATTGTCTATTCCCAGGTACATACAGTCTACCAGAAGATATTCGGTTTCTTCTTTGGTGAAGCCTCCGCAAAGGAGATGGGGAACGGTATCTACGTTATATTTATGCTGGATGGCGGCACAAATCCCTAAGGTTCCGGGACGCATTCTGGTGATCCGGCGTTCCATCAGGCCATTCCCTTTATCAATGTAAATATATTCTTCCCTTGAAGTGGTTACATCAATAAAAGGCGGTTTAAACTCCATAAGCGGATCTATGTTGGTATACAGATCTTCAATTCCGATCCCTTTTTGGGGCGGAACGACTTCTAAGGAGAATAAAGTCTTGCCATTTGCATTTTTAATATGTTCAGTGATCTTCATTTTATAGTTTAGTTATTATTGTAGCTTTAAAGTGCCTGTTGATATATGTATTAATCCGCCAAATTGGGTGACAACCACTTTCTTGCTTCCTGAATGCTACAGCCTCTTCTTTCTGCATAATCCTTAAGCTGGTCTTCTGTAATTTTTCCAAGGCCGAAATATTTGGCATGCGGGCTTCCGAAATAATATCCGGAAACAGATGCTGTCGGGAACATCGCCAGACTTTCAGTCAGGAAAACTCCGGTGTTCTCTTCTACTTTTAAAAGGTCCCAGATGGTCTTCTTTTCCAGGTGATCCGGACATGCAGGATATCCCGGAGCGGGGCGGATTCCCTTGTATTTTTCTGCAATCAGCTCTTCATTGCTTAAATTTTCCTGATTGGCATAGCCCCAATATTCTGTTCTTACTTTTTTATGTAAAAATTCTGCAAAAGCTTCTGCGAATCTGTCAGCCAAAGCTTTTACCATGATGGCATTGTAATCATCATTGGTTTTTTCATATTCTTCAGCAAGTTCGTCTGTACCGAAGCCTGTAGTTACACAGAAAGCTCCTACATAATCTGTTTTACCGGAAGCCTGTGGCGCAATAAAGTCACTTAATGCTAAATATTCTTTTCCTTTTGAACGCTGAGCCTGTTGTCTTAAAGTCAGGAACCTGGCCTGTTCTTCATTATTTTCGTTAAAGATTAAGATATCATCGGTATCATTGGAGTTGGCCTTAAAAATTCCGAAGATAGCTTTTGCTTTCAGCAGTTTTTCATCAAGGATTCTTTTCAAAATAACCTGGGCATCTTTAAACAGCTCTTTAGCCTGGGCTCCTACCACCTCATCTTCTAAAATATTCGGGTACTTCCCGTGAAGATCCCAGCTTCTGAAGAATGGCGACCAGTCAACAAACGGAAGCAATTCATTCAGGTCCTGATCCTCGATTACGGTTACCCCTAAATTATTCGGCGTAAAAATCTCTTCGTTTTCCCAATCGATGCTGAAATGACTCTTTCTGGCTTCTTCAATGGAAACATAATCTTTATCAATTTGTCTGTTCAGAAACTTCTCACGGAAATCAGAGTATTCGTCTTTCAGGTCTGAAACATAATCTTTGTTTCTGTCGCCTAACAATGAGCTCACTACATTTACTGCTCTGGAAGCATCATTAACGTGAACTACTGCATTTTTATATTTTAAATCGATTTTCACAGCGGTATGAGCCTTTGAAGTGGTTGCACCGCCAATCAACAGAGGAAAATTAAGGTTTTGTCTTTCCAATTCAGAAGCGATATACACCATCTCATCAAGACTTGGCGTAATAAGCCCGCTTAATCCGATAACATCCACTTTCTGTTCAATAGCTGTCTGGATAATTTTTTCCGCAGGCACCATAACTCCCAGATCCACAATTTCATAATTGTTACAGCCCAATACCACACTTACGATGTTTTTTCCAATATCATGAACGTCACCTTTTACTGTCGCCATCAGAATTTTTCCGTTAGCCGGCCTTGTGCCGTCTTTTTCGGCTTCAATAAAGGGTTGCAGATAAGCCACTGCTCTTTTCATTACCCTTGCAGATTTTACCACCTGTGGAAGGAACATTTTCCCACTTCCGAAAAGGTCTCCCACAACGCCCATTCCGGTCATAAGATTAACTTCAATAACATGCAATGGTTTTGCGGCCTGTTGTCTGGCTTCTTCCACATCTTCTTCAATAAAACGGTCGATTCCTTTTACCAGAGCATGGGTAATTCTATCCTGTAAAGGCCTTGTACGCCATTCCAGGTCTTCAACTATTTCTTTTTTTACAGCTTTATTTTTCTCAGAATAATCCAGAAGTCTTTCTGTAGCATCCTCTCTTTTATCAAGGATCACGTCTTCTACAAGCTCCAAAAGCTCTTTATTGATCTCATCGTATACTTCCAGCATGGAAGGGTTAACAATCCCGATATTCATTCCGGCCTGAATGGCATGGTAAAGGAATACGGAGTGCATGGCTTCTCTTACGGTATCATTTCCACGAAACGAAAACGAAACATTACTCACACCACCACTTACGGAAGCATAAGGAAGATTCTGTCTTACCCATCTGGTGGCTTCAATGAAATCGATAGCGTTTCTTCTATGTTCTTCCATTCCTGTTGCCACAGGGAAAATATTCAGGTCGAAAATAATGTCTTCAGCAGGAAAACCAACTTGATTAACCAAAATGTCATACGACCGCTTTGAAATCTCAAGTCTTCGATCATAATTGTCCGCCTGACCTGCTTCGTCAAATGCCATTACAATGACTGCAGCACCATATCTTTTGACGGCTTTGGCCTGCTTGATGAATTCTTCTTCACCGCCTTTGAGACTGATGGAATTGACGACACATTTACCCTGTGCCACCTGAAGTCCGGCTTCCAGGATCTCCCATTTGGACGAGTCAATCATGATGGGAATTCTTGAGATGTCCGGTTCTGAAGCTATTAAATTCAGAAATTTAATCATGGAAGCTTTTCCATCGATCAATCCGTCATCGAAATTGACATCAAGAATCTGTGCGCCACCTTCTACCTGATGGCGGGCAATATCAAGTGCTTCAGAGAATTTCTCCTCTTTGATCAGTCTTAAAAATTTTTTGGAGCCGGCAACATTGGTTCTCTCACCAACATTGATGAAATTACTTTCCGGCGTTATAATAAGAGGCTCAAGGCCCGACAATCTTAAATATTTCATTAATTTTTATTCTTCTAAAATATAATAGGCGTTGTTTGCATTCTGCCGCAGCAGATCTACATGCTTGCCTAAAGCAGTAAAAATTGGAAATCTTTTATATTCCAAGCCGTGTTCTTTTGCAAATTTTTCGATCTCTTCTGTGATCTCGTTATAATACATATAGCTGTAATTCGGAAAAAGATGATGGGCCACATGAAAATTAAAATTTCCCAAAATATTTCTCACCAGCCAGTTATTTTCTTTTAAATCATTGGTTACCTCAAACTGATGACGGAGCCAGCTGAACGGAAGCCCATTTTTGGTATCTAATTTTGGAAAAGCATTATCAGGAAGCGGATGCAATGGCAGTAATACAAACAGCGCAAAAATGCTTGCCGCAATAATCTGAAGGCCCCACGCTCCCAAAGCCAGACCTATGGATACTTTAAAGAACAGGATGGGAACTACAATCTGGTAAAAGAAATAGAACAGCTTATAAATCACCATTTTTATTTTTTCAATAAGGGGAATGAAACCCTGTGTCTTTAAAATCACTCTTTCTTTATCAAAAAAATCCCTGAAATCTCTGATAAACATCCAATTGAACAGGTAAAGAGGATATACCAGGAAGAAAAATCTATGCTGGAATTTCTGCACACCTTTTGCCTTAACCCATGGAACTATTAAAAGCAGGCCGCTCTGCTCAATATCCGTATCCCATCCATCCACATTCGGATAGGCGTGATGGCTGGCAATATGTCTTTTTTTCCAGATGTATGAATTGGCTCCTACAAAGTCAAAAATATGCAGCACCAGCGAGTTCAGTCTTTTACTTTTATAAATGTTATTGTGAGCCGCTTCATGGATCAGGTTTAAATAAATCAGCACTAAGGAAATTCCCATTAAAACAAAGCTTCCGATATATATCCAGGGTTTGTCAGCATTAAATAAAGCAAAGAAATACAACGCAAAATAGACCAAAGGCAGGATAACCGCTTTGATCTTAATATATACATCCCTGTTTTGGGGAATTTGTTCTAAACGCTGATTCACTTTTTTTCTCAGTTCATTAAAAAGTCTTATATCCTCTGAATTTTTCAAGTAACTTGGCTTTTCCATAATGTTAAATTTTGTGACTTATTTAAAGATAACATTTATAATCAAGCACTTACTCCATATTTAATTAAAAAAATCTATTAAATCAGACAAATTTTTTCAATTTTCTTGGAGCATATTCTGCTACCAGATCTGCAATGGCTTTGATGTGATCCGGCGTGGTTCCGCAGCATCCGCCTATAATATTGATCAATCCTTTCTCTACATATTCTTTGATCTGTCTTGCCATATCTTCCGGTGTTTCATCATATTTTCCGAAGGCGTTGGGAAGTCCGGCATTCGGATACGCTGAAACATAAAATTCTGAATTATGGGCTAAAGTTTCCAGATATGGCGTCAGCTGGTCTGCTCCAAGTGCACAGTTAAAACCTACACTCAGTAAGTTTAGATGTGACACTGAAATCAGGAAGGCTTCTGCCGTCTGTCCACTCAACGTTCTCCCTGAAGCATCTGTAATCGTCCCAGAAACCATAATAGGAATTTTTATACCTCTTTCTTCCTGAATTTCATCAATCGCGAAAAGAGCTGCTTTTGCATTCAGGGTATCGAAGATAGTTTCTACCAGAAGAATGTCTGAACCACCATCAAGCAAAGCTTCACACTGCTGTTTGTAGGCTATTCTTAATTCATCAAAAGTGATCGCTCTATACCCAGGATCATTGACATCCGGACTTAAGCTTGCCGTTCTGTTTGTCGGTCCTATGGAACCGGCAACAAATCTGGGTTTATCCGGATTTTGAGCTGTAAATTCATCACATGCATTTCTGGCAATTTTCGCCGACTCATAGTTCAGGTCGTACACCAGATCTTCCATATGATAATCTGCCATGGCAATGGTGGTTCCGGAGAACGTATTGGTTTCTATAATGTCTGCTCCTGCTTCCAGGTATTTTTTATGGACTTCTTCAATGGCCTGAGGCTGTGTCAGGGAAAGGAGGTCATTATTTCCTTTTACCGGATGTTCCCAGTCTTTGAAACGTTCGCCACGATAATCTTCTTCTTCAAACTTGTAACGCTGAAGCATGGTTCCCATGGCTCCGTCAAGAATTAATATTCTCTCGGATATTGCCTGGTATAGTTGTTCTGAATTTTTCATTGTATAAATTTTGGCTGAAGCCATTTATGTTATTAAACAGGTATTGAATTAATCCAGGGCCTGCTTTAAGTCTGCTATGATATCATCTACATGTTCCAGCCCTACCGAGCAGCGTACCAAACCTGCGGTAATACCTACTTCGTTTCTTTCCTCATCGGTCAGTTTTGAATGCGTAGTTGATGCAGGATGAGTTACGATAGTTCTTGTATCTCCCAAATTGGCAGAAAGCGAGCACAATTTTATTTTGTCCAGGAAGTTCCTTCCTCCTTCTATTCCGCCTTTAATTTCAAAAGCTACAATATTTCCGCCCAGTTTCATCTGCTTTTTAGCAATTTCATAACTCGGATGAGACTTTAGGAAAGGATATTTTACAAGCTCTACATTGGGATGACCTTCTAAAAATTCAGCCACTTTCAGAGCATTTTCACAATGTTTTTCAACACGGATAGCCAATGTTTCAAGACTTTTTGATAATACCCATGCGTTGAAAGGTGACATCGCCGGCCCGGTATTTCTTGCGAAAAGATAAATCTCTTTGATCAGATCGGCTTTTCCTACAGCTACACCACCTAATACTCTTCCCTGCCCATCAATAAGCTTTGTTGCAGAATGCACAACAACATCTGCCCCGTATTTAATAGGCTGTTGCAGATAAGGCGTCGCAAAACAGTTATCTACAATAAAGATTAGGTTATGTTTTTTTGCAATCTGACCAAAAAATTCAAGATCCAGAATTTCAATAGCCGGATTGGTTGGGGTTTCGAGGTATAAGATTTTTGTATTGGGTTTAATATACTGTTCTACATTTTCAGCATCTCCAGCTTTAAAGTAAGTGGTTTCGATATTCCATTTCGGAAAATACTTTGTAAACAAGGTATGTGTAGATCCGAATACCGACTGGCAGCTGACGATATGATCGCCGGCATTCAATAAAGCCGCAAAGGTTGAATAAATGGCAGCCATTCCCGTTGCAAATGCATATCCGGCTTCTGCCCCTTCCATTATTGCAATCTTATCGGTGAATTCTGTTACGTTCGGGTTTGAAAAACGGCTGTATAAGTTCTTAGGCTTTTCTTCAGCGAAGCTTGCTCTCATGTCTTCTGCATCCTGAAATATAAAACTGGATGTAAGATATAATGGTGTTGTATGTTCATCAAACTGGGTTCTTTCAGTTTGGGTTCTTATCGCTGATGTTTCAAAATTTTCCATATAGTTTAATTATCAATGAATCAATATAACAATGTACCAATGATTGCTAGACTGTTACATTGCTATATTGTTATATTATTAATATTATTTAGTTTCACTTACTCTTAAAATATCTCCAAAAACTCCCCTTGCCGTTACCTGAGCTCCGGCTCCGGCTCCCATAATCACGATTGGGTTTTCGCCATAACTTTCCGTATAGATTTCAAAAATAGAATCTGAACCTTTAAGCTGACCTAGAGCAGAACTGCCGGGCACAGAAACCAATTTCACATCAAGCTGACCCTTGTCTTTCTGAAGGTCACCGTGAAGATCACCCACATAACGGAGCACATGTCCGGGCTCCTGCTCTTCTTTAATTTTCCGGTATTCTTCATCCAGTTCATCCAGTCTTGAGATAAATTCGTTTTTATCTACAGACAGAAGATCTTCAGGAATTAAATTTTGAATGTTGATATCCTGGAATTCATTGATGAGGTCTAATTCTCTGGCCAGAATCAGAAGTTTTCTTGCCACATCGTTTCCGGAAAGGTCTTCACGCGGATCAGGTTCCGTATATCCTTTTTCCATTGCTTCTCCGATAATGGTTGAGAATTTATCATTTCTCACAGAGAAATTATTAAAGATATAGCTTAGTGACCCGGAGAAAACGCCTTTTATTCTTGTAATATTTTCACCTGAGAGATGCAGCAATTTTATGGTATCAATCAATGGAAGGCCTGCTCCTACATTCGTTTCATAGAGATAACGTCTGTTATTTTTACTCAACGTATATCTTAGTTTACGGTATTCTTCTATGGGTAGTGTATTAAAAATTTTATTGGATGAAACCAGATCAAAACCGTTTTCCGCCAGCGCATGGTAATTTTTCACAAAATCTTTGCTTGCTGTATTGTCTACTACAATCAGGTTTTCCAGCTGATTTTCTTTTGAAAAGTTGATTAATTCATCAACATTTGATGGGTGCTCTGCTGTTAAGACCTCATCATTCCAGTCTGCATTGAAGCCTTTTTTATTGAAAGCTATTTTTCTTGAATTGGCTACTGCAACTACTTTAAGGTCTATCTTTTTACGTCTTCTTATTTCTTCAGACGACTGTAAAACCTGCTCTATTAATGTTTTCCCGACGTTACCGTGGCCAATGATTGCGAGGTGAACGGTTTTAGGCTTTTTGAAGATTTCGGATTCAATGATATTCTTCGTTTTTTCGTCCTGGGAAGAAGTAACCACAATATTAACTCTGTTTTCTCCTGCAACCTGGTTGAGAAGAAGTGGGAAAACATTGTTTCTGGCCAGCTCTGCAAGGACTTTATTGAAATCTTCAGCTACAAACCCAAGTACGGAAACATTATTGATGCTGTAAATCTGTGAAACCTTTCCTGATTTTCTTTCCGGTTCAAATTCATCGATCAGGCAGGTCACTGCTTTTTCAGCATCGGCTTCATTGACCAGAATAGATATTCCGTTTTCAATAGCCTGTTGGGAGATCACTCCTACACTGATGCGCGCCAAAGTAAGCGCTTTAAAAATTCTTCCATCGATGCCGATCTCGCCCAGGAAATCTTCTCCTTCAAATTTGATGATTGATCTGTTTTTTAAAAACTTTATCTCGTTAGCATTTCTCATTCTACAAAATATTTTTTATGATAGTATTTAATTGTTCGTATTCCATTAGGAAGGCATCATGCCCGTGAATTGACTGTATTTCATGATAGAAAACTTTTTGATTTTTCTCTTTCAGCTGTTCAAAGCACATTTGGATTTCTGAGGCAGGAAAAAATAAATCTGTGTCTACAGCGATAAGGTGCATTCGGGCACTGATCTTTTCCAGCTGTTCTTCTTCGGTGTTGATGTTCATCAGCAGATGGTTCATCAGCTTATAAGACTTCAAACTAAACCTTTCGTTTAATGAATTTCCATGATAAACAAGCCAGTCTTCTGATTCTAATCTTTGATTTTTCTGATCGTATCTATTCTGAAATCTGTCATTTAAGGATTGAGGTGTTCTGTAACACAGCATCGCATGGATTCTTGCTTTTTGCAGGGGTTCATCATTTCCGTTCAGCAGAAATTTCTGAACCAGGCACTGTGCGTGAAGCCAGTCATGAGTTTTAAAATCGCAGGCAATAGGAATAAAAATCTCCGTCAGCTGTGGCTGTTTGGTAAGCATTTCCCACGCAATCCCTCCTCCGAGAGAACCTCCAATAATGGCGTAAAGATTTTTGATATGTAAAGCTTCAAGCCCTTTCAGAAATATTTCAGCAATATCTGATGGCGTGAAGTCTTCGTATTCGTCAATTAAAAAATGATCATATCCGTTTCCGGGAATATTGAAACACAGAACCGTGTATTTATTCGTATCAATAACCTGATTTTCACCGATCAGCCATTTCCACCATCCTTTTTCTCCGGAAACATTTGAATTTCCGGTTAAGGCATGGTTTATCAATATAACAGGTGCTGTAAACAGGTCTTTCCCGAAGATCTGATAAGTCAACGGGATATTGTATTCCTTTTGGGAATGGGTACGATACGAAAGATTAATATAGTTTAGTTCTGTTTTCAATTCTATTATTTTAATACAATTGAAAATGCCACAGGAATGGCTGAAAAGAACTTCAGTAAGTTATCTGTCCAAAATAAATTGGTAGAACGTAGCACCTTCTCTGCTTGCACAAAGGGTTGCTAAGGTTTCATAGGGTCTAATCCCTCAACCTTTCTTGATAACATTTTCAATATTTGAATGAACGCTCTGCAAAGATAAGTCTTTTCTTTTAAAATTAAAAAGAAAAAATATTTAATATTAAAAAACTCTGTAATAATAAGCGTTTCAGGGCTATATTAATAATTCTTCAGATGGAAGGAATTGGAATTATTTTTCAAAAAAACTAACTTCGTATTGAAAAAGTGATGAAATATGACTGTTGAAAAAGAAAGATTACAAGATGCTAAGTGGAAAAACTGGGGTCCTTATGTAAGCAACCGGCAATGGGGAAATGTACGTGAAGACTACAGCCCGAACGGAAATGCATGGCATTACGCGAACCATAATAATGCAGAAAGCTACGCCTACCGGTGGGGCGAAGAAGGCATCGCGGGAATCTCTGATGTGAAACAGCTTTTCTGTTTTGCATTTTCCTTCTGGAATAAAAAAGATAAAATTGTAAAAGAACGTTTTTTTGGGTTAAGCAATCCTCAGGGTAACCACGGCGAGGATATCAAAGAAATTTTTTATTATTTAGATAATACACCTACTCACAGCTATATGAAAATGGTGTATAAATATCCTATCAATCCGTTTCCTTATGATGACCTTGTTGCCGAAAACGGCAGACGAAGCAAAAAGGAACCTGAATATGAGATATTTGATACCGGAATTTTTAATAACGATGAATATTTTGATATTTTTATTGAATACTGTAAAGCGGATCATAATGATATTCTTGCAAGGGTAACCATTCATAACCGAAGCAATCAAGATGCTCCCATCGTTATAGCTCCGACTGCCTGGTTTCGAAATAACTGGAAATGGGGCTACAATACATATAAGGGGCAAATGAATGCTTCTTATGACGGTTGCATTGATATTAACCATGACAGCATTTCGATTAAAAAGTTTTATTCAAGAAATCTGGCTGCGAAAAGTGCTTTTTGTGAAAATGAAACGAATACTCCCAAATTATATGGAGCCCCTTATCCGGGAAACACCTATTTTAAAGACGGAATAAATGATCATATCATCTATGGAAGCAATACGGTAAATCCGGAAAAAAGAGGCACCAAAGCATCTTTTATCATTGATGAAATGATTGGTGCAGGACAATCCAAAACTTTTGATTTCAGATTGTGCCCTGATGAAACGGATGAACCTTTCGATAGGTTCGACGAAATTTTCAGCACAAGAACTGCCGAAGCAGATGAGTTCTACAATGAAATCCAGACTGAAACAATACACGAGGACGAAAGAAATGTTCAGCGACAGGCTTTTGCGGGACTTCTCTGGAATAAGCAGTTCTATCACTATAATGTAGGAAAATGGCTGAAAGGCGATCCGAACTACGAAGCTCCCAGAAATTTCAATGAGTATGTAAGAAATACGGAATGGAACCATCTTCACAATAAAGATATCATTTCTATGCCTGATAAATGGGAGTATCCGTGGTATGCAACCTGGGACCTGGCGTTTCACTGCGTTCCTTTTTCCATTATTGACGGTGAATTTGCAAAAGGACAGCTTCTACTTTTAACAAAGGAATGGTATATGCATCCGAACGGCCAGCTTCCTGCTTATGAATGGAACCTGAGCGACGTAAATCCACCGGTACACGCATGGTCCTGCTTCCGGGTTTTTAAGATTGATGAAAAACAAAATGGTAAGCCTGACCTTTTATTCCTTGAAAAAGTTTTCCAGAAACTTCTCCTGAATTTTACATGGTGGGTGAACCGAAAGGATAAAAGCGGAAACAATATTTTTGGAGGAGGTTTCCTTGGTCTGGATAATATTGGTGCTTTTGACCGTAATATGGAACTGAAGGATGGGCAACATCTTGAACAGGCAGATGGAACAAGCTGGATGGCGATGTATGCTCTTAATATGATGCGGATTGCCATGGAACTTGCACAGTATTACCAGGTTTATGAAGATATGGCCATCAAGTTTTTTGAACATTATTTGTATATCGCTGAAGCTATGGAAAATCTGGGTGACGGTAAGGAAGGCTTATGGAATGAAGAGGATGGATTCTTCTATGATGTGCTACAGCTTGGTAACGGGGACAGTGTTTCATTGAAATTAAGAAGTATTGTAGGACTGATCCCGATGTTTGCCGTGGAAATTGTAGACCATAAATTACTGGAAAAAATGCCTAATTTCCAGGCAAGAATGGACTGGGTATTAAAAAACAAGCCGGAGCTTACGAAGCTGGTTTCCCACTGGGACGAGGAAGGACAGGGAAGAAAGCATCTGATGAGTATATTACGTAAGAACAGGCTGACAAAGGTTTTGAAAAGAATGCTTGATGAAAACGAATTTTTAAGTTCTTACGGAATCCGTGCCATGTCGAAAGTATATGAAGAAAATCCTTTTGTATTCTCTGTTCACGGGACGGAAAATGTAGTGTATTATACGCCTGCAGAAAGTGACAGCCGGATGTTCGGGGGCAACAGTAACTGGAGAGGACCTATTTGGTTCCCGATCAATTTCCTGATCGTGGAAAGCTTACAGCGTTTTCATTTTTACTATGGCAACAGCTTAAAGGTAGAATTCCCTACCGGAAGCGGCGAGAAGAAAAACCTGGATGAGGTGGCACAGAATATCAGCAAAAGATTATGTTCGCTGTTTTTAAAGGATGAAGACGGGCAGAGACCTTTTAACGGAGGCAATGCCAAGTTTAATTATGATGAACATTTCAGGGATTATATTACTTTCTTTGAATATTTCCATGGAGATAACGGCCGGGGTGTAGGAGCCTCCCATCAGACTGGGTGGACGGCAACGGTTGCCAAGCTCATGAAACCAAGAATGACGATATAAAATGTAGCGGCCGGCCCAAATGGGCCGGCCGCTTTATAATCAATTAAAAAATATCTAAACTTTCTCTCCGTTCACCAAAACTTCATACCCGATCTCTACATTGGGTTCTAAAGTTTTTGATACGGAACAGTATTTCTCAAAGGACAGCTGGGCTGCTTTCAATGCTTTTTTAGGATCTATATTTCCTTCCAGAAGAAATTTCACTTTGATAGCCTTAAATGGCTTTGCATCTTCTACAGGAACTCTTTCTCCTTCTACTTCTGCCTGGAAACCTGTGATTTCCTGACGTTGTTTTTTCAGGATAGCCACTACGTCTATTCCACTGCATCCGGCTACGGCCATAAGTACACTTTCCATTGGGGAAACCCCTTTAGCTCCAGGCTGTGAGGTATTGTCCAGAAGAATTGAATTTCCCTGGGAATTGGTACATTCAAATAAGAAGTCGTCGTTTATTCTGTTGAGTGTTATTTTCATTGTACGGATTTATATTTCAGTATTTTTCAATATTCTTATTCAAATATAAAAAACTTTATGCATTAAGCCCTAGGCTAAGACATGATATCAACTATAGCCTGAAAAAGATTTTCCGGATTTTCCGCAATTCGGTTACACATGTACAAATACCATTCATCACCATACACAATATATTGTCTGCATGGGTAGCCTTCTTTATGGATTTCATCCAATAGCCCTTCCTGTATTCCCAGTAACATTTCAAATTCATATTTAGATTTTGGAACATCATATTTTACAATGAGCTCTTTAACTCTATTTTGAATTTTATCATGATGTGTAGCAATAGAGCATCTTCTATTTTTAAGGAAAAGAGTTTCAATATATTTAATGTATAGATCATCTAAGTGTTCTCCTCTCTCTACAGCATGTCCGGGAGGAACAGCAAACGCACCTTTTACAATTCTTATTTTCCCCTGTGTTTCATTTAATATTCGTTCAAGGTCTTTTGGAGTACGGTTTAAATAAGCCTGAAGGGTAATTCCCACATTTGAAAAATCAGGAGATATTTTACAAAAGGTATTAATAATATCATCTGTTCTTTCCACTCCTTCTGCGCTAATCACCACTTCAATATCCTTTTTGTGAGCTGATTCTGCTAGTGATACCAAATTATTATAAGCCAGATTCTTATCAACGGCAAGCCCAATATGTGATAAATCCAAAGAAATGATAGAATCAATGTTCTCTTCTTTCACTTGGTTGATCAAGTTAAGGAAATGTTGAGTTACCGATTCTGATTCTTCCACTGAACGGGTACTTTCTCCCATAAACTCTAATGAAGTAGGAAGCCCTTTCTCATTAATTCTTTTAGCAGTTGCTATAGCTTCTTCTATCTTCTCACCTCCGATATATCTTTTAGCTGCTTTCAACAGTAATTTAAAGAGCTCAGGATTGTTAAGAATATATTCTTTTGCACCTTCATTTAATGCTGCTATTTTTAACAGCGCACCTGCTCTTTCTCTTGGCTTTAGTTCCATTATTTTTTTATTTGTCTTTAAACTGTTTTTATAAAATTCCTCTCGCTTTTATCTCAAGATATTTATTGATAACGTCAATATTTAAATTTTCAGGCAGGGTATAAACGGTGTAGATCCCATATTTCCGAAGTTCCTGAATGATCAGCTTCTTTTCAAATTCAAATTTTTCAGCGATAATCTCGTCATAAATTTCCTGCATGCTTTCAGGATTTTTATGGATAAGGGTCTGTAATTCTGAATTTTTAAAAAAAATGACAACCAACAGGTGATTTTTGGCAATACCACGGAGGTATTTTAGTTGCCGGTTTAATCCGTCAAGGGTTTCAAAATTGGTAAAAAGTAACACAAGGCTTCTCTGGTTAAGAGAATATTTTACATCCTGATACAGACGGTTAAAATCACTTTCGAAAAAGTCGGTTTTAATGTTGTACAAGGCTTCTGATATCTTTTTCAACTGACCTGATTTATTGTCAGCCGCGATTTTATTCTCGGTCTTCTTTGAGAAGGTCATCATTCCGGCCCGGTCGCCTTTCTTCAGGATAATATGGGATAAGGCCATAGCTGCATTGATGGAGTAATCAAGCAGACTCAGTCCATTAAAAGGCATTTTCATTGTCCTTCCCTTATCAATCAGAATAAAGATACGCTGAGATTTTTCATCCTGAAACTGATTAACCATCAACCGGTTCGTCTTGGACGTGGCTTTCCAGTTGATTGTTCTGATATCATCTCCGGGAACATATTCTTTGATCTGCTCAAATTCCATCGTATGACCCAACTTTCTAATCTTTTTGATTCCACCCAGCATAAATTCGCTCTGCAATGCCATCAGCTCATATTTTCTAAGATGAATAAAAGACGGGTAAGCAGGCAGCATAGCATCTTTCTGAAAATTAAACCTTCTGCCTACAAAGCCTAATGGTGAAGAGGCATATACATTCAGGTTTCCAAAGCTGTACTCTCCTCTTTCTTTTGGTTCCAGACTATACTGGAAATAGGTATTTCTTCCTGATTCAATATTTTTTGTAATCAGAAAGTCTCGTTTCTGAAACTGAAACGGAATTTCATCAATGATCCTTGTACTGATCTTAAAGCTGTAATTATTTTTAATGTCGATTTTTACAAAATTTTCATCTCCGTTGGAAAGTTTCTCCGGCAGGATTCTTTGAGCAAGCACGGCATTCTTTTGGTTGAACAGTAAAAGATAATCTACCATCACCGCAAGAAAGCACAGCAGCAAAAGGATATGAGCCGCCCACATCAGAACCGGAAAGAAAAATGCGAGAACATACAGTACCCCCACTCCGATGAGCGAAAAGAAAAATCGTGTATTGATGTATAGGTTTTTCATTTTTTGTAAGGGATTAGGGATAGGATTTAGAGACTAGGGCTAAATTGCGATGAAACAAATATGTTCATCCCTAACCCTTAAATCTAATCCCTACGATCTATCTCGGAATCTCTATTCCCTCTAAAATCTGGCGTATAATTTCATCTGCTGTAAGGCCTTCCATCTCTCTTTCCGGGGAAACAATTACTCTATGTCTTAATACCGCATAGCTTGCCTCTTTGATATCTTCAGGGGTTACGAAATCTCTTCCCCTAAGCGCTGCGAAAGATTTGGAGGCGGTAAGCAGGGCCAATGAAGCTCTTGGAGAAGCACCCAGATATAAGAACTGGTTTTCTCTTGTATTGACTATAATTTTGGCAATATATTCCATGAGCTGGGATTCTACGATGATCTCTTTTACCAGGTGCTGATAGTTTTTCAGCTGCTCGGCAGTAATAACACGGTTGATGCCTTCGGTTTTATCTTCTTTTTTGCTTTCGTGCTGGTTTCTGATAATTGCTATTTCCTGTTCAAGATTCGGATATCCTACATTGATTTTGAAGAGAAAACGGTCCAGCTGCGCCTCGGGAAGCCTGTAGGTTCCTTCATGTTCTATAGGATTCTGGGTGGCTACTACCAGGAATGGCTCATCCATGATGTAGCGGGTTCCGTCCATGGTGATCTGTCTTTCTTCCATTACTTCAAACAATGCTGCCTGGGTCTTCGCCGGAGATCTGTTGATCTCATCAATTAATATAAAGCTGGAAAAGATAGGTCCTTTTTTAAATTCAAATTCAGAGTTTTTCACACTGAAAACAGAGGTTCCCAGAATATCGGAAGGCATAAGATCCGGTGTAAACTGGATTCTGCTGAAACCTACGTCAATAGTTTTTGCCAAAAGCTTAGCCGTAATGGTTTTTGCCACCCCGGGAACACCTTCAATCAACACGTGACCGTTTGATAAAAGAGCTGCAATAAGATGCTCGACCATGCTTTCCTGTCCAACAATAACTTTAGCTATTTCAGCTTTTACTTTGTCTAAACTGGCACGCAGCTCAATCATATCAATTCTGGATTGAAACTGGTCTTCGTTTTTATTTAAATTGATAGAACTTTGATTTTCTAAATTCTGGTTTTCAAGGTTTTCCATAATTATATTTTTTTCAAACAGAGCAATGTAATGGTTTAGGAGTAGTTTTATCGGCAGCCTATATTTCTGCTTATCCTCTAATCTATTGTTACATTACTAGATTGTTATATTTTATTTGAGCATTTCATCAAGAAGTTTATTCATTCTCTCAAGATCTTCTTTCATGACAGTTGCATAAGGATCCTGCCCTTTTCTAATCAGGTCTATAGCTTCATCAATCATTTCCATTGGCTTTCCTGTTTTTAAATGGAGCTTTTTAGCAAATTCTCCATCCAGATTCTGAGTATCGATCAGCAGGTCCATTCTTATCTTATTCAGGAAATACTGAGCTTTTTTGGCCATCATATCATGAAAATTTCCTTCCTGAAGATAAAGATTTCCAATGCTTTTTACAAAATCTACCGAAGTATTTCTCAGCGGCTCCAAAACCGGGACTATCCGCTGCTTTCTTTTTGCATTAAAGAAAATAAACAGTACAAGCCCGCCTAAAAAGACCCACCAGGCATACTTCAATGCGGGATTGGACAGGACAAATCTCATGAAGAAACGTGAAACTTTGGTGTCATTATCCACAAACCAGATGGTTTCCCTATCCTGAAGATACGAAAAAACATCCTGTGTATATTTTAAACTTCCGGGTTTTAAAAGATAATAATTGGTAAGGAAAAGCGGCTCACTGTGTACATAGATTATTCCTTTTCCAAAGTTGACCTTAATAAAATTCACCTGGTCGGAATTATTTTTTTCCACCGTTTTCCCCAATACCTCCACTTTAGGCTTAATGTATGAGAATCCTCTGCCCGACGGAAATTTATCTAATTTAATAAAATCATTCTGGTATTCTTTATCCGTAAGCTTGAGTACATTTTCCTCTTCAAAGGAAATGTCTGAGCTATGAAAGCCAATACTGTCTGAAATATCTTTTGAAACCCTGTTTACCAGAATCATCGCATCTGATCCGCTTGATACCTGGTCCAGGATTTTTTTCCAGGATTCTTTATCCAGATCTTTTTCTATAATGATGATATTATGTGGGCCTTTTTTTCTCTGGCTATAATAATCATAAGGAGTTTCTTCTGTTTTTCTCAGATTATTTTTAAACAGATCTTTGGCTTCATTATTAAAAACAAACAGGCCAAACGGGGATTTTTCGTTGATATTAAAATTTTTACGCCAGCTTATTGTTTCTTTTTTATTGACTTCAAGCAATGCGAGAATAAGCATCACAACGATGAATATCACAGCATATATTTTGAAGGTTTTTTTCATGGTTAATTGTTTAATTACGGTTTAAATGCCTGGTATTGGTCTTTGAATTTCATATAAGCCTGTTCATCTATGGCGAATTCTCCGTACCAAACATAATCGAAAATATAGGACAGTCCGGAAAACTCCTTTTTCAGATGTTCTGCTTTAAGCTCCATCATATAATCCTTGTTGGTTTTTTCAGGATTCCAGCTGATCTGCTTTTTATCACTCAGCTTTTTCAGGACAAACAGAAACTGGTAACGGACCGCAGAACGGTAATCGCCTTCCCGCTCAAATTTTGCAATGCTTTCAGGGAAATTGATCTCGTGAATATTTTCATGAAGCTCTTCTGCATTAATATCCACTTTTTTATTTTTCTTGCCGAAGAAAAGATTACCGTCTTTCCCCATTAGATATTTAATGATAAAATAAAGAAGAAATCCTACCAGAATAATCGCAAAGAGACGAATAAGAATAGTGGTTATTTTTGCAGAATTGGTAAAGACTGTTTCTCCAAAAATGCTTTGCAGAATCTTATCTATTCTCCGCATCAGTTTCTGGAAAAAAGATTCTTTGGGCTTGGAAACCGAATAATCAAATTCATTCCCTTTATATCTGGACTGAATATTTTCTCTGAACTTCTTTGGATAAATCCTGTTTTCTGAAACCGGCTTTTTGATCAGTACAGAATCTGCCCGGAGCATATTTCTGTAATGTCCCGTTGTACCCAGAGAATCTACCATATAGTCTTCTACCGTTGCAGGTTCATCGTTGTCCTGCGCATAAACAGGACCAATGGAGAAAAATAGCAGCAGAAAAAAAAGAAGTTTATTCATTGATGCCTATGGTTTCTATTTCTTCAAGTTCAGCTTTCTGATGAAGATCCGTCCTGCTGTCATAATACATCAATCCAGCGTTAATATACATCAGATTGGAAAGAAGTAACGATGCGAGCATTGAAAACCCATAGAATATAAAGAAAATGATTCCAGCTGTTCCTGTAAAAGGGTTCTCTTCCAAACTGCCATTGGGAGCAGATGTAAGAAGTGATCCGTAAATAAAGAACAAAGGAATAAATGTAAATACAGAAGTAATCATGTACATAATAACGAACATGATAATAGATGCTCCCCAATATTTCCAGTATGGGGATTTTTCATTCCCGTTCGGATAAGAAAACTGGGATCTTATGGAATAGCTCAAGCTTTCTATAAAACCTCTTTTTGTGTTAAAATAATCATACATCAGAAATGCAGAGACATTGAATGCCGTAGGATAAACAAGAAGCATCAGGAAAAAGCCAATGATAATCAACATCAATATATAGGAAAGTCCCAGCAGGATCATTATTATGGGAAGCACAATAAACAGCATACCTATGCATATTTTAGCTATTCGTCCGGCATTTCGTTTAAAATCACCCAGGATTTCGTCTGTTTTTATCTTTTGGGCTCCTTCAGTAATCCTTTTCAGATAGAAAACCGGATACAGATAATTGACTATTCCCAAAAGAACAAAGAGTATAAAAACCAATATTCCGGCAACGATCAGCATTCCTGCATTTTCTGAAAAATACCTTTCAAAATAATAGCTTTCCCCATTGATATTGGAGCCGACAAGCTGTCCGAAAATCTCTCTAAAGCCAAAAATCACTACAGCAACCATTAAAATTAACAGCAGCCCGTTGATCAGGATATAGTTTTTAAAATAGTTTTTTCCGTATAATTTGAAAAAATTAAAGCTGTCACTGATGAAAGCTCCAAATTCTCTTTTTTTATAAAACTGCATCATGGTTGTGATTATTAATTTTTTTATAAACCACCGAAGGATAAACAAAGTAGTAAAATCCTATAATGGCAAGTGAACTGATTATTATGGCCAGATTTACCACCAACGGCATTTTCAAAGCATGTCTTGTTACATAACCTTCGATAATTCCTGCACAAATGGTAAACGGAATGGTACTGAGGAAGATCTTAAAGGAGTCCTTAAATCCTTTTTTAAAGGAATTAAACCTTGAAAATGTTCTCGGGAACAGAATACTCGCTCCCAGGATCAAACCACACATAGCTTCTACAACCATTGCAAAGATCTCGAAAACACCGTGAAGCCAGATTCCTCTTGCACTGTCTTTTAAAGCACCGTAATCATAGAAAAAATATTGAAAGGATCCGAGCATAACACTGTTGGAAAGCAGAGCAAACAATGTCCCTATTCCTCCGCTAATCCCATAGATATATAATTTCGCGCCTACTCCAATATTGTTGAAAATGATCCCGATCGTGCTTCCCCAGGTAGAACCGCTCTGGTAGACCCCTACAGCATTGCCTTTTTTAATGTTCTCTATGGTCTCATTGACATAGTTTTCTCCAAGAATGATATTCGCAAAGTCTTTATCATACGCTCCGGAAAGTACTCCGATCGAGGTGAACAGAGCGAAAAACAGAAAAGCATACATAAGATATCTCCTGTATTGATGTACCAGCAAGGGGACTTCTGTCCTGAAGAAATAGATAAGTCTGTTCTCTTCTACCCTTTTGGTTTTATAGATCTTCTGGTAAATCTGCGAAGACAGATGATTCAGATATACTGTAGTATTGCTTTTAGGATAATAGGTCTGTGCAAATGAAAGATCATTGATCAGGTTAATATACAGTGAAGACAGGTCATCAGGATTTTTTTTTATTTTCCCTTGAATAACCTGTTCAATTCCCAACCATTTTTCTTTATTTTGTTTAATAAAATAAACTTCTCTCATAATTGTAAGGCTAAAATAATAAAAATTATGTCTCAAATTGCGATAAATACCTCACAAAATGTAAATATTAACTTTAATATTGCTAGCGTTGGGGAAAGAATGCTTGCCTTCATTATCGATCTTTTGATAAAGGTTGCCTATGCCGTCATTGTATTTTATCTTTTCTTCAATATTTTTGATCTGGGATATTTATTGGCCGGACTAGATCAATGGTCTGTCATGGCAGTTTATATTGTTCTTACGTTTCCTGTTTATATTTATCCTGTTGTTTTAGAAAGCCTGATGGAAGGACAGACTCCCGGTAAAAAGCTGATGAAGATCCGGGTAGTAAAAATTGATGGCTACCAGGCGAGCTTTGGTGACTATCTGATCCGTTGGGTTTTCAGATTGATTGATACCTCAGTAGCTGGTGTTGTAGGTCTGATCTCTATGATTGTTTCTAAAAACAACCAGCGGCTGGGTGATATTGCGTCCGGTACTGCGGTGATATCTTTAAAGAATAATATCAATATTTCCCACACCATCTTAGAAAATATTAATGAGGGCTATGTTCCGTCATTTCCTCAGGTTATTGCGTTAAGCGACAATGACATGCGGATCATCAAGGATAATTATACCAAAGCTCTGAAAGCAGACGACCGCCAGATCATCAGCAGGCTTTCGGATAAGATCAAAAGTATTTTAAAACTGGAAATAGATCCCAGGAAGATGACGGAGAGACAGTTTATCAATGTAGTCATTAAAGATTATAACTACTATACTGGGAAAGATAATTAATGAAGGTGTCAAAGATTCAATTTTGTTTTGCAAGAAGAGCTCAATTGGTAATGTTAAAAAAATACTTTCTGCACTTATAAGGTTAAAAAAATTGACTGCGAAGCAAATTCACAATTGACAATTCACCATTAACAATTATCGTCGGTGTAATTTTTGCATCTTTAAAACAAAGCTTTGAATTATGAAATTTGAAAACAATAAATCGGGAAACGGCGGTGTTCTAACACTGAACAATGAAATAAAAGAAGTCGGAAGGCTTACCTATACTATTTTTCCGGAAGAAAACAGGTTTATTATTTCCTTTGTACTGGTTCACCCTGAATTTGAGGGCCAGGGAATGGGAAAATATTTGGTTGAAGAGGCTATAAAATTTGCCAGGGAAAACAACTGGAAAGTATATCCCCACTGCTCTTATGCAAGAGCTGTGATGACAAGAATGAGTGATGTAGATGATGTTTTTTTAAAGAATTAAAACTTCATTTACAAGGATTTCTTCAATATCATCAGGATAATCTACTTTTAAATGATGATCTGAAGCCACCCATTCCATAATTTCCTGAAGATTTAAGACTTTAGAATTCGGAATGCCCATAAGGTTCAATGCACTGGCATTACATTCCTGTTCATACTGGTTATGAATAGGGATTACAAACAGTTTTTTATCCATAAAAAGGGCTTCTGCCGGAGTCTCAAAACCTGCATTGCATAAAATACCGTCACAGCTCTCAAAATATTTCAGATATTCTACCTCATCAATAGGAAAAACTTCTACATTTTTAACCTTAACCTGTACTTTGCTGTGCTTGGAAAATACTTTCCACTGCACAGGAATCTGTTTTAGAACCTTGATGATATTCTCATCTGCAAAGCTGGGAAGATAAACAAGATAATATCCTTTTTTATCCGGATTGAGGTTCCGTATTTTATGTCTGATTACCGGTTTTTTGATTTGTGGATGATAATTTTCAAAATGAAACCCTATTTTTCTTTCACTGGGAACATAATATTTCAGAATCAGTTCACCTAAAAAATCTTTCTTTTCAGGTTTTGGTGTTTCCGCAAAACTCATGGAAGCCTGATGACTCAGTTCAATCATTGGCAGCTTCTTCAGCTTACTCGCCCAGCCGGTCAGAGGTTCGTAATCATTAATGATCAGATCATACTGTGAAAGATCCAGTTCTCTGATTGTTTTTACGGCTTCAAGAAATTTATTCTCTGTAAACGTTTTGCGATAGGATAAACCTCCTGTTTTGTTATAAAGAAGGGAAATCCCCCTGTGTTGGAAATTAATATCAAAACCAGCCTTTAACTGCGACTGATGACCACTGATCAATGTATCAACCGAGGCATATTTTTTGAGAATGGGAATTATCTCCTGCGCTCTGGCAATATGTCCGTTCCCAGTCCCTTGAAATGCATACAGTACTTTCATTTAAGAAAAATTAGTTACTATTTTCAGAAGCTCGGAACTGTCCATGTCCTGGATTTCTTCTACTTCGTCGTCTTTAAGTGAATCTTTGTGGTCGTCATAATAGAATATTTTCCATTCTTTATCATGATATTCGAGAGCCGACAGGTTTTCGATCCAGTCTCCTGAATTCAGATAAGTACAGGATCCTTTTTTAGTAATGACTTCGCGGATCTGAGGCTGATGGATATGCCCACAGATTACATAATCATAATGATTGTCAATGGCCAATTCGGAAGCAGTCAATTCGAAGTCACCGATATATTTAACTGCCTTTTTTACATTATTTTTGATCTTCTTGGAAAACGAATATTTCTCTCTGCCCATTTTCTCTAAAAACCAATTGACAACATTATTAATGACAATCAGGAGATCATAGCCTTTTCCGCCAAGCTTCGCGATCCATTTGGAATGCTGGACAGATGCATCAAAAACATCTCCGTGAAAAATCCAGGTTTTCTTTTGATCAATATCAAGACAGATTTTATTGCAGACCTTCAGTTTCCCGAGTTCAAAATCAGTAAACTTTCGGAACATCTCATCGTGGTTACCTGTAATATAGTAGACCTGTGTGTTTTTAGTAGCAAATGAAAGAATCTTTTTGATCACTTTCAAATGAGGTTTAGGGAAGTAAGACTTTTTAAACTGCCAGATATCAATGATATCACCATTCAAAACTAACGTTTTAGGCTGGATGGAATTGAGATACCGCAGCAGTTCTTTAGCCTTACATCCATAAGTTCCCAAATGAACATCCGATATGACAACTAATTCAACGTTTCTTTTCATAGTTTTATACAAAGAAACTAATTGAAAGTTAACTGTATATGAATGCTATATTATTTTTACAGTGAGTTCATCAACTCATCTGTGATTTCCATATTATGATAAACGTTCTGCACATCATCATCATCTTCAAAACGCTCAAGCATTTTCATATTGGCTTTAAACTGTTCTTCATTTACTTCCTTGATGTTATTCGGAATTCTCTGAAGTTCTGCACTTTTTGCCTCAATCCCCAATTCATCTAATTTATGAGACAATGAACCGAAATCTTCAAAAGCTGTAGTAATCATTACTTCATCTTCATCTTTTTCTACATCTTCAGCACCTCCGTCAATCATTTCCATTTCAAAATCGTCCCAATCCATCTTAATCTGAGCCAGATCTAAGCTGAAGATCCCTTTTCTGTCGAAGATAAATGCTAATTCACCATTCTTACCAAGGTTACCATCAAACTTGTTGAAAATTGCTCTAACATTGGCAACAGTTCTCGTTGTATTGTTGGTAGTGCACTCAACAAAGAAGGCAACACCACCCTGTCCGTATCCTTCATAAGTAACTTCTTCGTAATTTTCCGCATCAGCACCACTGGCTTTTTTGATCGCTCTTTCTACGTTATCTTTGGGCATATTCGCCCCTTTAGCATTCTGGATACACCTTCTTAAAGCAGGGTTGGCTTCAGGATCTGTTCCTCCGGCTTTTACTGCGAGTGCAATATCTTTACCGATTTTAGAGAATGTTTTGGCCATTTTATCCCATCTGGCCATTTTAGAAGCTTTTCTATATTCAAATGCTCTTCCCATTTTAATTTTTAATTTTCAACAAAATTAACTAAAAGTCAACAAAAAAAAAATACCCCCAAAAAATTGGAGGTATTTATTATTTAGAAAAATTAATTATTTTTTCTTTTTAACTACTTTTTTCTTAGTAGTTTTTTTCTTAGCTACTGCTTTTTTAACTGGAGCATCAGCGTAATCTTTCTTAGCGATTGCATTCCACTCGTTAGCATCTTCAACAGCAGTTACAACAACCTTTCTGTCAGCTTGTCTTTCAGCATCAGAAGCTTTTTCAGAAACTGTAGCTTTAGTTTCACCAACTCCGATTGATTTAAGAGCTGTAGCATCTACACCTCTAGCTTCTAAAGCAGAAACTACAGAAGCAGCTCTTTGTCTAGAAAGTTTCAAGTTGTATTCAGCAGCACCTTTAGCATCAGTTTGACCTTCAACTAGGTAGTTACCTCCGTCAGTCTTGATGATTTTAGCAGCGTTATCTAGTTTAGCGCTAGATTCTGGTCTGATAGTCGCTTTATTGAAGTCAAAGAAGATTCCTTTAAGAGCTTCTGTAGTTTCAATAGCAGTTTGTTTCTTAGGCTTAGGACATCCGTTGTATTCTGGAAGACCTGGAACTGTAGGACAAGCGTCATCTTTATCTAAGATTCCGTCACCGTCTGTATCTGGCCAAGGACAACCGTTGTTTTCAGCAGGACCTGCTACTGTAGGACAAGCATCATCTTTGTCGATAACACCGTCACCATCTGTATCTGGCCAAGGACAACCGTTGTTTTCAACTGGACCAGCTACATCTGGACATTGATCGTCTTTATCTGGAACTCCGTCACCGTCAGTATCAGGACATCCTTGGAATTCTGGTAAACCAGGAGTATCTGGACAAAGGTCATCTTTATCTAGGATACCATCCTTATCTCTGTCTCTGTTACCGAATCTGAATAAGATCGATGCAGAAGCTTGCCAGAAGTTAGCAACTGTAGATTTGTCACCTGGAGTTGATACATAATCTCCCTGAACACCAAGACCGAAATTCTTAGTTACCCAGAAGTTTGCACCAGCACCTGTAGAAACTGTAAAGTGGTTAGCTTTACCGTTTTCGTTACCACCATCACCGTTAGAAACTAACTCTCCTTTGTAGTCATATCTAGGGAAAGAAAGAGCAGTGTAGTCATGTCTTAGGTAGTTAGCACCAACTCTCAAATATGGATCGAACCAAGATTCTTCATTCCATAGAAGACCAGCTGCTTTAGCCTGGAAACCAAGACCTGTCATTAGGAAAAATTCTTTTCCCATGTTGAATCTCTTATTGTCTACATTACCTACGGAAGTCTGCCAGTCAATAACTAAACCTTTACCGATGTTTCTAGCAACTGTTAATTTAGATAATGGAGGTGTGATAGAGAAATTGTTCATGTTGAACATTCTCTTCGTTAAATTATTAGCAGAGAACGTATTACTGAATTTTGTCTGTGCTGCCTTGTGATTTTCCGCATGAGCACCAACTCCGATCAACCACGGATTATTGGTAGTCTGGGCAAAGACAGTAGAGGCAACAGTAAGCGCCAATGCTGAAATTCCTAATTTTAGATTTTTCATAGAATTAAATGATTAAATAATTGATAATGCAAAATAAATATAATTTTTCTTTATATACAAAGTTTTTTGAATGATTTTTAACTTTTCTTTAATATTCTGTCCAGGTTACGTTTATTTTCTCTATCTTTTATCGCCTCCCTTTTATCAAAGAGTTTTTTCCCTCTACCAAGCGCAATGAGCACCTTTGCTTTACCCTTGTCTGTGATATATAACTTAAGAGGTATAATTGTGTTACCAGCATCCTTTAACTTCTTTTCAAGTTTCTGCAATTCTTTTTTGTGCAACAGCAATTTCCGTTCCCTTTTTGTTTTGTGATTATAAAAAGTTCCCAATTTATACTCATCAATCATCATATTAATAATGTATAACTCCCCATCAATAAACTGACAGAAGGATTCTGTAATAGATGCTTTGGATGAACGTAAAGATTTTATTTCTGTACCCGTTAAAACCATCCCCGCTTCAAATTCTTCAAGGATTTCATATTCAAAACGGGCTCGTCTGTTTAATATACTTACTGTTTTTTCGATCTTCATTATAAAAATTTCGTGATTATACTGATTAGGTTACGTTCAATCTTTCATTAAATCGCCCCTTTGGGACTTTCTTCTATTTATTTCGTTAATGAAATATAGAAAAAATACCCCATATTTAAAAACTTGACTATTACATTATTACGAAATACCCAAATTCTTTTCGTAATTTTGCGCCAAATTTACAAAACTATATGTTAACAGTATCTAACTTATCTTTACAATTCGGGAAAAGAGTTCTTTTTGACGAGGTAAATATTATGTTTACCAAAGGAAACTGCTACGGGATTATCGGAGCAAACGGTGCGGGAAAATCTACATTCCTTAAAATATTAACAGGAAAGCAGGATCCTACTACAGGACATGTATCTTTGGAGCCGGGGAAAAGAATGTCAGTTTTGGAGCAGGATCACTTTGCTTATGATCAATTTACTGTTCTTGAAGCTGTTTTAAGAGGAAATAAGAAATTATACGAAATAAAAGAAGAAATGGATTCTTTATATGCTAAAGAAGACTTTTCTGATGAAGACGGAATCAAAGCGGGTGAGCTGGGTGTGATCTATGACGAAATGGGCGGATGGACTGCAGAATCTGATGCTCAGACGATGCTTTCAAATGTTGGGATTAAAGATGATATGCACTGGCAGATGATGAGCGAACTTGAGAACAAGGACAAGGTAAAAGTTCTTTTGGCTCAGGCTCTTTTTGGAAATCCTGATGTACTGATCCTGGATGAACCTACGAATGACCTTGACATCGACACAATCTCTTGGTTGGAAGATTTCCTTGCTGATTATGAAAACACCGTAATCGTTGTTTCTCACGACCGTCACTTCCTGGATACGGTTTGTACGCACATCGGAGATTTAGATTATGCAAAACTTAACCTTTATACAGGTAACTATACTTTCTGGTACCAGGCCTCACAGCTAGCAACAAGACAAAGAGCTCAGGCTAATAAAAAAGCGGAGGAAAAGAAGAAAGAACTTCAGGACTTCATCGCAAGATTCAGCTCTAACGTTGCAAAAGCAAAGCAAGCTACAGCCAGAAAGAAAATGATCGATAAGCTGAACATCGATGATATCAAACCTTCTTCAAGAAGATATCCTGCTATTATTTTCGAAATGGAAAGAGAGGCTGGAGATCAGATCTTAGACGTAAAGGGGCTTGAGAAAACAAAAGACGGGGAGCTCTTATTCTCAAACATTGATTTAAACCTTAAGAAAGGTGATAAAGTTGCTGTGCTGTCTAAAAACTCTTTAGCGATCACAGAATTTTTTGAGATTCTGGCAGGAAATGTTCAGGCAGATAAAGGAACTGTGGCTTGGGGAGTTACAACCAACCAGTCTCACATGCCTTTAGATAATACCAATTTCTTTCAGGAAGACTTAAGCCTGGTTGACTGGTTAAGACAATTCACCAAAAACGATGAAGAGCGTCATGAAGAATTTGTAAGAGGATTCTTGGGAAGAATGCTTTTCTCAGGTGATGAAGCTTTAAAATCTTGTAAAGTGCTGTCAGGAGGTGAAAAAATGAGATGTATGTTCAGCAGAATGATGCTTCAGAAAGCCAATGTTTTATTATTGGATGAACCTACCAACCACCTTGACCTTGAAAGTATTACGACCCTGAACAACTCATTGTCTAACTTCAAAGGAAATCTTTTATTAGCATCTCATGACCACGAAATGCTTCAGACAGTCTGTAACAGAATCATTGAACTGACTCCTTCAGGAATCATTGACAGAGAAATGACTTATGATGAGTACCTTGCAGACAAAAAAGTAAAGGAAATCAGAGAAAAAATGTATTCTTAATTTTAAGAACACGTTAAACC
Source organism: Chryseobacterium hilariae (assembly GCF_051400735.1). Classification (NCBI taxonomy): domain Bacteria; kingdom Pseudomonadati; phylum Bacteroidota; class Flavobacteriia; order Flavobacteriales; family Weeksellaceae; genus Chryseobacterium; species Chryseobacterium hilariae. The sequence goes on from NZ_JBLFFJ010000002.1 coordinate 163,863, forward strand.
TAGATAAAAAAATTCCTCAAAGATAACTTTGAGGAATTTTTATTTTAAATGAAGATTGATTATTTGGTAAGCTTCGTCTTAGGAATAGCAATCGTTCCCGGGTCTTTCCATAAACCGTCTTTTTCCGCTCTCTTCTTAATCGCCTGGGCTCTTTTTTCACTGTCAGGGTGAGAGTTGAACATTTTCTGAAAACCAGTCTGAGTACTTCCTTCCGAAAGCAAGGCCAGCTTTTTAAATGCTGAATAGGCTCCCACTACATTATAATTATTAGCTTTCATAAAATCATAAGAGTAAGTATCTGCCTCAGATTCCTGTTTCTTGCTGTGCGAAGCATCCAGAAAAGCATTGGCCATTTGTCCTATCTGACTATCATTTAATGTTGCTACAGCTCCTGATGCCGATGATGCTGCATCCAGTGCTGCTGCTTTTAAGTAAGCCGATTTAATAGCATCTTTAGTGTCCTGATTCTTTACGTGCCCTATCTCATGTCCGATTACCGCCAATAGCTCATCATCCGTCATAATATCCATTAACGAAGAAAATACACGAACGCTTCCGTCTGCACAGGCAAAAGCATTGATATCCTTTACTTTGTAAACTTTATAGTTCAAAGCAAGTCCGTCCTGAGACTTGTGCTTTCCGAAAAGCTTGTTAAGCCTTACTGTATAAGGATCTTTAGGTCCAGCAACCGGATTATTCTTATCCATCCAGTCAACCGATTCTTTTGAAAGTTTCACTGCATCTTCATTGGTAAAGGTAAGGGCTTTTGCTCCTTTAGAAACAACGCCTGCAGCTTTTCCAAGATTAATTTTCTGTGCCGATACAGCATTCATAGCGCCTAAGAATAAAAGGCAGAGTGTAATTTTTTTCATGATTATTTTAATTTGGACCGCGAAGATAGATAATTTTTTCAACAATCAGTAAGTCAAGTTCAACCTTAATCATTTCAAAATGCTATTTTTTTTCCTTATTTTTGTGAAATGAGTCAGAAATGGATTTACAAGCCCGAACCCGATGAGGAAGTTGTGGACAGATTAAGTTCGTCACTTGGTTTTGGTACTTTTGAATCTAAACTCCTCGTTCTAAGGGGAATTGACAATTATCAAAAGGCCAGAGAATTTTTTAAGCCCAACCTCAACGATATACACAGCCCATTTTTAATGGCAGATATGCAGAAAGCTGTAGAACGTATCGCAACTGCAATTGAAAATGGCGAGAAAATACTGGTTTATGGAGATTACGATGTAGACGGAACTACGGCTGTTGCTTTGATGTACCTTTACCTCAGCAAAATTGTTGAGAAAAAATATTTAGATTATTATATTCCGGACAGGAATTCTGAAGGATACGGAATTTCTACCGAGGGTATTGATTTTGCCAAAGAAAACTGTTTTTCCCTGATCATCGCTCTAGACTGTGGTATTAAAGCGACCGATATGGTACAATATGCCCAGGACAAGGGTATTGATTTTATCATCTGCGACCATCACCTTCCGGGTGAAGAGATTCCCAATGCGGTAGCTGTTCTGGATCCGAAAAGAAACGACTGCAGATATCCATTTAAAGAACTTTCAGGATGTGGCGTAGGCTTTAAGCTCTGCCAGGGACTGAATACTATCTATAAAATTCCTGAAGCCGAATTGTTTGAGCTGACTGACCTTCTGGCTATTTCCATAGCAGCAGATATTGTCTCAATGACCGGAGAAAACCGGGTTTTGGCTAAAATGGGATTAAAAGTTCTCAGAAAAACAAGAAATCTTGGATTAAGATTATTAATTCCTGAAGATAAACTTTCTCATTTTGAAATTTCAAATATTGTCTTTGAAATTGCTCCAAAAATAAATGCTGCAGGAAGAATTTCCCAGGGAAAGGCCGCGGTAGAGCTCATGGTTTCTGATAACCTGAAGCATGCCAACCAGATCGTCAGCGATATTATGGACCTTAATGACGAAAGACGTGAGCTTGATATGAATTCCACGCTTTCTGCGCTAAATCAGATTGTTGAATCTCAGCAGCAAACGAAGTATTCTACCATTGTTTATCACCCTGAATGGAATAAAGGTGTGATCGGTATTGTGGCATCAAGACTTATTGAGACTTATTACAAGCCTACTTTGGTATTTACTGACGGTAATAATGGAGAAATGGTGGCTTCTGCGAGATCGGTTTCTGATTTCGACGTTCATGAAGCGCTTGATATGTGCTCTGAATATTTCCTGAAATTCGGTGGACATCATGCCGCTGCAGGACTTTCGATGGAAAAGGATAAATTTGAGGCTTTCAAAATAAAATTTGAGAAAATAGTCTCTGAAAAGATTCAGGAACATCAGCAGGAACCTTCTATCACTATAGATTCTGAGATCAAAGTAGATGAGATCAACAGAGAATTCATCAATTTCCATAGAAAACTGGCACCATTCGGTCCTCATAATATGAAACCTATTCTTACCCTGACTGACCAAAAACTGTCCGGATATGTAAAAACAATGGGAAAAGATAACAATCACCTGAAATTTTACATCAAGCAGGAATCTACGGGTAGAAATATAGAATGTGTAGGCTTTAAGCTTGGGCAGTATGTGGAAGATTTTAAAAATAAAAAGTTTGATCTTGCCTTTACCTTAGAAGAAAACCACTGGAAAGGAAATGTAACACATTATTTGAATATAAAGGATGTAAAGTTCAGGGATTAGGAATTAGTAAACAGGGATTAGGGCTTATGGGGAATTATAAAGAATTATTGGTATGGCAAAAGTCAGTACATTTTGTAACTGAAATTTATACCTATACCAAAAATTTCCCAAAAGAAGAAATTTATGCTCTTACCAATCAGATCCGGCGCTCTTCAGTTTCTATTCCTTCCAATATTGCAGAAGGGCATTCACGAAGATCAACCTTAGATTACATTCAGTTTTTAAAAATTGCCCGGGGAAGTTGTGCAGAGCTGGAAACGCAACTCATTATTTCAAGAAATCTGAATTACTTAGGCCTTGAAAATTTTCAAAAGTTAGTTGAAACAACATCTGAAAGAGCAAAAATGTTCAACGCCATTATCACAAATTACAATCCAACCCAATCCCTAATCTCTTAAACCTAAGCCCTGACACATGAAAAAAATCGGCTTATTTTTCGGTTCTTTCAATCCGATCCATATCGGACATTTAATTCTGGCTAATTACATTCTGGAAAATTCCGACATGGATGAATTGTGGTTCGTTGTAAGTCCACAGAACCCTTTTAAAGATAAAAAATCGCTGCTGAAAGATCACAACAGGCTGGATATGGTGCAGCTTGCCGTAAAAAGCTATCCGAAAATGAGAGCTTCAAATGTAGAATTTTCACTTCCTAAGCCAAGTTATACTATAGATACGCTTACCTATCTTCATGAAAAATATCCCAACTGTTCCTTCAGCCTGATTATGGGTGAAGATAACCTGGACAGTCTTCATAAATGGAAAAATTCCGATATTTTGATCAAAAATCACCATATTATTGTTTATCCGAGAGTTTTTGAAGGGGAAAAGAAAGATTCTGAATATCTTCAGCATGAAAACATTTCTGTTATTAAGGCACCGGTTATTGAACTTTCTGCTACGGAGATCAGAAATATGATCAAGGAAGGAAAAAATGTACGCCCAATGCTTCCACCGGAAGTCTTTGAATATTTGGACGGAAGCAGTTTTTATAAGTAATTTTTAGCTATGAAATTCTATTTATTTTTATTCTTTATCTTTATCTTTATCTTTATTCAAATTTCTTTATCTGGACAAAACACTGTTATTTCTAACGACGATTCTTTACAGTTAAAATATCAGAATATGCTAAAGGAAAGAAGAAAGTATTATACTGAAAGTTGCACCCGTGATTCCCTGAGAGCTAGTATTGATTCTAAAACACAAAATAGATATTATATTAATATAACTGCACCAAATGGTGATGAGTTTCTGCCATCCAATGAATTAAAAGAAGTTTTTCAAAAACATGACATTATCTGGGGTGGTACATGGATGGTGAGTGATTTAGCCGGGAGTTATGCATATAATACATGTTATTATCATTTTACAACTGAGCTAACTGAAAAAAAATTCGGAAAGAATGTTATTGACAATTTAATAAAAGAAGCTGTAGCCCAATATGTTAGAAAAAATCCTGAAAAAATTTTCACAAATGATGAGCATTCTGAGTGGCTTTATAAAGGAACCTTTCCTAGTTATGATGGAAATGACTTATTAAATAAAGACTTCTTTAAGAATTTTATTTACCCTGATGACTACGACTATTCTAAGCAAAAGTATCAATCACTTACTTATGTGATTTTAAATTTAGATGAAATGGGGAAAGTATTGAAGATAAAAGATTTCCAGCATCATATATATAGCATGCATAATAGACAATATATCAATTATTTTGAAAAGGAAATCAAAAAGTTTATAAAATCAAGTAAATTTGAATCTTTAAAATACAAAGGATATCCGGTAAAATCTGAAATATCCTTTGGCCTTTATTATAAATAACACCATGGAATTCATCGAAAAGTTTTTCTCAAAATATCCTCAGGAAAAAGTCATTAAGTGGTTTAAGCAAATCTGTTTGGCTGAAGCTGTTTCGTGGTTTTTCCTATTCACCGCAATGACCTGGATACGTATTGATCCTGAAGGTGTTGTACCAATCGTATATATCAGTACTATCGGCAGCATTCACGGATTATTTTTTACACTTTACCTTATTTTTCTACCTGCGATAAGAAAAATATATGCCTGGGATGATGAAGACAGCGTCTTCGCTTTAATTGCCGCGTTTTTCCCTTTTGCTACCATCTGGATAGATAAAAAGCTGGCCCGATTCGACCGGGAATAATATTTTTTTCATAAAATTCACATTTTGCTGTAACAAAATTCTTGTTACAGTTGTCTTATTGTGTAGAAACTCAAAAGTATTTGAATTTTAATTTAAAACTTTTAACCCTGTAAATCAGAATGTTAAATTAATAATATAAATATTTTAAGTACTTTGTATTGCATAATACTGTTTTTATTATATATCTTTGCTATGTTAAATAATAACAGATACAAGCTATTAAACCACAAAAAATAATGACCATGAAAACTCATATTCTAATTGCCGCCCTATTTTTCAGCGGACTGGCAGCTGCCCAGCAGTCAAAAGATACCCTGAAAGTAAAAAACATTGAAGCTGTCAATATCAAGAAACAGGTTTTCAAAAAACAAAGCGACCGTTTTATTTATGATGTAGCATCTTCCCCTATTGCAAAAGGAACCAATACCTTCAATCTTTTGAAGCAAACCCCGATGCTCTCAAGTGTAGACGGAAAATCTTTGAAAATCATGGGGAAATCTGATGTAGTGATCTACATCAACAATAAAAAGTCCAATATGGATGCTGAGGCTCTAATTGAAATGCTGAAGGGAACTCCATCTGAAGATATTCAGAAAATTGAAGTGATCACAACACCGGGAAGTGAATTCCAGGTAGAATCCAATGAAGGGGTGATCAATATTGTGATGAAAAAGAAGAAAAATGACGGCTACAACGGAACCCTGAAAATGAATAATGAGCAGGCTTACTACAACAATCCTTCTGCCGGAGCTTCATTCAACTTCAGAAAAAACAAATGGTCTGTGAATTCAAATTTCAATACGGGAAGCTGGACGGACCGTGAAAGATATACTTTATCGAACGGGGATTCCACTTTCAGAAATGAATCTTTCGGATATAATGATGATCCAAACAAAAATGTGGGTGGAAGCGTGAATATTGATTATGAGATCAATAAAAATCACAGTTTAGGGTTTACTTACAACATGAGATATAATAAGAGTTTCAATTCAATTCTTGATGTAACGAACTGGCAGAACGGCGCACTTGTCAACAGAACCGTCAACAATGAGAACGCACAGACAAGAAATCACTCTTTCAATTTAAATTATGAAATAAAAACGGATTCTATAGGAAGCAAACTTACCTCTAACGTTTCTTATTTATGGTTTAACAGGGACAAAATGAGTATCAATGAAAGTTTTCCTTTAAATACTGATCCCGAAAATAAGTACAGCGCATTGCAGCAATCAGTTCCCCAGATCATTAATAATTATGCGGCGAATATCGACTATCTGAAGAAGACTGCTAAAGGTAACACCTGGCTAATGGGGATAAGCTACAATCATACGAATACGGATAATGATACGAGACAGGATAAAATTGAAAAGGGTACGATCATCAATGACGTCAATCAAACCAATCATTTCATTTATAAAGAAAGAATTCTGGGTGCCTATATCACGTATGAAAGAAAGCTAAGCGAAAAGTTCTCAGGAAAAATAGGAACCCGTTATGAAATAACCAGAAGCAGTGGCGAGATTCTTGGTAAAACAAGTTTCGACAGAAATTATAACAACCTTCTTCCCTATCTTAATTTAAATTATGCCATCAACTCAGATCATAATCTTACCTATAGCTTTTCAAGCAGGATCAGAAGGCCAAGGTTTTGGGAACTGAATCCATCTAGAACATATTTCACGCCTAATAACTATACGCAAAACAATCCTTTCGTACTGGCTTCTAAGTTTTACAATCAGGAACTCAGCTATATGTACAAGAATGCTTTTTTTGCCAACCTGAGCTTCAATTATGTACAAGATGCTTCAAACCAAATACCATTGCAGGGAACTGTAACTGGGCCGGAAAAAGATAAAAATGGAAATACGGTAATTGTTACCAAAAGGTTTTTAAGATATATAAGAACGAACTATGGTGACAACAAACAATTTGGGCTGACTCTAGGAATGAACAAATCCTGGTTCAAGGAAATCTGGACAACCAATTATACGGTAAACCTGGGATATAATATTTATAAAGGCTCGGTAACGGAAGATCCTACTTCGGTTCCGGTTGCAGACCAGACAGAAGTGGTTGAACCTTATGTAATCAATTTCAAAAACTTCAACATATCCGGTAATATCAATAATACTGTCCGCCTTTCTTCGAATAAGGACTGGTTCTTAGGAGTTAATTATTACTACGGCAGCAAAGTGAAAATTGAGAGCGGAACATTAGGCGTAAGACAGAGCTTTGATGTAAGCCTAAAAAAGATCATGGGCAACTGGACCTTTGTAGCGGAAGTGTATGATGTATTTAACCAAAACTATAACAGCATACAGGGAATACAGCCTAACGGAAGCTATAATAACGTTGTCAATTTCGAATATCCAAGGATTCTGAACATAGGGGTAACCTACAATTTCGGAAACCAGAAACTGAAAAAGGCAAGAGAAATGAAATCCGCCAACGATGCTATAAAATCGAGAACTTAAGTTTTATAAAAAAATTACAACCTCTCCAACCACTCCGTTTTACAGCGGCACTAAATAAGAAGAATCATGAAAAAGATCATTATACTGGCAGCAGCTATCTCAGGAAGCGTAATTTTCGCGCAGGAAAAAAAATCCGACACGGTAAAAACCAAATCCATAGAAGGAATTACTCTTACAAAACAGGTTTTTAAGAAGCAAAGTGACCGTTTTGTATATGATGTTGCAGCATCTCCTGTTGCCAAAGGAAACACCACTTTTGACTTGTTGAAACAGACTCCGCTTCTGTCTTCAACGGATGATAAGACGTTAAAGATTGCGGGAAAAAACAATGCCCTGATCTACATCAATGGTAGAAAAACCAATATGGATTCTGAATCCCTGGTTCAGTTCCTTAAAAACACACCTGCTGAAAATATTCAGAAAATTGAAGTGATTACGGTTCCCGGAAGTGAGTTTCAGGTGGAATCTTCAGATGGGATCATCAATATCGTTTTAAAGAAAAAAATGAGCGACGGCTTGAGCGGAAATATGAGGATGGCCAATTCACAAAACAAATACAATGCAAGCTCAGCAGCTTTTTCCATCAATTACAGGAAGGATAAACTGGGAATCAGCGCCAATCTTAACGGCGGTGAAAATATAGAGGCTCAGACCTATACTTTAAGAAACGGAAACAGCCTTTCTTCCAACGAATCTAAAGGAGACATCAATGACCCGAATAAAAATTTAGGCGGTTACCTCAACGTTGATTATCAGCTTACAGAAAACAGCAATCTGGCACTAACATGGAATACCTGGGCCAACAGAAGCTATAATTCTACTGTAGATCTGTACAATACCGTTCGCTCCTATGATGCAGAGAGCAAAGATTATATTTTTAATTACAGCAATTCAAAAAATAACGAGAATACCCGTTCTTATAACAATTCATTAAATCTGAACTATGAGCTTAAAACAGATTCTTTGGGAAGTAAGTTAAACCTTAATGCAGCCTATCTGAATTACAAGAGATTCCAGTATACTGATAACAGGACTCTTCTTCCAGATGCTTCCGGAAATTATTCTTTGCTGGGCAAACAGGTGATCCAGGATCTGCCTCAGATTATTAATAACTTTTCGGGAATGGCCGATTATATTCAAAAGTTCAAGAATGATTTCACTGTATCTGTGGGAGGTAATTATAACAAAACCAAAACAGATAACGATACTAAAAATTATACCTACGAATTCGATAAAAAAGGTCAACTGGTAAAACAAAAACCGGAACCGAATCATTTTATCTATGATGAAAGTATTTACGGTGTTTATTTAACACTTGAAAAAAAGTTCTCTGATAAGTTTTCAGGAAAAGTAGGAACCAGATATGAAATCACACACAGTTTAGGAACTTCTGATAACGCTCCTACTACCGATTTGAAAAGAATTGAGAGAAACTACAACAACCTTTTACCTTATCTGAGCCTGAATTATGCCATCAATGATAAAAACAATATTTCCTATGCATTTTCAAGCAGAATGAGAAGACCCAGCTTCTGGGAAATAAACCCGGTAAGGAATATTTTGACTGAAGATAATTATACACAGAATAATCCTTTTGTAAAAGCGTCTTCCACTTACAACCAGGAACTTACGTATATGTATAAAAATTCATATTTCCTGATTTTAAATCATTCCTACTTTAAAGATGTAATTACACAGGTTCCGCTGCAGAGAGACATTCTGAAACCGAGAATTGACGCACAGGGAAATCCTGTCCCTGGCCCAAATGGACAGCCAATTATGGATCCTTACACCCAATTGAGATACATCCGTACCAATTTTGGAGATAAGCAGGAGATGTCTGCAATGGTGGGAATACAAAAATCCTTTTTCAAACAATACTGGACAACTAACTTTAATATTGGTGTACAGCATAATATCAACAACGGGAGTTTAAGTATAGATCCTACTTCGGGAGATGTTTTCCCAACTTATGAAAACAAAAGAAAATCAACGAGCATTGTTATTCAAACCAACAACACGATTCGTCTGGATAAAAAGAAAACATGGTTTGCCGGAGTTAATTACTTCTTTGTAGATAAGCAGCAGATCGAGCTTGGAGTATTGCGAAATCTTATGAGCCTGGATTTGAGCCTTAAAAAAATCTGGAACGACTGGACATTTGCCCTGAATGTAAATGATGTCTTAAATACAAATATCATTGAAATTGAAGATTACCAGGACAACGGAAACTACAACTATATCCACCAGAACAGATACAACAGAGGCATGACGTTAAGCATTACCTACAATTTCGGAAACCAGAAAGTGAAAAAGGTAAGAGACATCGAAGGAGCTTCTGACGCCATTAAAAGCAGAACAAGATAGAACTATCATTTCTTCATATCAATTATTTTGTGGTAAGATCCGCCGGAATTTCCGGCGGGTTTTTCTATCTTTATGATTATGGATAAAAGTTTTATGATTATTCTGTATTTTCTTTCGACCTTCCTTCTTTGGACCGGCTGCAAACAAAAAACAGTGACTTTGGCTAAAGATATCAGTTTTGAAAAAGAAGAAAATACCCAGTATGGAAATGATCCCGAACAGAAGTTAGATCTTTATACTCCTAAAAACAGAGACTCAATAAAGGGTGTTTTTATCATCATTCATGGTGGAGGCTGGCGAGGCGGAGATAAATCCCAGCTTACGTTCTTTACCCTTTCTATGATGAAGAAATTTCCTGATTATGCTTTTGCCAATATGAATTACAGATTGGCAGACAATCATTCCTTTATCCTTCCTAATCAAACAAAAGACATTGATAATGCCTTGGATTTATTAGTTAAAAAATCTGTGGAAATGAAGGTTAAGCCTGAATTTATTTTGCTTGGAAACAGCGCAGGTGCACATTTATCAATGTTATACGGTTATAATAGAATTTTCGACCATAAGCATAGAACAAAAGTGAAGGCAATTGTAAATATTGTGGGACCTGCTGATTTAAATAGTGCTGATTTCAAAAATTATTCTGACTATTCTTTTGTCGAAAAACACATGATTGATTCATCAAAGCCAACTCCAACAGATATAACCCATCAAGATATTCCGAATCCTATTTTCTGGATTAATGAAACATCTCCACCTACTCTCTCTTTTTATGGAAACAGAGATCAGGTTATTCCTTTATCTCAAAAGAGAATATTAGATTCTGCTTTGATTCAAAATAAAGTAAAGCATGAAACCTACGAATTCAACGGCGGCCATCTGGACTGGGACAAAGCTCCGAATGATGAGTTCCTGATTAATAAAATTGCTGTTTTCCTTAAACAAACTGATAAAAAATAAACGCTTTGAAATTCTCAAAGCGTTTTATTTTTCTATTCAGATTTTACAATCTCTGTTCTTTCCGAAATTCCATTCGCATTGAAGGCTTCGATCTGGAAATAGTAAGAATCTGTTCGGTCGGCTCCGGTGAAGAAATATTCATTCTTCCCGTACACCATGATGCTTCCGTACAATTTATCCGGAGATTTCCCCCAATAGATCACATACCCGTCTGCATCCTGATTTTGCTGCCATTTCATCCAGATGCTTCTTCTTTCACCGTATTTTTTAGGATCGGCTCTTAAAGGGACAAATCCTTCCACTTTCTTTGGTCTTTCGCCTTCTCCTTTTCCAAATACCCTGAAACCGCTTAAAGCAAACTTCCCGGTAGGCATTTTCAGGTTTTCCATTTTCAGGAACCTTGCCTTGACAGGTTTTTCGAGCTCTATATAATCGTGGGGAACATCTTTGGTATTTTTACTTTTATCTACGACAACATTCCACTTCTTTCCGTCATTCGAGCCGTAGATCTTATATTGATGCATTTTGCCCAATGTTTTTCCTAAAAATTCAACATCCTGATCTGCGTAATTGATCTGGATCGCATTGATTGTGGAAACTTCACCAAGATCGGTCTGGAACCATTCTCCGGAATTTCCGGTTTTTGCACTCCAATAGGTCTTAATATCTTCATCTACCGCTAAATTCGGCTGGTAGCCTCCTAAAGTGGAAGAAACCTGGACAGGCTTGTTATAATTCAGCAGCATCCAGCCTGCAAAAAGGCCTTTTGAAAAATCTTTACCCTTAGCAAACTGAGGAAGATAGGTTGGATAATCTCCGTAAGCTGTATTGGTATACATTACATCATCTTTGTCAAATCCTGCCGGCCAGATTCCTAATCTTCTTTCAAAATTATTTTTAGTGGAAATAAAGATGGTTGACACATGCCACCAATTTTTGTAATTGTCCTCAAAAGTGGCTCCGTGTCCTGCTCCTCTTGCAAAACCTCCGGGTTTATAGGAAAAAGGATTATGCTGCTGGTATTCAAAACCTTCCAGAGGATTTTTGCTGACATAAACTCCATCGGAATATCCACTGAATTCGGTAGCCGGAGCACCATATTGCATGTAATATTTCCCGTTGTGTTTAGTCATCCATGCTCCTTCTACAAATGGCTGCAGGAAAACATTGTCATTATATTCCCCAAACCTTTCCCAACCATGATCTTCTGGCTTCAGTTTTATAATGGGTTTTACAAATCCTTCTGACTGCAAGTTTTTAACCTTCACTTCTGTTCCCAGAAGCGGCCATTCGTTGCTGGATCCCCAGTAGAGATACAGCTTATTTTTATCCTCATCATAATGGAACGCGGGATCCCAGGCCCCCACTTTTAAAGTATCCACCGCAATTTTCCAGTCGTCTTTGGTAGGATTGGTGCTTTTCCAGATCGGGAAATCCTGTTCCCAGGTAGATCCGTAAACATATAAAGTATCTTTCATTTTCCAAACGGCGGGCGCGTTCAGATCGTGGATGTATTTGTTATCTCTCAGGAATTTCCTTTTTACAAATGTCCAGTCCAGCATATTGTCGCTGTACCAGTATCCTTCCTGGTTGGTAGAAAAAAGGAATAATTTTTCTTTAAAATTAACGATTACCGGATCAGCGGTAGCACGATGTTTTCCCTGTTTTGAGAAAGCTTCGAACGGCGTATAGCCATAATCAATGTTAATCGGGTTACAGAATGTTTTCTGCTGGGCACCAACAAATATTCCCAACAGAACAGCGAATGATAAAAAGTACTGCTGTATCTTCATAATTTTTTGCTTAAAGAACAAATTTAGGTAACTTTTTTGTCTTTTGTCTCAATTTGAAGAAATGAACAGATCAAAAAAAATCCGGCCTTGAAACAAAGCCGGAAGAATATTTAAATAATTACTATTAAACTGTTATTTTTTAGGAAGGAAAACCTCGGCAAGCATGCATCTGGCGCTTCCACCTCCATTCACTTCGATGGTATTCAGATCTGAGTAAATAATCTCACAGTATTTTTCTATGGCAGCAACCTGTTCAGGTGTTAAGGATTGATAAGCCGTCTGGCTCATCACCAAAAACTTCTGTCCGTCTCTATTCTGAACCTGAAGCATGTTCCCTGCAAACTGTTGCATCTGCTCTTCTGAAATTTCGACAATCTCTTTTCCTGAGTTCTTGATGGTTTCAATCACTTTTTCTCTTTCCAGCTCATTATCGATGCAGTCAAGACAGATGACTACAAATTTATCTGCCACACACATCATAACATTGGTGTGGTAAATTGGAAGTCGTTCTGTACCTACAGTCTGGTAAGAATGGAACACTATCGGTGTAAAGCCATACTTTTCACAAAATTCTCTGAATAAATTTTCGTCAAGTCTTAGAGAAACTGAGCCATAAGCAATCTTATTATCGTGGTCGAAGATCATGCTTCCGGTTCCTTCCAGGAAGTGACCCTGAGTTTCAGGCAATGACCAGTCGTCTATTTCAGTAACTTCAAAGCCTTGATTTTTGATACTTTCAATAATATCTTCCCTCCTTTCCACTCTTCTGTTTGAAGCGAACATTGGGTATAGGACAACTTTCCCATCCTTATGGAAGCTTACCCAGTTATTGGGGAAAATAGAGTCCGGAGTATGAGGATCCAATGTATCTTTTATAGTAATTACATTTACCCCTTTACTCCTAAGTTTCCCAACAAAGGTGTTGAATTCTGCCAAAGCTTTAGACTGAATATCAGAACCTTTCTGCTCTACCTGGAAGTAATTGTTTTCTGCGGTCTCCGCGTTGTAGCCGAATGCAATCGGCTCTATCATTAATACTGTATCTGTTGTTTGCATTGTTTTAGATTTAAAAATTAAAAGATTGAAAGATTAAACGATTCAGAAATTACCTATCATCTAATCTTCACAGTAATCTACTCTCTCACCAACGGCATTGTAGAACATCTCAGCAGTCCACCCATTTTGGAGATCTCCCTGTAAGGGATTTCTTCTACAGTCATTCCCCACTCGTTTCTCAGGTGGTTGTTCATTCTTGTAAATGTTTTATCTGATACAATAACTTCGGGAGAAATAGAGAAGATATTCGGAAACATTTCAAACATTTCTTCATCATTAAGGTGGAAGCAGTTCTCTTCCCCAAAGATATCGATGATCAGGCGGTAATCACTTTCATCCACAAATCCGTTTTTATAGATGAGGCATTTATCCTTTCCTACCGGATTGAATGTACAGTCCAGGTGCAGAATGCCTTCAAAGGGAACTTTATCATTTTTCTTTAATTCCAGATCGATGATTCTTTTCTTGGGAAAATATTCTTTTAGAATTTCAATAGCATATTCGTTAGTTCTCGCTGTTTTATAGTTTCTGTAGTCTTCGCTGAAGCATGTTCCTATAAAAAGGAAATCATCCCATACAATTACGTCTCCTCCTTCAATATGCGCAGTTTCCGGAAGATTGATGATCTTTCTCCACGCTACTTTTTCAAAAACTTTCTTATAAGCATCCTGTTCGTCAGCTCTGTCAGCGATCACATTTGAGATGATCATTTTATCGTCAATCACAAAAGCCACATCTCTTGCGAAAACCTGGTTATAATCTTTGATAATGCTTGGGCGAAGTACTTCTACATCATATTTCTTCAATACTGCTTCAAAAGCATTCATTTCGTTGATAATATCCTCTTCTTTAGGATACATATTGTGTTCGATGGAGTAATATGACTTGGCGTCATAGCTCTCCTCAAGTGTGGGAACGGCTCCCATTGAATTAGGCTGTCCTAGAACAACTGATTTCAGCCTGCCCGTTTCGTTTTTAATGTTTAGTTTCATAAAGATTTATGCAATACTACAAATATAAGTAAAGGTCTCTATCTGGAAAACTTTTGATTTGTTTTATACATCAAATTTGATCTTAATGATGGTTATCCTCAAGAAAATACCTTTATATTCTATTATGATTTTGTTTAATCATAATATTAATCTCATTTAATCTGACTACATAATTAATCTACAATTGACTATTTTTCATCTACATAAGAAAGAAAAAACAGTTTATTTTATAAAATAAATTCATATCTTAGTGATATAATTTCAATGGAATTATATATTAAAATTTAACTATTAACATCAAAAAATCAAAATCATGAACAAGAAAAATTCTGTGCTGAAAAATGCACAAAAATTAGGAAGAAACGAGCAGAAATTAATCACAGGAGGAGGGATAACCAGACCTAGATACTGCTGTGAGTGGGACGAAAACGGAAACTGTACCATCTGGACGTGTGGTAACTGCGTTTGTCCATAATCAAAAAATCAATAAACCTGCTTACGATAAGCAGGTTTTATTTTTTTATCTTGCTCTGTTCTCCTCTTCTGTCTTCTGAAGTTCTTTGGCCTCATATTTTGAACTTCCGAAACTATATCCTATAGAAAGCATCAGGCGGCTATTGTCCCACCAATGCGTAAAACGGTTATCCATAATCTGTTTATGCCTGAATTCCAAACGCTGATCGTAGGAATCGAAAATATTGTTATAGCTGATCTTTGTATTCAATGTATTATCAAACCAAGACTTCTGCACAGACAGATCCACTGTATACCTTGGTTTTATGATATACAGGCTGTTTCCGGTTTTGGACTCATAATTTGCAAAGAGATTAACGGTATATCCTTTAGGCAAGGTGAAAACCTGATTTACCCGTATTTCATAATTATAGACTTTCAAAGCAAAAACTTCACCCAGATAGGGTCTGAACTCATCGTTATAGTATCCGGCGAGCTGGCTGGTAATATTCCACCATTTTGTCAGTTTCACAGGAAAGCTGGTTTCTATAGAAGCAAAGTTCCGGTAGGGAAGATTGGTTCCAAGATATTCCAGGACATTAGTTTTGGGATTGTAAAGCGGATACCGGGTCATCACATCTTTTTCTTTACCTGCTGTAAAGCTGGTGACCCAATTCTTATAACGGTACGTAAGTTTGATCTGGCTGGTGAAAGAAGGCTGCAGATAAGGATTTCCTATCCAGTAATTCAGCGGGCTGAAATAAACCCGGAACGGATTGAGCTGGGAAAACACAGGCCGCGTTATCTTTCTGCTGTACGAAAGTGACAGCTCATTAGATTTACTGAATGTATATGCTGTACTGAAAGACGGCAGCCATTCGAGATAATTTCTTGAAACCACAGAATCTTTGGTAACAGCATCCGAAATACTCTCTGTATTTTCAAACCTCAGTCCCACATTCATCTGGAGCTTTCCAAACTTCTGCATGTACGAAACATAGCCTGCCCATATTTTCTCTTTGTACGAAAAGATATTACTGCGTTCCGGATCAAAGATAAAATGATCATTTACAGAGAGTGTATCGTAGCGGATATTATTATGGGTATTGGAACGGCTGTATTTCATTCCTGCCTCAAGATCAGCATTTCCTATCTTTTGCGAAATGTCGATTTGCGCGGTATGGATATCAATTTTATTAAGCAGGTCAGATTTCCAATAAGACAAAAGTTGAGATGCAGCTTTATCTTTATTGATAAAATCATCCTTCTGCTTGTTTTTGACGGAAAGATAATTACCTGTAAAATTCAGTTTGAAACCTTTATTCTGAAATGAATAATCTGCAGCTACCCCATAATTTTCCTGGGAATAATCTGTAGGGTTTTTACTTTCTGTGTTAAAGATCAGCTGTGATTCATCCTTATTAGTGGTATAAAGTGATCCTGAACGGACCCGGTCACTGGTTCTGAAATTACCTCTTATATTGATGCCTAACCTGTTTTTATCATTTATCCTGAAATCTGCTCCGGTCTTAATACTGTATACGTTTCCTTCATCTTCCTGATAGGTATTGGTTCGCATGACATTGGTGTTTGCAAGTTTTTGCAATGCATTATAGCGATAGGTGGAAATACCATTATTGTAACCTGCCTGCAGACTGTAGGCTGTTTTCTCTGTATTATAAGAAAGGTTTAAAGAGTTTTCCCTGTAACTGAACTTATTAACATATGCATTTCCATTGTAATTTCCTTTCCAGCCGAGGTTTCCGTTTCTTTTCAGCCTGATATCGATGATTCCTTTAAATTCCGCATCATATTTTGAAGAAGGATTGGCATTTACTTCAACAGATTCTACCATTTCAGGCGGTAATGCACGGAGATAAGCCTGCAGTTCCTGGCTGCTCATGGTGACAGGTTTACCATCAATAAATATAGCAGGAGTAATTCTTCCGCCAATAAAAATACCGCCTTCCTGATCTATGGAAACACCCGGTGTCTTTCTTAAAACTTCAAAAAGATTTGCAGAGGTTTTAAAATCTTTATTTCCGGAAACGCTCATTACGATATTTCCATCATTGAGCCTGATACTTCTGGGCACTGAACGGATCACTACTTCTGAGATATTTTGAGCTACAGGTTGCAACTCAATCACAGAAAGGTCTTCTACTTTATCCAACTCTTTCGTTTCATATTCTTTTTTCCGGATCACAAAGTAAGAGCCAGCAGCTATATTATTCAGCTGGAAAAAACCTAAGGAATCTGTCAAAATTTTTTGAAGGACGCGTCGGTCTGATTTATTCAACAGAGCTATTTCAGCCTTAAAAACAGCCTTTTTAGTTTCTGAATCCACAACCTTTCCCTGTACTGTTTCCTGAGCTTTCCCGAAGCAGGAAAGAAATAATAGCAACAGCAAAAACCATAATCTGATATTCATAAATTTTAATTTTATGAAACCAAAAGTAGCAGGCTATTGAAAAAATAAGGTTTTGAAGTTTAAATTCCGCAGTACGAAATTATAATTCTGAACTCTGAAACCTTACTTCAGAAGGGGTTTGTGACTGCTTGTACAAAAGCGGTGTGGTATTTTTAATTTTTTTGAATGTGGAAAAGAAAGTAGACTTGGAATTAAACCCAACTTCATAACCAATCTCTTCGATCTTGAGGAAGGAGCCGTTTTCTATTTTTTGGCAGGCTTCGCTGATCCTGTATTCATTAATGTAAGTCGAAAAGCTTTTACCGAGATTATCATTCAGCAATTGGGAAAGCTGATGGGCAGACATGTTCATTTTTGCTGCCAGATCACTTAATTTCAGGTTTGGATTTTTGTATAGTTCTTCGGAATTCATCAGCCGATCGAGTTTTGAAACAAAACCGTCAGCCAGTTCTTCTGAAATCTTTTTATTGGTGTATTTAGGAATTTCTTTCACAGAACCCTGATGATTCTTTTTACTGAACAGAATTAAAAAATTAGCATACAGCACAAATGAGAATACAAGGCTTCCGCCTGCACAGTAAATTTGTACCCAGCCTGTAGAAATTAACTGATAGGCCAGGAAAATAATCACATTGCTGATGAGCACGGGAAGGATAAATTGATTGGGATTTTTTGCTGTCTGCCTTGAAAAAATATAATATTGATATACGGCAAGCAAAACAAATACTGACCAAACCGTATAAATAAAGGTCCCGAAATACTTGTCCCATGTAACCGGAAAGAATAGGTACAGCAGCCCAACTGTCCCAAGAACCAATGTCAGCGCACCAAAAGATGTTCTGCATTGTTTTAAATCAAATTCTTCTCTCTGAAATGATGATTTGATGTAATAATATAAAGCCGGCCCTGTAAAAAATAGCGCAGACATCCCAAAGTGCGGAATGATTCGCGGCCAGTCCGGATAGAAATAGATACAAACGGAAATTCCAACTCTGATGCTTAAAGTCAATAAAATCAAGCCTAAAAAGAAATCCGGAATGTTTTTAAGTTTTTTGACAAACAGAAGATAGAACCCGAGCAGCAACCCATTAAAGGCTCCTACCGCACTAAAGAAAAATAACATCTGCTGTCCGAAAGTCATTGTAATATTTTTTTTGATATAAACATGCCTAATAACTGATTTTATCAGTCTTTATTTATGATTTTCAACAGGAACAGACTTCAGCCTATTTAGTAATGATTCCCATTATCAGGCTTTAACCAAACCTATTGAAAGTGATCAAGTTATGGAAGTAAATTTAATAAAATTATCGATTCCATTTTATAAAAAGACACAACCAATTAAAATAAAAAATCCCAGAGCAAAGCCTTGGGATTTTGTTTATGATAAAACAGGGACTATCTGTTTGTAATATCGATGTAATCTCTTTTTTGAGCACCCTGGTAAACCTGTCTTGGTCTTCCGATAGGATCTCCTTTCATTCTCATTTCTTTCCACTGAGAAATCCATCCCGGAAGTCTTCCCAATGCAAACATTACAGTGAACATTTCTGTAGGAATTCCTAACGCTCTGTAGATAATACCTGAATAGAAGTCTACGTTTGGATATAGTTTTCTTTCTACGAAATATTCGTCCTCAAGAGCTACTTTTTCTAACTGCATGGCAATATCAAGAGCTTTATCCTGGATTCCCAATGCGCTAAGGATATCATCAGCTGCTTTTTTAATGATCTTCGCTCTTGGGTCAAAGTTTTTGTACACTCTGTGTCCAAAGCCCATTAGACGGAAGCTGTCATTTTTATCTTTTGCTTTTGCCACCCATTTATTAACGTCTCCTCCATCTTTATCGATCAGCTCAAGCATTTCGATCACAGCCTGGTTAGCACCTCCGTGAAGAGGTCCCCAAAGTGCAGAAACACCGGCAGAAATAGAAGCGAAAAGACCTGTATGAGCCGAACCTACCATTCTTACTGTAGAAGTAGAACAGTTTTGTTCGTGGTCAGCGTGAAGGATTAATAATTTATCAAGAGCATCTACAATAACCGGATTTACTTCAAATTCCTCATTTGGTAATCTGAATGCCATTTTGTAGAAGTTTTCTACATAGTTCAGGCTGTTGTCTCCGTGGTTAAGCGGAAGACCCTGAGTTTTTCTGTAGGTCCATGCGCAAAGGTGAGAGAATTTAGCAATCATTAATTCTGCAGCATGATCCATTTCTTCTTTAGAGTTTACGTTAACTGCTTTAGGATTGAAAGCAGTTAAAGCGGAAGTTAAAGAAGATAAAACTCCCATAGGGTGAGCAGAACGAGGAAAAGCATCGATGATTTTTTTCATCTCCTCTGCTATAAAGTTATATTTTTTGATGTTGTTGTTGAAAGAACTGAACTGATCCTGAGTAGGTAATTCACCGTTTAATAAAAGGTACATTACTTCTGTAAAGTTAGACTTTTCAGCAATCTGCTCGATTGGATAACCTCTGTAGAATAATTCTCCTTTATCTCCGTCTAAGTAAGTGATGTCGCTAAGAGTAGCTCCGGTGTTTTTGTACCCTAAATCCAGAGTGATTAAACCTGTCTGGTCTCTTAATTTTGAAATATCAATCCCTCTGTCTCCGATAGTACTATCCACGATTGGATATTCATATGAATTACCGTCGTAATTCAATATTACTTTGTTGTCTGACATTTATTTATTTTTTTCTAAATATACTACTTATTACAAAATACGGCAAACAAAAAATATCGCTTGCCGTTATTTATAAATTCAATTATCTTTTGATTTTAAATGCATCTAAACCTGGGAAAAATGCAGTATCACCCAATGCTTCTTCAATTCTTAAAAGCTGGTTATACTTCGCCATTCTGTCTGATCTTGAAGCAGATCCTGTTTTGATCTGTCCGCAGTTCATAGCAACTGCTAAATCGGCAATTGTAGAATCTTCAGTTTCCCCTGATCTGTGAGACATTACTGAAGTAAATTTATTATTCTGAGCCATTTGTACGGCATCCATTGTTTCGGAAAGAGAACCGATCTGGTTCACTTTTACAAGGATAGAGTTGGCAATACCTTCTTTTACTCCTCTTGACAATCTTTCTACATTGGTTACGAATAAATCGTCACCTACAAGCTGTACTCTGTCCCCGATTTTATCGGTAAGCATTTTCCATCCTTCCCAGTCGTTTTCCTGCATACCGTCTTCAATAGAGATGATAGGATATTTGGCTGCTAATTCAGCAAGGTAAGAAACCTGCTCGCTGCTTGAGAACTGAGCGGCATCCGGAGTCTGGAATTTTCTGTAGTCGTAAATTCCGTCTTTATAAAATTCTGAAGCAGCACAGTCAAGGGCTAACATAATGTCATCACCTGGCTTATAGCCTGCTTTTTCAATAGCCTGAAGCAATGTATCCAATGCATCTTCAGTTCCTTTGAAAGTAGGCGCAAAACCTCCTTCGTCCCCTACTGCTGTAGAAAGACCTCTTGAATGAAGAATAGATTTCAGGTTATGGAAGATTTCAGTTCCTTTTCTCAAAGCGTGAGAGAAAGAATCTGCTTTTACCGGCATTACCATAAATTCCTGGAATGCGATAGGAGCATCAGAGTGTGATCCTCCGTTGATAACATTCATCATCGGAACAGGAAGAGTGTTGGCATTAACACCGCCTACATATTTGTATAAAGGCATTCTCAATTCAGCGGCAGCAGCTCTGGCTACAGCTAAAGAAACTCCTAAGATTGCATTAGCCCCAAGATTTCCCTTGTTTGGAGTTCCATCAAGATCAATCATGATCTGATCGATAAAGTTTTGCTCAAAAACCGGTTGTCCGATTAAGTTTTCTGCAATTACTTCTTTTACATTTTCAACAGCTTTCAGGACTCCTTTACCCATATAGTCTGAACCACCGTCACGTAATTCCACTGCTTCATGTTCACCTGTAGATGCTCCTGAAGGTACGGCAGCACGCCCCATGGCCCCGCTTTCTGTAAATACATCTACTTCAATGGTAGGATTACCTCTGGAATCCAAAATTTGTCTCGCTTCTATGAAAGAAATTGCACTCATATTGTTTAGTTTTAAACCATCCGCAAAAGCTTCAAGTTGTTTATTATTAAAATTATACTTGATCACAAATTTAATGAAAAAACTAACCTGATGAAAAAAGTGGGCTTTAATATTTGGTAATAAATAAAATTTCTTCAGTGTTTTTTATAACACCGGAAAATTATGGTCTAATTATCTGTTCGAATAACATTTTCCATTGTTTCTATTCCATGTTTCTGTAAAAAACAGGAGCTCTCCAAAGAATTGTTTGCATTGAACTTTCTGAAGTCTATATTGTAATTTTAAAAATGATTTGGGTTCCCGGATTTTCTTTTAGAATATGACATTCACCTTTCTGCTCCTGCATCCTTCTCTTCATATTGCGCAGACCGTTTCCTTCGGTATCCGCGTCCTGAATTCCGACACCGTCATCCGAGATTTTCATTGTGAAAATGTTTTTTTCCTGAAGAAAGGAAAGCTTTAAAGAATTCGCCCGACTGTGTTTATAGGCATTATTCAAAGCCTCTTTTAAACATAAAAATATGTTACGCCTCAGTTCTGTGGAAATTGGTGTTTCTGATATAATATCTTCGCTTTCTGATAAAAGTTTAATTTTTGTTCTTTTCAGAAAGTTCCCGGTATACTGTATGGCATAGTCTATAAAACTTCCCAGAGTATCATTTCCTGAGTTCAGACTCCAGAGCATTTCGCGCATGGAAAGATTCATTTCTTCTGAGGTTTTCAGGAGTTCATCGATATCATTCTGCAGATCTCCGTCTTCCGCTTTCTGCTTCAGAAACTCTGCCTGAAGCTTTAATGCTGAAATCCCAGCTCCGAGATCGTCATGCATATCGTGGGAAATACGTTCTCGTTCCTGTTCTATGGATTTTTGTTTTTCGAGCTCTTTCTGAAGAAGCTGATTTTGGTGTTCTGCTTCTTTAAGCTGCTGTTCTTTAAGATACAAAAGCTGTTTTTTATTATACATTAGAACAACGAAAATAATGAAAGCAATGAATAGCATTATTACAATAACTGCAATAATATAGGTGAGTTTTATTCTATCCAAGTCATTCATTTCTATCTTTAATTAAATTCCGAACACTATTTTAGGCAAAAAATACCTCTCAAGAATAACGCATAACAAAAAATAGTGATTCCCTGATAAAAGTAATTTATACCTTGGAAAAAAGTACTATCCTTTTCAGCAAAAAACAAGGATGGAATGATTCGCATCAAAAATACGGCACTCCATAATAAAAGTCCAGCACAAAACCAGAATTTCTGTTTATTGTAAATTGAAACCTCATTAGGATTTTTAATTTGCAGCAGCATCCATTCTAAACTAAGAAAAACATAGACAAAACTTTGTACTACCGGTAATAAATTTTCATCTCCAATACTATTCTTTATAAGCAGGCAGGTAATGACTATAAATAAAAAAATATATCTATTATAATGTAATGTAAAAAGTTCTTTAAAATAAAATATAAAGAACATAATATAAAAAACCTTAGTGTATTTATAAATGCCACCATCAAATATTCCTATAAATATCAGGATCTCTGATAAAAAAACAATCAGAAAGTATAAATACAAAAGCCTTTGTCTTGCTGTTTTATTTATAATTGAAAAAGCAAGACAAAGAAAAATTAAAATTAAATAGAATATATACACCTTTAACAACCTGGGGGCTTCAAACAAAAGTCGTCAGAAAAAACGGTTGGGGGATTTCTAAGGGCTTTGTTAGGGCTTAGTTCCATCAAACACATGATTAAGGTTAGATGGTGCATTTTACTTTTATTTGTACTATTAACTGTATTATTCGTTAATACTCCAGGTAAAAAGGATAAAGTATGTTTTGTAGGTTCGTATTGATTAAATTCAGCATATGGTATTAGTATTTCAGTAGTATTACCATACGTTTTATCACCGGACTGTTCTGAATCTACCAATTTCATCTTAGCTTTTGTCATTTCATCATAAATACCAGTTTTGAAAGCATTATCCATTTCTTTAAATGCTTTCTCATCAACTTGCTTAATAGCATCTTCTGTGATAATGTATTTATTATTATCTGAGTCAGCAAAAAGAATTTCCAAATGATTTCCTCTTGTTGTAAGGATTAAACGTATCGAGTCATTATTTTTCACCATTTTCTTCATTTCTTCTCCTACAGCCGGAGCTATATCAAAAGAATATGGATATTTCTTTCCTAATCCTAAATGTGGTTTATAGGTATTTGAATATTTCCCATAATACTTATCTACATCCGTATCCGGTATTGTTGTTAATATAGTATATAAGCTTAGATAATCATACTTCTTTATATATATACTATCCCCATTAGAGTCAACAGGAGCTACATTAGCTTTTTGTTCCGGCCGTTCTAAAGCTCCATTCTTTATCTCTCCGGGTTTATCTTTCTTGCAGCTTCCAAAAAACAAAATTAAAGTTACCAGATAAATAATTCTTAATAGTTTAATTGTTTTCATATTTTCTTAGTTTTTAAAATGGTTAAATTTATTTATAGCTTCTACTTTATTGCTGACATGCAGTTTTCGATAGATGTTTCCTACATGTTTTTTTACAGTATCGATGCTGATGAACTTTTTGCCGGCAATTTCTTTGTAAAGGAGTCCCTGTGAAAGAAGCTCTAGAATTTCTTTCTCACGTTCTGTGAGATCATTAAAATCTTTAATTTCGGGAAGTTTTTTTTCAAAATGGCTCAAGACTCTTCGGGCGATGGACAGGCTCATGGGTGCGCCGCCATTATACACATCGCGGATGGAAGAAAGGATCTTGTCCATGCTTTCACCTTTGATAAGATAGCCCATAGCTCCGGCTTTTAATGAATCAAAGATCTTTTCATCATCTTCAAAGCTGGTACACATGATGAATTGGGTATTGGGCATTTCTTTTCTTAGCTTTTCAATGATTTCAATCCCCAGCATATCCTGAAGCTGGATATCCATCATCACTACATCCGGTAAAATATCTGGAAGATTTTTCAGGGCATCATTCCCGTCAAAGAACTGAGCAGTCACTTTCATGTCATCCTGATAATTGATGACTTTCTTTAATGCATTGTTATAGTTCTTTTCGTCTTCTACTATGGCGATGGAAATACTCATTGTTTTTTCTTTAAAACAAATTTCGTAAGAAAACAAGGCGGAATCAATTACACTTTTGTGTAATTTAGTGACTTGAGTTCAGGGTTATTGGTTTGTTTTTTGTTTCTATTAAATTTAGTTAAAATTTCTATTACAATAGAAAAACAATTAACCCTACCATTAAAAAAATAAATATCATGAGAAAAAGCCTTTTAATAGCAGTTTCAGCTGTGGCATTATTATTAACCAGCTGCAAAAAAAGTGAAAGCGGAAACAAAAGCATCCTCAAAACTGACAGTTCAGAAACTGTGATCACGGACAATAACGGAAAAATTGATTCTGTAACCGAAAGTTCCTCAACAATTGAAGTGAATGGTCAGAAAACAGAAAAAACAGATTTCGTTTACAAGGCTACAGACGGAACATTAGTAAAAGTAGTGTTCAAAAATGATCCTAAGGAAAGTAATGTAGCCATTACCAGCAACAAAAAGACTTTTACATTACCTAAAACGGACACAAAAGACGGCGAAGTCATCTACAAAAAGGATGATATGACCGCCAGGGTAAAAGGTGACAGTCTTCACCTGGAACAGGGGAATAATGTGATTGAGCTGAAAAGAACGAAAATTTAACCGGTTAAATTTCGGAATCGGAGTTTAGAAATAATGAATGGTGAATTGTCAATAGCGAATCTAAAATTCACTGCTCATTTGTAAAGCAAGATTTAGTATTCTTAACAGAAGCCAGCAAATAAAAAAGCCATCCAGAATCTGGATGGCTTTTCATTTATACCTGAATGAATATTATTCTTCAGTTTTCTCTTCTGCAGAGTCAGTTGCTTCAGCCTTAGGCTCTTCAACTTTCTCTTCTGCTTTTGGAGCTTCAGCTACTACAGCTTCAGCTTTTTTTGCAGTTGCAGATCTTCTGCTTCTTCTTGTAGCTTTTTTCTCCTCAGCATTAGGATTGTAAAGTTCGTTGAAATCAACCAGCTCGATAAGAGCCATGTCAGCAGCATCACCTGGTCTGAAACCTGTTTTGATGATTCTTGTATAACCACCGTTTCTTTCAGCGATTTTAGGAGCTACTGATCTGAAAAGTTCAGTAACCGCTTCTTTACTTTGAAGATATGAAAAAACAATTCTTCTATTGTGTGTAGTATCTTCTTTTGCCTTTGTTAATAGAGGTTCAACATATACTCTTAAAGCTTTTGCTTTAGCTACAGTAGTGTTGATTCTTTTATGCTCAATTAGAGAACAAGCCATATTAGAAAGTAAAGCACTTCTATGAGAAGCTGTTCTTCCTAAGTGATTGAATTTTTTACCGTGTCTCATTATTAATTATTTATCAGCGTCTAACTTATATTTTGCAACGTCGAAACCGAAGTTAAGACCTTTTGAATGCACTAATTCTTCTAGTTCTGTCAAAGATTTTTTACCAAAATTTCTGAATTTCATCAAATCAGACTTACTGTAAGAAACCAATTCTCCAAGAGTTTCTACTTCAGCTGCTTTCAGACAGTTAAGGGCTCTTACAGAAAGATCCATATCTGCTAATTTAGACTTAAGTAGTTGTCTTGTATGAAGTGTTTCTTCGTCATATTGGATAGATGCTTTTACAGCTTCAGTTTCAAGAGTGATTCTCTCATCAGAGAACAACATGAAGTGATAAATTAATATCTTAGAAGCTTCAGTTAAAGCATTTTGAGGACTGATGGAACCATCAGTTTCTATATCTAATACAAGTTTTTCGTAGTCTGTTTTTTGCTCTACACGATAATTTTCAATGCTGTATTGTACTTTCTTAATTGGCGTGAAAATAGAGTCAATCGCAATAGTACCTACTGGTGCATTGTTTGACTTATTCTGTTCTGAAGGAACATACCCTCTTCCTTTTTCAATATTGAAAGTAATTTCGAAAGTTACATCACTGTTTAGGTTGCAGATCAAAAGATCTGGGTTCAGCACCTCAAATCCGTTGATAGATTTCCCTAAATCACCAGCAGTAATAACAGTTTGACCTGAAACTTTAGCAATTACCTGCTCGTTGGCCTGGCCTTCTGCTGAAGCTTTTAATCTTACCTGCTTAAGGTTAAGAATAATTTCGGTAACGTCTTCGATTACTCCTGGAATAGTTGAAAATTCGTGCTCTACACCTTCTATTTTGATAGATGAAATAGCATATCCTTCCAGAGAAGAAAGCAACACTCTTCTCAAAGCATTACCGATTGTAAGCCCGAAACCTGGTTCTAATGGTCTGAATTCGAATTGACCTTTAAATTCATCAGAGTTAAGTAAAATTACTTTATCGGGTTTTATGAATTGTAAAATTGCCATATTATTGGGTTGAGCAAAAATTTGATTAAAAAATTATTTAGAGTAAAGTTCGACGATAAGCTGTTCCTTGATGTCCTCCGGAATTTGGATTCTTTCAGGAGCAGAAACGAAAGTACCTTCTTTCTTCTCATCGTTGAATTGTAACCACTCATAATTAGCTTTAGAAGCTAATGAATCAGTAACAACCTCAAGAGATTTAGATTTCTCTCTTACAGCGATCACATCACCTGCTTTTACTAAATAAGAAGGAATGTTAAGGATCTCCCCATTCACAGTGATGTGTCTGTGAGAAGTTAACTGTCTAGCAGCAGATCTTGTTTTAGCAAAACCTAATCTGAATACTACGTTATCCAATCTTGATTCACAAAGCTGTAATAGAACTTCACCTGTTACACCTTTACTTCTGTGTGCTTTTTCAAATAAGTTAGCAAACTGCTTTTCTAAAATACCGTAAGTATATTTAGCTTTTTGCTTTTCAGCTAGCTGAACTGCATATTCTGATTTTTTAGCACCTCTTCTTTTGTTAGGACCGTGTTGTCCTGGCGGTTGGTTTTTTCTTCTTTCGAAGTTTTTGTCGTCTCCGTAGATTGCAGCACCAAACTTTCTAGCAATCTTAGTTTTAGGTCCAATATATCTTGCCATAATGGGTAAATTCTAAAAATTAAACTCTTCTTCTTTTAGGTGGTCTACATCCATTGTGCGGCATAGGAGTCACATCAATGATTTCGCTAACTTCAATACCTGAATTGTGGATTGTTCTGATTGCAGATTCTCTACCTGCACCAGGACCTTTCACATACACCTTTACTCTTCTTAGTCCAGCTTCGTGAGCAACATTAGAGCAATTTTCAGCTGCCATTTGAGCAGCAAATGGAGTATTCTTTTTAGAACCTCTGAAACCCAT
The DNA here is from genome assembly GCF_051400735.1 of Chryseobacterium hilariae. NCBI lineage: Bacteria > Pseudomonadati > Bacteroidota > Flavobacteriia > Flavobacteriales > Weeksellaceae > Chryseobacterium > Chryseobacterium hilariae. The sequence continues at coordinate 191,632 of NZ_JBLFFJ010000002.1, forward strand.
TTTACCGGCAGACGCCCAAGAGATAACTTCTCCGCTTTTATTTGTTAAAGAAATGATGATGTTATTGAAAGAAGCCTGAATGTGCGCTTCACCAATAGCTTCAACTTTTACTTTTCTTTTTTTAACTACTTTAGTTTGTTTTGCCATAATTCCTAACGATTATTTACTTGCCTTTTTCTTGTTAGCAACAGTTTTTCTCTTTCCTTTACGGGTTCTAGAGTTGTTTTTCGTTCTCTGGCCTCTTAAAGGTAGTCCTAGTCTGTGACGTATTCCTCGTTGGCATCCTATGTCCATCAATCTCTTGATGTTCAATTGCACTTCAGATCTTAATTCTCCTTCTACTTTTACGTTTTCAGAGATATATGTTCTGATTGCAGCCAATTCATCGTCATTCCATTCGTTGACTTTCTTGTCTTCGCTGATACCGGCAGCTTTAAGGATTTCGGAAGAAGTACTTCTTCCAACTCCGTAGATGTAAGTTAAACCGATAACACCTCTTTTGTTTTTTGGTAAATCAATACCTGCAATTCTCGCCATAATTTAATGTTAGCCTTGTCTTTGTTTAAATTTTGGGTTCTTCTTGTTGATTACGAATAGTACACCTTTTCTGCGTACAATCTTGCAATCAGCACTTCTTTTTTTAATTGATGCTCTAACTTTCATTTGAAATATTTATTTTTTTTACTTACCAATGGAATCTTACGATTTCATTTTGATAGTATTTTATTTTTCAACAAGAGCCAAATGGAACATACATTCCATTTGGCGTTTGTCTTAATATCTAAATGTGATTCTCCCCTTCGATAAATCATAGGGAGACATTTCTAGTTTTACCTTGTCTCCAGGTAAAAGTTTAATATAATGCATTCTCATTTTACCGGAAATATGAGCGATAAGTATATGCCCATTCTCCAGCTCTACACGGAACTGGGCGTTCGAAAGTGCTTCCGTGATAACGCCGTCTTGTTCAATATGTTTTTGTTTCGCCATAAATTAATATCCAGTCGTTCTTGATAATTTAGACTGCATTAAGCCATCATAATGATGGTTCAGCAGATATGTATTAATCTGTTGAACGGTATCTAAAATAACTCCAACCATAATCAATAGTGATGTTCCCCCGAAAAATAGGGCGAACGCATCTGTCTGAACAAAGCTTCCATGCACTATTGCTGGAAGGACTGCAAAGATAGACAAAAATATTGCACCTGGCAAGGTAATTTTTGATAAAATATCATCTAAATAATCAGCTGTTTCTTTACCGGGTCTTACTTTCGGTACTAAACCTCCATTTCTCTTCAAATCATCAGCCATTTGGTTTACCGGAATCGTAATTGCAGTATAGAAGAATGAGAAGATAATAATTAATAGCGCGAACAATACGTTGTACTGCCAGCTAAAAACATTCTTGAAACCTGCAAGAAAAGTATTGGACTCATCGAATTTCGTTAATAATCCTGGTACGAACATCAATGCCTGAGCAAAGATAATCGGCATTACACCAGCAGCATTTACTTTCAATGGGATCCACTGTCTTGCTCCCTGCATAAGATTTCTGTTTACACCTCCTCTTGCTTGAGCTCTGCTTACATACTGAATTGGAATTTTTCTGACAGCAACAGATAATACTACTGCTAAAAGAACTACCAGCATCCAGAATATTACTTCTATAAGGATCATGATAGATCCCATTCCTCCTTTTCCGTTCTGCACTGCCATTTCCTGTACGAATGCTTCAGGTAGTCTTGAAAGGATCCCCACCATAATAAGGATGGAAATACCGTTTCCGATACCTTTGTCGGTGATTTTCTCACCTAACCACATTGCGAACACTGAACCGGCAACCAAGATTACAATACTTGGTAACCAGAACATGATGGAATTCGGCTCTACATAATATGCAGACTGGAACTGAGCATACGGTAAGAATAATTGAGTAATAGATGTTAAATAAGAAGGGGCCTGTACAAGACAAACTCCAATAGTTAACCATCTAGTAATTTGATTCAATGTATTTCTACCAGACTCTCCATCCTTCTGAAGTTTCTGAAGATAAGGAATAGCCATCCCCATCAACTGAACAATAATAGAAGCAGAAATATAAGGCATGATTCCCAACGCCATTACGGAAGCGTGGCTGAAAGCTCCCCCCGTAAACGACGAAAGCAAGCCAAGGAGACCTGCTCCTTGCTTGTTACCGCCTTGATCTTTATAATGCTCTAAGAGATCTCCCACTTCTGCAAGGTTAATTGCGGGAAGGGAGATAAAAGATGCGAATCTATACACAAGGATAATACCTAACGTAAAGAGAATTTTATCTCTTAATTCCTTTAGGCTCCAAATATTTTTAAGGGTTTGTATAAATTCTTTCATTAGTAAGTATTATAAGGTAATTGCTTTTCCACCTGCTTTAGCAATAAGCTCTTCAGCAGATTTAGTGAACTTGTCAGCAGAGATTGAAACCGCAGATTTCAATTCTCCTCTACCCATAATTTTCACTAATTCGTTTTTAGAAACTAAACCGTTTTCTACTAAAACTTCTTTCGTGATATCTCCAGTGATGGATTTGTTCTCGATTAAAATTTGGATAGTATCAAGGTTTACTCCTCTAAACTCTTTTCTGTTTACGTTTTTGAAACCGAATTTAGGTAATCTCCTTTGTAAAGGCATCTGTCCACCTTCGAAACCGATTTTCTGGGAATAACCGGCTCTCGCTTTCTGACCTTTATGACCTTTCGTAGCAGTACCTCCTTTTCCTGTACCCTGACCTCTACCAATTCTTTTTGAATTGAAAGTAGATCCTGCAGCAGGTTTTATGTTATTTAAATTCATTTTAATTTCTTTTGTTAAAAATTATTTTTGAACTTCAAGTAAATGACTAACTGCAGCTATCATTCCTAAGATAGAAGGAGTAGCTTCGTGTTCTACAACTTGGTGAAGTTTCTTAAATCCTAATGCTTCAAGCGTTCTCTTTTGGGTTTTTGTTCTTCCAATAGCGCTTCTTACTTGCTTTACTTTGATTGTTGCCATTGTTCTAATATTAACCGTTAAACACTTTAGTTAGAGAAACTCCTCTCATTCTAGCGATCTCTTCAGGTCTTCTGATATCCAATAACGCTTTGAAAGTAGCTTTCACCACGTTGTGAGGGTTAGAAGATCCTTTAGATTTTGAAAGGATATCGTGAATACCAGCAGACTCAAGTACTGCTCTTACCGCACCACCGGCGATAAGTCCTGTACCGTGAGAAGCAGGTCTCAAGAAGATATCTGCACCACCGTATCTGGCAGTAGTCTGGTGAGGAATTGTGTGGTTCATTACAGGAACTTTCACAAGGTTTTTCTTAGCATCTTCAACAGCTTTAGCAATTGCAGAAGCTACTTCTTTAGATTTACCAAGACCGTGACCGATTACTCCGTCTTCATTACCTACTACAACGATAGCAGAAAATCCGAAAGCTCTACCTCCTTTGGTTACTTTTGTTACTCTGTTAACAGCTACGAGACGATCTTTTAATTCTAATCCTCCCGGTTTTACTCTTTCTATATTATCTAGTCCTAACATATTTTCCGAAATTTTATGATTAGAATTTAAGTCCTCCTTCTCTCGCTCCATCAGCAAGAGCTTTCACTCTTCCGTGGTAAACGAAACCGTTTCTGTCAAATACAATACTTTCGATTCCTGCAGCAATAGCTTTGGCAGCGATAGCTTTACCAACAGCAGCAGAAACTTCAGTCTTAGTACCATTAGCGTCAACACCTTTCTCTCTTGAAGAAGCGGAAACTAAAGTTGTACCATTTTTATCATCGATTAACTGAGCGTAAATTTCCTTATTACTTTTATATACAGATAATCTTGGCAATTCAGAAGATCCAGAGATTTTTCCTCTTACTCTTCTTTTGATTCTTATTCTTTTTTCTAATTTACTTAATGCCATAATACTTATAATTTATTAAGCAGATTTACCAGCTTTACGTCTAACAATTTCTCCAAGGAATCTTACACCTTTTCCTTTGTAAGGTTCAGGTTTTCTGAAAGAACGGATCTTTGCAGCTACCATTCCTAGAAGTTGGTTGTCATGAGACGTTAAAGTAATAATTGGGTTTTTACCTTTTTCAGTCAATGTATCTACTTTTACTTCACTTGGAAGTTCTAATACGATACCGTGAGAGAATCCTAAAGCTAACTCAAGTTTTTGACCTGTGTGTGAAGCTCTGTATCCTACCCCTACTAGTTCTAGTTTCTTTTCGAAACCTTTTTCAACACCAACAATCATGTTGTTGATCAACGCTCTGTATAGACCGTGAAGTGCTTTGTGTTGTTTAGACTCAGATGGTCTGTTAACGTTAAGTTCACCATCTTTCTGTTCTAAAGTAATTCCTGCTGTAAGCTCCTGAGAAAGTTCTCCTTTAGGACCTTTAACTGTTACAACACCGTTATTTTCAGTGACAGTAACTCCAGCTGGAATTGTTATAATTGCTTTACCAATTCTTGACATTTTCCTCTGATTAAAAATTAATAAACATAGCAGATTACTTCACCGCCTACTTTCTCTTCTCTAGCCTTCTTGTCAGTCATTACTCCTTTAGAAGTAGAGATAACAGCTATACCCAAACCGTTCAGTACTCTTGGAAGTTCAGTAGAACCTTTGTACTGTCTTAAACCTGGTCTAGAAGCTCTTTGAATAGATTTGATAGCCGGTTTGTTAGTTTGCTTGTCATACTTTAAAGCGATTTTGATCACTCCTTGAACAGCGTTATCCTCAAACTTATAGTTTAAGATATACCCTTGGTCAAATAGGATCTTAGTAATCTCCTTTTTGATTTTCGATGCAGGAATTTCCACCACTTTGTGGCCTGCGCTTTGTGCGTTCCTTACTCTTGTTAGGAAATCTGAAATTGGATCTGTTACCATTTTTCTATTTTAAATTATTGGTTAAAGACAATCAGTATTGAAAGGACTTGAAGATTAAAATATCAGACTTCAGAAAATCTTGGGTCTGATATTTTTATTCTTTAGTATCCAGACAACTTAATTGTCCCGATTAATTAGTAATTATTACCAACTGGCTTTTCTTACTCCCGGGATAAGACCGTTGTTTGCCATTTCTCTGAAAGTTACTCTGGAAATACCAAACGTTCTCATGTATCCTCTAGGTCTACCTGTTAGTTTACATCTGTTGTGTAATCTTACAGGAGAAGCATTCTTAGGTAATTTCTGAAGTCCTTCATAATCACCAGCTTCTTTTAAAGCTTTTCTTTTGTCAGCGTATTTAGCAACTAGTGCTTCTCTTTTGCGCTCACGCGCTTTCATTGATTCTTTAGCCATTTCTTAGTTCTTTTTAAATGGTAAACCGAAGTGAGTTAATAAAGCTTTCGCTTCTTTATCTGTTTTCGCAGTTGTTACGAAAGTGATGTCCATCCCTTGGATTTTTTTCACTTTGTCAATTACGATTTCAGGGAAGATAATCTGCTCAGTAATACCTAAGTTGTAGTTACCTCTACCATCGAACCCGTCTGCTTTGATACCAGAGAAATCTCTGATACGTGGTAAAGCAGAAGAAGTAAGTCTGTCTAAGAATTCATACATTTTATGAGCTCTCAATGTTACTTTAGCACCTACAGGCATACCTTTTCTCAATTTGAAAGCCGCTTCGTCTTTCTTAGAGATAGTACCTACTGCTTTCTGGCCAGTAATCATTGTTAATTCTTCTACAGCATAATCAATGATTTTCTTGTCTGCAGTGGCATCACCTAATCCTTGAGATAGGATGATTTTTTCCAATTTAGGTACCTGCATTACAGATTTGTACCCAAATTCTTCCATCATTGCAGGAACAATTTTCTCTCTGTATATATTTTTGGGTCTTGCTATAAATTCCATGTGTTAATTCAAATTATAAAGTTTCACCCGTTTTTCTATCGATTCTTACTTTCTTATCTCCGTCGATTTTATAACCGATTTTGATAGCTTTTCCGTCTTTACCAACTAGAGCTACGTTTGAGATATGGATAGAAGCTTCCTTTTCAGTAATTCCACCTTGAGGGTTAGAAGCTGAAGGCTTAACGTGTTTTTTAACGATGTTAAGTCCTGCAACGATTACTCTTGGGTCTTTTCCTTCTTTTTTGATCACTTCAATAACTTCACCAGTCTTACCTTTGATATCTTTCTTACCAGTAGTAATGATGACGTTATCTCCTCTTTTTATTTTTAACTTTGACATTTTCTTTTAAAAATTTTAAAAATTAAAGTACTTCAGGAGCTAATGAAATGATTTTCATATATTCTTTGTCTCTCAACTCACGAGCAACCGGTCCGAAAACACGTGTTCCTCTCATTTCTCCTGCTGCGTTTAGTAATACACAAGCATTGTCTTCGAATTTGATGTATGAACCATCTTTTCTTCTAACTGCTTTTTTAGTTCTTACTACTACAGCTTTAGATACCTGACCTTTTTTAGCGTTTCCTGATGGTGTAGAATCCTTGATAGTAACAACGATTTTATCACCAACTGAAGCATATCTTCTTCTGGTTCCTCCCAGAACTCTGATAACTAGTACTTCTTTTGCACCTGTGTTATCAGCAACTTTTAATCTTGATTCTGTTTGTAACATTATTACTTAGCTTTTTCAATGATTCTTACTAATCTCCATCTCTTGCTCTTGCTCAAAGGTCTAGTTTCCTGGATAAGAACTGTATCACCTTCTGTGCATTCGTTGTTTTCGTCGTGTGCAGTATATTTTTTCGTTTTCAAAACGAATTTACCGTACATCGGGTGTTTCACTCTCGTAGTCTCACTTACAACAATGGTCTTTTCCATTTTATTGCTGGAAACTATTCCGATTCTTTCTTTTCTTAAGTTTCTTTCCATAATGTATGAAAATCTTATTGTTGTTTAGTGGTTAACTCAGTGTTTAGTCTAGCGATCGATCTTCTCAAATCTCTGATTTGAATCGGGTTTTCAATTGGACTGATCTTGTGAGCCAATTTCAGTTTTGAATATTGAGTTTTCAATTCAGCAAGTTTTGCTTGAATATCACCCGCGCTTAAATTTTTAATATCAGCTTGTTTCATTGTATCAAAGATTATAGAGGTTTAACAAAATCGTTAGCAACTACGAATTTAGTAACTACCGGTAATTTCTGTGCAGCAAGTCTTAAAGCTTCCTTAGCGATTTCGTAAGATACTCCTCCGATTTCGAACATAATTTTACCTGGTTTTACTACAGCTACCCAATATTCCACAGCACCTTTACCTTTACCCATACGTACTTCGGCTGGTTTTTTAGTAATAGGCTTATCCGGGAAGATTTTGATCCATAGCTGACCTTCTCTCTTCATATATCTTGTCGCAGCGATACGAGCAGCTTCGATTTGTCTTGCAGTGATCCAAGCACCTTCTATAGCTTTGATTCCAAAAGTTCCGTAAGCCAGTTGATTACCTCTTTGAGCAATCCCCTTCATCTTCATCTTGTGAACTCTACGGAATTTGGTTCTTTTTGGTTGTAACATAATTTCTAAATTTTAGATTTTAGATTTTAGATTTTAGATTTTTTATATTTTAAAAAAGTAACGGTAATTTAAAATTCAAAATTTCTAACCTAAAATTTTTAATTATTATTGTTATTATTGTTATTTTTTCTAGGTCTTCTGTTGTCTCTGTCTCCTCTGTTTCCGCCTCCTGAAGGACCTCCTTTTTTCTGTTGTCCCACTAATGGAGCAAGTTCTCTTTTACCGTAAACTTCCCCTTTCATGATCCAAACTTTCACTCCTAATCTACCGTAAGTAGTGTGAGCTTCAGCCCAGTGATAATCGATATCAGCTCTGAAAGTAGACAAAGGAATTCTTCCTTCTTTGAAAGATTCGCTTCTTGCCATTTCAGCACCGTTCAATCTACCAGAGATTTGAACTTTGATCCCTTCAGCACCCATTCTCATTGTACTAGCCATTGCCATTTTAACAGCTCTTCTGTAAGAAATTCTGTTTTCAATCTGCTTAGAGATGCTGTCAGCCACTAATACTGCGTCAAGTTCAGGTCTTTTGATTTCGAAAATGTTGATTTGAATATCCTTACCTGTAAGTTTCTTCAATTCTTCTTTTAATTTATCAACTTCCTGACCTCCTTTACCGATGATAAGTCCCGGTCTAGCAGTAGTGATCGTCACTGTTACTAATTTTAGTGTTCTTTCAATATAAATTTTTGAAATACCACCTTTAGATAATCTAGCCTCAAGGTATCTTCTGATTTTGTAGTCTTCCGCGATTCTGTCTCCATAATCGTTTCCGCCAAACCAGTTAGAATCCCATCCTCTGATGATACCTAATCTGTTACCAATTGGATTTGTCTTCTGTCCCATACCTTGATTAATTTTCTTTATTACCTAAGATTAATGTAACGTGGTTAGATCTTTTTCTGATTCTATACCCTCTACCTTGCGGAGCTGGTCTTAGTCTCTTCAATTGTCTTGCACTATCCACGAAGATTTCTTTAATGATAAGGTTTGCTTCTTCAATATCAGCACCTTCATTTTTAGTCTGCCAGTTTGCCATAGCAGAAAGAAGTAATTTCTCTAATTTGTTAGAGGCTTCTTTTTTAGAATATTTTAGGATATAAAGAGCTTTATCTACCTGCTCTCCTCTAATGATATCAGCAACTAATCTCATTTTTCTTGGAGATGATGGGCAGTCATTTAATGAAGCTTTTACAACGTCTTTGTTAGCTTCTTTTCTTGCGATTGAACTATCTTGTTTTCTTGATCCCATGATTATCTGCTTCCTTTATTTTTGTTACCACCATGACCTCTGAAAGATCTTGTTGGAGAAAATTCGCCTAACTTGTGACCTACCATGTTTTCTGTAACATAAACAGGGATAAAAGATTTCCCGTTGTGTACTGCAATAGTTTGTCCTACGAAGTCCGGAGAGATCATCGATGCTCTAGACCAAGTTTTAATAACTGTCTTCTTACCAGACTCTATGTTTGTCTGAACCTTCTTATCTAAAGTATGATGAATGAATGGTCCTTTTTTAAGTGATCTTGCCATAATTATTTTCTTTTAGATATGATATGACGGTTAGACGCTTTGTTTTTCTTTCTGGTTTTATAACCTTTAGCCGGCATACCGTTTCTAGATCTTGGGTGACCTCCAGAAGAACGTCCTTCACCACCTCCCATTGGGTGATCTACAGGGTTCATTACTACCGGTCTAGTTCTAGGTCTTCTACCTAACCATCTGCTTCTACCAGCCTTACCTGAAACAGTTAACTGATGATCAGAGTTAGAAACAGATCCAATCATTGCATAACATTCAGTAAGGATCATTCTAGATTCTCCTGAAGGCAATTTGATGATTGCATATTTTCCGTCTCTTGAAGTTAATTGAGCTGAAGAACCAGCACTTCTTGCTAAAATAGCACCTTGTCCAGGCTTCATTTCAACACAAGAAATTACAGTACCCAATGGAATGTTTTTCAATTTCATTGCGTTACCTACGTTTGGTTCAACGCTTTCTCCTGAAACTACTTTCTGATCTACTTTGATACCGTTTGGAGCGATGATATATCTCTTCTCTCCATCTGCGTACTCTAATAAAGCGATAAATGCAGTTCTGTTTGGATCATATTCTACAGTTTTTACCGTTGCTTCAACATCATGCTTGTTTCTTTTGAAGTCGATAATTCTGTATTTCTTTTTGTGTCCACCTCCGGTGTAACGCATGGTCATTTTACCAGTTTGGTTACGTCCACCTGACTTACTAATACCAACTGTTAGAGATTTCTCTGGTTTGTTGGTAGTAATTTCCTCAAAATTGTTTACAATTCTGAATCTCTGTCCTGGGGTGATAGGTTTTAATTTTCTAACAGACATTACTATTATTTATAATTAATAATTAATTTACAGCAAAAATATCGATAACTTCACCTTCAACAAGCTTGATTACCGCCTTTTTCAATTTGTTTGTCTTTCCTACTTGAAGACCTTTTTTAGTGTATTTTGAAGAAACCTTCGGAGCATAAATCATTGTGTTAACGTCTGCTACTTTTACACCGTACGCTGCTTCAACAGCTTTTTTTATCTGGATCTTATTAGCCTTAGGATCTACTAAGAAAGAATAAGAACCTCTTAAATCTGTAAGGTAATTAGCCTTTTCTGAGATAACTGGTTTAATAATAAGTGACATGATTTATTTCTTTAAATTTTCCTGGAATTTTTCAACTGCACCTTCTAAGAATACGATCTCACCTGCATTCATTAAGTCATATGAACTAATTTCGTTGAAGTTCATTACTTTAGTTTTAGGTAAGTTTCTTGAAGATAAATACACATTCTTGTTAGCTTCAGGAAGAACAAATAGAGACTTCTTATCGTTCAATGCCAATGCATTTAGGATAGTGATGAAATCTTTAGTTTTAGGAGCGTTTAAGCTCATATCTTCCATTACTCTGATGCTGTTGTCTCTCATTTTCTGAGATAAAACAGATTTTTTAGCTAATCTCTTAAGAGCTTTGTTCAATTTGAATCTGTAGTCTCTTGGTTTTGGCCCGAATACTCTACCTCCACCTCTGAAAGTTGGAGATTTGATATCACCATATCTAGCAGAACCAGATCCTTTTTGCTTCTTAAGTTTTTTAGTAGAAGCAGTAATTTCGCTTCTTTCCTTTGATTTATGAGTCCCTTGTCTCTGTGCGGCAAGGTACTGTTTAACTTCTAAGTAAACCGCGTGCTGATTTGGCTCAATTCCGAATACTGATTCGTCTAGAGTTACTTTTCTTCCGGTCTCTTTTCCTGATGTATTTAATACTACTAGTTCCATTTTCTGATAATTACATAAGAATTTTTAGCTCCCGGAACAGCACCTTTTACTACTAAAAGATTTTGTTCTTGATCCACTTTTAATACTTGAAGGTTTTGTACAGTTACCTGCTTACCTCCCATTCTACCCGCCATTCTCATTCCTTTGAATACTCTTGAAGGATCCGATCCAGCACCGATAGAACCTGGAGCTCTAAGTCTGTTGTGCTGACCATGAGTAGCTTGCATTACACCTCCAAAGCCATGTCTTTTAACAACACCCTGGAAACCTTTACCTTTTGAAGTTCCTGTTACGTCAACATACTCTCCTTCAGAGAATAAATCAACTTTTACTTCTTCTCCTACTTTTACTTCGTCTACGAATTCTCTGTAGAATTCTACCAACTTAGCTTTTGGAGCAGAACCAGCCTTTTTGAAATGGCCAGCTAACGCTTTACCTACGTTCTTTTCACTCTTGTCATCGAAACCTAACTGAACTGACTTGTAGCCGTCCTTTTCTATGGTTCTGACCTGTAAAACCGAGCATGGACCAGCTTGAATAACTGTACAAGGAATATTCTTTCCTTCTTCGTTAAACAAAGACGTCATACCGATTTTTTTACCAATAATACCTGACATTGTTTATATTAAATAAAATTTATCTTTCTAATTTCCACATTTTTAGGAGGTCTGAAGTAATTTCTACTTTTGATATAGGCATACTACGCCCCTAAAATGGAGTGTGCAAATTTATGAATATTTTTAGAACTGACAAATATTTTGAGTAAAATATTTTGATTTTTAATCAATTAGGTAATTTTGAAAAAATCCGGACGAAATTTTCACCGAAATCATTTTGGTTTAAAAAAATATATTGAAAGAAGTTTATTTTACAATAACAGAAACCCCTATTTCTTCTAATGCCACTTTATCTTCGGCACAAATACCATTATCTGTGATCAGATAATCAACTTTATCCAGAGGAGCTATCTTACCAAACCCTTTTTTATTCAGCTTCGAAGAATCGCCAAGAATGACCACTTTTTCGGAACATTCTATCATAAGCTGATTCAGATGGGCCTCTGCGGCATTCGAAGTGCTGATTCCAAAATCGATGTCAATTCCGTCCACACCCAGAAAAAGTTTGTTACAGGAAAACTGTTTGAGAATTCCTTCAGAAATAGAACCTACAATGGAAGTCGAGCTTTTTCGGACTTCACCACCCAATTGTATAATATTAATATTAGGATTATTACAGAGCTCAATAGCCACTCTTAAAGAAGATGTCAGAACCGTAAGAGGTCCAAAGTTCACCAGCATTCTTGCTAAATAATGCATGGTAGTTCCTGAAGCCAGAATAATACAGTCATTCTCCTGAATAAGCTGTAAAGCCGCTTTCGCAATATTCTGCTTGGCTTCTACATTGATGTTTTCCTTTTCGTCCACATTCCTTTCATAGGCATACCGTACATGCTTGCTTGCTCCTCCGTGATTCCTGAAAAGCAATCCTAAGCTTTCGAGATAATTCAGATCCTTTCGGACCGTAACTGAAGAAACATCGAACTTCTCGCACAGATCCTGTACAAGAACATGTCCTTTTTCATCCAGTTCCTTTAATATATCATCGTGCCTTGGTATTAACTTTTCCATTCTGATTCTTTCATCAAAAATACCATTTTTTTTCGAGACCGATAAAATTTCATTTATTTTCTTTTTAGTTTCATTTTTAATTTATAAATTTGAAAACGAAACATAAACGAAACATTTATGAAACGAAACGAAGAAATTAACAAATTATCCAGTGTTCAGGAATGGGACTTCATCATCATTGGAGGTGGAGCCAGCGGCCTGGGTTCAGCATTGGATGCAACCAGCAGAGGATTCAAAACCCTACTTATTGAATCCCATGATTTTGCAAAAGCAACATCAAGCCGAAGCACCAAACTGGTACATGGCGGCGTAAGATATCTTGCACAGGGAGATGTAGGACTTGTGAAAGAAGCCCTGAAAGAAAGAGGCCTTTTAGCCCAAAACGCAGCACACGTAGTCAAAAACCAGTCTTTTATTATTCCTAATTATACTTGGTGGGGAGGTATTTATTATAAAATAGGATTGTCTATCTATGATTTCCTTGCCGGAAAACTTAGTCTTGGAAAAACAAAATACATCAGTAAATCCAAAACGGTTGAAAAACTCCCAACCATTGAACAGCATAACCTTGCAAGTGGCGTGGTATATCAGGACGGGCAGTTCGATGATGCAAGATTAGCGATCAATTTAACCCAGACTCTTATCGAAAAAGGAGGAAGCGCTGTAAATTATATGAAAGTAACCGGACTTCTGAAAAATGATTCCGGAAAAATAAACGGAGTTAAAGCAGAAGATCAGTTTACCGGCCAGCAGTATGAGCTTCGTGCGAAAGCAGTCATTAATGCAACAGGCGTATTCACAAATGACATTCTAAATATGAACAACCCTAAGCACGGTAAATTTGTAGTTCCAAGCCAGGGTATTCATTTGGTATTGGATAAATCTTTCCTGAAAAGTGACGATGCGATTATGATTCCCAAAACATCAGACGGCAGGGTTCTTTTTGTTGTTCCATGGCATGACAGAGCATTGGTAGGAACAACGGATACACTTCTGGAAAGTCCGAGCTTTGAGCCGCACGCTTTAGAATCTGAGATTAATTTTGTTTTAAATACAGCAAGACAATATTTAGCCAAGAAACCAACCAGAGAAGATGTAAAATCTATGTTCGCCGGATTAAGACCTCTTGCCGCTCCAAAAGAAGGAGGCAAAAGCACCAAAGAAGTTTCCCGCAGCCACAAAGTTATCGCTTCCGATACAGGATTAGTCTCTATCATCGGTGGAAAATGGACCACTTACCGTAAAATGGCGGAAGATACTATTGATAAAGCTGTAGAGATCCTTCATTTAAACGGAGGACCTTCTCAAACAGAAAATATGTCTATTCACGGTAATATGAAAGCAGAACTTGTAGACCGTACCAGCCATCTTTATGTTTACGGATCAGACATTCCAGCCATAAAATCATTACAGAGCAGTAATCCTCAATATTCCCAAAAGATCCACCCTGACCATGCTTTTACTATTGCAGAAGCAGTCTGGGCCATAAGAAACGAAATGGCCGAAACCATTGAAGATATTCTCGCCAGAAGAGTCCGTCTCTTATTTTTAGATGCAAGAGCTGCGATTGACAGTGCACATACTATTGCACAGCTTATTGCCAAAGAAAAAGGACATTCCCAGGAATGGGCCGATGAACAGGAAAAAGAATTTATTGAATTAGCAAAAGGATATTTATTAACCCCTTATTCTCCCAAAACTATTACTCATAATTAAAACTTTGCAGTATGAAGGAAAAATTGATTCTCGCTTTAGACCAGGGTACAACTTCTTCTAGAGCCATTTTATTCAATCACAACGGAGCTATAGAATACATCTCCCAGAAAAATTTTGAACAGATCTACCCTACTCCGGGATGGGTAGAACATGACCCCAACGAAATATGGTCGTCCCAGATATCCGTTGCCGCAGAAATTATCGCCAAAGCAGGCATTTCCGGACTGGAAGTAGCCGCCATCGGGATCACCAACCAACGTGAAACGACTGTTGTATGGGACAAAGAAACCGGTGAGCCTATTTACAATGCTATTGTCTGGCAAGACAGAAGAACCTCTAAATACTGTGACGAATTAAAAGAGCAGGGACATGCTGAAATCATCAAAGAAAAAACGGGGCTTGTTCTTGATGCCTATTTTTCAGCAACCAAACTAAAATGGATCCTCGATAACGTGGAAGGCGCGAGGGAAAAAGCTGCAGAAGGAAAATTATGTTTCGGAACAGTTGACACCTGGCTGGTTTGGAAACTTACCCGCGGAAAAATGTTCATTACCGATGTTTCCAATGCGAGCAGAACCATGCTTCTGAATATTCATACTTTAGAATGGGATCAGGATCTTCTGGATCTATTTGACATTCCAAGGTCTGTTCTTCCCGAAGTAAAACAGAGCAGCGAAATCTACGGAGAAACTGCAACCACTTTATTTTCCACAAAAATTCCAATTGCAGGAATTGCAGGGGACCAGCAAGCTGCATTATTCGGACAGCTGTGCATCACTCCCGGAATGGTAAAGAACACCTACGGAACAGGATGCTTTCTATTAATGAATACAGGAACAGAAGCTGTTTCTTCTAAAAACAACCTGTTAACAACAGTGGCATGGAAAATCAATGGAGAAGTAAATTATGCACTGGAAGGAAGTGTATTCGTAGGCGGTGCAGCTATACAGTGGCTGAGAGATGGCCTGAAGCTCATCCATTCATCAGAAGAGGTGAATGAACTGGCAGCCAGTGTTGAAGACAACGGAGGCGTTTACTTTGTTCCAGCTCTTACCGGATTGGGAGCACCGTATTGGGACCAGTATGCAAGAGGAACTATTGTAGGCGTAACCCGCGGAACCACCAACGGGCATATCGCAAGAGCAACTTTGGAAGGAATTGCATTTCAGGTATACGATATCGTAAAATCTATGGAAGCAGATTCAGGAAGGCCAAGTCTTGAGCTTAGAGTAGACGGAGGAGCATCTGCAAGCGATCTGCTGATGCAGATCCAGTCTGACCTTTTCGGTTTTAAGATCACAAGACCAAAAACGCTTGAGACAACAGCTTTAGGAGCAGCTTACCTTGCAGGTTTAGCAGTAGGATACTGGAAAGACATCAATGAGATTCAGTCCCAGTGGATTGTAGACGAGGATTTCCATCCGAAAGTGGATAAAGAAAAAGCAGACAACATGATTCATTTCTGGAACAAAGCTGTAAAACGTTCCCAAAGCTGGATCGAAGATTAAATCCTTAACATTAAAAAACTACTCATGACCCCATTTACCGCAGAACTTGTAGGAACAATGCTTCTTATATTATTAGGCAACGGTGTTGTAGCCAATGTTGTCTTAAAGAATACTAAAGGAAATAATTCAGGATGGATCGTCATTACGACAGCCTGGGCACTGGCAGTTTTTGTAGGTGTCACCGTTGCAGGCCCTGCAAGTGGTGCTCATCTGAACCCGGCCGTAACAATAGGGCTAGCTGCAGCAGGAAAATTCTCCTGGGATCTGGTTCCTTCTTATATAGCTGCACAGATGCTCGGTGGAATGCTTGGCGCTTTCCTTGTCTGGCTTTTTAACAAAGACCATTTTGCCATTACAGAAGACGAAGGTACAAAACTTGCCTGTTTCAGTACCGGGCCGGCCATCAGGAATACGTTTTCCAATTTAATCAGCGAGATCATTGGTACGTTTGTATTGGTATTTGTCATCTTTCATTTTTCGGACCCAAGCATTTCTCTAAATGCAGATCCGACCGCTAAAGTAGGACTCGGTTCTGTAGGAGCCCTTCCAGTTACCTTACTGGTTTGGGCCATTGGCTTATCACTGGGTGGAACAACCGGTTATGCCATCAATCCTGCAAGAGATTTGGCTCCAAGGATTATGCATGCAGTACTTCCAGTAAAAGGCAGCAGTGACTGGGGATACGCATGGATCCCAGTTGCCGGACCCATCCTGGGCGCTGTTATCGCTGCCTTTCTTTTTGGAATAATACATTAAAAAATACCCGATGAAAATTTTAAAAATTGCATGCCTGATTATTTTGGGCACAGGAAAACTATTCTCTCAGGAGAGCGAGGAACCTAAGGAGAGCAACAGGCTGGACTTTACCGCCAATATTCAGAATAATCACTTATGGAGAGGCCTGATCATTACAGATAAACCTGTAGTGATGGGAAATCTTTCCTACGCTCTGGATTCTGAAAAGAAATGGAAGATTGGTATTTGGGGCGCCTCGGCATTAGCTGACGATAAAGACGGCACCCATTATAAGGAGATCAACTACTACATCCAATACTCCCATAACCGTTTTTATATTGGATTGTGGGATTTGTATAATTCCAGAAACATTAATACCGCTATAGCCGCAGACGACATTTTCAGTTATTCACAGAGAAGAACCGCGCACATCATTGACCTTAGAACCAATTATACTTTCGGGCCATCATTCCCATTGAATATTGAAGCTGATATCATGCTTTATGGAGGAGCCAATGCGGGTGAAGTTGTTCTGGAACCTGATGGAAGCTATAAAAAAAATAGATATTCTACCTACATTCAGGCGAGCTATCCGGTTATCTCAGGGGAGAAAGTGAATCTGGATGCTTTTATTGGTGCCGGGTTTGCCCTCAACGATAAACATTTCCTTTATGGCAATGGTGAAAACAGCTTTGATATCGTTAATGTAGGAGTAAAAGCTGGTAAGACTATTAAAATTACGGAGCATTACAGGCTGCCGGTTTCTATGATGGCGATGTGGAATCCTTCCAATAAATACGCAAGAATTCAGCTGGCAGCGACTGTTTTCTAATCTAACTTTAAATCATGATAAAGACCATTCCTATTTGGAGTGGTTTTTCTGTTTTTAACTGATTAAATATTTAACCGCAAAAGTCACAAAAGTTCTTTAAACACTTAGATTATTTTAAACAACAAGCTTTGTATAAGTACACTTAAGCTTTACGAAATCTCAGATTTTCTTTATGTGAACCTTATTACTTTTCATATAATCTTTTATTATTTAGGAGCATCAAGAATCTTTTGCAGCTTTTGTGGTTAAAAAAATTCTATAAATGCCCTAAATAAGCAAATATCCGGGTTTATACGGTTTAATTTTTGCTTAAATATTTTTACTTTTGAAAAAAAATATATGAAAAAGATTTTCAGCTTAGTGATCTTATGCATCAGCATTTTATCCTTTGCGCAGACAAAAGCACCATTTGTAGGCTACAGAAGCTTTAATATCATTGAAGGATTCAGCGGATCGGGAACCCCATCTTATTATTTGGATGTAAAGAAAAACGGTGATGTTTATTTCGGATTTGTTCAGGTAAATCAGGCGGACAGCACTGAAACCATCGAGGAAATCAATGCCGGAAAATACAATCCAAAAGTAATGAAGGTAGATTTCAAAACATACGGTGAAAATTTTTATGTGAAATTCGATAAGGATAACATCTACCTGACGGATAAAGAAGGAAACATTAAGAAATCTGAAGACTGCTGCTCCAGCATGGAAAGCGGAACACAGGATATCTGTTCCTGCGAGAGCAAACTGTATAAACGATGAAAGCATTAAAGCTCCTGCTTGCCCTTCTTCTCATAGTATCATGCAGCGGGAAAAAGAATCATCCTTATACTTTTTATTACTGGAAGACCCATCTTAAGCTTGATCAGGAAGAGAAAAAAGCTTTGGACAAGGCTTCAGTTCCCTATCTGTATACCCGATTTTTTGATATAGATAAGTCCGGCGGACAATTTCAGCCTGTTGCTGTAATCACCAAAGACAGGAGTTTTCAGACAGATAAGCAAATTGTGCCTACTGTTTTTATCACGAATCAGTCTATGTATCATATTTCGGCGGAAGAGATTCGGTTTCTTGCAAAAAACATTCATGATCTGGTTCAGAAAAAAGCCAAAGAATATGATTTAAAGATTAATAATGAAATTCAGATCGACTGTGACTGGACAGCCGGAACCAGGAATGATTATTTTAAATTTTTAAAGGAGCTGAAAAGAGTTTCCGGAAAAGAAATTACCTGCACACTACGTCTTCACCAGGTAAAAGATAAAAGTGAGACCGGAATTCCGCCGGTAGAGAAAGTATATCTGATGTGCTACTCTACTTCGTCACCGCTTGAAAACTCCAGTAAGAATTCTATTCTGGATGTGACGGTTTTAAAAAGTTATCTTTCCAAACTGGAAGATTATCCTGTTAAAAAAATTGAAGTTGCACTGCCGATTTACTCCTGGGGAATTGTTACCAACCATCTTGAAAAACATAAATTAATTAATGCTTTATCCAGAAAAGACCTTGAAAATCCCGGATTTAAAAAAATCTCGGATAATGAAGCTGAAATCATAAGAGATGGTTTCTATTTCGGAAGCTTTCTGAGTAAAGGATTCAGGATAAAGGTTGAAGAAATATCAGATGACCAGCTTCAGGATGTCACCCGTTTTCTGGAGAAAAAAATACATGACTTTAATGTAATTTATTATCAATTAGATAGTAAATTTGTAAGTAACAGGAATTTTTAAATTTCATGCCCTGCCTAATTGAGCTGATCATGAAGCCTCAAACCTGTTGAAACTAAATTACAAAAATAAAAACACCCATCAACTATGAAAAAGTATATTCTTTCGCTGGCGGTTCTATCGCTGTTTTACACCAAATCTGACGCCTGCGCGTGGTCAGACCCAGATTATGAATATTTCAATCTTTTTACACAAAGCATTATAAAGGATAAATCTTATCTGCCCTTCCTGCTCACGTATTCTAACAGGTTTTACGGAGACTACAAAGGCAACCCGATTCCTGACGACAATATTGAAACTTGGAAAAAGTTTTTTAACAACCAACTGAACTACGCAGAAACGGAAAACCTGGTATACAAGATCAGCATGAACGATCTTAATGCTTTGAAAAACGGAGCACCAACAAATCCTTTGCTACAGAAACTGGGAACCGGATTCTACCAAAAGTACAGAGAAGGCATCGATTATTTAATTGAAGCCAAGTATCTGGAACCTTATATGAGTATTAATTATGTTGAAAGTCCGGACTCATTTTACAGCTATGGTCCTTCAAAAAAACAAAATGCCACTTCTATTGATTATGCCAAAACAATCAATGCACTGACTTCTCTGTATAATGCAGCAAGAAATCCGGAGATCAAGCAGCGTTACGGATACCAGCTGGTACGTTTTAATCATTACACCAGAAACTATGATGCTGCACTGGAAGCTTTTAAAACTTATATAGAACCGATCAAACAGAAAGGTACAGTATATTTCATGGCACTGGACCAGCTTGCAGGAGCTCAAAGGGGAAAGAAAATGAACAGTGATGCGAACTGGAACTTTTTCCAGGTTTTTATGAACAGCAAAGACCGTAAGGAATCTGCTTTTGTCTCTATGAAACTTTCGGATACGGCTTCTTTCAGCAATATTATGAAGAGAGCGGGTACCAATGATGAAAAGAATATGGCTTATTTCTTATTGGGCTATGAAGGCTTTACGAATCCTATTCCCATCATGGAAAAGATGTACGATATCAATCCGGATTCTGAGATCCTGAAAGTGATGGCGGTAAGAAGTATCAACGAGCTGGAAAGAAGTTACCTGCCAATCTATTATTATACTTCGGATGCTTCAGACAATGTGCACATGCAGAAAGGAAATGCTGATGATCATGACACAACTTCCAAGGATGCAAAGGCTGAACCTGCTGAAGTAAAAAAAGAAGAAAAGCTTTCATTCTGGCAGAAGATTGTAAGATTCTTCAAAAACCTTTTCGGAGGATCAAAGTCTGACAGCGTGGCCGGAGAAAAAAATGATCAGAGTGATGATGAACTGCTGAACAATCCGGACAGAATTCCTTTCTATACAAAAACAGGTTACGGATACGACGAAAAGACGAAAGATTATCTGGACGACCTGGAAAAATTCACAGAGAAAACTAAAAAGGTATCTAAGGATGAATACTGGCAGATTGCAGATGCTTATCTTAAGTTTTTGAAAAAAGATTATAAAGGAAGCTCGGAGATTCTGGAGGATATCAAAACAACAAACCCGGAATATCTTGAAGAAATAAAAAGAATGAAGGTTCTGAATGATATCGTTTCGCACCCTAAGATCGATGCGGAATTCGAAGATCATCTGATGAAAGACTATGCTGATTATTTCGTGAAAAAAGAAGTGAAAAAAGACAGTACCGTATCTGATTATGATTATTATGGGGAAACTCCGTCTACAGCGGATTTCCTTAAAGATGTTCTTGCCAACCGTTATTTTCTGCAGGGTGAGGACGGAAAATCGTTCCTGATGAGCAATAAGCTTTCGGATCTTCAGTATAACCCGAATTCCAGTCTGGTAAAAAGTGTTGAGGACTTTTATAAAAAACCAAATAAGACACAGTTTGAACAGCAGATTATTGCCAAGAATATGGATAATGTAGGCAATATAGATGCTTTCTTCAGCATGATCTACGGCGACAGAGCCATGAAGCAGGCAGATTTTGAAAAGGCTAAGTCTTATTATGAAAAAGCCCAGGGATTTGCTGGAATTCCAAGAATGAATTATGACTGGACGGATAAAGGTGAAAAAATTACTCCGAAGCAGTATGCAGCCGGAGAATATAATGGATTCAGGGATATTTCGAACCTTGTTTTCGGGCACAATGTATGGGAAAGTTTTGGAAGTCCTGAAACTGAAAGTATGGAAGCCGAAGATTATTCTGCATTCCCTTTCATTAAAGCCAGCATGAACAAACTGGAACTGGCGGATGCGCTGATCCAGCTTAAAAAAATCGGAAACGGAACAGATGAAAAGGCAGCCAAAGCCAGCCAGCTTATCGGAAACCTACTGTACAATACTTCCAGCTTGGGATATTACCGTCAGCTTTTTGTGATGGACATTGACAACACCAACGGCGGAAAGTATGATTTCTGGAATACGGACAGAAAGAATCCATATAAATATTATTATAAGAACTTCCTTTATACCACTTATGTGGAGCCGGATAATTTTGACCTCGCGATCAATTATTATCAAAAGACCCTGAAATTATCGAAGGATAAGGAACAGAGAGCAAGAGTCCTTTTCCAGATGGCCAGCGCGGAGCAAGGAAAGTATTACCAATATGAGGCAAAAAATGCAGCTAACATCAGCTATTCGGATCCTCAATATTCTCAAAAGGAACAGGCACACCAGGCTGAGCTGGATAATATCAAGAACCAGAAATACAGAACGTATTTTGCACAACTGAAATCCCAGTATGCAGATTCTGAAACCATGAAAGGACTTGCAGGAAGCTGCAGCTATTTTGGGTATTTCCTGAAAAGATAATTTTTAACAAGAAAAAGGAATCATTACGATTCCTTTTTTTCTTGCTGTTTCTGAAGCCATTCTTCATGTTTATGTTTAAAGAACTCATATTTGTAATCCTGGTTTCTGTGAGCCACATCTATGGAATGAGAAGTGTGGATATCGGCATCTTCTTTCGCAAACTTAGCCAGCTCTTCATAATAGCAGTGAATCTGGTCTAGCTCCTTTTCTGTAAGATCTTCAATATCTACAATTCTGTTGCTTGCTTTTTCATGAGCGGCAATAAGTTCGTTCAGCTTGATCTGTATCGCTTTGGAATCTTTATTCTGGGCTTTCTGAATTAAAAAGACCATTAAAAAAGTAATAATGGTAGTTCCGGTATTAATAACCAACTGCCAGGTTTCAGAATAATCAAAAACAGGTCCTGAAGCCGCCCATACCACAACGATAAGTACTGCTCCGATAAATGCATATGAACTTCCTGTGAATTTGGTTGCCCAGTCTGAAAACTTCTCAAAAAGATTATTGTTCTTATGGCTCATATATCAATTCTTTTAAAGAATAAATTTATAGAATTAACTTAAACATAAAGAAAAAAAATTACAAAATGGATAAAAAAAGGAAAAATATTTCACAAAAATTGTTTCATATTTATTTTTTAAACCTCATGGGTATTGAAACAAGATCTCATTGATATTAAAAGCAAAAACATTAAGACAGAAAGACTGCCTTAATGTTTTCTAATTAAAATTTGATATGAATGAATGTTTATTATTTTCTTCCGAAGATTATTTCTTCAGATTGATCAATTGTTTTTTTATTGATCGAAGGTAAATCTTTTCCGAAGTGGATTTTCTTTATACCGGGCATCCCATTATTCCATCGGTTCTGCGGCCAGGTATTCCAATGGTTCCAATAGTATGGGTTGTTGATTGTATTATACTTCATTGCTTCATTGGCAGCTTTCAATTCTTCTTCTGAAAGTTCTGTATCGGAAGAGCAGGATACTGTAGCTATTCCAAAAACCATAGCATAGAATATTATTTTGAAGTTTTTCATTATCATAATTTTTACTGATTAGAATTTATAATTTACCTGTACTGCAAAATTTCTTGGCTGGATCTGATCGATGTAACCACCTCTGAAGTAGGAACTATATCCCACAGAATCAAAGATATTATTGAAGAATACCCTTAGTCCCAATCCGTTTTTAAGAGTATATCCTGCCTGGGCGTCTACTGTAGTATATTCCGGCATATCAAAAGGCTTATCTCCAGCTCTTACGCTGTTAAGATGGCCTGCTGTAAATGTCTTCTGAGTCCATTCATCAACCGGTCTTTTTCCAACATAATAGATTCCGGCTCCTACATCAAGACCAGTGAGCGCTCCTGTAATAAATTTGTAATTTAACCATCCGTTTGCCGTATGCTTCGGAGAATTCATTGGCGCAGAACCATTGATATAAGCTGGGCTGTCCTGATACTGAGCGTCCAAGTAAGCCCATCCTGACATAATCTGAAGGTTTGGCAGGATTCTTCCGATAAGCTCTACTTCCATTCCTTTTCTTCTCAGGTTACCGGCAAGTCCGTAAAGGATATTATTTTTATTATCTTTAATTGGCTGGTAATTTTTATCCAGGATCTGGAATGACAGATTATCTGTGTTAATATCAAAGAAAGTAACATTAAATCTCAACCTCTCATTAAACCAGTCAGATTTAATACCTGCTTCCCATTGCTTTGTGTGTGATGCTCCTACCAATCCACCTGTCTGAAGGATATTATTAGAAGCCCTTAAAGAGGTAGTTGTTGTGTAGGATCCAAAAACATTGATATTCTGAATTGGTGAAACGATCAATCCAAAAGATGGATTCCATGTATCTACGGTTTCATTGGAGGATCCATTCAGTCTGCTGTACCTGATTCCCAAGTGAGCTTTCACATATTTCCCGATTGACATTACATCCTGAGCCATAGCTCCAATGCTTGGCGTCAGAACAGGGTTTGAACGCCCAAGGTTTTTATAAATTACATTGACAGGAACCTGGTTCGGGATGGTCCCGTTGACAACATCGAAAATATCAAGAGGATTGGCATCATACGTTATCGCTCCAATTTTTGTGGGCCGGGCAGTAATTAAGTTTTCAGGAGCAATGGAATTTTTATATGCTTCATAGGTAACAGTAGACGTTTCCGTTTCCCGCCAGTCAAATCCAACCTGAAATGTATGGTTGATGAATCCTGTTTTTATCTGCTCACCAATAAAGTCTAGCTGCAGAACTTTATTGATATCTTCTCCCTGAGATTTCCCGATGGTGTGCTGCCTGATATTATAGTTCGTTTCGTTAGTCGGTAATGATATTGAAGAGGCTTCACTGTCTGAACTGCTGGTGGAATTAATAAATGCAACTCTTACCTTTAATTTATCATTAAGCTTACGAACGACTGTTGTCGCAAAATTAAAGGTCTCTGTTTTTGAATAATCAGAAGTATATCCTAAAAACTTCCCTTTCGGCATATGGTACAATGCTTCCACATCGCCAGGTGCTGTATTAATAGTACCTCTGTCAGGAGTACGGTTATCATGAAGATAATCCATCTCTACATTAATTTCCGTTTTATCATCCGGTCGGTAAGATACGGATGGATTGATGTAAATTCTTTCCCCTTCTACATGGCTTCTGAAAGAATTATTATTCTGATAGGCCCCATTGAACCTTACAGCCACTTTACCCTGAGCATCCAAAACCCTCTGGAAATCTACTGTAGGTCTGTAAAAATCCCAGCTTCCGTAGCGGAATCCTACCTCGGTCTGATCTATGAACTGTGGTCTTTTGGTTACGACGTTAATTACACCTCCTGCTGATCCCAAGCCGTTTCCTATTCCCTGGCTCACGGCTGCAGATCCTTTAATAACCTGAATGCTCTCAACGCCCTGCATATCTGTGATCATTCCTGCCGTTCGGAAATCCGAATCCATCTGAACTCCGTTTTTCAATACAGGCACTCCACGATATCCTCTGATAGACATACTTTCACTTCCTCCGCCATAGCTTGAGAATAGGGTGACACCTGGTACATTTTTAGCCACATCAGTTACTGTAAGGGCTCCCAGCTCTTCAATCGCTTTATGGGAGATCACTGAAATGCTCTGGATCTGGTCTCTGGTTTTCAAGGGAAGCCTTGTAATAGCTTCTAAACCTACCGGCTGTTTCTTTTTTTCACCAAATAATTCTACTTCATCAATTTCTTTTGATTTTTTAATAGAATCATTCACTTGCTGTGCGTTTACAAAAACCCCACCCAATACAAGCAGAGAAAAGGATACTACTTTATTCATCTGATAATTTTTTGCGAAATTATTATTTTTATTAATTCTAAATAAATAAATCACACTGACATATCTCACCTGGAAATGACTAAGCATTATCAGATTATAAATTAGTCCGGAGTTGTTATGGGGATATTTTAACGATCCCGGAGCATCATTAAAAGTACCGGTGAAAAGTAGACTTATCTATACAAAGATTAAAATGATAAAAAAAAGAATTTTAATTGTTTTAAAAATAGTATACAGTTTTATATGCAGCTATTTCAAATAAAAAATCCGTTCCTTTTTAGGAACGGATTCTATAATCATTGCAAAATATGCAATTATCACACTTTAATTTCAACGTCTACACCGCTTGGTAACTCTAATTTCATTAGAGCATCAACAGTTTTAGAAGAAGAAGAGTAGATATCCATCAGTCTCTTGTGAGCTGATAATTGGAACTGCTCTCTAGCTTTCTTGTTTACGTGTGGAGATCTCAACACCGTGAAGATTCTCTTATTTGTTGGCAATGGAATTGGTCCGTTTACAACAGCACCAGTAGCCTTTACCGTTTTTACGATTTTCTCAGCAGACTTGTCTACCAAGTTGTAATCGTAAGATTTTAGTTTTATTCTGATTCTTTGTGACATTTCTTTAGTTTAAAAAATTAACCTTTTGCTTTAGCAATGATTTCTTCAGCAACGTTTTGTGGAGTAGCCTGGTATTTCTCTAATTCCATAGAAGAAGTAGCTCTTCCTGATGAAAGTGTTCTTAGAGTGGTTACATATCCAAACATTTCAGAAAGTGGAACAGAACCTTTGATTACAACAGCTCCGTTTTTCTCTTCCTGACCACTGATGGTACCTCTTCTCTTGTTAAGGTCACCAATGATATTACCCATATATTCTTCCGGAGTTACAACTTCCAGTTTCATAATAGGCTCCATGATTACTGGCTTAGCAGCACGTCCCGCTTCTTTAAATCCTAATTTAGCAGCCATTTCAAAAGAAAGTGCATCAGAATCCACTGCGTGGAAAGATCCGTCTTTAAGAACTACTTTAATACCTTCAACTTCGAAACCAGCCAAAGGACCGTTTTTCATTGCAGCTTTAAAGCCTTTTTCAATAGCAGGAACAAATTCTCTAGGAACGTTACCACCTTTGATCTCGTTAATAAATTCTAAACCTATTTTACCTTCGTCAGCTGGTCCTAATTCAAATACGATATCCGCAAATTTACCTTTACCACCAGATTGTTTTTTGTAAACTTCTCTGTGCTGAGCAACTTTTGTAAGATTTTCTTTGTATTCTACCTGCGGCTGACCTTGGTTTACTTCTACTTTGAACTCTCTTCTCATACGATCTACAATGATATCCAGGTGAAGCTCACCCATACCAGAGATAATCGTTTGTCCTGAAGCCTCGTCTGTTCTAACCGTAAATGTTGGATCTTCTTCAGCTAATTTAGCTAGAGCGTTACCCATTTTATCCTGGTCAGCTTTAGTTTTAGGCTCAACAGCGATACCAATTACCGGATCAGGGAAAACCATCGATTCTAGAACGATTGGGTTTTTCTCGTCACACATTGTATCACCTGTTTTGATAGATTTGAAACCTACCGCTGCACCAATATCTCCTGCTTCAATATATTCTACAGGATTTTGCTTGTTAGCGTGCATCTGATAGATTCTTGAGATTCTTTCTTTATCACCTGAACGGGTGTTCAAGATATAAGAACCTGCATCTAGTCTTCCAGAGTATGCTCTGAAGAATGCCAATCTTCCCACGAATGGGTCAGTAGCAATCTTAAATGCTAAAGCCGAGAAAGGCTCGTTTACGTCTGGTTTTCTTACGATTTCAGCATCAGTTCTAGGGTCAGTACCTTTGATATCATCTTTATCCAATGGTGAAGGCAAGTATTTACATACTGCATCCAACATAAACTGTACTCCTTTATTTTTGAATGAAGAACCACAAGTCATTGGGATAATAGATAAATCAATAGTAGCTTTTCTTAGAGCTTCGTTGATTTCGTCTTCAGAGATTGAATCCGGATCTTCGAAGAATTTCTCCATCAAAGTCTCATCGTAGTCAGCAACAGCTTCTACTAATTTCTCTCTGTATTCAAGAACTTCATCTTTCATGTCTTCCGGAATTGGAACTACCTCGAAAGTAGCACCTTGTCCAGCTTCATCCCAGATGATGGCTCTGTTTTTAATTAAGTCTACAACACCTTTGAAATCTTCTTCAGCACCGATTGGTAAAACGATTGGAACTGCATTAGATCCTAACATTTCTTTTACTTGTTTTACAACGTTCAAGAAGTCAGCACCCTGTCTGTCCATTTTGTTTACGAATCCCATTCTCGCTACTTTGTAGTTGTCAGCAAGTCTCCAGTTTGTTTCAGACTGAGGCTCTACTCCATCTACTGCAGAGAATAAGAATACCAATCCATCCAATACTCTCAAAGATCTGTTTACTTCTACAGTGAAGTCAACGTGTCCCGGTGTATCGATGATGTTGAAGTGGTAAGGTTTAGTTTCAGCTACAGGCTTTCCTTGATCAGTTGGAAAGTTCCAAGAACAAGTAGTTGCAGCAGAAGTAATAGTAATACCTCTTTCTGCTTCCTGCTCCATCCAGTCCATTGTAGAAGCACCATCGTGAACTTCACCAATTTTGTGGTTTACTCCTGTATAGAATAAAATCCTTTCTGTAGTGGTAGTTTTACCAGCATCAATGTGAGCGGCAATACCAATATTTCTTGTAAATTTAAGATCTCTACTCATTTCTAATTAGAATTTAAAGTGTGAGAAAGCTTTGTTAGCTTCCGCCATTTTGTGAGTATCAGATTTCTTTTTGTAAGCAGCACCTTCTTCTCTGGAAGCAGCTACCACTTCATTAGCTAATTTCAAAGCCATAGACTTATCATTTCTAGCTTTTGAATATTTGATTAACCATTTCATTGCCATAGAAATTTTTCTGTCAGCTCTGATTGGCATAGGGATTTGGAAGTTAGCTCCACCTACTCTTCTAGAACGTACTTCTACGTGAGGCATTACATTAGTAAGTGCATCTTTCCAGATTTCAAGTGCAGTTTTTTCGTTATCTCCTTTTTTAGTTTCTACGATATCTAATGCATCATAGAAAATTTTGAATGCGATTGACTTTTTACCGTCAAGCATTAGGTTGTTTACGAATCTAGTTACCAATTGATCATTAAACTTCGGATCTGGTAACAACGGTCTTTTTTTCGCTTTTGTCTTTCTCATTGCTTCTGTACCTTATTTAATGATTATTTTTTCTTTCCTTTTGCTGGTGCAGCAGCTGCCTGACCTGGCTTAGGTCTCTTAGCTCCATACTTCGATCTTCTCTGTGTTCTTCCATTTACACCTGCAGTGTCTAAAGCACCTCTTACGATGTGGTAACGTACTCCCGGTAGGTCTTTCACCCTTCCGCCTCTTACCAATACTATCGAGTGCTCTTGAAGATTATGTCCTTCGCCCGGGATGTAGGCGTTGACTTCTTTCCCGTTAGAAAGTCTTACCCTTGCAACTTTTCTAAGTGCAGAGTTAGGTTTCTTAGGAGTGGTAGTATATACTCTCGTACATACACCTCGTCTTTGTGGACAAGAATCAAGGGCAGCCGATTTGCTCTTCTTGGCAAGCGTGGCTCTTCCTTTTCTTACTAATTGTTGAATAGTAGGCATTTAATTGCTTTTTATTTTAGGGTGCAAAAATAGGAATATTTTTTTAATCTACAAAAACTTATATAAAAATTAAAATCAAACACTTACACGAAAAAGCAGTCGCCTCTGAACAGCCAAATAACAGACTGTTGATTTACATTGAGAAAATATGAAATTAGAAAAGGTTTTTATCTTACAGACCATATATTAAATAATTGTAAAACTTATCAATTAATACTTCCTTCATATACATATAGCATAATCATTCTGAATAGAAAATTTAACTAATCCAAACTATTTTAAAAAATTTTCATATAGTTATCTTCTATTGAGATTGAAGGCCTTTCGGCATAATATTTTCTAAATTTGTTAACATAAAAAATAAACATATGAAAAATGCAAGCATTATCGGCCTGAAAGAAGCCGATTGTAAAAACATTTCAGAAAAATTAAATATTCTTTTAGCCAATTATTCAATATTCTATCAAAATACAAGAGGCTCACACTGGAACATCAAAGGTGATCAGTTTTTTACTCTTCATCCTAAATTCGAGGAACTGTACAACAGCCTTGTATTGAAGATCGACGAAATCGCAGAAAGAATCCTTACACTGGGTGCAACTCCGGCTCATAACTATTCAGACTATTTGAAAGTGGCTACCATTAAAGAAAGCAAGGAAGTAACGGATGCCAATAAAAGTGTTGAGCTTATTCTGAACTCTTTCAAAGTAGTAATTGATCTGCAGAGAGAACTTCTGGACATTACAGATGCTGCAGGAGATGAAGGAACCAATTCCCAAATGAGCGACTATATCACTGAACAGGAAAAAGAAGTATGGATGTACAATTCCTATTTAGGAAAGTAACCTACAAAAATCAACTGATTAAAAAAATCGTCTTACATTTAGGCGATTTTTATTTTAAATAATTATATTTGCGTTAAAATTACACATATCATGCACGACGTTAGATTAAACTCTATTCTGGATAACGATTTCTATAAAATAACAATGCAAAATGCAGTGGTGAAACTATTTCCGAGCTCCATTGTAAAATATGAATTCATCAACAGAGGAAAGCATCAGTTTCCGGAAGGTTTTGATGTTGCCTTAAAAGAGGCGGTCAATAAAATGGCAGAATTAAAGCTGACGAAGGAAGAAAAAAAATTCATGGCAAGAACCTGCCCATATATAGACCTGCCCTACCTTGATTTTTTAGAAGGTTATCACTATGATCCGTCTGAAGTAAAAATACGCCAGGAAGGCAATGAGCTTTCTGTAACCGTTGAAGGACTTTGGTACAGAACTATCCTTTGGGAAGTTCCACTTCTTGCTTTGATCAGCGAGCTTCATTACGAAATGAATCATATGGAACGAGATTCTAATGAGATCGTTATGAACAGAACATTGGAAAAGGCGACTTCTCTAGCGAGATTAGGGGTAAATTTCGCAGAATTCGGGACCAGAAGAAGACATTCTTATAAGGTACAGAATCTGGTGATGGAAGCTTTAACGCATAGTAAAGAATCAACTTTTATCGGAAGCTCCAATGTTCATTTTGCCATGAAATACGGTGTAAAACCCATTGGTACCCACGCACATGAATGGTTTATGTTCCATGCCGCTGAATACGGATTCAAAATGGCTAATGAACTGGCTCTGGAACATTGGGTAGATGTTTACCGAGGTGATCTTGGAGTCGCGCTTTCAGACACCTATACTACCGATGTTTTCTTCCAGCAGTTCGACAAGAAATTTGCCAAATTGTTTGATGGCGTGCGCCACGACAGCGGTGATCCATTGGAATTTGCAGATAAAACAATAGCCCACTACATCAATAACGGGATTAATCCTCTATTTAAATACATTATCTTCTCGGATGCTTTGAACCTGGAAAAAGTAGAAGAAATTACCAATTACTGCAGAGGAAAGATTGGCGTATCATTCGGGATCGGAACCAATCTTACCAACGATGTCGGTTTAAAACCAATGAACATCGTCATGAAACTGATCGGAGTACAGGCACCAAATAAAGAATGGATTGCCACAGTAAAACTTTCCGATGAGCATGGTAAATATACCGGTGACCCTAAAATGATTGAACTTGCTAAGGAATTTTTAAGAATAAAAGATTAATTTAGATTTTAGATATCAGATTTCAGACATAAGAGCTAGACTTACAATAAAATCATTGCTATGAAATTTAAAATTTATTTATCCCTCACTCTTTTAGTGGCAACTTTATCTTTTGCCCAGGAAAAGAAAGCAGAAAAACCGAAATTCAACCAAGAGCTTGCAACATCTCTCGGCGCTGATAAATACGGAATGAAATATTACACCATCGTGATGCTTACTAAAGGAAGCACAAAAATTGATGATAAAGCCAAAATGGGTGAATTAATGAAGGGGCACATGGCCAACATCGGAAAGCTGGCTGATGAAGGAAAAATTGTGGTAGCCGGACCTTTTTTGGAACAAAACAAAGAAAATTACCGCGGTATGTTTATTTTCAACACAAAATCTAAAGAGGAAGCTGAACAATGGGTAAAAACTGACCCTGCGGTACTGGCTGGAGTCTTCGGCTATGAAATCTTTCCTTGGTATGGTTCTGCAGCATTGCCTTTGTATTTAAAACATCATGAAGAAATATCTAAGGAGAATCCATAGAACATCTTCTTAAAAATATCAATCTAAAAATAAATCATTATGTAACTTCATAGTGATTTATTTTTTCATTATCTTAGAGGTTCATTTCCAGATGTATACAAATTAAAACCATCAAAAAAAAATTAATACCATGAAAAAAATGAACGTATCTAAACTTTCGAGAACAGAACTGAAAGATGTTTTCGGCGGAAATTTATATCCGGCACAATGCCCGGGAGGATGCCCTGGTGAAGCCATGATCAGATGTCCTGACGGCACAACCACTATGACTAATTATATATGTATGGGTGGAAGATGCGAAGTAGCCGCAATGTGTAAACCATTGGTTCTTGAACCTTTTCCAGATCCGATTACCATCACTCCATAATTAGATCAACAAATATAAAGTGAGTCTTCCGGCTCACTTTTTTATCATATTTAATAAGCAGAAACATTCTATCTCTCAAAATGAAAAGAAACCTTAGCATCTTGTTTTTATTTTATCTAAGTATTTTTTGTACAGCTCAAAATAAAAAACACCCTGAAATCATTAATTCAGGATATAAGGGAAAAATACGTTCACTTACAATCAAAATATACAGCGATTCCATAAAAGATAAACCTGCTGATTCCTTAATCTCTGTGAAAACCCGTTATTATAATGAAGATGGAAATGCTACAAAAGAATCATATCAAAGCAATAAAGACCGGCAAATTACCGAGTATGAGTTTAAAAACGGTTTAAAAACAGGGTATTCTTTAAGCAGAGATGGAGAAGTCAGGCTCAGAGCAAAAATTACTCATCAAAAGGGCGGATATCTCATCGACCTGTATGACTTACAGAACAGGCTGGTATCAAAAGATAAATATAGGTATAATGAACTTTTAAGAATAAAAAGCAACGAACGCATGATTTATGACAATCAGAGCGGTCAACTTAAAAGCCATTCATTTGTCGATTATTATTACAATGAAGAAGGATTTATTTCAGGGTATGATGTAAAAGATCTATTGACTGCCCAAACCATTGCTTACAGATTTCAGACATCTCATAAAGACAAGCACAAAAATCCCGATAAATTAATCTTATTAAAAAATAATCTGCCTTTCCAGATTCATATGATAGATATTGAATATTATAAATAATAACTACCATCCCATTCTACAAAATTTTAACGGTTTCCCGTAAAAGAAATCAATTTTTCTTTTTGTAATTTTGAAACATGGAGATGACCTATTTACTTATTGGATTTATTGCCGGCGGAATTCTGGGTGCCGTTATTTTGTATTTCGCATTAAAATCGTCTACGGTTTCAAGAAATTCTTATGACGATTTGAATAATCTGCATATCAAAAACAATTCAGACCTGGAAAATCTTAATCTGAAAGTTCAGGAACTGAGCCAAAATATAAACAAAGAAAAGGAACTGAATCAGCAACAAACCGACCTGTTGAATGATCTGAAAAATGAATATGCAAAAATTTCGGCAGAACATACTTCTTTAAATGCTCAATTTTTAGAACAGAAACAGCTCAATTCAAAACAAACTTCCCAAATAGAGAACCTTATCTCCGAGAAGCAGCATATTTTTGCTAAAAACTCAGAACTTACTGCTAAGAACGACAGCCTGCAACAGTCTCTTGATAACCAAAAGGAAGAGATCATTAAGATTCAGGAAGAATCAAAGCTGCAGTTTGAAAATCTGGCCAACAAAATTTTAGAGGAAAAAACAGAAAAGTTCACGACTTTAAATCAAAATAATTTAAAAAACATCCTTGAACCTTTTCAGGAAAAGATCACCGACCTTAAAAACAGGGTAAACGAAGCTTATGAAAAAGAAAATAAGGAGCGTTTTTCTCTCGCAGAAAAAGTAAAAGAGCTTGCTGAGCTGAATCAGCAGATTTCAGAAGACGCAAAAAAGCTGACAAGAGCTTTAAAAGGGGAAAGCAAAACTCAGGGAAACTGGGGCGAAATGATCCTTGAAAGCATTCTTGAAAAATCCGGGCTTGTAAAAGGAAGGGAATATTTCCTTGAGCATGAACTTCGTGATGAAGATAACAAAGCTTTGTTCTCGGAGTTTTCCGGTAAGAAGATGCGTCCTGATGCCGTTGTAAAATATCCGGATGAGAGAAATGTGATCATCGATTCCAAAGTATCTCTTACTGCCTTTACGGAACTGGTAGACGAAAATGACCAGGATGTTTATGCAATGAAGCTTAACCAGCATTTGGGTTCAATCAAAAATCATATTCTTCAGCTGAGCCAGAAAGCTTATGATGATTATGGAAAGTCCTTGGATTTCGTTATGATGTTCATCCCGAGTGAACCGGCTTATATTGCAGCCATGCAGGCAGACCAGAACCTTTGGAACTTCGCTTACGAAAGAAGAATCCTTTTGCTGAACCCGAGCAACCTGATTACTTCCCTGAAGCTTATTGCAGATCTATGGAAACGTGAGTACCAGAACAGAAACTCTATGGAAATTGCTGATCGTGGAGCAAAGCTGTATGATAAATTCGTGGGGTTTGTTGAAAATCTTGAGAAAGTCGGGAAAAATCTTGATCAGGCTAAAAATGTATACAATGATGCTTACAAGCAGCTTTCTACAGGAAATGACAACCTTGTCATTCAGACCCAAAAACTGAAATCCTTAGGAATCAAAAACAAAAAAGATCTGCCTCAAAGCCTTATTGACAACGGTAATTTTTTAGAAACAGAAAACTGATGATTAAAAGGATATGATTCTTTTAATCATCAGCGTTGCCATTTTTGCGACATCTCTTGCGCTGTCCTCAGCATTTTCATTCAATGCCAGTTGCTCAGCTAACTTTAAAAATTAAATTCCAAAGACTAATTATATGTTTTCCCTTGCAACATATTCTTATCCAAAATCTGAATCTTATAAAGAGATTCTGCTTTCATCGGTTGCTGCCGGCATTTTAATCTATATATTCCTGATTGTTTTTCAGCCTTTTGGGACAGACAACTTCCGGCATCAGTATAAGTATCTGTTGCTTTTCCCTTATTCCGTTATCTTTGGATTAGCTT
This sequence comes from Chryseobacterium hilariae, assembly GCF_051400735.1. Classification (NCBI taxonomy): domain Bacteria; kingdom Pseudomonadati; phylum Bacteroidota; class Flavobacteriia; order Flavobacteriales; family Weeksellaceae; genus Chryseobacterium; species Chryseobacterium hilariae. Next base: position 226,066 of record NZ_JBLFFJ010000002.1, read on the forward strand.
TTTTTGCTGCAAACCTTAGTATTATCCGTTTCAGAGACTGGAATATTGGCTCCGAATTGCTGAAGGTGACAGGTATTCTTTTTTCAGCCTCTATCCTTTCCTATTTTTACAATACTTTGTTCATAAGCCATGTTACGCTGAGCTTTAGCAATTATCTCTATATGTTTCTGTATTGTCTGGCGCTGGGAATCCCTATTTCCACTATTTATATATTGTCGAGGTATATTTATTTGAAAAGTACTTACGAAAAAACGACGAAAGAGGTTTCCCCGCAGCTTGTAGAGCAAAATAAATCTATCGGTGCCGCATTCAATAAATCATTGAGTATATCTGCAAATAACACGGATTTACAGATTCCAGAAGAGAACTTCATCTGTGCGCAGTCTATGGAAAACTACTGTTCAATATATTTTTTGGAAAATGGGCAGATGAGAAAACTTGTGATCAGAATAAGCCTCTCAAAACTTTTGAATCAGCTTCAGACAGATTCTATAAAAAGATGTCACCGTTCCTATATTGTTAATTTAAATAAGGTTAAAAATCTTAAAGGAAACGCACAGGGCTACAGACTTTTTCTTTCTGATATTGATTTTGAGATCCCCGTTTCAAGGAGCTTTATTTCGTTGATTATTCCAAAATTAAGATCTTCAAAAGCCTGATATTTGCTGTCCGTCACATTCTTTTGTCATTCATCACTTTCATTTGGCTGACTTTATTGCAATCTTCATTTTTGTTCAAAATTATAAGCCATGAACAAAACTATTTCATTCTTTTTCTTTTTTATTCTTGGGTTTTCTGTCTACTATTTCGTTGATCTCTCTTATTTTAAAAGTATTCAAACCTACGTTAAAGAACTATCCGGGAGCAAAGCTGCCGCCCATGTTGCAGCATACTGTGTCACAATGTTCCCACTCATCATTACCTTAAAAATCATATTTCCGGAAAGGGATATTATCAGCCTTTTTTCAATCCATAAGCCCATTCTAAAAGGTTTTTCGATAGCTTTTATAGGTACGCTTCCTATGTTTATCGGTTATTTTATGAATTTTGAACCAGCAGAAAATATTAATTTCCAATCTCTCTTCATTAATAGCATTTCATCTCCTTTTTTTGAAGAACTTATTTTCAGGGCATTTCTTATAGGGATTCTATACAGATTTACCAGGTTAGGATTTATTACTTCCGCCTTATTCGGATCATTATTATTTGCTCAGGTGCATTTATATCAGGGCAGCAGCTTCACAAAGCTTACTGAAATATTTCTCATCACATTTTTAGGTTCCATCTTTTTTTCATGGGTTTATTTTGAGACTGATTTTAATCTTTGGACGGCAATTTTCCTTCATCTTTTCATGAATCTCTATTGGGAAATTTTTAATGTTTCAGACAATGTTTTAGGGAATATGTATGGAAATTTATTTAAAATCTTATCTATTTTGCTCGTCATAGCCCTAATTATCTACAATAAACGCAGAAATAAAATACCTTTTCAAATTACCAGACAAAACCTTTTCAATAAAACCAGGCAGATGTAATCACAAATTTTGTATAATTTTGCAGCATGTTGATAGAAAGTTTTCAAAACGATAAAATAAAAAATGTCACCAAACTTCTTGCTGACAACAGGTTCCGTAAAAAATCAAAAGTTTTTGTGGTTGAAGGACAGCAGGAAAATGAAAGAGCTTTACAGTATGATTTTGAGCCTAACGAATTTTTTATCAGCGAAAATATATTTAAAGGAAAGCTTCCGGAAGGCAGGATTCATTATGTAAGTGAAAAGGTATATGAAAAAATAGCCTACAGAGGAAGCTCTGAAGGAATTATAGGAATTTATAAGACTAAAGAAAATCTCCTTTCATCATTTATTCCCAAAGAAAATTCTACCATTATCATTGTAGAAGGTGTAGAAAAGCCAGGTAACCTTGGCGCTATCCTGAGAAGCTGCGAGGCTTTCGGAATTGATGCCCTGATTGTAGCAGACGGAAAAGCTGACTTTTATAACCCTAATGTGATACGGTCAAGTGTTGGATGTCTTTTTGGAATGGAAGTGTATGATGCTGAAAATGAAGAAACCTTTGCATTTCTGCAGAAAAACGATTTTAATATTTACACCACTCTTATGGATGAGACCGCTGAGGATCTTTATAAAAGAGATTTCAGGCAGCGTTCTGCCGTTTTATTCGGAACGGAGCATTCCGGATTAAGTGAGTTCTGGATTGGAAAAGGAAAAAATACGCTGATCCCTATGGCAGGAAGCATTGACTCTTTGAATCTGAGCAATGCAGTAGCCATTACCTGCTATGAGTCGTTAAGGCAAAAGAAAGGATAGAGATCTGGACTTTTTTATTTAACCCGATTGAGCTTGCTTTCCCTTTGGCGTGTACTCAGAGGTTAAGACCTAAAAGTTTAAAGCATAAAAAAACCGTCTCACTGGGTGAAACGGTTCTTTTATTGTTAAGCTTATGCTAGAATTATTTCTTAGCAGCGTCTTTAACTTCTTTAGCAGCATCTTTTGCAGCACCTTTAGCAGCATCAGCAGCACCTTTAGCAGCGTCAGCAGCAGCTTCAGTTGTAGCTTTAGCAGCATCAGCACCAGCAGCAGTTGTAGCAGCAGCAGCATCTTTAGTAGCATCAACAGCAACGTTAGCAGCTGAATCAATTACTTTAGCAGCAGAATCAGAAACTACAGCAGCAGAATCAGCTACGTTAGCAGCAGCAGAATCAGTTGCTCCTTCAGTAGAAGTAGCTTCAGTTTTTTTACAAGCAACTAGAGAGATTGCAGCGATAGCAGCTACGAATAATGACTTTTTCATAATAAATTAAATTTAATTTTGTTAATATTGTTTTTATAAATTTTCTTCTGTTCTGTTATTTGAACAAGACAAAGGTAGAGCAGATACAAAAGTTGTTTATGAAAAATAATTGTAATACATTTGTAAAATTGTTTTACAAAAAAACAATACTGATAATCAACAATTTAATTATCTTATAAAAATTGACAGATTTAGATCTATTGCACTTTGAACAGCTAAAAAAAGACGTTCAGACAGAATATTTAAAAAAATCTACTCCTTCTCATGATGAAATTTCAAAATGGAAGGGGATAGATATTATATATTTCCAGGAAGACCTTCGAAAAAAAGCGAAAGGTAACATCAGCGAAAAATCATTTTACACCTATTTTAAAACTTCGCCGGTTACCAAATTACCGAGAATCGATATGCTCAATTTATTGAGTATTTATGCAGGATACGAATCATGGTACGATTTCAAGAAGCAACATCTTTTTGCAGGAGAATTGCTGCAGGAAAATGAAGATCTTGAACAAGAAGAAATTTTGGAATTAGAAAAAACAGTCTCTTCGGCTCCTGAATTGCCAAAAGCTGAAATCCAATCTCAAAAAACAGAACTTCAGCCACAGGAAAACATTGATTTACAAAAATCAATACCTGAAAATCAAATAATTACACATAATCCTGTAACAATTCCCCCGACAGAAATACAACCTCCTGTCGCAAGAAAAAATTTACTCAAAAAAAATGCCTGGGCTATCGTTACCTCTGTTTTGATAGCCATTACCGGAATTCTCGGATTTAAGGACCAAATATTTTCTAAAACTTATAAATACTGTTTTACGGATAAGGACCGTGGTGTTTCTGTAATTAATACTTTAGAAATAAGAGTGATTAAAGAAAATGAATCGCCGCTTCTCTATAAATTAAAACCGGGTGAATGTTTTTATTACTCTACCAAAGACAAAAACATCAAAATGCAGATCAGCGCTCCTTTTTATGAGTATCTGGAAGTCAACAGGAATCTGGAAAATGCTCCGGACGAGGAAATGATCGAGCTGAAACCGGATGATTACAAGATGGCAGCCTATTACTTCTCGATTAAAGATGTAAAAGGAGGTAATCCGGAAGAGCAGGTAGCCCTGATCAAACAGAAAAGAAACCAACTGGAAAACCTGATCAGCAACAATGCCGTGATTTATCAGGTGTACGACAATAAAACATATGGTATAGAAAGGCTTGACAAGCAAAAATACATTACACTGGTAACAACACCTACCACATCTCTGAAAAATCTTAATGTTATAGAGATGAAAAAGGACAGTAAGGGAAAAATAGTATCTATTAAATTTAAAATTGCATCCACAGATGAAGAAAATAAATAAGTTTTTAATTTTCGCAGTACTTGTTTTAGCATTTATTTCCTGCAATAATAAAAAGACGGAAGTAAGTGATCTGGATAAATTAAGAAACAGCACCAACATAAAAAGCTATCCTGCCGTACAGATGGACAGTATGCAGGCCATAAATTCCATCACCAAGCAGAAAGTACAGGAACTTCTTGACCTTTCAACGCTTTACCTTTCCGGAAACAGAAATACAGAGATCGATACGGTGATTTTTTCACAAATGGAAAGCTACTTCCATAAGCCGGATTCTTTGACATTCAAAAAGTTGTTAAAAGAACTGGACAGTTTAAAAGTAAAATCGGTGAAAGTAAATAGCTTAAATGTTTATAAAGAGTTTTATAAAAAAGATACGCTGGATTATGCTAAATTCAATCTGGAATATTTTGACTCAAAAAATAAATCTCTGGGAACTTTTGAGAAAAATGCTCAATATATTTTGCTTTCTACTCCGATGATTAAAAAGGAATTTAAATTTTATTTCTTAGATTTTTACTCAGATCCGTTAAAGAAAGACAGCACATCTGTAGGTGTCACCAAATAGTCCAGCGGAATATCATTTTCCCAGATGTCATCGATATTTTCATCGGGGTTAAAGTAATTAACTCCGATTTTTTTTGTTTCAGAAGGAACCATTTCAAAAAAAGCATCGTAAAATCCTTTTCCGTAGCCCACTCTATTTCCTTTTTTATCACAATACAGCAAAGGAGTAATGACATAATTAAAATCTAAAAAACCGGAATCTTCATTAGAAACAGGCTCTGAAATACCCCAATTATTAACTTCGAATTTTGACTCATTAAAAATCTCCACAGAAATTAATTTTGCATCAACAATTTTAGGGACAAAGACTTTGATATTCCGGCTTAAAAAATAAGTAATGAATAATTGAGTATCAATTTCTTTAAACTTCACAATCGGAATAAAAACATGGACCTTCTGGCCTGGGACAGGCATAAAATAGTTAACAAAATTTTCAAAAATTTTTTCAGATAACAAGAAAGCCTCATCATTTGACAAGGCTTTTCTGTGTTGCATATATTTTTTTCTAAGTTCTGCTTTTAACATTATTATTGAGATTAAACTTACAGAATCTTATATAATTTATCTGACAAACGAACTCTGAAGGGAAGCTGAAAAGTGATCTGATCTCCTTTTTTTGCTGTTTCGCAAGGGCCTCCATTTGCAAAAAGCTCAGTAATGGTCAATTCCTGCTCACCAGTGGTTGGCCCTGAAATCAAGACCTTATCACCTACTGAAAGTTCTTTATTTTCAATTAAGAACTGTCCTATTTTTGATTTCGTATAATAATGTTCGGCCTTACCGATCAATACTTTTTTGATGGCTATTTTTTGTCGGATATTCTTCGTTTCTGCTTTTGCTAAAGGCTTATTAGGCAGATCACCTGACTTTTTAAATTTCAGTGCATCAGATTTTCCTTTTCTGAAAACTTTATTTCCAACCTGCAATCCTTTTCTTAATTTCAACTGCTCTTCCAAAGGTAAATGAATGGTTTCCAAACATTCTGTAGAACAGCAGTTTTCCATCGCAGCTTTACATTCATCACATTGAATAAATAATAAATGACAGGCATCATTAGCACAGTTTGTATGGTTGTCGCAAGGCTTTCCACATTGATGGCACTGCGCAATAATATCATCTGTAATTCTTTCGCCCAACCTGTGGTCAAATACAAAATTCTTTCCGATAAATTTACTTTTTATCCCTTCTTCTTTGATCTGACGGGTATATTCAATGATTCCGCCTTCTAATTGGAAAACGTTTTTAAAACCCTGATGTTTGAAATAGGCACTGGCTTTTTCACAACGAATTCCGCCTGTACAGTACATTAACAGGTTTTTATCTTCTTTGAAATCCTGTAACTGCTCGTTGATAATCGGTAAACTTTCTCTGAAATTTTCCACATCAGGAGTGATTGCCCCTTCAAAATGGCCTACTTCACTTTCGTAATGATTTCTGAAATCAACAACAATAGTATTCGGATCTTCAAGCAAATTATTAAATTCCTGAGCTTTTAAATGAATTCCTTTATTGGTAACATCAAAAGTATCATCGTTCAAACCATCAGCTACAATTTTATGTCTGACTTTTATGGTCAGTTTTAAAAAAGAGTAATCATCCTGCTCAACCGCTACATTTAAACGGATTCCTTTCATAAAGTCGTAAGCTTCCAGCGTATTACGAAAAGCCTCAAATTGATCCGCAGGAACACTCATCTGCGCATTAATACCTTCATGGGCAACATAAATACGGCCAAGAGCATCAAGCGCATTCCAGGCTATAAATAATTCGTCGCGAAATTTTTTGGGATCTTCAATTTTGGCATACGCATAGAAAGACAACGTAAGGCGTTCCTTACCAGCTTCATCAATAAGTTGAGCTCTTTCTTCTGCGCTTAAGGTGTTATACAGTTGCATGCTATAAACGTTTTAAGTGAGAAAAATATTTTTGCAAATATAATCATTTTCATTTGAATAGATTGATGCCACAGAGTAAATGGAAAAATCCGAAAATTGATCAATGAAGAACTTTTGGATTAATTGTTGTACCTTAAACATGAAATTTCATTTTCTCTGTCGTTTACGAAATGTGACATTTTTTCTTTAATAATTTTTTAAGTTCTGTTAATACGCCTTTTAAAATTATGACATAATGTATAAAATGACATAATAGCCGTTAAATTTTAGTTAAAATTGAAACACAGCATGTTAATTGCTTACTTATTTAGCATTAAATTTGTTCGCGAGAAAACAAGAATCAATAAATAAAAAAAAGAAAGATATACAATGAAGAGTACTTTAAAAAAACTATTACCATTTGCAGTAGTGGGAGTTGTCTCAGGAGCTACTACCGTTGGGACACTACAATATTTCGGTCAGCATTCAAATAACGGTGACCAGTCTTACTTCACAGCAGCAGCCCCTAATGCTTCATTTGTAGGAATGAATACAGCAACTGTAGGTGATGATTTCGTAAAAGCATCAAAAACTACGGTTCCGGCTGTTGTTACCATCAAAAATTATCAGAGCAGATCAACGAGCAGAGCTTCAGAACAGGATCTGTTTGATTTCTTCTTCGGAGATCCTTTCGGAGGCAGAGGCCAGCAGAGACAGAAGCAGCAGGTCCCGGACAATATGCCATCAGGGATGGGTTCAGGGGTGATCATTTCACCGGACGGATATATCATCTCCAACAATCATGTTGTTGCAGGAGCAAATAAGCTGGAAGTTGTTTTAAGTAACAAGAAATCTTACATCGCTACTCTTGTAGGGACAGATCCAAACACGGACATTTCTTTACTTAAAATTGAAGAGAAAGGGCTTCCTTATCTAAATTTTGCCAATTCAGATAATATTGAAGTCGGACAGTGGGTACTTGCGGTAGGAAATCCACTTGGATTGAATTCCACAGTAACGGCAGGTATTGTCTCGGCTAAAGGTAGAGGAATTGGTATCCTGGGAGGACAGGGCAAAGCTACCAATCCTATTGAAAGCTTTATTCAGACTGACGCAGCAATTAATCCGGGTAACTCGGGAGGAGCGTTGGTTAATGTAAATGGTGATCTAATCGGGATCAACTCTGCGATCCAGTCTACCACAGGATATTACCAGGGATACGGATTTGCTGTTCCGGCTAATTTAGCGAGAAAAATTGTTGAAGATATCAAGAAATTCGGAATCGTACAGAGAGGATTCTTAGGTGTTTCGTCTTTAGATCTTTCTAATGATCAGCAGGTAACGGCATACAATAAGCAGTTTAAAACTGATATCAAGGCCGGTTCAGGAGTATACGTAACAGGATTTGGCGATAACAGCGGTGCAGAGGATGCAGGCCTGAGAAAAGGTGACGTCATCACTAAAATAGATGCTTACGATATCACCGATTTCGCAGATCTTTCCATGTCTATCGGAAGCAAGCGCCCAGGTGATAAAGTTCAGGTGACTTATTTAAGAAATGGCAAAGCAAACACCACTACAGTAACGCTGAAAGATCAGAAAGGAGGGACTTCCACAAGAACCAAAGCTGATTTGAGTGTAACTGAAAAAATAGGGGCCGATTTTGATCCGCTTAATGAAAGATTCAAAACAGAATATGGTTTAAACAGTGGCGTTGTTGCTAAAAATGTAAGTGAAGGAAGCGAGATGGCTAAAATCGGAATCGTGGATAATTATATCATTATTGAGATCAACGGTAAGCCTGTCAATTCACAGAAAGATGTAGAAAAGATCCTGGATAAATACCAGGGCAATGTACAGGTAAAATTTGTGGATGATTACGGAAGAATCTATACGAAAGGATTTAAGATGCCTTAATAGCCACAGACAATAGTCTTTTATATCAACAAAAAAACGCTGCAGATTTGCAGCGTTTTTTATTTTGTTTTATTCATTTTATCAGCGATCTTCTTTTTCTTATTCCGTTCATAAATAATCTCTACGATCTTACCCCCAATCCATGAAAATGGGAAAAACGTAAGAAAAATAGATATTTTATAAAAGGTAGGATGGTATGGAAATACAATAACATCCAGCATGGCTATGAACAGCATAATGAAACCGATAAGAATAGCATACGCCACCTTGGCATACTTTACAATAAGTGCAGTAGCCACTCCTCCTATGGTTGTTCCCAGCCCTGAAATAAACAGCAGAAATCCGAAAAATGCATTATCGCCTCTCATACTGTAAAGAAATCTCTGCCAGTGCTCAAAAGGAGCAAAAGCTTCGAAAGTGATCCATTGCGGAAAAACCCTTATACCAAGAGTAATAATAAGCCCGGCTATTCCAAGGCCTACAAGAACCGCAATTGTATTTCTTATAAAATTCATTAATCCTGATGTGCGATCATAGAAATTTCAATATCAACATTCTTAGGCAGGCAGGAAACCTGTACAGTTTCACGAGCCGGATAGCTGTCTGCATCAAGGTATGAAGCATAAATATCATTCATTACTGCAAAATCGTCCATACTTTTAAGGAAGATGGTAGCCTTCACTACATTCTTAAATGTCATCCCCGCTTCAGTAAGAATAGCCTCAAGGTTTTTCATCACCTGATGCGTTTCCTTTTCAATTCCCTCTACCAGTTTACCAGTTGCAGGATCTACAGGGATCTGTCCGGAAATATATAAAACTCCGTTGGCCATATTAGCTTGTGAGTAAGGCCCGATTGCTGCAGGTGCATTAACTGTGTTGATTATTTGTTTCATATGTGGATATTTATTTTTTTCAAAGGTCATCATGTAATTACCATCATCTGCATTTGTTGGTTAACAAATTTGGGCGACAGTGATTTCATGAGAATTTATTTTGGTTGCAAATATAAAATTTATATTTACAATTGTCAATCTGATATTAGAAAGGTGCACCTGGCTGCGTAAAACTTCTGTCTTTGTATTTCAATGCATCACTTAAGATGTTAGCTTTGATACCAATAAAGAAGTCATATACCTTATACTGCCCGAAAGGAACCCAGTTGAAGTTGATCGTGAAACTTCGCTGATCTCTGGAAAACCCAATTCTTGTATAGGCCAGATCTTTCGTCACAAGATCAAAGTGCGTACTTCCGTTGATATTCCAGTACGGAGTAAGCTTGATGCTGCCGTCCAGACCTATTGAAGCAATCTTGGTACCAAGTGCCGAGAGTCCCTTTGAATAAGCATAGTTGGCATTGATATTCAAAGTCCATGCCTGGTCGAAATGGGCATAATTATCATCATCAAAGTAATAATTTTCATTTCTTATTTCTCCTTTTGCCGGATACTTTTTAGCATAATCTGTTTTTTCGCCAAAGAGTTCGCTGCTTAAAGGATATGATAACTGTACATTGAAACCCTGCACACTGAAATGTCCAAACTGCTCCGTTCTCACTCCCTGTGTCGCACCCGGAGCAAAGACGATCTTATAAGGCTCCAGTGAAAGACTGGTATTCACATTTAATTTATTATTAAAGAAAGAAGACTGCCCGTTGATGCTGAATACGGACCATGGATGATCTTTTGCTGCAAAATTGTAGTTCCCTGAAAGGTTAAGAGATTCAAAGATCTTTATTTTCTTTACGCCGGTAGAATCAGTTTTAGACTTCACTTTCATTTCGATATTGTTTCCAATATTAAAACCTAAGGCTCCTACTACCCCGCTTGACGGGCTTCCCACAATTCCTTTTTCAAAGATAGAATAAGGGGTCAAAGCACCTTCTGCATTATAATAGTTTTTATAATACCCGAAACCAGGGCTTGAGAAATCAGGAGAATAAGTGAAGCTAAGACTTGGTGTCATCATATGTCTTACTGCTTCTACCGCAGAACCTTTTTTAAACTTAAGCATACCATAAAGAGTAGTCTGAAGACTGGCAGATGAAGAGAAGGTAGAATATCCGGCAATATTTTTCTGAATTTCGTCCACATCCGCATTCTTTACAGGATCATAATATTTTTTAAGTGTTTTGGTCGTTAAAGCATTATCAATGTTCGCACTCAAGCTGAATGTAAAATATTTCGCTACCGTTGTATTGGTACCCAATGCAATATTATTTTTCAGTCCTGTCTGCATTTTATCCCACATTGCCTTTGTAAAAAGTTCGTTTTCCTGCGTACTTACAAAGTTGGTCAGGTTGAAACCTGTGTTCACCGTAATATTTTCAAGAAGTCCTTGTCTTACTCCTGTTTTAGACCCAAAGAGATAAAACTGATTGATCGCCACATTCATCTGAGGAAGACGAAGATCTGCAAGCCCAGTCGCAAAGTTTTGAGAATATGATGCTGTCCCGGTAATGGTTGCAGGCAGCTTCAAAAATCTTTTTGTGACTGTTACCGCTGAACTCTGCTGTGTATTCAGCACATTCTGGTTAAAAATATAATTGTTATTAAGCGGATTGTTGTAAAACTTGGTACTTACGATATCCACCGAAGCACTGAAGGTCAGGAAAGGATTCGCCTTTGTGTCCTGAGTGTGCGTCCATGCAATTCTGTATGTGCTGTTTTTGGTATAATCATCCAAACCTTTAATTCCTCTTACCATGGTTCCCACATCCGCTGTAAAAGTTCCGGAATACCTATATTTCTTCAGATAGTTCATCTGTGGCCTTAAGTTCCAGCTGCCTTTGGTATAAATATCGGCAAGTATTTTAAGGTCAAAATGTTCACCTATAGGCTGGTAGTAGCCCAATCCGTTAAGGAAAAATCCTACATCTTCCCTTTCCCCAAAACTCGGGATAAGAATACCGGCTGCCCTTTTATCTGAAAACGGAAGAATGGCAAACGGCAGAATAAGAGGAGTCGGCACCCTTTCTATATACATTTGGATAGGTCCTGTAACAATCTGCGATTTATTTTTTGTTTTGATCAGCTTAATGTTGGAAGCCCGCATAAAGTAATCCGAGGCCGTGTCTTTTTTCTTGATATAGTATTCATCTGTTGTATAATCTGCGTTTCTCATGGCAAAAACAGAATCATTATATTTTTTGGTTTTCTGTGCGGTGATTACCCCTTCGCTTTCTTCTGTTCTGGCATTAAAAGCAATGGCCTGCTTGGTTTTGGTATTATAACTGAACTCATTGGTCTCGTACTTCTTGCCAGCCTGAGTGGTAATTACAGGTTCTATGATCTTGCCTAAAGAGTCCTGCTTTCCGCGGGCGTAGATCAGGTTTTTGTTGTCATCGATAGAGATATAATCTGCATCAATCTGCATATCCTGGTATTTTACCTGGGCATTTTTATTCAGAAATGTCATTTTTTTTGGAACATCTCTACGCTGATCATCCGCTTTTGTATGAAGAATATCATCTAAAGCTTCCTTTTTTACAACAATGGTATCCTTTTTGGGAATAGTATCATTAACCACATTTTTAGGCAATTTTTCAGGGGTTTTCTGTGCTAAAAAATTGTTAAAAATTAGGATAATTAAAATTTGTAATATATTTTTGAGGACGGTTTTGGCCAATTTTATTCTTTAATTAAGGCTCAAAATTAGTATAATTTTTAAAACTGTAAGATGTACAAACAAAAATTTAAAATAATTTTATCATTTCTCCTTCTTCTTTCCAGCATTTTAATTTTTTCACAAAAGAAATTTACGATCGTTCTGGACGCTGGTCATGGGGGAAGTGACCACGGAGCGAACAGAACTTATGCAGATATCGGAAGGGTTGCAGAAAAAGACGTTACGCTTGCCGTTACTCTAAAAGTTGGGGCTATGTTGGAAAAAAACAGAGATTTCAAAGTTATATATACGCGTAAATTCGATGAATATCCTTCTCTTTCGGACAGAACCAATCTGGCCAACAGGAGTAAAGCTGATCTTTTTGTCTCTATCCACTGTAATTCTTCACAGAGACCTACAGCTTACGGAACCGAAACTTATGTACAGGGACCCAACCAGAATGATGAAAACCTGGAAGTGGCAAAAAGAGAAAACGATGTGATATTTCTTGATGAAAAAGACAGACAGACCTTCGGATCTTACAATCCAAGCTCGCCGGAATCTCTTATTGCACTAAAACTTCAGCAGAACAAATACCTTGAATCAAGTTTGCTGCTTGGCGGACTGGTGGAAGGTAATTTTGTAAACAAGGATAAAAGATTTTCAAGAGGTGTTTTCCAGAAAAACCTTCACGTACTTCGTATGAATGCGATGCCTTCTGTACTGATAGAAACAGGTTTCATCAACCATCCTGAAGAAAGCCACTATCTTGCTTCTGATAAGGGACAAACCGAAATTGCGGAAAGCATCTATAATGCGATCATCGATTATAAGAAAGCAATTGACAGAAAAACAGGCGGATCTTCTATTACTGCCAAAAAACCTGAACCTGAAAAGCCTGCTGAATCTCCTTTAAAAAATGATTTCAGGATTTTACTACTGAGCTCCCCTGTTAAATACAATGACGGAGACCCGGCTTTAAAGGGCTTAAACTATATTCTCCCTATTAAAGACAACGGACAGTACAAATATTACTATGGGGTTACCAATATGGCTTCGATCAGAGATATCAACCTTAAAACAGCTAAGGATGCAGGATTCAGAAATGCTTATGCAGTAGGATTTATGCCTAATCAAAAACTGTTGACGGGATATTATACCATTGAGGTCTATACAGGCGATAAATTAAATGGCAATTCGTTTATTCTTCAGACATTGAAAGATGTGGAAAGAAATAAAAACAATGGAGTGTTTTATTACACGTATGGTAAGGTATTTACTTTAGAGGATGCTGTAAAGCTTCAAAAAGACCTTGAATCCAAGGGAATCAAGAATACGATTATCCAAAAAGTTTTTAAATAACGTAAAAAATAATTTTGAAGTTAAAAAGTTAATCATTACTTTTGCAACCTCAAAATTTGGCCTATTCGTCTAGTGGTTAGGACTCAAGATTTTCATTCTTGCAACAGGGGTTCGATTCCCCTATAGGCTACCAAATTTGATATCATGCCGGATTTAAAAATACAGGAAGCAAAACTTCTTTTTAAGAAAATCCACTCTAACCCAAAAAGTTATGATTTACAAATCAATGAAGAGGGGATTACAGGCAGAGATGATAAGATAAGTTTCAGACTTTACAGGACAGGAGAACGGGTTGCCTTTGAAGTAACAATTGACGGACTTTCCTTTACCAATACCACTGGAGAATGGAACAATGCGATGATCATGCTAAGCAGCACGATCAAGAAAATAGAACGAGAACAAGAGAATTTAAAAATAGAACAAGCAATAGATAAACTCAGAAAATACCTGTCCGAAGAAAATTGAAAAATTTTAAAAAATAATTTGGCAGATTAAAAAAAAGTTTATAGTTTTGCACTCACATTTGAACGATATGGCAAATCATAAATCAGCATTAAAAAGAATCAGACAAAACGAAGTTAGAAAAGTTCGTAACAGATATTATCACAAGACTGCTAGAACAGCTCTTAAGGTCTTGAGAAATGAAGAAAACAAAGCTGCTGCTACAGAGCAACTGCCAAAAGTTATCGCTTTATTGGATAAATTAGCTAAAAGAAATATTATCCACAAGAACAAAGCGGCTAACTTGAAAAGCAAATTGACAAAGCACGTTAATAAATTAGCGTAAAAGTATAGTAGGCCCGTTCGTCTATCGGTTAGGACCTCAGATTTTCATTCTGGTAAGAGGGGTTCGATTCCCCTACGGGCTACAAAACTTAATCACTACTAACCGAGTGGTTAATAAGAATTGAAACTTATAAAAACAAAAATCTAACCCGCTAATTTATTTAGTGTTAGATAGATGGCCCGTTCGTCTATCGGTTAGGACCTCAGATTTTCATTCTGGTAAGAGGGGTTCGATTCCCCTACGGGCTACTTAAAAAGAGATTCTAATTTTTAGAGTCTCTTTTTATTTATTCTTTAAAATATTTTGTAACACACTCTATCCTCAAATATTTTCACATAAAACATTGTGAGTCTTATTATTTTTTATCTACCTTTGCAATCATCAGATGATAAGATGTATGCAAATTCAAAGAAGAACATTAGCGCAGGAAGTCGCAGACAGATTAATTCAGGGGATTACCAATGAAGAATACCCAGTAGGTGAGAAGCTTCCAATTGAGCCGGAACTGATGAAAATTTATGGAGTTGGGAGATCCAGCATCCGTGAAGCCATAAAAATCTTATCGATAAAAGGAGTCCTGAGTGTACAGCAAGGTGTGGGTACATTTGTTACTTCAAAGAATATTCAGGAATCACTGGAAACTCAGATTTATAACGCTGAATTCAACGAAGTATATGAAGTACGCTCTCTCTTGGATTCAAAAATAGCGGCGAGAGCAGCGGTTCACCACAGCAAAAAGGAACTAGAGACAATTAAAAAGTATCTTGACCTCAGAGATAAGTTTGCAGAAGAAAATCAGGCGTTGGAATGCTATCAGGCTGATATCAACTTTCACATATCTATTGCCGAAGCCTGCGGTAATAATCTCTTGAAAGAAATTTACAAAATAGCAAGTAAAAATATCCTCAGAACTTTTGAAAGCAGTCATAACAACAATACAGACTCTTTTAAGCTTTCTCAAAAGATACATACTGATCTTTATAGCTGTATTGAAAATAAAGACCCTGAAAATGCTGCCCGTATTGCGCAGCTCATTGTTGATAGAGTATACTAGAATAAATTTTTAATAAAATTCATCAGATGATACGATGAATTAAATTTACAATTCATGAAAAATCCACAGACCCAAACAGTTGATACCAATACAATTGTTTACCCTATCTTATTTATGATCAGTTTTTCTCATTTTTTAAATGATCTGATACAGTCTACAATCCCTTCATTATATCCTATTCTAAAAGGGGAATTCAGCCTGTCTTTTTCTCAGATTGGTATTATTACATTGGTATTTCAGCTTACTGCATCTATTTTACAGCCTTTTGTTGGGATTTATACTGATAAAAGACCCAATCCAAGATCTCTGGCAGTAGGAATGGGATTATCAATGGCAGGATTATTACTTTTGGCAGCAGCACATCAATATTATATGATCTTGGTTTCAGTTGCGCTAATCGGGATGGGGTCTTCCATTTTTCATCCTGAGGCTTCCCGAGTTGCACAATTGGCATCCGGCGGACAAAAAGGACTTGCCCAATCCATTTTTCAGGTGGGGGGAAATTCAGGGAGTGCTATTGGCCCTCTATTGGTTGCTTTAGTTGTGCTTCCTTTAGGACAGGGGTATGTCAGTCTTTTCGCTATAGCCGCTTTTATAGGAATTATAGTATTATGGAGAATTGGGAATTGGTATGCGGAAAGATTGTCTCTAAAAAAAACAACTCAGCATTCCAGTAATATTATAACTATAGAACTATCCCGTAAAAAAGTTATATTTTCTATTACAATTCTGCTGGCACTGGTATTTTCCAAATACATTTATTTAGCATCAATGACTAATTATTTTACGTTTTTTCTTATTGATAAATTCCATATTTCTGTAAAAGATTCTCAGCTATATTTATTTATGTTTCTCGCAGCAGTTGCTATAGGAACCATTTTAGGGGGAAAACTGGGTGATAAATACGGAAGGAAGAAAATCATATGGATTTCTATACTTGGAGCCGCCCCTTTCACACTTTGTCTTCCCTATCTTCCGCTAGTATGGACTGTAATATTTGCGGTTTTAATCGGGTTAATTATAGCTTCAGCGTTCTCTGCGATTTTGGTCTATGCCACAGATCTTTTGCCTAACAAAATTGGATTGGTAGCAGGACTATTTTTTGGCTTTATGTTTGGGATGGGCGGAATCGGCTCTGCTGTATTGGGAGCCCTAGCAGATGATACCAGCATTGAATATGTGTTTAAAATCTGTGCATTCTTACCCCTTATGGGCATAATAACTGCTTTTCTGCCTAATATTAAAGGTCGAAAAAAATAATGCCTTTGAAATAAAGTTGATGAACTAACAGATGCAGTATCCTGATAAAATCTCTGCTGAAAATATTTTAAAGATTACAAAACAACATTATAATTCACATTAAGTAGAAATAATATTGCTTATATACACTTTTATGCTTAAATTTGGATTAAACATTAACCAAAAAAACTCTACAAGTATGAAATCTATTCTATTTTCAAAGAGTCGCCTTTTTCAGGCCGCATTATTTTTAGCCTTTTTATTCCAATCAGGCAATACACAGGCGCAGAACAGAATCTATGCCCATGATCAGCTTTCCAATGTGTATGGGGTATGTCTGGCATGTGCTGTACAGAATCCTTTAAATGCCTTGGGAGATAACGAAGACAACTATTCTACCATGGTCATGGGTACCGTTTTACTGGGAGGCGTTGAACAGACCCTTAGATTCCCTGAAGTAAGGCTCAATACTAAATTAGTTATCGGTATCGGCACCAACAACATTCCCCTGACTGTTCAGCTCTTAAGCGGCGTATATATAGAAACGCTAAGCGGAACGACAGCTAATAATGACAGCCAAATGATAACCGGCAACCTGCTGAAGCTTTCAGACAATCCGGCCAGAGCAACTATTGAATTTGTTCCTGTAAGCTCATATGATGCAGTTAAAATAAGGCTGAGTGGTGGTGTACTAAGTCTGGGTGGCGGATTCAGAGTGTATTATGCATACCAGGATCCTCTTTCCACCATTATGGCTTACAGTAAAGGCGGACAAATCACTTTGGGAGGTACTGTTCCATTGGAAGGATCTGAAGTTACCCTAAGAAATACTTCCGGCAAAGAAGTACATCGCTCTACCCTTCGCTCTAAAACCTTTGAGTTGTCTTCCCCACAGCCTGAAGGAATTTATATCCTGACCGTAGAAACGAAAGATAAAAAGACCTATTCGCGTAAGATCAGAATCAATAATTAAAAAATATCAAGGAATCGGGCTGGCTTTTAGCCAGCCCGATTCCCTTTTTTACTGTCTGCTTTAAGCTAAAAAAAACCGGCGGCCCATTTAGGCCGCCGGTTCATTGAAATATATAGACTGTGATGGTTATTTTTTGATCAGCTTCTGCTGGTACATCGCTTTATCAGTTATAGCCTTTAAGATATACACTCCGTTCGGAAGCATACTTACATTAATCTGGCCGTTGTTCAACTGTGTATTTACCATTTTACCGGAAGCATCATAAACAGAAACGTTTAGGATTTTCTCCTGAGTTTTGATAGTCAGAATATCCGTTACAGGGTTCGGATAAATACTAAATTCAATTTTCTTCACTTCTGCTGTAGCCAAAGTAGAAGTTGTACTGGTTACGGTAAGCAGTTTTTCAACTACTTTTCCATTTGAATTAAAGCTGATCTTAATATCAGCCGTTCCCGAAGCAACCGGAGTTAAAACAAGTTCGTCATTCGCATTGATCACTGCAGAAACCACTGCAGGATTTGAATTTGACTTAATTGATTTTACAATAGCTGAGGAAAGATTGTCTTCGTCAGAAACTACTGTTTTCAGGTCAATTACAGAAGCATTATTCACATTAACCTGCGATGGAAATGTACTGCTCACCGTAGGAAGCGTATTATCCGGGAATACTGCCATTGCCGGAAACCAATAATAATCATTAAGCGATTTTGTATTGGTAATGGTTCCGTTAACATTAATAGTGTGGATCCAGTTTTTCTGATAATGCGCACCAAAACCACTTTCAGTAGTGTTTAGAATCAATTCATCAGTAGTTGGATTCACACGAAGTCCCGCACCGTATGGAATTTGCTTATAAGTACCAGCCTGGCCTGGAATTGTGGCAAAATTTTCGTTGAATGTCTTTGTTGTAACATCAAACTTTACAATCTGTGATCCTGAAACAAAGCTGTTAACCGAATTGATCCAGTATAACACATTCTGCTTGCTGCTCGCTGAAAAACTTCCTGCATTCCAGGCTCCCCAAGACCCTAAATATTTAGTGGCTGGAATGGTATATGAAGTAGTAACAAAAGTAGTTGGGTGAATATTCACCACTTTCTGATCCTGAATCGCCCAGATACTTCCGTCTTTCGCCTGAACAATAGAATGGAAAGCTCCCGGAATCGTATTGATAAGAGTATCAGTTGCAGGATCAATGACTAAAATTCCTGCAGACTGCTTCACAGCAAATACATATTTAGAGGAACGGATCATATTTCCAATCTGGCCGGCATATTGGCCGCCACCGCCTGTTCCGGCTATTGCACTTCCAACCTGTAAATTCGCAATATCAAATACATAAATACCGTTCGAAGCTCCGATGTATCCTTTGTTTTCGTTTACTCCAGCAAATGACCTTCCGTCACCTCCACCGATATTATTAAATCCTGCGATTTTCTGCATGGTTTGTGCATTGGCCACTACCAGCCTTCCTCCAGGAGTATATTGCGTATCTCCCCCATCTGCAGCTTGTTTTGAGATAAAATAAAATTTATCTCCGTAGATCGTTCCGTACTGTGTTGTAGCTCCAAAAGCATGATTGTTATTCGCATTGCTGTAGACACGGTAATTGACCTGTCCATTATTGCCAATGAAATTTACAGAACCGTTGGTATGTCCGAACCATTCTTCATTCACCATAAAGTAGCCATCAGTAAAATTGGTAGAAGCAGAAACAACAGCAGTATAAGCAGATACTGGCGTCAATGTTGAAGAAATAGGAAAAGAATTCATCCCCGGGCTGAAATTCCATACATCCCAGGAACCGTTCTGAAGCACACGGGAAGAAGCACCTACCCCTGAATATCCGAAATCGGCATCCGTAGGATCTTTTACCCAATAAGACCAGTAGCTGTTGTACCATCCTGATCCCCAATGATCTGAAGTATCGGCTGCCGTATAATCGTCAAAATCATAAGCAGCTGTATTTACAATACCGTTTGTAGGGTAAAGAGGATACGCTGTATTCCCGTTTTTATAAAGCGTGTTGGCATTTTGCCCGTTAAGATCAAATCCCATTCCTCCGATGGATGTTCCGAACTGTGTTCCCGGATAAAGCAATGTGAAAAATCTATGATCTGCCTGTGCAATGGCTTTCATCATATCTTCTCCGGTAGCATTTCCGTTCCATCGGAAGCCCCATACCAAAGCATCAGGATTCTTGCTGTCGTTCCACTGTACCACGAATGCAGCTTCATTCGTGCCACTTCCCACCCAATACTGGATGTCAGAGAAATTGATGTTGGCAGTTACTGTCGTATTCAGCTGATTGCTGTTGCCCTGAATATCATTTCGGGGCACACCCTGCACTTTTACCTGCGCATTCGTAAAGAACGCAAATAAGAAGAGCATGGTCAAAAGGTAAAACTTTTTCATTTTGAACTCTATTGATTAAAATTTTGTTTTCTGTAGTATTAATTGAAATGCAGGTCATAGGCTCCTGCCACTTCTGTAGAGACTTCTCCAAGCCATCCCGCTTCCTGATTGACTCCCGTGTACACTTTAATAAAATCGATGCCCGGAAGTTTTACATATTTCTCGTTTTTGTCCACAGCCCAGGAAATATCGATGTTTGAAGCTTCATCATTATTCGGAGCGTTGTCTGCATATCCATACTCGTAAGATGTTCCTACCCAATAAGCCCCCGTCCCGCTCTGGTCGTAAAAATTATCCTTCAATCTGGTTCCCGTCAGGCTGTAAGAAGCACCGGAAAGCCACAAAGGATAATAGCTTTGTGCATGGAAGGTATTTTTAGTTTTAAATCCTGAATTCCCAAAATTATCCTGCCATTTGATGTACTCCACATCAGTCTGCCAAAACTCACTTCCGGGAACGGGGGACTTGTTTTCATTGGGTTTGAAATAGGTTATGCTGTAATTTTTAGTGGTTGTATTTTTAAAATATTCGCTGCCGGCAATTTCGTACCATTCGTCTTCGTCGGGTTTTCCGTTTTTGTTTTTATCGTAACCAACCATAATAATTCCAGGCTCACAAGATCCCGATCTGGTTGTGCTGGTATTATTCCCCCAGAATGCATTGCCCAGAATTTTGAAATCCCTTCCCTCAAGATTGGGAATCGTATGATCAAAGCCGAAAGCAACATATCCTCCGAAACCACCAAGCGTGATCATGCTAGAATTTTCTCCTGTCAATGATTCTTTTGCTTTCTGGAGCATATTGGCTTCAGTATTTCCGGTGACGTATTCCGGAACCTCGTTCGTAAACTGCCCTACAGCCGGACGGAATTCAAAAACATTCGAAATATACTTGCTGTAAGGTGTTGATTCTTTATTAACAATGATTGTCGATTTATAGATTTTTACGACTCCTTTTACTTCCACTTTTAAGGTCAAAGGGTAAGTTTTTACAAGAGGACTTACAAAATCCAGCTGCAGATGATCCGAAATAACAGAATCATTGATACTCCAAGTCAGTTTTCCTTCAATTTTTGGATCTATATTCAACAGCTTAAGCCTGTCAACAGTATAGGATTCCTTAAGAGCTTCCGCAGGAAAAGTTACCTCTTCCACGACATCTTCACGATCACTTTTACAGGCTGCCGTTCCCAGCAGAACTGAAGAGAGAAGTATCGTTCTTAAAATATGTTTCGTTTTTCTTTCCATTTTTTTCTGATCCTATTATTTATATAAAAAAGCAAAATGAGCAGGGATATTCCCACCTTCGGTTTTCCACTTGAATTTCCCGCTCTTGTCGAAACAGTATACATATCCGGTGGTCACATAATTTTTTGCATCGGTTAGATAGATGTCTTCTGTATAAGGATTTACAGCAATTCCGTACGGAGCTTTGACCTCATCAACGTATGGCTGGTCAATAATTTTATTAGAAATAATTTGCTCAGTTTTTACATCGATGATTCCGAAGGTCTTGACGTAAGTATGGGTATTGTAATTAAATTCATTTCCATAATAATACAGCTTGTCATTCACGATCGTCATTCCGCTGACTGTCACATGAAAATCTTTTTTAACCGTCCCGGTCGAAGCATCTACAAGGAAAAGACTGGATGGAATATTGTAGTAATCTCCTCTGGAACTCACATACAGATCTCCGTAGTTGTCCTTTTTAATACGGTGAAGATTAATGGCTACATCAATTTTTTTTGTTTCCGTGAATGTATTGAGGTTGATGACAGAAACGGTTTTATCATAATTCGGAAATCTGTAACCTCCGGAATTGGCTACAAAAAGCTGATCTCCCATCACTTCTATCTCTTCCGGCTGATACCCGACTACTACCTGCCTTTCGATGTTCAGGGATGTTGTATCAATTTCCACTACTTTTCCCGAAGGAGAGTTAGGATTCAGTTCTACAGGGCCGGCATAGCTGCTGGCATAGACTTTATTACCTCTAAAAGCCAGATAACGGCAGTTCTGCAGCTGTATGGTTTTGATCCGTTTGGCTGTTTTGGCTTCCAGCACTTCAATTTTATTGGAAACATTCACCACCACATACATTTTGCTACCGTAGATCATGATATGATTTCCCACATCACCCAGTTCTTTTACCACAGAAGGATTGGTTTCTCCGTAAATATTCTTGCGGTAAGTTCCTGTCGCATAATCGAAATAATCGAGCGTACATTTGTTGCTGCCCATATTTCCTTCGTTCAGAAGATAAAAACCTTTAATGGGAGTATCTTCTCCGTTCCTTACCTCTTTTGTCTCCGAGGGAACTATATTGTCATCCGTTCTACACGAGAACAGAAAGAAAAGAGTAAAAGCCAGCAGGCAAAAGTTGAGTTTTTTCATAATGTAAAGCTTACAATAAGTTTAAAATTTCTTCCGGGCATCGGATAATTCCTGACCACATCATAGTATTGATTAAGGACATTATTGACTTCAAAACCGGCTTTAATCTGATGAGAATGCCAGTTGAATTTTTTCTGAACGGATAAATCATGGGTGTACCATGGCTGAAGATAATTGGCTTTGATATTATTCAGCTGGGCATCATAGCGCTCTCCGGTGTACATAAAACTGTAATTGAAACTCCAGTCTTTATAGTCTGCCATCATGGTAAAGGTCAATGCATGCCAGGGCACATAGGAGATCTGGTCCCCGTAATAATCGTCACTTTTATCAGTATAGTCTCCAGCACGCTGATAGGTATAGCTTACCAAAGGTTTCAGTTTCAATTTATTAATATCAAATTCAGCCTGAACATTCACGTCTGCCCCGATGATTTTCACTTCACCCAGGTTCACCATCATCCACCTGAAAAGATTGGTAGTAGGAACGGCGATAATCTTGTTTTCTACTTCATTATAATAGCCATCCACTTTCACATAGATTCCTTTAAAAACTTTATGGTCATAGAGTTTCTGATAGGTAAAACCGGCATCGTACTGATTTGTATATTCCGGTTTCAGCATAACATTCCCGATCATCGTGTAGTATAGATCATTGAAAGTAGGCATCCTGAACACTCTTTTGTAGAAAGTCCGTATGGTAAGATCTTTGGATTCAAAAGGCTGATAGCTCAGGAAAGCGGAAGGAGTCCATTCGGTTTTATCGGGAGATTTTGCATTCATTTTCACTTCTTCATGCACAAAAGTTCCCAGAACATTTCCCAAAAATTTAAACCGGTTCCACTGATAGGTTGTGGCCAAAGAAACGAGCGAAGTATATCGTGTAGGATATGAAAAATCCCTTAGGCTGGCATCCAGATTATTATACTGAAAGTCAAAGCTTGCACTTACATCCCAGTTTTGATTAATAGAATACATATTGGAACTGGAAAAATAAAGTTCTCTCTGAACATACGAATTATCTATCGGCAGAACGGTTGTTGCCACATTCGCCGTATCTAAAAACCGGGTGTAGTCATAGGCAAATTTAGCTTTGAACTGTGTTTCGAATTTTGGAAACAGCTTTTTACGGAAACTGGCCTGGACAAAATAATTTTCATCCAGCATCTGCTGACCTTTAGGCGTGAAATTATTATTAACAATAGCCGTAGGAACTCCACGATCGGAAATATAGCCGTATCCGCGTACACTCCAGCTTCCATCATTAATGGCTCCGTTTAAGGCACCTTCAAAACGTTTCGCCCGGATGTAGGAATCATATCTTCTTGCAATGGTATCATTGGCAACAGATCCGTCAGAATTTTTCTTTTCGTATTTATACTTATACAATCCATCGCTTTGTACAAATTCCGAGCTGAAACTTGCCGAAATTCTCTCTGAAAGCTTCTGTTCCACACGGAAGGAAGGGTTAAATAAACTGATGGTGCCTAATTTCAGCTTAAGCGTCAAGTTGGTCTTCTGATTCCCTTTAAAAACAGGTATTTTAGGTTGAAGATAAATAGATCCGGAAGATCCGAAATCCTTTGCAGGCTGAAAAATTTCACTTTTCTGACCGTTGTATAAAGAAATGGCTTCAAGATCATCCAATGAAAACTTTCCAAGATCCACTATTCCGTTCTGTACATTTCCCAGCTGGATGCCGTCATAGAAAACTCCCACATGCTGGCTTCCCATACTCCGGATATTCACCGTTTTCAGGCCGCCCATCCCGCCATAATCTTTGATCTGAACTCCTGAAAAATACCGTAAAGCATCGGCCACCGACTGACTGTTCAGCCTTTCAAGCTGTTCGCCGGAAAGTACCTGTGCAGGAAGAATTTCTTTAAAATCTTTTTTGTAAAGCTGGATAGGAAGAATAGTTTTCTCCCTGATTGTGTCTCCGGATTGAGAGAATATAAGTTGAGATGCCATCACAAATAATGTGATAACTCCTTTTTTAAACTGTGAAGCAGTACATTTTCTGACCATTAGCTCATTGAGAATAATGCTGACGCTAATGGATATAAGATAGCAAAGATAAAGCGCAGCTGTTACTGCACAGAATCGTTGTTGTCCTAAGCTTTATTCCACGAAAGCATCAAACGTTTATCTTCTGGCAGGTCTTCTGACTTACTCCGTTTTTGAAATCCTTCCCATTAAAAAAAACAGTGGATATACTCTTCAAAAACTTTGATGTGGAGCTTACAGCAGCGGGTCTGTCCCGGATTTTCACCAGGTTCCCTTTTAAGTGCTTTTCACAGCGCACCAGATTGCGGCAAAGATAGAAAATAACTTAATATATGCAATAACGGCATAATAAATTAATTCTCAATACGATGAAAAACAGCAGATAGATTAGAAGATGTATGAAAACCGGTGGCTTCGGGAGCCTCAGCCACCGGTTTTTAGAAATTACAATAAATTATAAAATTGATTTGTATTGTAATGAACATTCAAGAACCCTGACTTGGTGGCTGAGGGTCCGAAGCCACCATGATATTAAATTCCAAAATTGATAAAAACACTGAACCTGGATTTTGCTTCAATATCACTCCTGCCAAATTAGAATATGCAGGCAACATGACTTCACCACCCAGACTGAACTTTTTATACGAAGCCTCGAAACCGAGTTTTCCATATAAAGCACTTCCGGCTGTGTTAGGCAATGCCTCATCAAACTGTTTGTTTTGATCATAGACTTCACCCTGAAGTCCAGCCTTGGCAGAGAAAATGGTCTTTTCATTTCCTGCAAGCTGATAAAAACCTGTTGCAGCGTAATTCCACTGGTTTCCAAAACGGTAATTCTTTTTGTTTTCGGTTTTTACCGTGTAATCTGTGTTGATCAGTACAGCCAGTTTATTCTTTTGAAACTTATAGTTTAAAGCAGCCTGATAATCCCAGCTTCCCGTTCCCAGCTGAAAACTTGGATTGACGCCGGAAGCCCCTTTTTCATCAAATTTTCCCAAAGGAATTTTCACCCCTAAACCTCCGTTGAACTGATGAAAATTATCTTTGGAACTGATGATCCGGTAGATTCCCATCAAGTTCAGATCTCCGATACCATTAATGTTGATATCACCCTGCATGGTTCTCTTCTCATGAAAATGAAATGGCAGGCTGGCGTATACACTCAGCTTTTCTGTCAATGGAATTTTTCCCCAAACCTGCAGGGTATTGAAATACTGATCCTGTGTAAGATCTTTTACAAAAAGGTTTTCTTTGGCTTTATAATGCTGGACAAAATATTTGATCCCGATAAACTGCGGGTTCAGCAAAGACTCAAAACCGGAAGATCCGTTTCCTGCCGCACAGCCGCAAGCATCACAGTCATCAAATACAATACTGTTTATAGGATCTGCGATATACAGGCTGTCGTTGATTGTTTTAGCCTGAGAAACCCATGATAGTGTCAGGCTCAGTATAAAAATTATTTTTCTCATGTTCATGATGCTCATTCTGCAAATTTTGGATTAGAAATAAAGTTTTGATCGGATAAGGTTTTTAAAAAGGCGATGATCAACTGCTTTTCCTGCGCATTCATAGCAATTCCGACATGTCCGTTCTGTTTCAGCTGCGGATCCAGATTGGGATTGTCTTCCACACTATCGGAATAGAAATTAAGAACCGCGCTCAGCGTGTAAAATCTTCCGTCATGCATATACGGTGCAGTATATTCCACATTTCTGAGGCTCGGTACCCGGAATTTCATCCAGTCGTTCTGATCAAGAGTTACGCGATGACGTCCTGCATCTTTGAACTGGACATTAAAATACATCCCTGTATTCCTGAAGCTTTCATCCGTGAAAAATTCTCCGCTATGGCAGGAAGCACACTTCTGGCTAAAAAGGGCCATTCCCTGAGATTCCTCAGAGGTGAAGTTTTCTTTTCCCTGTTTAACTCTGTCGTATTTAGAATCTGCGGAAATCATGCTTATCATAAACTGTGACAAAGCCTTCAATACTCTTTCACCGGTTATGTTTTCGTCACCATAAGCTTCTATGAAAAGCTTTTTATACTTCGGATCATTTTTTAATTTAGAAATTACTTCAGGCATGGAGCTGTCCATTTCATTGGCATCCGTGATCGGAATGATCGGCTGTTCGTTCAGATTATGAATCACGCCGTCCCACATATACCTTTTCAGGAATGCCATGTTCTGAATGGGTGGTGCATTACGGATTCCAATTCTGTCATCAACACCATGGCTCACCGTATGACCATGATGCGTGAAAGCATTTTCCTGAATATGACAGAAACCACATGATATGGTGTTATTTCTGGAAAGTCTTCCTTCATAAAATAAATTTCGCCCCAGCTCTACTCCATTTTTCGTCACCGGATTGCCGGATGCATCGAAAGTCATTTCAGGAAAGTACGATGGAAACTGCAATGAATACGCCTCATCTTTTTCCAGCGGCTGCAGTACCTCATCTGAACAGGACAAACAGCTCAGAAAAGTAATGACCAGCAGCATTGTTTTTAATAAAATCCTAATCATTATGAACATGATCTACTTTAAACATCGCGGTAAGATTATTGGTAACATCCACCAAATGCTGGCTTGAACCCATCATCATATTGTTTTCTGTGGTAAGGGAAAGCGTTTTGCTTCCGCTCAGGAACTGATTAAGATCTACAAGAATGTGGATGGAAGGTCTTATCTGAGCTGTTACTCTGGCGGTTACCGGAAGATTCAACGTAATTTCCCGGTAAAGATCCGGAGTATTATTAGCCGTTACATTTCCCATGTTTCCGGTGTGATTCATAAATTCCGTATCTGCAGAAGCAATTCCATATTTTCCTTCCAGTTTTACAAAAACGTAACCGGCTGCCCATGACCACGACATTCCTTTCTGCTTGGCTTTTGTCCAGAACTCTGCCTGACCGTTTTGCCCCAACAGATAAGCCTTCTGACTGATCCCAAGTCCGAATTTTACTTTTTTGTAATTGTTTTTCGGAATTCCGTTCAGATCGAGATAAACAACTCCCGCAACGGCATCGGCCTGATCTACGATGAAAGCTCCTTTATCAGGATTATTTTCATTGTATTTGAATTCATTTCCGCTTTCGTCAATCAGCGTGATGTTACTGATGACATATTTTACTGCGGAGAAATTATGTTTCTGCCCGGCGGCTGAAGTTTGTACCGTTTGGTTGAGTACTATATTTCCCAGATTATTGAATCCGTTTTCAAATTTGATCTGAAGATTTCCGGTTGAAGTATCCTGCGGATCGTCATCATCGCTGTTTTGGCATGATGACAAAGTGAATAAACTAAAGGCAATAAAGAATAATGACAAAAATTTATAAATTTTCATTTTTGATTTTTTAAGTTGAAATTTTGAAATAGAAATGCTTTTGAATGCGTGAACATTCATTTTTTTTAACCACAAAAGTTTTTTGACACTTCAGTTATTTAAAGTGTATTGAAAACTGCATAGAAGAACAATTAAGCTTTTTAAAATCTTCGCTTTTACATACTTAACTTTAAAATAATATGTGTTGCAAATTGCTTAAGAAAATCCTTTATGTTCTTTGTGGTTGATAAAGATTAAAATTGAACTTAAAAAACTGGTGGTTTGAAAATAGGTTTGAGATACAGAAAAGAATAGGCTGTTTCGTAGAGAAAATTAAAATTTGCAGTAAGGAATTTTTCTGTATTTTGAATAGAAGTAATTTCAGGAAGTGTACAAATATCAAGAACTTTCTGTCCTGAATTTTTGGTTTTGTTTAAAGGTGAAGAATCAGAATTATTCGTTTTTGCGAGTTCTTTGCTCAGGTAGCATTTTCCGTTACAGTGAAGCTCCGGCTTGCTTTTATTGATGCAGAGAACGGTGGAAATATAATCATAATTTACAGCATACTCCATCAGTGGGATCAGAGGTCTGAACGCCATATAAAGAGTGAGGAATATGCTGCAAATTAAGTTCATCTTTATTTTTTGCTTATTGCATCATCATATCTTTTGCTTACCTCTTTCCAGTTAAGCACATTCCAGATGGCAGTAAGATAATCTGCTCTTTTGTTCTGATATTTCAAGTAATAAGCGTGTTCCCAAACATCAATTCCCAGAATTGGTGTTCCTTTTTCTTCCACTACATCCATTAAAGGATTATCCTGGTTAGGTGTAGAAGAGACGAATAGTTTTCCACTCTTATCCACAGAAAGCCATGCCCATCCAGAACCGAAACGGTCAGCACCCGCTTTGCTGATTTTTTCTTTGAAGGCATCCATACTTCCGAAAGTTTCTGTAATTGCCTTAGCCAGTTTTTCAGAAGGCTGTGTATTTTTTACTGGAGTAAGAACGGTCCAGAAAAGCTCGTGGTTGTAATGTCCACCTGCATTGTTTCTTACTGCCGGAGTCAATGTAGAAACACTGGAAAGGATCTGGAACAAAGTCTGTTTTTCCTGTGGTGTTCCGGCAATCGCTTTATTCAAGTTGGCAACATAGGCTGCAGCATGCTTTGAATAGTGAATTTCCATCGTTTGTGCATCTACCGAACCTTCCAGTGCATTGTATGCATAAGGAAGCGGTGTCTGCTTAAACTGCGCAAAAGCGAACTGTGCGGCAAATACGGCACTTAAAGCTGCTATTTTCAAAATCTTCATAATGTTTTGTTTTTATGGTTTAACAATATTTCTTTATTTATGGAAAGGAAGATATTTCATCTGAATGAAGCTCCAGCCTATGCCTTCTATCTTTCTTTCCGTACTTTATTTCAATAATTTCTTAATATCCTCGATTAATATTTCCCGGTCAGGATGGTATTTCCCGCTAAGTTTCGGAGTCTTTCCTTCCGGATCTTCATAATTCAGTCCGGAGTAATACAGGATCGGCATATTGTCCTTATTGTATCTGCAACGAATATTTCCTTCTTTATCTACCAAAGCGATCATTCCGCTGTGGTTAAGGCTTTCGCTGTCGTCTTCCTTATCTCCTACATAGATATTGAACTGGTCTGCCAATTTTCCGATATAATCTCTGTTTCCGGTAAGAAAATGCCAGTCCGGAGATTTTGCGCCTACGCTTTTAGCATGTGCTTTCAATGCAGCAGGTGTATCATTTTCCGGATCTATACTTATTGAAATGATCCCGAATTCAGGACTGTTCACCTCATCTTCAATAAATCTCATATTACGGTTCATCATAGGGCAAATCGTAGGACATCTGCTAAAGAAAAACTCTACCAGATATACTTTTCCCAGCATATCTTTATTGGTGATCTTTTTATTATTCTGGTCGGTGAGTTCAAAATCGGGAACCTTCATTACGGTGTACAGGTTCTTCTTGAAATATCCCATTCCTACACCTATTCCCAGAAACAAAAGAGCGAAAATTGCAATCGGAATAATCACTTTTCTCTTTGCTCCGTTTTTGGTCTTATTATTTTTGGGCATATTTCTCAGGATTTTTTTTGAAATCGTCCTTACATAGACTACTGCAAAAACCGTACGTTTTATTTTTATAGACTACCGTATCTTTCATATCATCTTCTGTTTTCATGTGACAGATGGGATCTTCTGCATTGGCAAATTTTACTTTCTTAGTCGTCGATTTTGAAGACGCAGTGCTCTTTTTATGCTTTACTTTAGGGATTTCCTGGCCACAGGCGAATAATGAAACTGACAATAATGCAGTCAAAATAATTTTTGATTTCATTTTAATGGTAAATTGAAATTGATAGTATTATGAATGTGTGAATTAATTTTTAATGCAAAGCTAACCTCCATTTCTACTGCAGATTGTTAAAAAAAACACCATTAAGCAATAAAAATCCGAGGATATTTTGAGAAAAAACTAAAAGAATAGTTGAAATTAGGCTAAAGGAGGATGAAATATTCTTGAAAAGTATTCCGAAGTATGATCAATATTATAATCTGAATGTATAGCCTCATCTTCAGGCTCAAATTCTTTCTGGCCTAAAAATGAAAGGATATCGTGGGAAACAAAAACATCCAGAACAGATATTTTGATGACCTGGGAATTGTTGGATTGCTTTTCTGTTTTCGCCAGTTCTTTGCTTACATAGCACTTTCCTTTACACGTGGACTGAGGAATATTTCTGTTCTCACAGAGATTTTTTACAATATAATCATAGTTCACGGCATAGTTCACCAATGGCAAAACAGGGCGTAGTGCAATGGTAAAAATGATGAATATGGAAATAAAAAGTCTCAATGATCAGTTCTGTTCTACAAATATACTACTCAAATTGGGTTTATGTATTATTTATGATGAATGTCATTGATTATTTTGGTTGAGAGATGTTAGGAATCAGGGAAAATAAACCTTCTTATAATTGTGATGATTTTTCTTTCGCAGATTCTAGGGATTTCGCAGATTTTTTGCTGTAATAAAAACCTTATAGGTTTTGAAAGCCTATAAGGTTGGGTTGTATTTATTTTTAACAGGTTTGTTTTAATTTAAAAAAAAAATCTATCATGAGCTACCTGCTACCTAACTAAACTTCATCCTCTGGATCCTCACTGCATTTAAAATCGCCAGCATTGCTACACCTACATCTGCGAATACAGCTTCCCACATGGTTGCTAAACCTCCGGCTCCAAGTGCCAAGACTACAGCTTTTACCGCAAAGGCTAAAACAATATTCTGCCATACGATCTTTTTGGTCTGTTTACCTATATTGATTGCCATTGGGATTTTGCTGGGTTTATCATCCTGGATAACGACATCTGCGGTTTCAATTGTGGCATCGCTTCCGAGGCCGCCCATGGCAATTCCTACGTCGCTGAGGGCAACTACCGGAGCATCATTCACTCCATCGCCAACAAAGGCTACGGTTTGATTTTTTGCTTTGATTTCTTTTACTTTATTCACCTTGTCTTCCGGTAAGAGATCTCCAAAAGCACTGTCGATGCCCAGTTGGTCTGCCACATATTTCACAACGGTACTTTTATCACCGCTGAGCATGGTTGCTTTTACACCCATTCTGTGCAGGTTGTCAACCGTTTCTCTGGCATCGCTTTTTATACTGTCTGCAATGGTAATGTAGCCTGCAAACTTTTGATCATAAGCTATGGCAATGAGCGTGTACACAATATTAGCATGATTAGTATCGTAGCTGATATTGAATTTATCCATCAACTTAAAATTACCAACCAACAATTCTTTTCCATTGACTGACGCTTTTAAGCCATGTCCTGCAATTTCTTCCACATTTTCCAGGGGAATAGAATGATCAATCTCTCCTGCATAGTTATGGATTGCTGTAGCCACAGGGTGTGTACTTTTACTTTCCAGGAGATTGACTAGTTTCAGAATCTCTTCTTTATTGAATTCAGGCTGAATGTTTACTTCCTGTACTTTGAATACGCCTTCAGTCATGGTTCCGGTTTTATCCATCACCACATTCTGGATTTCTGCAATGCTGTCCAAGAAATTACTTCCTTTAAATAAAATCCCGTTTCTGCTCGCAGCTCCAATTCCTCCGAAATATCCCAGCGGAATGGAAATCACCAATGCACAAGGACATGAGATCACCAGGAAGATCAGGGCTCTGTACAACCAGTCTCTGAACTGATAATCACTGACAAAAAAGTAAGGCAGAAGACAGATTCCTATGGCAAGAAATACAACAATCGGTGTGTATACTTTTGCGAATTTCCTGATGAATAGTTCGGTCGGGGCTTTTTGTGCGGTCGCGTTTTGAACCAGTTCCAGAATTTTACTCAGCTTGCTGTCTTCGTAAGCGGTATTTACTTTTACGAGAGCAATGCTGTTCATATTGATCATCCCGGCCAGTACGGTCTCACCTTTTGTCTTAGTATCCGGTTTACTTTCACCTGTGAGCGCTGCGGTATTGAATGATGCTGATTCAGTCATCAGTTCACCGTCAAGTGCCAGCTTTTCTCCGGGCTTCAGCTGAATGATATCTCCTATTTTGGTTTCTTTGGCTTTAATAGTCTTTGGCTGGCTGGCTTCCATGATTGTTACCTCATCAGGACGCTGATCCAGCAAGGCTTTGATGTTTCCTTTGGCTCTTGAAACGGCCATTCCCTGGAATACTTCTCCTACGGAATAGAAAAGCATTACGGCAACACCTTCGGGATATTCCCCGATCACAAATGCGCCTACTGTAGCGATTCCCATCAGGAAAAATTCGGAGAATACATCTCCCTTGATGATGCTTTCATAGGCTTCCTTTAAGACCGGAAGACCTACGGGAGCATAGGCCGCCAGATACCAGACCAAACGTACCCAACCTGTAAACCATTCTGTTTTTATATAATTGTCCAATGCTATTCCTACCAGCAACAGCACGAAAGAGATGATGGCAGGAAGAAACATCTGAAAAGGTGTTTTGTCTCCTGTGTCGTGAGAGTGATCATGCCCATCTCCTTCCGAATGATCATGTGTATGCTGTTCTTTCTTTTTGGGTTTTGTACTGCAACATTCTTCCATAAATACTATTTTGATGTAAAATTAAGGTTATACTCAATGCAATACTATTGCAAACTTTCAAGGCAGTTTTCGCAGATTCCTTTGGCAAAAAGTCTTATTTCATCGATTCTGAAATTGGACTGTATATTTTCAGGAAAGGAAATATCTTCCCTGCAGGTCGTCTGTTTACATATTTTGCAGTAAAAATGCAGATGCCAGTCTTTGTGGGTTTTCTCATCGCAGCCGTCATCACATAATTTATATTTTGTAGTGATATTTTCCTGTATGCTGTGGACAATTCCTTTTTCTTCGAATGTTTTCAATGTGCGGTAAATCGTTGTCCTGTCCGCATTATCAAAATGACTTTCCACTTCAGAAAGGGACAGTGCAGCTTCCTGTGTACTCAAAAAATCATACACCAGGATTCTCATGCTCGTAGGCTTGGTATTTTTATCGATAAGTTTGGTTTCTATATCTTTTTTCATTTACAATTAATTTTTAAGATGTACTCTTGCACCGACTATCTTTCATAATGTTTAGAAATACAGCATGTTGTATCTCTGACTCCTGAACTGTACCGTAAATACCCCTAATTTAGGCATAAAAATCGGTAGTTCTTCAGGCCAGTTTCTATAAATCAATGATCATTTCCTTATTTTAATGCTCATGCCCGCCGGAATTGGAAAGTTTAGCATTAACGAAAAAAGCTCCCTTCACTACAATTCTGGCGTCACCAGGAATTCCTTTGACAGGTGTAATGGCTGTATAGCCCATGTCTGATGTTCCTTTTATCACTTCTACCTTTTCAAAATTCAAAGTTTTTTGATGTTGTGCGGGTTCTCCTTTTTCATTTTTGTAGCTGTTTCCGGCTTCTTCTTCATGTTCCTCTGGTTTTTTATCTGTACGGATAAAGACGTAGTATTTTCCGTCTGCTTCTACAATGGCTTCATTAGGAACAGCAGGCGTTGTATTTTTATCAAGACTTACAATTCCGGTGATATTCATGCCGTCGATCAGACCTGCTTTATTACCCGTCACCGTGCCATGTACAGAAACAGTTTTGCTTTCGTTTTCAAAAGAAGATCCTACACTGTAAACCATAGCATCATATTCCGTTTCAGGATTATTGGTCAGCTTGAAATGCACAATCTGCCCTACTCTCATTTTGGGAAGATCTTTTTCAAAAACCTGGAGGTCAAGATGGATAGAATTATTGTCAATAATCTCTGCCACAGGTGATGAAACATCTACAAAGCTTCCAATCTGTGCTGAAATACTGCTTACGGTTCCGCTAATGGGAGCTGTAATGACCAATCCTGATCTCATATTGCCATTATTCACTTTTCCCGGGCTGATTCCCATCATCTGAAGCTGTCTCAGAAGGGAAGCTTTTTTCGTTCTCAGGGTTTTAAGCTCTGCATCTGAACTCTGCAGGTTTTTCTTTGCGCCAGCATCATTGTCAAAAAGCTCCCGCTGTCTTCTGTATTCTTGCTCTGCATAGGTAATTCTGCTGTTCGTCGTCAGATATTCTTCCTGTAACTGGATAAATTCAGGATTGGCGATGGTTGCGATCACCTGTCCTTTTTTTACGATGCTTCCTACCTGTACATTCAGGGTTTTGATTACTCCGCCGTACAAAGAAGTGATGGTGGCTTTATTATTATTGGGAACTCTCAGAAGTCCGTTGGCTTTGACAGTGGACGTAAGTTCCTTCATTTCTATGGGGCCTAAAGTTATTCCGACCGATTTGATCTGTTCTTCCGTTAATGAAGCGATAGTCTGCGGTGCTTCTTCATGACCGGTTTCAGTTTTTTCTTCGGTTTTTTCTGCCGGCATTTCTTTTTTCCCGCAGCTTAAAAGTAAAAGTGCCGTGACGGTCAGAGATATGATATTGTGCTTTATTTTCATGTTATTTATTGATGATTGAGTTAATGGTAACTACAGATTGATTGACCTGCTGAATGGATTCTAAATATTTCAACTGAATATTGGTGGCGGTCTGCAGGGCAAAAAGATATTCTACATAAGAGATTTCTCCTGTTTTGTAGCCTAACTGGGCTGCTTTGACAATTTTTTCCGCGTTCGGAATAGCCTGATTTACATAATATTCATACTGCTGTATATCCTGCTGATACTGTCCGAAAGCATTTTCGAGCTGTGTAGAAAGTTGCTTCTGCTGCATTTTTGCATTGGTTTCAGCGGCGTATTTTTCATATTCCAGAGACTGCATTCTTGCTTTTGTTGCTCCAAACGTCAAAGGAATGGCAACGCCTACAGAAAATGAATTGAAACGATCACCGGCATTATAGAATTTCTCCTGTCCGTTTTTGGTGTGTAAACCAATCAGCGACTGGCTCGTCAGACCAAGGCTGAATTCAGGAAGTCCCTGTGATTTTTCCACATTTTTGTTTTTTTCGGCTATTTCCATTTCATGATAAAAAGCTTTGACCGTAGGATTGTTGGCCACCGATGAACTGTCCAGAATATTTTCCGTCTTCAAAGGTTCATAGTCGCTTTTAAACGGAACTTCGAAATTCTCGGACGTATTCAGTAATGTCTTTAGATTTTTATAGGCATTATTTAAATACACCTCATTCTGTTTCAGCAGTAGGCTGATTTCTCCTTTTTGGGTTTCTGCTGTGTTAATTTCAATCTTCTTGATATCTCCCGCTTTAAATCTTACCGTTGCAATCCTGATAAAATCCTGATAAAGGCTGTCAAGATCTTTCAGCTTAAATTTATTGTACTGAAGATATTCGATCTGATAATAATACGTTCTTACCTGTTTTGTCAGTTCGTTCGCCGAAACTTCTTTATCGATCTGTCTGCTTTTTATATTTTCAGTAATTAATTCTCTCCTCGCCTTAAACAGCGTAGGAAAAGGAATGCTCTGCGAAATGGCAAATGACTGGTCAAATTTTGGACTGTTGTACTGTCCCAGCTGGGCTTCAAAATTTAATTTGGGAAGTTCTTTTGCCGTTCCTTTCAAAGCTTCAGCAGATTTTATATTCAGATCTTTTGATTTCAAAACCAGATTATTTTCGGCGGCTATTTCTACCGCCTGATCTACGGAAATTGGTCTGGTCTGCGCGTTGAACGTCTGTCCGAACATCAGAAATCCAAGAACAACAAGTGTTGTGATTGGCTTAATTCTATTCATCTTTCGTGGAATCTTTGAATTAAAAATAATATAGAGCATCGGCAGAACAAATAAAGTAAGGAATGTAGCGGTTACCAATCCTCCGATGACTACGGTTGCCAAAGGTTTCTGTACCTCAGCTCCAACTCCAGTGGAAATCGCCATCGGCAGGAATCCTAGTGAAGCTACCGTTGCAGTCATCAGAACGGGTCTTAGTCTGGTTTTTGTTCCTTCATATACTCTTTTCAGTACATCCGTTTCGCCCTCTTTTTCAAGTTGGTTAAAGGTTCCGATCAAAACAATTCCGTTAAGAACTGCGACTCCGAAAAGGGCAATAAACCCGATTCCGGCACTGATACTGAACGGCATATCTCTTAAAAGAAGGGCAAATACACCTCCGATGGCACTCATCGGAATTGCCGTAAAGATCAATGCAGCCTGCTTAAACGAGTGGAAGGTAAAATAGAGCAGCATAAAGATCAGAAACAGGGAAACCGGAACTGCGATCATCAGACGCTTGCTGGCTTCCTGTAAATTTTCAAACTGTCCGCCATAGGTAAAATAATATCCGGAAGGTAACTTGATCTGTTTATCTAATTTCGCCTGAATATCTTTCACTACGCTTTGCACATCGCGGTCTTTTACATTGAAACCGATCACGATTCTTCTTTTTCCTTCTTCACGGCTGATCTGTGCCGGACCCAGTTTATAGCTGACATTGGCTACCTGGGAAAGCGGAATCTGTGCTCCGGTTCCTGTCGCAATCATTAAATTATTCACATCATCAATATTCGTTCTGTGAAGGCTGTCGAGACGTACTACAAGATCAAAACGTCTTTCGTTTTCAAACACCTGCCCGGCTGATTTTCCGGCAAAGGCTGCACTTACGGCATTGTTTACGTCTTCTATATTTAAACCATAATTGGCCATTCTCGTTCTGTCGTATTCTACGTTGATTTGGGGAAGTCCGCTTATTCTTTCAATCTGCGGAGGCGTTGCGCCATCAACGGTCTGGATGATCTTTCCTACTTTATCTGCATAAATAGCCAGCGAATCCAGGTTTTCACCGAAAATTTTAACGGCAACATCCTGTCTGATCCCTGTCATCAGCTCGTTAAAACGCATCTGTATCGGCTGGTTCTTTTCAAAAAACACACCGGGAATGGTTTCTAATTTCTCACTGATCTCATCGGCAAGTTCTGTGTATGATTTTTTTGATTTCCATTCTTTTTGTGGTTTTAAAACAACAATCAGGTCGGTGGCTTCGGGAGGCATTGGATCGGTAGGAACCTCAGCGGAACCTGTTTTTCCAACAACCATTTTCACCTCATCAAACTGTTTGATAAGTCTTGAAGCCTGCATGGAGGTTTCGATACTCTGGCTAAGTGAACTTCCCTGCGGCAGAATACAGTGGAATGCATAATCTCCTTCCTGCAGCTGCGGAATAAATTCGCCACCCATATTTTTGAAAATAAAAGCACTGATGACGAAGATGAAAATCGTGGCTGACACAATGATATATTTTACTTTAACTGCTTTCTGCAACATCGGCTGATAGATCTTCTGCAGGAAGTTCATCATCTTATCTGAAAAGGTTTCTTTATGCGAAATCTTTTTGGACAAGAACAAGGCACTCATCATTGGAATATAGGTCAGTGAAAGGATCAATGCTCCTAAAATGGCAAATCCAACTGTTTTAGCCATTGGCGTAAACATTTTCCCTTCTACTCCGGCCAGTGTGAGGATCGGAATGTAAACGATAAGGATAATGATCTCCCCGAAAGCGGCACTGCTTCTGATTTTTGATGCGGAAAGGAAAACTTCCTCGTCCATTTCACTTTGGGTAAGGTTTCGTACAGATTTCCTTACGCCGAGATGGTGTAAAGTAGCTTCCACAATGATCACGGCGCCATCTACAATCAATCCGAAATCTATGGCTCCAAGGCTCATCAAATTGGCACTGACTCCAAAAACATTCATCATTCCCAAAGCAAAAAGAAGGGATAATGGAATGGCTGAAGCTACGATAAGCCCTGCTCGAAGATTTCCTAGGAAAACTACCAATACGAAAATAACGATTAATGCACCTTCAATCAGATTTTTTTCTACAGTATTGATTGCTCTTCCGACAAGATCTGTTCTGTCTAAGAAGGGCTCTATCACCACATCATCAGGAAGGGATTTCTGAATGGTTGGAATTTTAGCTTTAATAAGACTGACAACCTCATTACTGTTGGCCCCTTTCAGCATCATGACCACACCGCCTACTGCATCCACTTTTCCGTTGTAGGTCAATGCTCCGTAACGCACAGCGCTTCCAAGACGTACATCTGCAACGTCTTTTATAAAAATCGGAACGCTGCCTGTTTCGTTTTTAACCGAAATATTTTTAATGTCCT
Source organism: Chryseobacterium hilariae (assembly GCF_051400735.1). NCBI lineage: Bacteria > Pseudomonadati > Bacteroidota > Flavobacteriia > Flavobacteriales > Weeksellaceae > Chryseobacterium > Chryseobacterium hilariae. The sequence goes on from NZ_JBLFFJ010000002.1 coordinate 264,407, forward strand.
CCAATGAGGTTACAAATCCGATTCCACGGATGAAATAGGCATTCGGTTTTTTGTCTATATAAGCTCCACCGGTATTCTGGTTGTTTTTTTCTAAGGCTGTAAAGATATCGGAAATGCTTACGCCCATTGCTTTAAGGCGGTCTGGATTAACACCGACTTCATATTGTTTCAATTCTCCTCCGAAACTGTTGATTTCCGCAACACCGGGCGTACCGTTCAGCTGTCTGCGGACAATCCAGTCCTGCATGGTACGGAGTTCTTTAGCGGAATATTTCTTTTCGCTGCCTTTTTTCGGGTGGAGAATATACTGATACACTTCCCCAAGGCCCGTACTTACAGGCGCCAGTTCCGGCGTTCCCACTCCTTTTGGGATTTCTTCAACGGCTAGCTTCAGCTGTTCATTGATCAGCTGTCTGGCAAAATAAATGTCTACATTTTCTTTGAATACCACAGTGATCACGGAAAGTCCGAATCTTGAAATACTTCTGGTTTCCTGAATATCCGGAACATTGGCAATACTCTGCTCTATGGGAAAGGTAACAAGCTGCTCCACTTCCTGCCCCGCAAGTGTAGGACATGCGGTGATGATCTGTACCTGATTGTTGGTAATATCAGGAACCGCATCTATGGGTAGCCTTGTAGCACTCCATACTCCCCAGATAATGAGAAGCAGGGTCATGATACCCACTACCACCTTGTTTTTGATACTGAATTTTATGATTTTATCTAACACGATCTGTATTTAATTTTTTATTGGTAATAACTGCATACGACGATAATGCCGTTGCAAAAATATCACGGAGACCTCTGCAATGGTATTGCAAAGTTCAATAGATAGAAAGCCTGACTTTCTAATAATCAATAAAAATTAAATCTTAGGAGGTTGCCAGATATGGTCGTACATCTGGTAAGCAAAATTGTTTTTCTGGAAAAGAATTTTCTTTGAAAAGTAAGCCTGAACATGGCTCTGAATTTCCAATAAAGGATCCATTTTAAAAGAAGACACCGTCATTTGACAGCAGCTGCATGTACACAATGGTGAGCAGATATCTCCTTTATCTTTTGAATGGGATTCCTGAATATTGAAAGATAGTTTGATTTCTGAAGGCCCTGCAGGACGCTGCACATCTTCGCAAGGCACCAGTGACAATGCCATGAAATAGAATGCAAGTATCCATCTTAACAGGTTCATATAGACAAAGGTAAAGCTTTTTTCTAAATGGGAAGTTACTGTGAGTATTTAATATTCTTGACATTTAATGATTTTTAGGAAAAAAATCACTGATAAACAATGCCCACAATCAGAATTCATTTATTTCTATTGTGATTAATATTTTTTCATCAAATTGAGATTGCGATATCATATATCCTCTTTAGATGATTTATATCATTATTAACTGTTTTTCATGTATATATTATTTACTTTTGCAAAAACCACAGCTTCTTTACTTAAAAAATCTACAACCCTCAGTCACTTATCTAGTGAATATTACATTACCATTTTTGAAAACCAATTATAAAAATTATGAAACAGTCTTTATTATTTATTTTAAGCCTTTCGGCTTCTTCTTTATTTGCACAGAGCTGGAATACAACGGGTAATTCAGGAACTAACCCTTCCAATAGCTTTCTGGGAACAACAGATAATCAACCTCTAGTTCTGAAAACTAATAACAAGGAAGCTATGCGTATACTTCCTGATGGAAAAATATACGTAGGGATAAATGATCCAGGAGGAAGCGGTGAAGCATTTGTAAGAGTCTATAAGGCAGATAATCCTGCTTTCGAAATTGCCAGCTCACTTGGCTCATTCCAGATCACTAAATCTACTTGTGACGGATGCTGGGGAGGACTTACCGGTGACACGGTCCTTAGAAATAAAGGAAATACGCATAATATTATTCTTTCAATGCCCAATAATAACAATGACGGAAAATATTATATTGGTGTTCAAGACCATGCTAATGGGACCTGGATAAAATTCTTCAATAATGCCATTGCAAGATTTGACGGTAAAATTTTTGCGAAAGAAATTGAAGTAAAAGCAAATGTATGGGCAGATTATGTATTCAAAAAAGACTATAAACTGAATACTTTGGAAGAAGTAGAAAACCATATTCAAAAGAATGGACACCTTCCTAATATTCCATCAGAAAAAGAGATTCTCAAAAATGGCATCAACGTAGCTGAAATGAACGCTAAGCTTCTTGAAAAAATTGAGGAACTTACTCTATATTCTATTGAGCAGAATAAAAAGCTAAAAGCTCAATCTGAAAAGGTAGAGAAGATGGAGAAACAACTGGAAAAACTTCTTTCTGAAAAAAAATAAACACATGAAAAAAAAATTACTTTCTTTTTCCTCCCTGATGATAGGATTTTTAGGGTTTTCACAAACTGAGGTCTATTTCAAATATGACGAAGCCGGAAATCAAAGATACAGAGGCCCTAATGTTGCAGGAAAAACAGCTCCCACTGAAACAGCAAAACAAGAAACCAAAACAGTAGCTGCCCTGCAACAGCAACAAGCTCCTGCCATGGATGAAAAAACTTTCCTGAAACAGATCAGGCTTTACCCTGTACCCGTTAATGACTTTCTTACCATCGACTGGACTGAAGAAGCAGATGATCTTATAGAATCCGTTTCACTGTATCAGCACAGTACGATACATTGGAAATTCCAACAGCAGAATATTCCGGGATTGAACCGTCAGTTGAAGATTAACATGACGGGGTATGACTGGGGCGTTTATATTCTTCATTTTACTCTGAAAGACGGAAGAGTCTTCAGCAGAAATGTTACCAAACGATAGGTTTCTGGATTAAAGATTGATACATTGAAAAATTAAAATTTACCAATGCTATTGATTTTCTTTATTAACAACAATTCATTATAATTATTATACAATAAAAATGAAATTTATTTTATCATTTATACTGTCCTTATGTTCAGTTTTGGGCTTTTCACAGACCATACTCTACCAGGCAGAAAATACATCACGAACGGTACAGGATCCACAGACCGTCGTTTTGGCGCAGGGATTTCATGCAACATCAAATGTATCCAATCCTTTTGTTGCTAAAATTGGACCAAGTACAGAAAATCCGGGAGGAGGCCCTGTAGATTCTAATGCGGGAGCGAATAATCCCTCTTATACAGTAGAAACAGACATGGGTAACTTCCATGACACCAAAGGAAATATAGAAGTAACTAATGGTGGGCAGTTGCAGTTTACCTTGCCAATAGCTTTGCCACCTGCAATAAAAAGTGTTGCCCCACAGATAGATCTCATTTATACAAGCGGTGCAGGAAACGGAATCGCTGGATATGGATGGAATTTTTCGGGTATAACATCTATTTCAAGAACAGGAAAAACGATAGAAAAGGATGGTATATTAAAAGGACTACAGCTTGATTACTCAGACTATTATAGTTTCAATGGTCAAAGACTCGTTCTGAAGACTGGAGAATATGGAAAAGATGGAGCTGAATATGTAACAGAAAAATACTCTAACACTAAAATCAAATCATTAGGAAGTATTAGTGGAAAAAATTGGCAAGGACCTGAGTATTGGGAAATAACCTTCGAAGACGGTTCTATGGCATGGTATGGTTCTATAGCTCCAGGAGAAAGCTTTGCAAGAACTCCTTTAGAATATAATATTGTAAAATGGAAAGATAAAAAAGGAAACTACATTACATACAATTATCTTCAAAATAATAATATAAGTGTTATTTCCTCAATAGAATGGGGAGGTAATCAAACTTTAAACAAACCTCATTTCAATGAGATAAAGTTTGATTATCAACAAAGAAGTCTTACGGAAACCTCATATATAAAAGGAGAATTATTCATTCAAGGAAAAAGATTAAGTGATATTACTGTAAATGCTAGTAAAATTCTTTTCAAAAAATATACCGTTAACTATTCTATTGATCCAGCAATTTCTAAATATGATTTTGTACAAAGTATAACAGAAAGAACTGCTAATAATCAATTCCCAGGTAGTTACAGAATTGCAAACCCAGTCAAATTTCTAAAACCTCCTGTTAATCAGATTGCTAATAAACAAGAGCTAAATGCAAATTTAATTTCGCAAAATCAAAAACTAGGTGATTTTGATGGTGATGGAAGAGTAGATTTACTCTACTATAATACAGGAAGCCCTGGTTATTATGAATGCCTAGAGACCGATGATTACGGAAATTGCCAAAGTCAAGGAAATTATATCGAACCAACTTCAGGAGGAACCTACATAGTATTTAATAAACTAGATGGAGGATTTACCCCGGTAAAGGTTTCTGATGAAAATTTGAGTGGCGGAACAATTGCAGGCGGAATACTTGACAATGAAAATAAAATTTCTTCCAGCCAGGGAATTATCACTTACAAGGAAACTAATGATCCTTTGCCCAATAAAAAACTTGTTTTCAAAGCGTACGTATTAAAGAATAATATCTTAACCCTAGTTAAGCAAAAAGAGATTCCGGCTAACCTTTATGATAGAACAGGAACTTATCCTCCAAACCCAGGATTATTTGAAGGCTATGAGGATATAAGCACATCTTTAGGATCAGTAAAGGAAATAGATTTAAATGGTGATAGGATTTCTGAACTTGCTTTCTCAGTAGCAAATAACAGATGTACAACTTCCTATATTTATTCTGGCGGCCAGAACCAGATCCCTACTATGGAAACCAACTGTGATGTCTATTATCAGAATTATACTATTGATCTTTTCTCGGAAAATAATTCCAATCAGATCACAGAAATAGGTATTGGTAAAGATCTTGCCACCATCGATATTTTAGATATTGATGGTGATGGTAAATCAGATTTTATTGATAAAGGAAATGGATATTTTTATATATTACTAAAAGGCGGTAACCCAGCAGGCAATACACCCTTAGTTAATTTCAATGGAGAAAAGGAAGGTCTTGTATATGGTGATTTAAATGGTGACGGAAAAGTAGATTTTGCAGTTCCAGAAAAAGATGTTGAAGAGACAACTAACTGGAGGTTGTATATCAATAAAGGAAATGATAACTTTAAAGAACAGTATATAAGTAATTTCCTAACATACAGGAAAAGTCCATATGTCAGTGATTCGGGCCGCAGAAGGCAAATAATTTATAATAATTTTGCTAAAGATGTAAATGGTGATGGAAAGGATGATTTCATTAATATAAAATCTGAAACTTATAGAAAACATGACCTTGGCGCAAATAGAGATTCAAGCTTCGGCTTAAAAGTCAAAGTGAATGAGGGCAGTGACTCAGCAGGGACTATCATTTTTAGAGAGAGCTATAATGATAATTTTGAATCTACCAGTGATGCTCATTTTGTTCCTATTAATATTTCAGCAAGGGTACACAATATTGACAGGTTTATTATGATCAAGCATGGAGATACTTCCTTATTTACTTATGATTATTTTAACCTGCCACAAAAATATGCTGTCAGCAGTATTACTCAGGGAGAGGTAAGCATCTCTGTTTCATATAATGATTTAGATTCAGGAAATAATAATACATCTGCTTTTTATCAGTCAGATAACAATGCTACTTATCCTTATTCAAACATAAAAAATATTTCCTCAAAATCTGTTGTTACACAACTTCTGCAAGGAAGCAGAAAACAAGATTTCAGATATCGTGATTTAATAGCAAATTTTCATGGAAGAGGAATAATTGGATTCCGCCAGATAGCCCGATCATCATGGTATACTGATGAACTTATTAACTCAAAGGTTTGGTCAGGTTCAGAAATTCATCCTACCGAAGGACTTCCTGTCAAAGAATGGTCTATTAAGACAACTGACCCTGCTAAAGCCATCCCTCTTGATATTTCTGAAAATAACACTCAGCTTTTATCATTTAAGTCAACCAAATATAAGATAGACAAATTATTAAATGGGCAAGTCATTACTAATATTCAGCAAAGTGACCAGCCTAAAATTGTAACTGCTATTGTACCGGAAACTACTAAAAGTAAAGACTTCTTAACCAATACTGTTACAAATAATACCATCACTTATGGTGATTATTACCTCCCCGCACAAGCTGTATCTACATTTAATGGAAATTATGCGATCAACACTTCCTTATTTGAGTATACCCATAATCCATCAGGTATTGGATCTGACTATTATATTGGCCGTCCAAAGTTAAAAAATGATATTGTTCAGGCCTATGGCGACACTAAATCCGCAAAGGAAGAATATAGTTATGAAAATAATCTTTTAAAAACGCTTAAAACATGGAACAGAGATAATACAGGCTATCTACTTGAAACCTATAATTATGACGGTTTTGGAAATATAACCCAAAAGATAATCAGTAACAGTATTGATTCACAAACACAGACAAGTACCAACCAATATGATCCAAAAGGTAGGTTTGTCGTAAATAAAGTTGATAATTTAGGACTAGAGACTAAGATTGAGTATAATGACTTTGGACAGGTTTTAAAACAAACTGATCCCTTAGGCAATATTTTGATTAATACTTATGATGAATGGGGAAAATTAATGAAGTCCAAAACAAATATCGGAGGTACAACAACTTATGTGTATGCCCGTGAATCATTTGGATATACCAAAGTCACCGAATACACTCCCGATGGAAATGAAAAAACAACTTTTACAAACTCAATAGGGCAAAATTACAGAACAACCGTAAAAGGTTTTGAAAGAGATAAATTTGTAAGCCAAGGATTTACTTATGATGATATTGGAAGAAAGCGTGGTGAAACTGAGCCTTACTTTGGAAGTTATCCCTCACTGGGTAATCTGATCACTTATGATGATTCTATATTTCCGGCAAAAGCAAAAGCAGTATTATTCAATGGTAAGGAAATAGAAACAAGCGTTTCAGGAAATACTACAACAATAAGAGAGATTAATAATTACAATAAAACAACATCTAAAACAACAGATGCATTAGGTAATGTAATTTCAAGTACAGATAAGGGAGGCACAATTCTTTTCACTTACAATGCTGCCGGGGAGCAAATCAAGGCTCAATATGCCGAAAACGTAGTTACAACAAAATATGATTCATGGGGCAGAAAGTCAGAAATCCATGACCCTTCTAATGGCACTTATAAATATGAATATACTGGCTTTGGATTAATCAAAAAAATAACCAGTCCTAAAGGGACCAAAGAATATACTTACAATAGTGTAGGTCAGCTTATATCTCAAAAAGAAATTTCTACCACTGATGCCGGTCAGGCTACTGATAAGAATATTTCTTATACTTACGACAATAAAGGAAGAGTAATTTCCCGATCAGGAACTTCAAAAGGAAAAGCATACAGCTCGGCTATTTCCTTTGATCCACAAGGACGAGTTTTGTCTACATCCGAAAGCAGTAATGGTAAATATTTCATCCAGAAAGGGATTACGTATGATGATAAAAATAGAGTTATTTCTTATGAAAAAAACCTCTATTCTTCCGGTGTCCTGACCAAAATAAATATAGAGAATATTTACAGTACCTGGAACGGACAACTTTACCAGATAAAAGATAAAAATTCAGGAAAATTACTTTGGGAGCTCAATGAAACCAATGAAAAGGGACAGGTTATCCGGGCAAAGCTGGGAGCAACAGATATTAACAATAGGTACGACAGTGCTGGTTTCCTGGCAGAAATAAAACATAGTTCACCAATTAATTCAAGTCTTTTAAATATCCTCTATAAGTTTGATGCTATTAAAAATGAACTAAACAGCAGAACTACAGGAGGAGACTTCAATATTACGGAAGCCTTCGATTATGATGACAACAACAGACTAGTAAACTGGACCAATCCTGTAAATGGAATTAAGCCATTAGCCAACCGAAATATATATGATGCTAAAGGAAGAATTTTAGAGAATGATCAGGTAGGAAAAATTAAATTTGATAATTCAGCGAAGATCTATCAGCCAACAGGAATGACCCTTAATGCTGCAGGAACACAGAATTACAATAATGACCTTATCCAAAGCATTGCTTATAATGAAAATAATGACCCTGTCTTTATTAACGGTGAAAAAGGGGATGTAGCCTTTCAGTACGGACTCACCAACATGAGACAGAAAGTAAGCTACGGTGGAAATTTTGATCCCGATCAGGAAGGTAAATTCACCAAATACTACAGCGAAGATGGAAGCTTTGAAGTTCTTAAAGATAATATAACCGGAAAAGAAAAACATATTCTTTATATTGGCGGAACACCATACGAAAGTAATATTGTTTATTTAAAGAACTTTACTGAAACCAGTGGTTCATATAAGTTCCTTCACAAAGATTATTTAGGAAGTATTTTGGCTATCAGTGATGAAGCCGGAAATAAATTAGAACAGAGACATTATGATGCATGGGGAAATTTCACTCACCTTCAAATTGGAACCGGAGCAATTGTCACTGATAAAAATATTATTGATAATACTTCGTTGTTAATAGATAGAGGATACACCAGCCATGAGCATTTTGCTGAAGTTGGTATTATTCACATGAACGGTAGATTATACGACCCTTTATTAAGAAGATTTTTAAATGCAGATGAGAATATTCAGGAACCGTACAATACTCAAAACTATAACAAGTATGGCTACGTACTGAACAATCCTTTAATGTACAATGATCCAAGTGGAGAAATTTTTGGTCTTGGTGAATTTTTATCGGCCGTTATTATTGGTGCAATCATTGGAGCAGCAGCCTACTCAATTGGAGTTTTAGTATCTGGCGATTACTGGAATATAGGAAATTTCCTAAAATCCACCATATTTGGGGCTGTTTCAGGAGCCGTCACTTTTGGTATAGGCCAGCTCTTTCAGCCGGCATTGCAAGTAGCGCAGGCTGCGAAAGGCTTTTCCGGATTTATGATGGAAGCCGGGCTAAGTGTTGCACAGGCAGGTTTACATGGTTATGCTCAGGGAATATTATCTTTAATGCAGGGTGGAACTTTTGAACAGGCTTTTGTAGCAGGAGCATTAGGAAGTTTGGGAGCATCAGCTTTTAAGGCCGTAGCTGGTAGTTTTTCGCAAAGTGGTGTTGGAACAATACTTTTTGGTGCTGTTTCAGGAGGTGTTGGCTCAGAACTTTCAGGAGGTAACTTTTGGGAAGGAGCATTAATCGGGGGTATTGTTGCTGGGTTAAATCACGCGATGCATTCTGGGGATATGGAACCTGATAATGGTTACGATGAAAATGGCAAGAAAATAAATGATGTTGGTGGGGATAAGACAGATTATATTCTACAAAAAACTCAATTTGGAGGAAAAGATGTTTACGTAATATTAGAAAGCACAGATGTAAAACATACTTATGGGCCGTACGGAAATCAAGAAGGTTATGGATATAGAATGCACAATCAGTTACAAAGCCCCGCATTGTATGATCCAAGTTTTGATATTATGTCAAATTACGTTGGAGGAGCAGCTCTAAATAGATTTATTTCTGGAGCGAAATTTATGTATAGTACAAAAGTAGGAGGCCAATTTAGTTTAGGTTATTTAGACAAACCAACTAAATTTATGATTAGATTTGAAAAACATAGTTTGCCTAAAATTGGAGGAGGAAGAGGATATCCAGTACATTTTAATATTGAAAAAATGGGAAGCTTCAATAAACATATTTTTCCAAATATTAAAGATTGGGGGAAATATAAAGTTAAATAGATAATATGGAAAATTTTATTGAAAGAAAATTTAAGTATCTTGAACGAATAGAATACCGATTTAATGAAAATGACAATTTAGATAAATCCTCAATTTATTTAGAAAAAGAAACTAATGAAAATCTTCTTGTGATAGACTTGAAAAAAGACTCTATTAAAATTCAGTTTAACCTTAACGAAAATTATTTTTTTGAAAGTATCGAAGAAATATTTGAAAACTTTTTTAAAGGAAATTATTTTATAAAACTTTATAGTAATAATGAAGACTTATTGTATTCTAAATTAATATGGAAAAAAAAAGAAATGAGAAAATATAATTTTCGAACAAAATATGGTTTTTTGCGTTGTAAAAAAATAAATAAAATAGAAAATATCCAGGGGGTAGCCTGGTAAAAATAAAATATATCAGCTATTAATTTAGTTTCTTTATATGACAATCTAATCACAGGCTGCCTGATTTACAGGCAGTCTTTTTATTACCACAAAAAAACCACCGCAAAAACGATGGCTAAAAAAAATCAAATCTAAATAAAACTACAAATTCGGATTATTCTCCACCTCCTTCTGCGGAATATTGAACAAATAATATCTACTGTTCGGTGCAAAAGCAGACTGATCCGGGAAATTAAAAACAGAATGCCCTCTTCCGTTCACTGTTTTCACTGTTCCATCAGGAGTGGTAATCTGTACTTTTATCGGTTGGCCGCTGGCATCTACATAAGGCTTTCTCACTATAGTTCCCTGTGTTCTGATAATATCTGAAAGAGAGAATCCTTCCCCGAAAAGTTCTTTTCTTCTTTCAATCAGGATTTCTTTTACTACCTCATCCTGGGCAAGAGATCCAGTGTAAGGATTGGCATTTCTAGCTGTTTTCATTTCATTTAAAACTGTAACGGCATTGGTAATATTTCCGTTTCTTGCCTCTGCTTCAGCTTCGATCAGGTACATTTCTGCGGCTCTCATCAGTACAATATCTGCGATAAGTCCTGTTTTAAATTTAAACTTGGAATACCTTAACAGCCCTTCCCTGCCCGGCAGACCATCCCACTGAAACAGCTGGGACCTGATGTCATTTGTATCAAACAGATCTTTGAAAAACGGATCTGCCATAAAGCTGTAATAATAACTTCCCGAAGACGATACATCAAGATAGTGGAAAGCATAGCTCGCTCCCGACTGTTCCTGAGTCTGTCCGTGTCCCCAGATCCATTCTCCGTTGTTAATGTCATTGAATCCCTCCTTATATTTTTCAGGCGACATTAATGGATAGCCTGCTCTGGCTATTTTTGCTGCAGCAGCAGCTTTGCTCCATTCTCCGGTATTCAGGTAGGTTCTAGCCAAAAGTCCGTTTACGACAGCTTTGTTGATCTTATCTTTGTTGTTTCGAGTATAATTAACCAGTAGATTATCCGCGTCTGTAAGATCACTTTTAATCAGGGTATAAATTTCTTCAAGACTTGCTTTTTTCTTCGGTACAGAACTGATTGTTGATGGCTCCGTATAAATCGGGGCCGTAAGAGCTGTTTTGTCTTTCAGGTAACTGAACTGGTAAAAGCTGGCCAAATTCAGATAACAGAAAGCACGCAATGCCTTAGCCTGTCCCTTTACCTGGTCTTTTTTCTCCTGGCTTCCTTCGGTCTGGTCAATACGAGTGATCACATTATTCATATTATTAATTGTTGAATATAATGTCGACCATATAAACTGCGGTCTGGAAGCTGTATTGTTGATCATTTCCGTAAAGGCATAGGCAGACGGAAACCCGTATTTATTGGTTAGAACCGCTACATCATTTCCCATAGCATCACTTGTTCTCAAAACCGTTGAATAACCAATATTTGCGTAAGTTGGCCCGTCATCATTCAATTTTGCCCAGGCACCATTGATCACCGTTTCTGCGCTTTCGGCCGTTTTGAAAACCTCTGCACCGTTAGCCTGATCTGTAGGAGCTGTTTCCAGTTCGTTTTCACAGCTTGTCAGTGACCATGCTGCGATCAGGGCAAAAGATATATATTTTAATTGTTTCATTGTTTCAATTTTAATAGGTTAAAGAGTCGCCTGAAGACCGAAAGTTATCGTTCTCATGGCGGGATATCTGTAATAGGTTGTTCCATCCAGTGCCTGTTCCGGATCCATTCCTTTATGCTTATAGAAGGTCAGAAGATTTTCTGCCTGAACATAAATTCTAAACTTTTTCAGGCCCAGCTTTTCAAAATAATCTGAAGGAAGGGTATAGCCCAGACTCACATTTTTAAGTCTTGCATAGGTTCCGGAATATAAAAATCTTGAAGAAGTGGAAGTCCAATTATTCGTTGTTGTACTTAATGCAGGAACATCGGTATTTGGGTTTTCCGGAGTCCATCTGTTCAGCATTTCTGCACTCCATGCACGTCCGCCAGCGCTTCCGTTAGACATTAATGATGTATAATCCGTATCAAGGATTTTTCCACCGATGCTGAATGTCAACAATCCCGATACATCAAAGTTTTTATAGGCAACACTTGTAGTAACTCCTCCCGTCACTTTAGGAAGTGCAGATCCCTGTACTGTTTTTGTTGCCTTTGCATATTCTGAGGTTGTTCCGTCCACTGTATTTCCGTTCGCATCCTGGTAGATATATCTCCACAAAGGCTTTCCATTGGAAGGATCAACGCCCATCCATTCAGGAATAAAGAAATCATAGATCGAACCGCCCACTTCCAGACGCTTTGTTCCGGTAATTACAGACCCTTTAGGAAGCTTTGTAATCTTATTGCTCAAAGTACTCAGGTTCACATCCACATTCCACTGGAAATTATCATTTTTGATTGGCGTTGTGAACAATGAAAACTCAAAACCTGTATTCTGTATTGTTCCGACATTAAACGGGAAATCACTGATCCCAAGGGATGGCGCAACCGGCATATTAAACAGAAGATCCTGGCTTTTTCGTTTAAAATATTCTACGTTACCTTTCACCCTGTTATTAAGAATGGCAAACTCAAGGCCTACATTTAAATTAAGATTGGTTTCCCATTTTACATCATTGGTCTGTACTTTTTCAAGTACAGTTCCCGGCTCGCCAAGATTATTATAAAATTTATATAATTCCTGATAAGCATAGTATAGTGAAGATCCATTAGGCCTCCTTAATTTATCATTTCCCTGACCACCATAACTTGCACGTAATGTTAGCTGATTAAAGACATTTAAATTTTTAATGAAATCTTCATTTGAAACTTTCCATGAACCTCCAACTGACCAGAATTTTCCCCATCGGTTATCTGCAAAGAACCTTGAAGAGCCGTCCGCCCTTCCAGATACTGATAAAAAGTAAGTATTGTTGAAATCATACTCCGCTCTTCCCAGGAAACTCAATAAAGAAAATTTATCCCTGTTTCCACTGAAGCTTCCCAACAAAGCAGCTGCATCAGGCTCGTAATAGTAAGGAAGAGAAAACTGGCTTCTGGAACCGGATATCGTCTGATAATCATATTTATAAAATTCCTGCCCTCCCAACACATTAAGGTGATGTTTCCCGAACTTCTTATCAAAAGTCAGAATATTACTTGTGGTATAGGAAAGCGTTCTGCTGTTTGATCTCGTTACAGAGCCTCCGATCTCACTCCCCTCTCCAACAAGTGGATTTGAATAATAATGACCGTTATAATTCACGAGATCAACTGAAAAGCTGGTTTTAAATTTCAGTTCCGGAAGGAAAGTAAAATCTAAAAATCCTTTTCCCGAGAAATTGTCTTCTTTATTTTCATTTTTATCTAAAGGAAGCGTTGCCGCTGCATTTTGATTCTGTAATGCACTTGTGGGCCTGTATTTCCCGAAATCATAAATTCTATTTCCTCCCGCATCCAGCACATAGCTTCCATCTGCATTTCTTTCATAATACGGATAGAAAGACGGAATAACTCTTGCTGCATTGATGATATTGTCGGTTCTGGAATCTGAAGACGGCGGGGCATTCTGGATACTGTTTGTATAACTTAAATTAACTCCTGCATTCAGCCATTTCTTTACTTCTGAATTAATTTTTAGCCTGGTTGCAAATTTTTGAAAGCCGGACTCTATAGCAATCCCTTTGTCATCAAGATATCCTAATGAAAAGAAATAATTACTTTTTTCGCTGCCTCCGCTGATATCAAAATCAACCTGACTTCTGGAAGCTGTTCTTTGAAGAATATCCCGCCAATCATCATTCCATAATGCTTTTGCTCCAGGGAGAAGCTTTCCGTCTGCTCCCACAGGATTTGGAAATCCGGTTCCGTAAGGATTTATCCCCAGAGCATTCACAAGATTATTACTTGCCATTTGCCCGGCCTGCTGGGAAGATATCTGTCCGGATTTGTATCCGTTTCTCAACGCTTCCCAATACAGCTGGAAATATTCATCTGTACTTACCTGCTTATAATCTTTTACCGCTCTGCTGGAAAATCCCTGACTGATATTAAAATTGATTCTTGATTCTCCCTTCTTACCGGATTTCGTTGTAATGATGATAATCCCGTTAGCTCCTCTTGAACCGTATAATGAACTTGCCGTAGCATCTTTCAGAACACTGATGGATTCTATATCATTCGGGCTGATGGAGTTGATATTTCCGTCAAAAGGAATCCCATCTACCACATAAAGAGGATCACTGGAAGCACTGATAGAACCTACTCCCCTTATTCTTACAGAAGCCGTTGAACCGGGTTGTCCGGAAGCACTTACAGCCTGAACACCGGGAACCTGGCCTTCCAGAGCTTTTGTAATATTGGTAACCGGTCTGTTATTGATCTTATCGCTGGAGATTGTGGCCACTGAACCTGTATAGCTTGTTCTTTTTGCTTTACCATAAGCAATGACAACCACTTCATCTATTTCCTTTTCGTTAATCGTATCTTTTTTCGGCTTTACTTCTTGTGCATTGACACTGAAGATTCCTAAGAAAAATACGGCAACCGGAGGAATCCAAATTTTAGAGTTAATTAAATTTTTACTAATCATAATCAATTTTATTTATCACATATTAAAAATTTGCCCTTTGCAGAAAAGACAGCAAAGGGCATCGATAAATACGATTAACCAAATGCTTATTTTTCCTTTAAAGGCTGAATGTAACACCTTGCTCGGGGCAGGTTGTTAAGATTTCACAGGGTCAGTTCCCTCCATCTTTCTTTATAAGCCGATCGAAATATGTTTACAAATCTAAAAACAATTAGTCTACAAAACAAGTAGACTTTAAAATTTATTATGAAATATTTTCAAAAATTAACTTAAAAACTTAATCAATGCTCGCTGTAGCAAACAGTTACAGAATTACGAAATAGCCAAACATGATAAATATCATTATAGATAATGCAATTTACCTAAAACTGAAAAAAAAGGTTCGAAAATAGAACTAAACTATTTAAATTTATAGAATGAAAGTTTTAATTGTAAATGGTCCCAATCTGAATCTTTTGGGCACAAGAGAACCTGAGATCTACGGAAGCATATCCATGGAGGAGTATTTGGAAAAATTAAAAACTGAATTTCCATCTCATGAATTAAGCTATTATCAGTCCAACATTGAAGGAGAGATTATCAACAGGTTACAGGAAGATGACTTTGATGCTTTGGTAATTAATCCCGGAGCCTATACTCATTATTCGTATGCCATCTCGGATTGTCTGAAAAATATCAGAAAACCGAAAATAGAGGTCCATATCAGTAATATTTACAAAAGAGAGGAATTCCGTCAGAAGTCTGTAACAGCAGCCAATACAGATGCAGTATTATCAGGCTTTGGAATGGATGGGTACAAGTTGGGGATTTTAAGCTTGAAAACAGTAAGCTAATAAGGACCTGGTACTTTAAAATGCTTCGATTCCACTAAGCATTTCTAAGACTAAATGTTTCGTTTTATGACTGGCAATAATATCGTTCTCAGAAAATTGAGATAATTTTAATATATAAATAAAAAGCCTCATCGATGATGAGGCTTTTATTGTATTAGATAGTCTGCTGCTGAAGCTGAGGTCCGGAAGCAATTAATTTCCTTCCTTCTTCAGTATCGCAGTACTGCTCAAAGTTTTTAATATATCTTGCAGCAAGATCTCTTGCTTTTTCTTCCCATTCTGAAGCATTGCTATATGTTTCTCTTGGATCCAAGATTCCTTCAGAAACATTCGGAAGCTCTGTAGGAATTTCAAGGTTTATGATTGGAACTCTGGTTTTAGGAGCATTTTCAATAGAACCGTCAATGATTGCATCAATGATCGCTCTTGTATCTTTCAGAGAGATTCTTTTTCCTGTTCCGTTCCATCCAGTATTTACTAAATAGGCTTTCGCTCCATGCTCCTTCATTTTACCAATCAATGTTTTAGAATACATTGTCGGGTGAAGAGTAAGAAACGCTTCTCCAAATGCAGGAGAGAAAGATGGTTCCGGTTCAGTAATTCCTCTTTCTGTACCAGCTAATTTGGAAGTATACCCGCAAAGGAAGTGGTATTGTGCCTGGTTTTCATCTAAAATAGAAACAGGAGGCAATACTCCGAATGCATCTGCAGAAAGGTAAACAATCTTCTTAGCATGTCCTGCTTTAGAAGGAAGAACAATCTTATTGATATGGTAAATTGGGTAAGATACTCTTGTATTTTCAGTGATAGAACCGTCGGTATAATCAGCGATTCCGTTGTTTACCACTACATTTTCAAGAAGCGCATCTCTTTTGATCGCTCTGAAAATATCCGGTTCTTTTTCTGCTGAAAGGTCAATTACTTTAGCATAGCATCCTCCTTCATAGTTGAATACACCATTGTTATCCCAACCGTGCTCGTCGTCACCGATCAGGAATCTCTTAGGATCTGCAGATAAAGTTGTTTTTCCAGTTCCGGAAAGACCAAAGAAAAGAGCTACATCACCATCTTCTCCAACATTGGCGGAACAATGCATAGAAGCCATTCCTTTCAATGGAAGGTAATAGTTCATCATGGCAAACATCCCTTTTTTCATTTCACCTCCATACCAAGTACCTCCGATGATCTGTAGTTTTTCAGTAAGATTGAACATAATGAAGTTCTCAGAGTTCAAGCCCTGAGCTTCCCAGTTTGGATTGGTTGTTTTGGAACCATTGATTACTGTGAAATCCGGCTCTCCAAAGTTTTCAAGCTCATAGTGAGACGGACGGATAAACATATTAGTAACGAAATGCGCCTGCCACGCTACTTCTACAATAAATCTTACTTTTAATCTGGTATCTGTATTGGTACCACAAAAAGCATCAACGACATAGATTTTTTTAGCTTCAGAAAGCTGGTTCAGCACTAATCCTTTACAAGCATCAAAATTTTCTGCTGTAGTAGGAAGGTTTACTTTCCCATCCCAGAAAATTGTGTCTCTTGTAACATCATCCTGAACTATGTATCTGTCTTTAGGTGAACGACCTGTGAAAATTCCGGTTTTTACTGATACTGCACCAGATTCCGTAAGTTCAGCTTTCTCAAAGCCTTGATTTTCAGGAGCTACCTCAGCCTGATATAACTCTTCGTAAGACGGGTTATAGACGACTTCATAATTCCCTTTAATCCCTAATTTTTCTAAATCCTGGATGATTTTAGCGTGTTTCATTTTACTTATATTTTCTATTTCTTTATTGGGCTCAACAAAATTAATATTAATTATTTGTTAAAGGTGGTTTAAATATAATGATATAAGTCAGAATGACAAATAAAAAAACGGGATTGTAAATTACTGATTATAAATTAATTATATCAGACCATTCAAAAACAGTATTGAAACCTTTTCCCCAAAAATAGTCCTTATAGCCGTGAAATTTGGCACTCATCACAAAATCTCCACCCCAGGCTCCCAAACTTTTGACAAAAACGGGACAGTCTGAAAAAAACTTCTCTTTAACTGTGGGTATTTCAAGGAATTCTGATATTTTTTGCTCATGAATCATCATCAGTTGAGAAAAATTTTCCAATTCTCTGCATAACAAAACTTTCTTTGTGATATCCGAAAATTCATCAACAAGGATTTGAGACTTTGGCTTCGACTTGTAAAAACTGATTCCTTCCCGGCTGTCCTGTTTCTGATTTAAATGGATAAAAATCAGTTCATTTTTAAATGATGGATTGAAATCTGCTTTTTCATAACTGATGTCAGGTTTACTTCGAAAAAGGACAGCGGATTTTTCTTTTGCAACCGCAATATCATAACCGCTTCCGCCCAGACTTATCCTGTTGAGGTGAAAAGGGTCAATATCTGCCCACTCCGCAAGGTTGGTCATTAGGGTAGAACTACTCCCCAGTCCGTAGTCTGCAGGAAATTGAAGATTCGTCTTCAGATGATAGGTAAAATTACTCTTGAATCTGAATTTAGAAAGCTGCTGAACATTTTTTAAGGTTTTCAGAATAAATTCAGCGCTTGAGAGAATATTGGCTTCGAGGATCTGCCAATTCTTATAATCAATGACAGCCTTCAGCCATAGTTTGTTCTGATGATAAGCTTCCCAAAAGATTAGGGATTCGCCATTGTCTTTTTCATCAAAAAAAAACTCTTGTCCAAGCTTGGTGGGTACCGCCAGGACAAGAGCTCCGTCTATCGCGAAATATTCTGAAGTAAGCATAAGCTTTCCCGGTGAAAATATTCCGCTCATATTTTTTTTAATTAGATTGCAGAAGCAACATCTACAGAACCGTCAATTTTCTTGATCAGTCCCTGAAGGGTTTTTCCAGGACCCACTTCTACGAAATTGGAGGCACCATCTTTGATCATATTCTGAACAGACTGTGTCCATTTTACAGGGCCTGTAAGCTGAGCGATTAGATTTTGTTTAATCTCCTCAGGATTGGTCACGGCTGTAGTTGTAATATTCTGGTATACCGGAATAGTTGCTTTTCTGAATTTTGTTGTTTCAATCGCAGCTGCCAGCCTTTCTTGCGCCGGTTGCATTAGCGGAGAATGAAATGCTCCGTTTACAGGAAGCAGCAATGCTCTTTTTGCTCCTGCTTCTTTAAGCTTTATGCAGGCTTCTTCTACTGCAGGTGTTTCTCCTGAAATTACCAATTGGCCGGGACAGTTGTAATTGGCCGGTACCACAATACCGCTGATCTGTGCACAGATCTCTTCAACTTTAGCATCTTCAAGACCTAAAATTGCAGCCATAGAACTCGGATTGGCATCACAGGCTTCCTGCATTGCTTTTGCTCTTTCGAATACCAGTTTCAGGCCGTCATCAAAGGATAAAACTCCATTGGCTACTAAAGCTGAAAATTCTCCTAAAGAATGTCCTGCAACCATTTCAGCTCCAAGACCGTTCACTGCTTTTAAAGCAGCTACTGAATGTATAAATATTGAGGGCTGGGTAACCTCTGTTTTCTTAAGATCTTCATCCGTACCGTTGAACATCAAGGTAAGAATATCGAAACCTAAAATTTCATTGGCAGATTCCATTAAGTCCTTAATGTCTTTTCTAGAATCGTACAATTCTTTTCCCATTCCTACGAACTGAGAACCCTGCCCAGGAAATACAAGTGCTTTCATGTATTGAATTAAATATTATGCAAATATAAAGATAATGTTAAAAATATCCTTTTAAAAAGGCATAAATCGGTTAAGGAACTAATCTTATCACACGGTATCCGGTATTTACGTAAGCTCCGTTTGCCTTAGATTTTACAAATTCGAACTTGGTAGCAAGCTGGGTCTGAACTTTATTCATCTGTTTAAAGATCTCTCCTTTTTTATTTTCTCTGGTCAGCATGTCATTCACAACATCAAAACCTACGATTGCATATTTTGGAGGTGTTTTACAGTATTTGCTTTTATAAGCAGCTAAGATTTCTTTCTCAAAACTACCTTCTGCATTAATCTTTCTGTCCATCAGATACACAAGGCTTGCCTGGCTCAGCTCATCTACTTTCTTCTCAAAAACAGGAGAATAATACATGCTGAATGCTTTTACTCCCTGTACTTCTTTGGAAAGAGCAATTGTTTTATTGGCAAAAGCTTCTCCGGCGGCATCGTTATCGCTGGCCAGAATTGCAATAACCGGAGCGGATTGTCCTGTCATCATATTCTTATCCAACTGAATTTCTGCAGGAGAATTCACCACCATTATATTTGGATTTTTAACGGCTTTTTCAAGACCTCCTTTAATGTAGTTTGCAATTTCTTTTTTGCTGTCAGCCACTACATATATTTTCTGATCCGAATAAACAGCTTTAACTTCTTCAACAATTTTATCTGCATAAGTCTGGTCATTGGTTTCAACAATGATCAGGTTATTATAATTGTACAGTTCAGGAGAGTTAGCAAAAGGTGCCACAACCGGAATTTTCTGGTTCTTGGTAAAATCAAGAACATCAATCACATTGGATTTAAAGAATGGGCCGATAATCAGATCTGTATTATCAGGATTGATCTGGGCCATTGAGTTTTTAAATGAGGCTTCGTTTCCAGAATCCACAATTTTAATATCAAGCTTCTGCCCGCCTCTTGCATTTCTTTCAATGGCTAGCTTAGCTCCGGTAAGGAAATCCAGCGCCATTGATCTGTACTGGGTTTCATTTGTACTGTATCCGAAAGGGAGCATTAAAACAACGCTTAATGCATCTCCGCTTTTCTTCACATAAGCCGGATCCTGTTTTTTAATCTTTAAAACCATCCCTGCTTTCAATCCTTTGGAAAGATCAGGATTCAGAGCAATCAGCTCATCAATTGAAACTCCGAATTTATTAATTATAGAGAATACAGTATCTCCCTGCTGAACGGTATAGGTAACGTAATCATCAGCCACAGCAGTTACAGTTTCTGTAGTAGATTTTTCGCTTCCTGAATCTATTTTTGTTTTCGGATTTACGGGTTCGGAAACCACGCCTGCATCCGTATTTGTTCTTTTTATTTTGATGGTTTCGCCTGGCTTAAGACCTTTTTCTTCCAATCCTGGATTTAAGGCAAAAAGTTCCTGCTGACTGATTCCAAACTGTTTTGTAATTCTGTAATAATTATCTTTTGACTGGATCACATATGCTTCTCCTTCTACTGATGTTGTCACTGCTGCGGATGTCTCTTTATGAGTTTCCGTTGGTTTAGTAACTACAGCCGCAGGAACAGCCTGTTGCTCTCCGCCATATTTTTTGATGCTTTCAAGAGGTAAAGTGATCTCATCCCCTATTTTCATGTGGGTATCAAGTTCCGGATTCAGCTTTCTTAAGTCTGTTTCAGAGATACGGTATTGTTTGGTAATTCCGTAAATGGTCTGTTTAGGCTGAAGAATAATTTTTCCAACCTGGGCATTTGAATGGCTTGGTTTTGCTTTTTCTACAACTGCAGGTTTGGAAACCGGATCAGTATGCTTTTCAGCTCTCACTTTAACCACGTCTCCTATTGCCAGCTTACCGTCTTTGAATTTTGGGTTCAGCTTTAACAGTTCGTCTACAGTAATGCCGTATTTTTTTGCAATATTATAAGGATTGTCTCCTTTTACAACGGTGTGTGAGTTCTGGGCAGACATCCCCAAAACCATACATAAACTGGACAAAATAAAAAACCTCTTTATCATACTCGATAATTATAATTTACAAAAATACTTCTTTAAAATTAAATGGCAACAATTATTAATTTGGATTCTTGAACCACCATTTCTTCCCAACAATTTTCAAGCCATGAATAGCCATAGTCTGAAAAGAATACGCTAAAGTTATAGACTCTTTCCTGCCATGTTTTTGAAGGATGAACATCTAAAAACAGGTTTTCCAGTCTTTCAAGCAGCTCGCCCTGTTTAATTTTTTCGGCATGCAGCAAACGTTTTTTCATTCTTTTAAATGATTTCAGCTGTCTTACTTCTTCTGCTTTTACCATATTTCCGAAAGAACGTTCTGTAGTTTCTGCTATCGATTTCAGTTCGGAAAAGTTTTTCTCTAAAAGTATTTCTTTTTCTTCCAGTAGCGATAATATATTGCTCTCTTTTAAAATTTTCTGATTGGTAATAGCCGTAAAGTTTTCAAAGAAATCCTTGATATTAAGATTCAGTTTTTCAATTTTCCCAACTGTTTTTTCTTTAATGAAAAGCATGGAATTCCTTGGAATCAAAACAGGAAAAGGAATATTAACTGCTTCAAAGTAGTCTTTAAGTTCCAGCCAGTACATAATCTCAGCATTTCCTCCGATGTATGCTAAATTGGGAAGCACTTTTTCCTGATAGACAGGACGCATTAAAGCATTCGGACTGAATTTTTCCGGATGATTTTCCAGCTCCAGAAGTATTTCTTCCCGCGTAAATCTTTTATCAGTGTCTACTACTATATATTTTTCACCATCAAAATCGATTCTGTCTCTTGTTTCGGAAAGATAAAAAAGATTGATATCACGTGGATTAACCTGTACTTTTCCATATTTCTCCGTTAGAAAATCTACTTTTTCCTTTGAGCTTTTCTGCAAGCTGGAATTCAGCAGTTCATCTTTGAAAATATCCTTGATCTGGTTTTTAAGTTCTTTGGAATCACCATCGATAATCAACAGTCCAAATTCAGAAAAAAGCCTGTTCACTAAAATTTTAATGGCCTCTGTCAATGTATTGCCGAGTTTATATGCTTCTTTCATCATCAAAATCAGCTCTGTCCCGAATACGGAATCTTTAAATTCTTTTTCAAATTCAGAAATAAAGAATGTATCGCTGATCGTTATCCTGCCTACCGGACCGCCGGATTTCTCGTTGATCTCGTAATAATTATGCTCGGTTTTAAAATGGTTGATTTCTGCAAAATCATGATCTTCGGAAGCCATCCAGTATATAGGAACAAAATTAAAATCCGGAAAGTTTTCTTTCAGGTAAGTACATGTTTTAATGGTCTGTAAAATTTTATAGACAAAAAAAACAGGTCCGGAAAACAGATTTAACTGATGTCCGGTAGTTATAGTAAATGTGTTGGGTGACTTCAGGTTTTCCAGATTTTCTTTCTGTTTTGAAGAAAGGGTAAGCTCTGAAAGTTGTGTTTCCAATACATTGGCTAAGATTTGTCTTTGATCCTGTGTAAAAGAATTCTGTTTGAAATGAAGCTGATCTTTAAAGTGATCTAAAGAAAAGGTGTTTTTTTCAAAGCCCTCAATTTTTTGATTCAGAAAATCTTTTACCAATTGAGGAATGCTTTCTATATCATTAAATGATATCTTATTTATTGTTTTCAACGCTGTTTTGCTTTTAGTTGAACAAATACCACACAATACCAATGTTTAATCTGAAATCATAAACCGGATAATGTGGAAATGCGTATGCTTTATTGTTGGAAATTAACGTTCCTATCTGCTGCCCTTCTACATAGAAAAACATTTTTTTAACCTTCATATTAATATAAAGATCTACAATAGGCTGTCCTCCGATAGAGAATGAATTTGCATCAGGAAGAATATATTCGTTTAAAATAGGGAAATAATCTCTTGAAGCAAATTTTGAGAAATAATAGACCTTCAGCCCTGCCTGAATTTCTGCTGCTTTTTTAAATGCCTGGCTTTGGAAGAAGAAATTGGCTCTTCCTATAAAACTTGGCATTGGTAGCAACTCTTTATTCGTCAGTGCGTTTTGGAAATGCAGCCTTGTATTAAGATGGAATTTTCCATAACTGAATGTAGCGTCTCCTCCGATCTGGGAAATGTTCAGCGGGTTGCTGCTCTGTGCCGGCGTTCCGTCAGCATTGAAATAAGTGTAATTATCTATTCTGAAATAGTTGGCAAAAATCTCTGTTTTGAACCATTTTAGATTAATGCTCCCTCCGATCTCTGTAACAGTCTGATTTTTGGCATTTTCCAGATAATAATTGTATTTATTGTAAACGGAAGTATTTAAAAGATAATTAAATGATGGATAAGCACTCTGGAAGTTTACTTTTGCATTTACAAAATAATCTTTTACCGGCTCAAACTTTATGTTATTGGCAGTTCTCAGATAGCTCCCGAACTGGCTTCCATTAGAAAATTCTAAAAAGGACTTCAACTGGAACTTGTCCCAAAGTTTAATCTGTAAGTTTCCAACGGCTCCGATCCTGTTTTCTTTAAACTCACCCGGAAGAGCTGTACCATTTACTGTATTAATGTCTCTCACTCCGAATTTCAGCATCTGATAACGTACCCCACCATCAAGCTTGAATTTTTCATTATCGAAAACAAGGCTGACAGTATTGCTGAAGTTATCTGAATATTTTTTTGTAGTAAGGGGGAAACCGTTAGTTAATTCTGAAACGTTATCATACCAGTAGGGTTCTACTGCTCCCTGATTGTAAAAATATTTATTACCCTGATGAGACAAAGTATGTCTTATACTGAATGGAATTTTTTCTGAATTGAACGGCGTGAACTGATGGCTCAGAAAATATCTCCTGTACGAATATTGAGAGCTGGATGAAGCCAGATTGACCTGGGCATTTTGTCTGTTTTTATAATTGCTGTCACCACTCTGAAAAAGATCATCTTCTGTGATTCCGCCACTTTCCTGGTTGTTGACATTCTGGTGAAGGTAATGAGCAAACAATTCATAATTTCCACTCTTGGAAACATAATGCCCCGAAAATAAAGTATTATTATTGGAAGCCAATGAATTTCTATAAAACCCCTGGGAACGAAGCCCCATATATTCAAGGGCAAAATTGAATCTTTTCCCAATATTCTGGGTATAGGTAGATTTCAATGCAGCTCCATTCTTCATGGCAGTATGATAGATGAAAGCGGCTGTAGGTGTTTTTACATCATAGTATTTCACATCATCAGCAGCTATAATCATATAGGCTTTATTGGAAGGAAGCAAAGAGAGGTTCTGCTCCGGATTCACTTCATACACCAAAGGATTGAATCCTGCCCCTATATTGGCTACCTGAGCTCTTCCAAAGTTGTCTGTATTGTTATACTGTGAAAAGATATGGGTCTTATCAAACGTCATCACGGTATCAAAAATCTTCTTTTCAGAAAACTGGGTCTGATACTGATAATCATTAATAGTAGGTTTAAAGATTTTAAGTGAATCTTTTTTTCCTGTGTCTATGACAAGGGTGTCTTCTTCTTTTTGCTGGCTCTTGATATCTGTTTTATTGACTACCTGGGCCTTCGCTACAAAACCGAAGAAGATTATTATAATAAGGATGTACTTCATTATTCATTTTTGTATGGCAAATTTAATAAAAAAAGCGGTCTCAATTTTGAGACTGCTTTTTATTTGCATAAAAAAGAGACTGCTTTTTAAGGACAGTCTCTTTGTATTTATTAGAAATTAGGATTATTTAAAATTTCCTCTTGTGGAATTTTTAAAGATACCCTGTCGTCGTTGTAAGGGAACGACTGACCTACATAGAACAAGTGGTTTGATCCTCTTGTAACTGTAGCTTTATTTCTCTTGAATGCTAAGTAAGATTTACCTTCACCCCAGAATTCTAAACGAGTATTTTTATAGATTTCAGCCTGCAAAGCAGCTCCACTTAAACCATCAATGTATGAAACATCTGTAATTCTGTTTGCTAGATAGTTCTTAAGAATTGTCTTTGCTTCACCTTCCTGACCTGACTTAGCAAGCGATTCTGCTGCCAGTAAATGGAACTCGTCAGCTCTCATATAGATATAATCTGTGGTAATTTGTCTCTGTCCTTGTCCAACTCTGTTAGGGTCAAAGAATTTGTTCCCTGGATAGTTTTGTGCTGGATTTGTTACAACAAATTGATTTCTTCTGATATCATCAGGTCTCATACTATTGTATAATCCTAAATCTATCCCCTTTCTAGTTCCTACTGAAGCATAGCTGTATGTGAATACATCTACTTGTCCCCACCAGCTTACTAGATCTAAACCATTAACTACCTCAATATCAAAGCCCCACATCCAGCTTGGAGTTCCCAGATCATTAAATCCACCTCCACTAGGTGCAGCACCTGGAGCCTGAGCCATTCTAACAGCCTGAGCTCTTGATGTGACAGGGTATCCATAATTAGCAATAATATCTTTTGATAAAACTGCTGCTTGTGCAGATTGTCCCGTAGCTGCATAAGTATAGGCTAAAAGTCCCTTTGCCACACCTTGATCAATCATACCTTTATTTGCTCTATCAAAACCTTCTAAATAATCAACAGCTTTAGTTAGATCATCAACAATAAGAGCATACACTTCTGCTTGTGTAGATTTTGGTGCAGCTGGCATCTGCGATTTAGTATATACAGGAATAGCAGCTTCAGCAGCATTATATCCTTTTGTATAAAATTGCATTAGATAAAAGTAAGCATAAGCACGTAGAGCTTTTGCCTGTCCCATTGCATATTTATCTGTATCAGAAGCCGGAACTGAGTCCGTTCCTCCAAGCGCATCAATTACGTCATTAGCGCCTGCGATAACTCTGTAATAATATCTCCATGGTTTATAATTTACTGTATTGGTAAAATCAACCTGTCCAGCCATGTTAGCTATGTTAACATACCATCCATAATTCACGGCTTCAAGAGCCATATCTTGAGAAAGAAGGTCACTGTATATATCATACCCTTTCTGTCCGAAATCATCATGATCCAAATCTGTACCCCCGGTTCCTGTATTGATCATCATCAGATACAGACCATTTAATTTGGTTTGTGCCGGAGCATCCCCAATAGTTTCAGTCGGTACAGTTTCAAGAAATTCTTCACGACATGAAACGGTCAATGTCGCCAATGCTATACTTAATAATAATATCTTTTTCATTTTATTTACTTATTAGAAGTTAATTTTTGCTCCAAATGTAATCGTAGATAGCGGGGCATAAGCATAAGTATTAGTACCTCCGGTTTCTGAAACACTTGGGTTAAACCCTTTTCTCTTAGTTGCAATCCACAAGTTATCTCCACTTACGAATAGATTAAAGCCTGTAATCCCGATTGATTTTACAAAATCCTGTGAAAGATTATATCCTAAACGGATGTTATTAAGAGCAAGATAATCTGACTTAATCAAGAATCTGCTTGACCTTGATGCAAAATTAACATCAGCCGCATAGTTAGAAGACATTCTTGGAACATCAGTAATATCTCCAGGATTTTGCCATCTGTTTAAAATGTCCTTATGCCAGTTATTTGTTCCTACCTGACCATTAGCCATCAATCCTGCATAAGCACTATCATAAGCGTATCCTCCAATGCTGTATAAGAACTGTACGCCTAATGTAAATGACTTATATCCAAAATCAAGGTTAAATGCACCTCTTATATCTGGTATAGCTGATTTGTCTAAGAATTTCTGAGTTGCCTGAGAATATACTTCAGTAACACCCGTTCTGATGTCCGCATTAGGATTTTTAGACTGATACTCATGAAGTGATGTAATTTGCTCTCCAGCATCAAAAGTACCATTTCCGTTATTATCGGTATAGTTTACATACCATTGAGCAGCACCAGTTGCAGAATTTACTCCTGCATATTCTCTCATGTAATAATCATAAAGAGATCTCCCTTCAGCTCTACCAAAACCTGCTTCAGATAAATCAAGAATCTTTCTCTGTCCTGTACTCACGTCAAATGGCATTCTGGTAAGTTTATTACGCAAGATTTCGCCATTTACACCAAAGTCAAGAAATATATCATTCTTATTGATGATATGTGCCTTTAGAGTAAATTCTACTCCTTGGTTAACCATATTACCATCGTTAACTTTTAGGATTGCATTACCTGTAGATGGTGCCAATCTAGTATCAAAGATCAGGTTATCAGTTTTTCTGTTATAATAATCAACATCAAGTTCAATAGCCCTGTTTTTAAATAACGCTAATTCAAAACCAGCTTGGAAAACCTTAAACTTCTCCCAAGTCAAGTCAGGATAACCACTTCTATCATATGTTGCTCCTGGAAGCCCCATAAAGTTCCCTGGGTTATAAACATTATATCCAGGATAATTTCCTACTCCGGCCTGATCTCCTACAGTACCATAACTTGCTTTTAACTTTAAGTTAGTGATAATCTTATTATCTGATAAGAAGTCTTCTTTTGACACTAACCATCCTAAACCTGCAGATGCAAAAGTATCCCATTTGTCCTTCAAGAATCTTGAAGATCCGTCTCTTCTTACTGATCCGTTAAAGAAGTATTTCCCCTTGTAATCATATGTTAACTGGCCAAAGAAACTTTCAAGAGTATAATTATTTATATATGAACTTGATAAAGATTCTCCAATCCCTAAATTCAATTCAGGAATCATATCAATAATATTCGGTCTTCCTGCAGACATAAATTTCTGTTCCCAGCTATTATTTTCATGAGCAACAAAAGCCATCACGTTATGATCTCCAAACTTCTTATTAAATCTTAATAGCTGCAACCAGTTATAAGACATTAATTCTGTTTTGGTTTTGTAAATATATCCATTCTGACTTGCTGCATTTCCATAAAAAGGATTGTCCACCTGATCATTGCTGTTGTTATAGTACTGACCACCAATTCTTGTTTCAAAACTTAAGAATTTAGTAATATCAGCTTTCAAGAACATATTGGCATTGATCTCATGCTTATAAAACTTATTAAGGTTGTTAGTAGCATCTGCAATTGAATTCGTTAATCCACCAAAACCTCTTCCATTTGGTCCATCTCCATAGTCATACTCATAACCTCCAAAGTGTGGATCAGGAATCTTATTTCCTGCCGCATCACGTCTGAATAAAGGATATATAGAAGGAATATTATCTACAAACCAGAAAATACTACCTGAGTCACTACTCTGTCCATTTCTGTTAGCTTTTGAATAGGCATATCCTAAGTTAAAATCTCCTCTTAACCAAGGTCTTGCCTGATGACTTAGATTTAATCTACCCGTGTATCTTTCAAAGTCAGAGTTGATAGAATAACCCTTATCACTTAAGTATCCAATATTAGTATAATATGTTGTTTTACCCGTACCTCCACTGATGCTTAAATTATTTTCTGTTCTTGCAGAAGTTTGGAAAGCATAATCTTCCCAGTTTTCCGGATCATATAACCTACCAGCTCCAGGTCTTACCTGTCCTGTGGTCGGATCGATTAACTGAGATGCAGGTGTTCCCCAAATATTATAATCTGCGCTGATTCCGGCACCACCGAAAAGATTTGCATTAGCATAAGCTGTAGGATCAGCTTGCCCCAATAATCTTCCACGGTTTCTCATTGCCTGCCAGCTTAATCCTACATATTCTTCAGGAGATTTTATTGTTGAATATCTTGGGAGCAATGCCATATTGAAACCTACTTTAGACTCAAGTTGGATAACAGATTTATTAGACCTTCCCTTTTTAGTATTCATAACCACAACACCATTAGCACCTCTTGCTCCATAAATGGATGTTGCTGTAGCATCTTTAAGAATTATCATATTCTCAATATCCTCAGGGTTAATTGCACTAATATTCCCTGTGTAAGGCATCCCATCTAATACATATAGTGGATTTCTGTTTCCACTTACTGATCCAAAACCTCTGATACGAATTGTTGCATCTGTACCAGGCTGTCCCGATGGATTAATAACTCTAACACCAGCAGACTCTCCTGCAAGTGCTTGTCCAACACTGGATACGTTCTTTGAATCAATCGACTTAGCATCAACCTTAGATGCAGTACCCACATAAGTTTCCTTTGGAACCTGGCTATAACCAATTACAACTACTTCTTCAATTGCTGTTTCCGTAGTTGTTGTATCTCCAGGCTTCTGCTGTGCGTAAGCAGCTTGTCCAAGAAAGAACAAGGCACCTGCACTTAATACACGTAGTTTAACATTCATATTAACAAATTTTAATATATTTAATTCGCAAATATGTTAATAAATATTAACACTCACAAGTGTATTGATAGCGGTATTAACAACTGTTAGTTAATTAGTTCTGCTCATAATCTTTAAAATAATATGGATTAAGCAATATTATTCAGCATTATTTACATAATTTTTTTTTTTTTACTTAATGTTATTTTTTTTAACAAATTATTACTAATACGAAAAATATTATTTAGAATCGATATAAATTATATTTTAAAAAAAGTCGTTTAAAATCAAAGCCCTTTCTTAAGGAAAGTAACTGCTAACCAACTGCAATATAGCTTTTAGCAAGAAAAGATAAAAGGATAATATACATTTTTGTCTTTCATGACCAACTTACTTCGTGAGTACTTCAATCAATGCATTATAATCTTCTGTTTTCTTTAATTTATTTTATTAAAAAAAGAGATCAAAATCATAGCTTTTAGAAAGAAATAATTTTTTAAGATCTTTTAAATTTAAAGGAATCAGCACTTTGGTTTCAGAATTATATAGGAAATAATCAGATTTTAAATTGGAAAATTTAGTTGGTGTACTTTGACCATATGTATTTTCTGCAATTTTCCCTTTAGAAAATTTCACCGTTTCTTTTCTCACGATGGTAAAATTATTTTTTTCCGTGGAAGATTGAATATAATAACTATCATTAATTAATCTTATGATATATTTATTATTTATATTAAAATATTCTACTCCCTCTTTAGGCACCTTGAAATATTCTTCAGCTTTTTTCAGAATAATTTCATCATTATAAAATATTGTATCTCAAAAGAAATGTACCTGTCTCGCCCTTTATGGTGGAAGGCAAAAATTCTTTATCCAAAAAGGGTGATCCTTCATACTCATTGTCAGCCAGTCCACTTACACTAATTTTATTAACAGCTTGTGACATCAACCTGTCATAGTTGAGTGTATTCAAAGCTGTACTCTTAATTTGGGAAAAGTAAAAGTATTCGGAACAAGACCATCTTGTTCCAGATACCCAAAAGAGGAATATACTAATGTATTTTCACTTCCAAAAGTCGCTGAAACTATGAATTACGTATGAATCTTTCGAAAACATGATTAAATTATCCGCTTTAAAATTATTATTGAATAAAATTTAAACAGGCTATATATATCAAAATAATTTGTATTTTTAAAAAAAATATTATGAAAAATACAATTATTTCTTTCTTTATTTTATTATTCTTTTTTCAATCATGTGAAGTCGATAAGAATACAGACAAAGAAGAATTCTCTAATGGAACAGCCTCTGATTATTACAAGCAAGCTGAATTCAACCTGAATTCAATCCTATCTCTGAGTAAAAATTCAAACCCTTTGAATCCGAATGCAGCATCCAAAATTGTTCCTGACCTTCCTGTTTTAGAAACTCGAGCCATATCGGCTTACTTAGTAGAAGAAAGAGTTTTAGAATGTGGCAAATCCTATGTATATGTAGCAACAGCAACCGATGTAAGTGCTTATGATAGAATGGTATGGATAACTATCAAAAAAAATTCAACTACAATAGATACTCAATATGTAATTATTCCGGCAGGTCAACAAACCAATTCGGTACAATTCAATAGAATATATGCTAATGTAGCAAAACCATATCCTATTAACGATGCAATAATATCAGTTACTGATATTGTTGAATTTTCACCGGGTGCACCAAATTTAACGAGTGCTTATGTGAAAAATTCAACTTCTCAATACATTGAAAACTGCATGACCCTAAATGGTATTCCAGATTTTTGTGAAGAGCATGGGGGAGATCATAATCATAATGGTATATGTGATGACACAGACCGAATTATAAGAGAGCTGCAAGGAGTGGATACTTCAGTAGATTAATCAATAACGTTTGATTCTGACATTCTGTAAAAGTCCGTTTTCACTGGCCGTGAAACGGACTTTTTTTATAATCCTTCTTTTTTCCGAATTTATTGCAAGTAAAAACTATTAATACCATATTATCTAACCGGATTTAAAAAATAAAGACTATAATAAAAAAGGAATCCGTTTCACAAATTTGTTGTGAAACGGATTCTTTCGTGTAATTTACAGATAAACTATTACTTCAGTTTTTTCTTAACAGCTACTTCTTCGTAAACTTCAAGAATATCTCCGACCTCAATATCGTTATAACCTTTCAGGTTCAATCCACACTCGTAACCTTTGGTTACTTCCCTCACATCATCTTTGAAACGTTTTAAGCTTTCCAGCTCTCCGTCAAATTTAACGATACCATCTCTCAGTACTCTCACTTTCGACTGTCTGGTTACTTTTCCTGAAAGAACCATACATCCTGCAATGGTACCAACTTTAGAGATCTTAAACACCTCTCTGATTTCAACATTACCAATTACCTGTTCTTTGATCTCAGGAGAAAGCATCCCTTCCATTGCTTCTTTAACCTCATCAATAGCTGCATAAATTACTGAATATGTTCTGATTTCGATTTCTTCCTTATCAGCCAATTCTTTAGCATTAGCACCGGCTCTAACATTAAATCCGATAATAATTGCGTCAGAAGCAGTTGCTAAGTTAACATCAGATTCAGTGATCTGTCCAACCCCTTTATGTAGGATATTAACGTTGATTTCTGCTGTAGATAATCTCTGTAACTGATCAGATAATGCTTCTACGGAACCATCCACGTCACCTTTAAGGATAATATTCAGTTCTTTAAATTCACCTAAAGCAATTCTTCTTCCAAGTTCTTCAAGTGTAGTATGCTTCTTAGTTCTTATTGAAAGTTCTCTCTGCAACTGCTCTCTCTTATTGGCGATTGTTTTAGCTTCGCTTTCATCTGAATATACTTTAAATTTGTCACCAGCTGTCGGCGCTCCGTCAAGACCTAAGATCGTAACAGGGATTGAAGGACCTGCTTCTTTAAGGTTTCTGCCTCTTTCATCAAGCATAGCTTTTACTTTACCGTGGTTTTTACCTGCCACTACATAATCTCCAACTCTCAAGGTTCCGGTCTGCACTAACATTGTAGCAACATACCCTCTTCCTTTGTCCAGTGAAGCTTCAATGACAACTCCCTGAGCTGCTCTATCAGGATTAGCCTTCAGATCAAGCATTTCTGCCTGAAGTAATACTTTTTCCAAAAGAACATCCATATTGTTACCAAACTTCGCGGAAATTTCCTGCGCCTGAACGTTTCCACCCCATTCTTCTACCAGGATATTCATCCCGGAAAGCTGCTGACGGATATTATCAGGATTAGCATTTGGTCTGTCCACTTTGTTTAAAGCAATGATCATTGGTACTCCTGCAGCCTGCGCGTGAGAAATTGCTTCTCTCGTTTGAGGCATCACATCATCATCAGCTGCAATTACGATAATTGCAATATCGGTAATCTGAGCACCTCTGGCTCTCATCGCGGTAAACGCTTCGTGACCCGGTGTATCTAAGAATGTAATTCTTTGTCCGTTTTCTAATTTTACATTGTATGCTCCAATATGCTGGGTAATACCTCCTGACTCACCAGCGATAACGTTGGTTTTTCTGACGTAGTCAAGTAAAGACGTTTTACCGTGGTCAACGTGACCCATTACCGTTACGATTGGTGCTCTTGAAGAAAGATCCTCCTCAGTATCCATATCCTCTTCAGATTCAACCTCTTCAAGGTCAGCATCTGAGAATTCTATTTTATAACCAAATTCATCTGCAACTAATAACAAAGTATCAGCTTCCAGTCTTTGGTTCATTGTTACCATTACACCTAAAGAGAAACAAGCAGAAATAACTTCTGTTGGAGAAACATTCATTAAACTCGCCAGCTCACCTACTGTGATGAATTCGGTAACTTTTAATGATCTGTCCTGAGCATCAATTTCTTGCTGACGTTCATCCTGCTCTCTACGGTACGTTCTTTTATCTTTTCTATGTTTGGCAGATTTAGATTTACCTCCTTTATTAGTTAATTTTTCAAGGGTTTCCTTGATCTGGTTTTTAACCTGCTCGTCGGTAAGCTCAACAGGCATGGTTCTTTGCCCTGGTCTGTTGTTGTTTCCGCCCGGACCTTTTTTGAATCCGCCTCCCTGACCTGGTGGACGGTTTCCTTGGTTATTTCCAAAACGGTTACCACCCGGACCTCCTTGGCCTGGCGGACGGTTACCTCCTGGACCACCCTGTCCTGGTGGACGGTTTCCTCCTGGCCCTCCCTGACCTTGAGGACGGTTACCCTGACCGCCTTGGTTATTGTTATTATTTCCTGAGTTTTGATTGTTCCCCTGCCCTTGTTGATTTGGGCCTCCGGGTTTTTCAATTCTCTTTCTTTTCTTTTTAGCACCTGAACCAGGTTTTGGAGCAAACTGTGTTAAGTCAATCTTTTCACCAACAATCTTAGGACCGTCAAGTTTCTGATACACAGTTTCTATTTTCTGAGGTTCCTGAGATTCAGTCTCAGCTGGTTTTTGAGGCTCTGCCTTATTTTCAGCAGGCTCAGGCTGCTTTGGAGTTTCTTTCACAGGTTCTGCCGGTTTTTCCTCTTCTTTTTTCTCCTCCATTTTGGGTTTATCTTTTTTTACAGGTCTATTTCTGGATTCTATTTGGGACAGATCTATTTTATCCAGAACTTTGAATTCCTGTTTTTCAGGAGCTGCTTTAACTTCCGGCTCAGCCACAACTTCTTCTTTCTTCTCTTCAACAGGTGCTGCTACAGGTGCTGGTGCTGCAGGAGCTTCCTCAACTTCGGGAGCTTTAGATTCTAGATCTATTTTACCTAAAATTTTAGTTTCCGGTTTATTTGCTTTAGCTCTTATTACTTCAGGGGTTTTCTTTTCTTCAATTTCCAGTTTTTCTTCCGGAACTTTAGTGATCACCACCTCATGGGAAGCCTTTCTCTGTTCGCCGTCTTTGGCAAACTCAGCCTCCAATGCAGAATATGCCGCTTCTTCTAATTGAGCGTTAGGATTGTTTTCAACTTCGAAATCCTTTGACTGTAAAAACTCTACTAATCTGGACATCGAGATATTGAATTCCTTAACCGCTTTATTTAATCTTATTTTTGGCATCTATATTATTTACTATTTTTTTTAATTCTTAAAATTAAAGTATTTCTTTTTACTGTTTATTAAAATTCCATTAAAAATCTTAATCTTCAAATTCTTCTCTTAGAATACGCTTAACATCTTCGATAGTTTCTTCTTCAAGATCTACCATGTTTAGAAGACTTTCAGTATCCTTATCCAATACTGATTTCGCAGTCGTAAGACCTACTTTCTTAAATTCATCCAAAATCCACTGCTCGATATCGTCATTAAATTCTCTCAAATCAACATCGTCATCCTCACTGGATTCTCTATACACATCAATTTCATATCCGGATAACCAAGAAGCCAGTCTGATATTCTGTCCTTGTTTTCCGATCACTTTAGAAATCTCTTCAACCGGAGTATAAACTAGGGCATAGTTTGCATCCTCGTTGATATCAATTTTGTTGATGGTAACATTTCCTAAAGCTCTTTTCACCATGATTTCAGGGTTTTTAGACCACTGAATCACATCGATGTTTTCATTTCTCAACTCTCTTACAACCCCATGAATTCTGGACCCTTTCACTCCTACACAAGCACCTACAGGATCTATTCTGTCATCATAAGCATCTACTGCAATCTTCGCCTTCTCACCAGGAATTCTTACTACTTTCTTAAGCATGATCGTTCCGTCCTGGATTTCAGGAATTTCCAGCTCCAATAATTTCTCTAGGAATTTAGGTGCAGTTCTGGAAATAATAATCTGTGGTTTTGAACCTTTAAAATCTACTGTTTCAACAATAGCTCTGATATTTTCGCCCTTTTTAAAGAAGTCGGACGGGATCTGGTTTTCTTTCGGCAAAATGAATTCGTTCTCCTCATCATCCAATAAGATCACATGTTTGTGACGGATGTGGTGGATCTCTCCAATAACAATTTCCCCAATTTTATCTCTGAACTGCTCATAAAGCATTGCATTATTATGTTCCTGAAGTTTTGTGGCCAGGATCTGTTTTAAGGTAAGAATATTTCTTCTACCCAGCTGAGCAACAGGAATTTCCATTGTAAAATCTTCACCTACTTCAAAAGTAGGGTCAATTTTCTTAGCTTCAGAAAGCTCAATTTCCAGATCGTCATCTTCAGACATCTCGTCCTCTACAATCGTTTTATTTAAAAATATCTGAAAATCTCCTTTATCAGGGTTCACAATTACATCAAAATGATCATCTGAATCGAATCTTTTTCTCAAAAGGGTTTTCAGTGAATCTTCAATAATTGCCATAAGATCAATCTTACTGATCCCTTTTTCGTCTTTAAAATCACCAAAGGATTCAATCAACGCTATATTATCCATCTATTTTTTTTTCTTTTAAAATTTAATTATTACTAACGCTTTTTTTATCTCAGAGTAAGGAATTTCTTTTTCCTCCTCCACATCCACTTTCCCTTTTCCGACTTCTTTCGGCTTTCGGTAGCGTAAAATAAGTGTGATCTTTTCATCATCCACTTTTGCCAGCTCACCTTCAATTTTGGAAGAATCATTCAGCAATACTTCTATTTCTCTTCCTAAATTTTTTCTGAACTGTCTTGGAGCGGAGAGCGGCTCACTTAGTCCCGCAGACATTACCTGAAGACTAAAATCATGCTCTTCACGATCCATATTAAACTCTATCGCACGGCTTGCATCAAGGCAGTCCTGAAGAGTCACCCCATTATCACCATCCAAGATCACAGTAATATCATCTCCTGCAGAAAATTTCAGATCAACAAGAAACAAATCCTTTCTGGTCTCAAGGAATTCATTTAATAATTCTTCAATTCTTTTTCTAAACTCCATACATTAATTATCTTGATTTACCAGTACGAAAAAAGGCTTTCTTCCGAAGCCTTCCCATTTTTCCTGTAAATCCACTGCAAATATACGCATTTTTTCTAAAAAAGCAAAATCTGCTTAATTATCAAGTAAATACCTTAAAATTTTGATTAAGGTAAATTAAACAGGCAGGTGAAGGTATTTTTATTATTTTTGTCCTGAAATTTAAAAACATACATTTTGAATATAACAATTGTAGGAACAGGTTATGTAGGGCTGGTTACAGGTACTACCCTGGCAGAACTTGGCAATTCAGTATACTGTGTTGATATTGATGAAAAGAAAGTAGAAGGTATGAAAAACGGCGTTGTTCCCATCTATGAGCCGAACCTTGAAGAGATGTTTCTGAGAAACATTCAATCCGAAAGATTATTTTTCACCACCAATCTTAGGGAGGCTTTAGACAAAAGCGAAGTCATATACCTAGCGCTTCCAACACCACCTGGAGAAGATGGATCTGCAGATCTTTCATATGTAATCCAGGTTGCCAATAATATTGGAGAAATGATGACAGAATATAAGGTCATCGTAAACAAAAGTACTGTTCCCGTAGGAACCGCTGATAAAGTAAGAGAAGTAATTGCTTCTAAAACGAACATTCCTTTTGATGTAGTTTCCAATCCCGAATTTTTAAGAGAAGGATTTGCTGTGGAAGACTCCATGAATCCTTCGAGAGTCGTTGTGGGTGCCAGCTCTGAAAAAGCAAAAAGTATCATGGCTCAGATTTACCAGCCATTTACCAATACAGGAATTCCGATCATATTTATGGATGAGAAATCATCGGAGCTTACGAAGTATGCCGCCAACTCATTCCTTGCCGTAAAGATCACTTTCATGAATGAAATTGCCAATTACTGCGAGAAAGTAGGCGCTGATGTAGATAAAGTAAGGCTTGGAATGGGTAGTGACGACAGAATCGGGCACCGGTTTTTATTTCCGGGAATCGGATACGGCGGAAGCTGCTTCCCTAAAGATGTAAAAGCCCTTATAAAATCCGGAATACAGGAGGATTTCAATTTCCAAATCCTTGAGGCTACAGAAAAGGTAAATACTACACAAAAAGTAATTCTGGTTTCAGAGATTGAGAAATACTTTGGAGGAAATATCAGCGGAAAGAAAATTGCCATGTGGGGTCTGGCATTTAAGGCCAACACAGACGACATCCGTGAAGCATCTTCTTTGGACAATATTGCTCTTTTATTAGAAAAAGGCGCAGAAATTGCTGCGTATGATGCGGTAGCAGAAAGTAATGTACAGAAACTTCTTGGTGATAAAATACATTATGCAAAAGGAATGTATGACGCTCTTGAAGATGCGGATGCTCTATTCATTGCTACGGAATGGCCTGAGTTTAAAAATCCGAATTTTGAACTGATGGCTAAGAAAATGAAAAACAAAGTTATTTTTGACGGAAGAAATATGTATCCGCTGGAAATTCCTGAGCAGAATGGATTTCATTATAAGAGTATCGGAAGAAAGACCATAGAAAATAAATAAATGAAACATATAATCATTACCGGAGGAGCCGGATTTATAGGTTCTCATGTTGTAAGAGAATTTGTAAAAAATAATCCGGACACGACAATTATAAATCTGGATGCACTTACCTACGCGGGAAATCTAGAAAATCTAAAGGACATTGAAAATGAGCCTAATTATGTTTTCGAAAAGGCAGATATTACAAAACCTGAAGAATTAAGAAAAGTATTTGAAAAATACAACCCTGATGCTGTAGTGCATCTGGCGGCAGAAAGTCATGTAGACAGAAGTATTACAGACCCTATGGCATTCATTAATACCAATGTGAATGGGACTGCCAATCTTCTTAATTTATGTAAGGAATTCTGGACCCTCAACCAGGATCACACACATGGCAGATTTCCTGATGAAAAAAGAAGTAATTTATTTTATCACGTTTCTACGGATGAAGTATACGGAAGTCTTGGCGAAACAGGATTTTTCCTTGAAACAACCGCTTACGACCCGCAATCACCTTACTCCGCTTCAAAAGCTGCATCTGACCATTTGGTAAGAGCGTATGGAAACACGTACGGAATGCCGTTCATCATATCTAATTGTTCGAACAATTATGGCCCGAATCATTTTCCTGAAAAACTAATCCCTCTGTGTATTTCTAATATTATTAATGAAAGACCATTGCCAATTTATGGTGATGGAAAATATACAAGAGACTGGTTATTTGTAATAGACCACGCAAAAGGCATTCATCAGATATTTAATGAAGCTAAAACAGGTGAAACTTACAATATCGGAGGATTCAATGAATGGCAGAATATTGATCTGGTGAAAGAACTGATCAAGCAAATGGATTCCAAATTAGGAAAACCAGAAGGACATTCAGAAAAATTAATCACTTTTGTAAAAGACAGACCAGGGCATGATAAGCGTTATGCTATTGATGCGACTAAACTTAATAAAGATTTGGGCTGGAAACCATCTGTGACTTTTGAAGAAGGCCTTTCAAAAACCATTGACTGGTATCTTGAAAACAAAGAGTGGCTGGAGAATGTAACAAACGGTGATTATCAGAAATACTACGAAAAACAGTATAATTAACACACACAAGATGAAAGGTATTATATTAGCCGGAGGATCCGGAACAAGACTTTACCCTCTTACCATTGCCGTAAGCAAGCAACTGATGCCTGTTTATGATAAACCAATGATCTATTACCCTCTGTCAACTTTGTTATTAGCTGGGATTAAAGATATACTGATCATCACAA
Organism: Chryseobacterium hilariae; assembly: GCF_051400735.1. Lineage (NCBI taxonomy): Bacteria > Pseudomonadati > Bacteroidota > Flavobacteriia > Flavobacteriales > Weeksellaceae > Chryseobacterium > Chryseobacterium hilariae. Next base: position 303,402 of record NZ_JBLFFJ010000002.1, read on the forward strand.
CTCCACATGACCAGGCAGGATTTATCAAACTTTTAGGTGATGGATCCCAGATCGGTTGTAATATAGAATACGTTGTACAGCCAAGCCCGGACGGACTGGCACAGGCCTTTATTTTAGGTGATGAATTCATCGGCAACGATCCTGTTGCACTGGTTTTAGGAGACAATATTTTTTATGGTTCTGAAATGGGCACTTTACTGAAGAACAAAACCAATCCGGATGGTGGAGTGGTTTTCGCTTATCATGTTTCTGATCCCGAAAGATATGGTGTTGTAGAATTTGATGATAATTTTAAAGCTGTTTCTATTGAGGAAAAACCTTTAAACCCAAAATCGAATTATGCAGTTCCCGGCTTATATTTTTACGATAACGAGGTAGTGGAGATTGCAAAAAACATACAGCCTTCTGCAAGAGGAGAACTTGAAATTACGGATGTCAATAATGTTTATTTAAGCAAAGGAAAACTTGAAGTAGGTGTTCTGGACAGAGGTACTGCCTGGCTTGATACCGGAACTTTTGATTCCCTGAATGATGCTTCTGAATTTGTAAGTGTTATTGAAAAAAGACAGGGTTTCAAAATAGGCTGTATTGAAGAAATTGCGTTCCGGAATAAATTCATCAACGAAGAAAAGCTGCTGGAGACCGCTGAAAAATATGGTAAAAGCGGTTATGGCGAATACCTTAAACAGCTCGTAAGAAAATAAAATTATCATATTCTGAATTTAAGAACTATTGGCTTTATAGCCGATAGTTTTTTAATGCAGCATTATCTCGTATTTTCTCTAATCCGAAACACCTATTTGATGTAATTTTTTATACAGACTTACATAATAATACCAGGCTGTACTCCGATAGCAATTTTATAATTAACTTTGAGGGCTTAAAGAATTATTTATAAACATTAATGGAATACAATAAACCGCAAATCATTACATTCGATAAAATAGGATCATCATCTCTGGGATATATTACTATAGCGGAGACTCAGAAAAATGTCCCGTTTGAGATAAAACGTGTCTACTGGACGTATTATACACCTCATGATGTAACGAGAGGAGGACATGCTCATAGGGCACTGCAGCAGATCATCTTTGCTGTTTCAGGAACCATTATCTTTAATACAGAAGATAAAGATGGCCATAAGGAAGTTTTTACTTTAGATCATCCTACAAAAGGTTTATATATTCCCAAACTGGTATGGCGTGACATTCAGTTTTCCCATAATGCAGTACTGTTATGTCTGGCTTCGGAAGAATACGATGAGGCAGATTACTTCAGAGATTATGAAGAATTTAAAAAGACGACTGATAAAAATAAAAAATATGAAAGCTAATAATATATGAAATCCAATAACAGGAATTTATATATTAGTGAAAAAGCGATGACCACTGCTCTATAATTTCTCAAGAAATGCCTTGGAAAAGTGGAGCTTTGAAAATTGAAATAAAAAACGGTTACGAAAATGATTAATTTTTTAGATTTAAAAAAAATAAACCTTAAATATCAGGAGGAAATTGAAAATAAACTTTTAAGTGTTTTCCGCAGCGGCTGGTACCTGCTGGGAAGCGAGCTTAAAAACTTCGAGACCAACCTTGCATCATATGTCGGTTCAGAATACGCCTTAGGAGTAGCCAACGGATTGGATGCTCTGCGTCTTATCTTCCGTGCCTATATTGAGCTGGGCATCATGGAACCCGGTGATGAAGTCATTGTTCCGGCCAACACTTATATCGCTTCAGTCCTGGCTTTATCAGATAACGGACTTATCCCTGTATTTGTAGAACCGGATGCCAATACCTATAATATTGATATCTCAAAAATTGAAGAAAAAATAACACCGAAAACAAAAGCCATTCTCATTGTTCATCTTCAGGGAAGAATTGTTTTTTCCGAAGAGCTTAAAAATATCGCATCAAAATACAATCTAAAGATCGTAGAAGACAATGCACAGGCAATCGGTGCGGAATGGAACGGTATTAAATCCGGAAACCTAGGCGATGCTGCAGGCTTCAGCTTTTATCCCGGGAAAAACCTTGGTGCTTTAGGTGATGCGGGAGCCGTAACCACGAATGACAAAGAAGTATCCGAGGCCATACGCGCTATAGCCAATTACGGTTCAAGCCAGAAATATGTCAATATTTATAAAGGATTAAATTCCAGGCTGGATGAAATTCAGGCCGCTGTTTTGGATGTGAAACTAAAATACATTGGCCATGAAAACGATACCCGGAGAAAAATAGCCAAAAGATTCATCTCTGAGATCAACAATCCTAAGATTATCCTTCCTGAAAATCCAGCTGACGAAAAAGAGCATGTATGGCATGTTTTCGTGATAAGAACAGAAAAGAGAGATGAGCTTCAGGCTTATTTAACGGAAAAAGGCATCAGTACCATTATCCACTATCCTATCCCGCCTCACAAGCAGGAAGCCTACAAAGAGTACAGCCACCTCTCATTCCCCATCACAGAGAAAATGCATCATGAGGTACTAAGCCTTCCAATTTCTTCTGTTTTGGAAGAGGAAGAGATTCAGGCTATCATCAAAGCTGTTAACGAATTTTAAATTAAAGAAATAATATTTAAGCAGAGCCAAAATCTATTTCAGGTGAAAGTTCATACAGTGAATATTCCAAACAATTCGTTAACAAATAAGATTCTTATTATAAACTTCAGTAACTATTGGCTTTATGGCTAATAGTTTTTTGTTCATAATAACAAATATTAATATATTAGTTGTTGGTTTCGGTTTTATATGAATAATTATTCATTAATTGAAAAAGCTAAATAAGAATTAAATATTTTAAATTTGCAAAAACTTACACAAATGAATGAACCACAGCAGAAGTGGACAGAAACGATTGATGCCGAGCATTCTTTATTTGACCTAAAACTTAAAGAGGTCTGGAGATATAAAGATCTGGTCTATATGTTTGTTAAGAGAGACTTTGTTTCCAGCTTTAAACAAACTGTACTGGGACCGGTCTGGTTTTTTGTTAACCCTATCCTGACTACGATTGTATATCTTGTTGTTTTCGGGAAAATAGCTAAACTTCCTACAGATGGGCCTCCTCTCTTATTTTATCTTGCAGGAGTTACCCTTTGGAATTATTTTTCAACCTCACTTATCGCAACTTCTAATACATTTGCAGGAAATGCCGGTATTTTTGGAAAAGTTTATTTTCCAAGACTTGTAACACCCTTGTCAATAGTGATCTCCAATCTGATGCGGTTTGCAGTACAATTCCTTTTATTTATTCTGGCCTGGATATATTACCTTTCCAAAGGAGAAGTTCATCCCAACATCTGGGTTCTTGCCACCCCGTTCCTTATCATCCTGATGGCTTTTTTCGCCTTAGGAGTCGGAATGATTTTCTCTTCACTTACTACCAAGTACAAAGACCTCAGCATGTTGTTGGGGTTCGGAATAAGCCTGTATATGTATGCAACTCCGGTAATTTATCCGGTATCTGCACTGCAGGGAGTTTTCAAAAAGCTGGCTTATTATAATCCACTGACAGGTATTTTTGAATGCTTTAAATATGCATGGATCGGTACCGGAGATTTTTCACCTGCAATGCTGGGAATCAGCTCAGTGATCATTTTGATCCTTCTGATGATAGGTGTTGTTGTTTTCAATAAGGTTGAAAAGACCTTCATGGATACTGTTTAGGAAACCATCTTTTTATTAATTTTAAATTCCAATTAAACTATGCTGGCTTTAAAAGCAGAAAATATATCAAAACAATACCGTCTCGGACAAGTGGGAACAGGTACGCTTTCTCATGACCTGAACAGGTTTTGGCACAAAGTAAGAGGCAAGGAAGACCCGTATTTAAAAATTGGGGAAGCCAACGACAGAACAACGAAGGGAGATTCTGAATATGTATGGTCGCTCCGTGATATCGATTTTGAAATCGAGCAAGGAAGTGCTGTAGGCATCATCGGCAGAAACGGTGCCGGAAAATCTACCCTGCTGAAAATTCTGAGTAAGGTAACCAAACCTACCACCGGAAAAATACAAACCAACGGCAGAATTGCCTCTTTATTGGAAGTAGGTACAGGTTTTCATCCTGAAATGACGGGTCGTGAAAATATCTTCCTCAATGGTGCCATTCTCGGAATGACACGAAAAGAGATCACAAGAAAATTTGATGAGATCGTTGCTTTTTCAGGAGTGGAAAGATACATAGATACTCCGGTAAAAAGATATTCTTCGGGGATGTATGTGCGCCTTGCATTTGCAGTGGCCGCACACCTTGAGTCTGAAATCCTTATCGTTGACGAGGTTCTGGCTGTAGGAGATGCAGATTTCCAGAAAAAATGCATTGGAAAAATGGGTGATGTTACCAAAGGAGAAGGAAGGACCATTTTATTTGTAAGCCATAATATGGCTGCCGTAAAACAGTTATGCAATACCGGTATTCTTATGAAAAACGGTCAGCTTGCAGATCAGGGAAGCATCAATAAAGTTTTGGAAAACTATATCATCCACGAATTATCTCCAAATTCTGAATTCAAATACATTGAAGATCTGAGCAAAAAGGCTCAAATCCATAATGTTAAGATTTTCAATAGTAAGAATATTGAGACCATGGAGTTCAGCCATACCGATAATATTAACATCAATATAGATTATGTCAACAGAAGCGTTGATAAGGGTATCCGCGTTAATATTGCCATTTTAGACAAGTTTGAAAATGTTATTTTCATTACAAGAAAAACATTTGGTGACATGCATGAAAACAGTCTGTCTATACAGATTGAAGGCTATAAACTTATTCCCAATACCTATATACTTTCCGTGGCATTAGATACTCCGGGAGTTGAGCTTTATGATTATATAAAGGGAGGCGTCCAGATCAATATTGTTGAAACAGGGCACGAAAACTTTCTTACAGGAGATACTGATAATGGGATCATTCATCCTCCTGTCATATGGATGTAAGGTGGTAAATATGAAAAAGATATTAGTTTTATCTACAGGGGATGTAAACGGTGCCTATGAAGCTATGTACAAAGTGGCTCATATTTTAAAAAATATGGGACATGAAGTAGTGATGTGCGTAAAGAATAAAACAAAAGCTGATGATTTTATAAAACCTTATATTCATGTACAGCATTCTCCTGTTACTAAAACCCTATCTTTAGCAGAGCGGGCAATACGGAAAATAAAAGCAAAATTGATACAGCCCCATCCTCAGGCTGCAGTAACAAAAACATTAACCACAGACGGTAAGTATTCTTTTCTAAGCAAAGACGAAATTACAGAGAATATCAATGTAGACAGCCTGTTAAAGTCAGTAGGTTTTATCCCGGATTATATTTTTACCGGTATGACTATTGATTTTCTAAACAGCACGGATCTTTTCAATATTCAAAAAGCTACACAAGCCAAGATATACAATATCACCGTGGATATGAATCATTTCACAGGAGGATGCCATTTTTCCTGGGGATGCGAAGGCTATATGAACAGTTGTGATAGCTGTCCGGCAATTCCCGATGAATCCCAAAAACACGTGGCAAAGGATAATCTGGAAAGAAAATATCAAAATGCTCAAAAAGCCTCTTTCAAAATTATTGCAGGATCGGGCTTAACTCTGGAACAGGCAAAAAAATCAAAAATCTACAGGGAACAGGAGACCATCTACAATATCAACAGCCTGATAGATACTACCCTGCTCAACGATAAGAACAAAAGTATAGCTAAAAATATTTTCTCTTTATCCGATGATAATTTTTATATTCTCACCGGAGCACAGAATATGGAAGATCCGCGAAAAGGCTTTAAATATCTTATTGAAGCTTTAGAAATCCTTGATCAGCAGCTTCCGGAAGATCTGAAAAAGAAAATAAACCTTTTAGTTGTTTCCAACAGTATAAATAAGGAATTTGACAGGGTTACCTTTAAGAAGCAGAAAATAGATTATATAAAGGACTACAGACTGTTGTCCTTATTATATCAGGCAACCGATGTTTTTGTTAACTCTTCTATTGAGGATTCTGGCCCTATGATGGTTTCAGAAGCTTTAGCCTGCGGAACTCCTGTTGTAGGCTTCGATACCGGAGTACTTACCAATATGGTTATAGACAATTACAACGGATATAAAATTCCCATGAAAGACAGCCTCCAGCTGGCAGAAGGAATTAAAAAAATATTCGAGCTGGATAAAAACCAATATGCAATTTTTTCAAAAAATGCGGTACAGCAGGTTCAGGAATTTTCATCGTATGAATATGCAGAAGAAATTTTCACCAAAATTTTAGAACAAAATGATCAGAAGACTTTATAATAAAAAAATTTCCGGGCTTGGGCTTTCCATTTTCAGAATTGCCTACACATTGGTGTTATTCTGTGATGTTGTCCAGTTCAATTATTTCAGACACCTAATCTTCGATAAGATTCCTTTTTTAGAACCCGCGGAAATTGACTTTGGAATCCCTATAAAAATATGGATGATTGCCATTATTTTTATCATGCTGGGACTTTTCACAAGACTGGCAACCATTATCAATTATCTGATGACCATTATTCTTATTGGAAGTATCAATAGCTATGAGTACCATATGTTTTATATATATGTATCGATTAACTTTATAATAATGTTTCTCCCAATATCACAACACTTATCTTTAGATAGACTCTTATTAAAATATAAATATTCTACTACACATTTTAATTATAATCCGCCAGATACCGTAAGTGTATTATACTATTATATTGCCGTTATAGTAGGAATAGTCATGATTTATTTTGATTCTACATTATATAAATATGACTCAAAATTTTGGTTAGAAGGCCTAGGTATGTGGTTACCTACATCTGTACCATGTACTAATTTCCTTTCAATTCCCTATTTATTAGATCAAAAGTACCTAATGATCTTTTTAGGATATTTAACTTTGGGATTTGAAACTATATTTATTTTTACTTTTTTCAGGAAGAAATGGAGGGTCCCTCTACTGTTCATCGGATTGGGCCTACATTTGGGTATATTGATCTGCTATCCTATCCCTTGGTTTGGATTGGGCATGTGTGCCATTTACCTGTTGATGGTTCCTGTTTCCTGGTGGAAAAAATTATTTAAAAGCTCTGAAAAACCGGCCAGGCTCACTTTTTATTATGATGGTGAATGTCCTTTGTGCAATCGCACCAAGGTCACAATCCAACATTTTGATATTTCAAAAAGGATTGATTTCAAAACGGCACAGCATTACGCAGAACAAAATGAGTTACTGAAAGATATTCCTACAGACACCCTTCTGGATGATATTCATTCTGTACGAAACGGAAAAGTGTATAAAGGACTGGATACCTATATTCAAGTGTTCAGTGCCATCACTTACCTAAAACCATTAAGCTGGATCTTACGTATTCCCGGGATTTATCATGCAGGAAAAGCGGTCTATCAGTATGTGGCTCAAAACAGAAATACAGAGCGCTGTACGGAAGAAAACTGCGGCTATACACCTCCAATACTACCTCAAGATGAAGAAAAATTTAAAATCCTTCAGAATTTTACGGTTAAAGATTTAAGAATAGCAGGAATTACAATCGGAATATCGTTTATCGTATTATTTCAAATTCTAGTATCTTATAATTCAATAGTAAAAAGTGGGTTTGAAAATACAGCAATAGGAAAAAGGATAAATAATCTATCTATAAGTGTTGAAAAATTCTCAAAACCGTATATGGGAATTACACATCATGGTGTTTTTACAGAATCTCATTTCAGCGAATATAATCATATTATTGCTCTTACTTATTTAAATAAAAATGGTCAAGAAATATGGCTTCCCATCATCAATAAAGACGGAACTAATAGCACATATCTATATAGTGGCCCTACATGGGCAAAATGGGGTTTCAGAGTAATGGATAATAAAATAAACCAAAATAATGTCATAAAAGGTGTAAGAGATTTTAGTGCCTTTTGGGCAGCAATGAATGGTATTGACCTTAATTCTGCAACTTTTATAATCAAAGTAAAAAAGATTGACACTCCTCACAATTGGGAAAAAGGTTTTCTAAAGAAACAAATGGAAAAGCCATGGATGGACGCAGGAGTTGCCACTTGGCATAATAAGGAGTACTCTATAAACATTCAGGAAATTGAAAGCTTATAACATTCGCTAAAAATATCACCCTCAAACTTTAAAATAAACAATGAAAAAGATTGCAATATTAGGAGCCAGCTACTTACAGCTGCCACTTATTCAAAAAGCAAAAGAGAACGGACTGGAAGTTCATTGTTTTGCATGGGACGACGGCAAGGCTATTTGTAAAGATATTGCCGATCGTTTTTATGACGTTTCAGTTTTAGAAAAAGAAATTATTCTTGAAGAATGTAAAAAAATAGGAATAGATGGTATTCTTACCATAGCTACGGACATCTGTATTCCCACTATAGCCTATGTAGCCAACAATTTGGGATTGCCGGGGAACAGTATTGAATGTTCACTGCTGACCACCAATAAATCCTTAATGAGAAAATGCTTCGAGGAAAATGGTATAGCATCTCCTCAATCTATTACAGTTTCTGAATTTAATATAAAAGACTTTGAATCATTCACTTACCCTATCATTGTAAAACCGTCTGACAGATCCGGAAGCTTAGGCGTGATAAAAGCAGCTTCACAAGAAGAATGCAAAAAAGCTATAGAAAATGCAGTACACGTTTCCTTTTCTAAAACCTGTGTAGCAGAAGAGTTTATCAAAGGGAAAGAAGTAAGCGTAGAAACCATTAGTTGTAAGGGGAAACATCTCATTATTACTATTACAGATAAAGAAATAACGGAAGAGCCTTATTTTGTGGAACTGGCACATCACCAGCCAAGTTCTTTTTCCGAGGAGATCAAAAATAGAATTCGCAAGATCAGTTACCAGATTCTGAATGCAACGAAGGTTGAAAACGGAGCTTCTCATATAGAACTTATGATTACTGAAGACGGAAAAATTTATCCCATAGAAATCGGAAGCCGTATGGGAGGTGATTTTATCGGTTCCGATCTTGTTCAGCTATCTACCGGATTCGATTATTTGCAGGCCGTACTGGATATAGCATTAGACCAGTATATCTTGCCTGAAAATGTGCAGTCAATAGCTTATTCCGGCGTTTACTTTTTATCGGAGGAAACAGCATTTCTTCTTCCTGTTATCAACGGTAAAGAAGAAAGTTATATTATCAAAAAAGAACTTTTATCAGATAATCTTAAACCCGCTCACTCCAGTAATGACAGATCCGGTTATCTGATTTACAAGTCTGACCATAAAATAATTTTAGGATAAAAAGTTGATATAACTTTATAAGTAAAACACAGAATAATTTATAAAAATCATGAAACGAATTGCCATCATAGGATCCGGACATTTGGGACAGCAGATTGCCTATCATATTCATCATGACTCCAGCGATAAGGTGGTGGCTTTCTTTGATAAGTTTCAGCCGCTGGATACTATTATTGACCAGATTCCTGTTATTGGAGGAAACCATGATGTGATCGAAAAATACCAGCAAAATGAATTTGATACAGTTCTGATTGCTATCGGTTATAAGCATCTTGATGTCAAAAAAGAACTGTTTCAGAACCTTGAAGGAAAAGTTCCGTTTCACACATTTATTCATTCTTCCTGTTACAGAGATCAGTCTGTAACTATCGGACAGGGATCGGTAATATATCCTGGCTGCATTATTGACCAGAATGTTAAAATCGAAGATAATGTATTAATGAATATCTCCTGCACAGTGGCTCATGACACGGTCATCGGAAAACATTCTTTCTTGTCTCCGTCTGTTGCCATTGCAGGATTTGTAAAAATAAAAGAGCAGTGCATTATAGGTATTAATTCCACCATTATAGACAACATTACAATAGCTACCAAAACCCAGATCGGTGGCGGAAGTGTAGTCATTAAAGATATTAATACATCAGGACTCTATGTAGGAAATCCTGTTAAATTTATACGATAAATAGATGGATTCAAAAAAACACATTTTCTTTGGCGGATTAAATGAATTAAGGGCAATTGCCGCTTTCGCTGTCATCTTGCATCACATTGAACTGTTCAAATACCGGGACAAAATAGATTCCTTGTTTGCCTCAAAATATACGGCATATTTCATCGAGCATTTAGGCAAAAACGGTGTTCATCTTTTCTTTGTACTTAGTGGTTTTCTGATTACCTATCTTTTATTATCAGAAAAAAAGAAAAACAGCTGCATAGATTTTAAAAAATTCTACCTCAGAAGAATATTCAGAATATGGCCATTGTACTATATCATCATTTTAATTTCTTTTCTTCTCATTCCTGCTTTGGTAAATTCCTTTCAGATATTTTCAATAACACCTTCATACTATAACCGAATTACAGATTCTTCAAATTATGATTTAAAAGCAATATTACTTTATGTATTATTTCTTCCTAATTTTGCTTTATACGCAGGAAAAGCGATTGTAGGAGCATCCCAATCCTGGTCTGTAGGGGTTGAAGAGCAATTTTATATTGCCTGGCCCATCATTGTTGCTTTTTTTTTCCGGAAATGGATGGCTGTCGCTTTTGGAGCTATTTTGATAGTCTTCATAATAATCAATTTTAAGTTTTACGATTCTATATTTAGCACAATAACCGCTATTATTCCATTTGAATATATGGCAATTGGTTCGCTGGGAGGTTATTTTTATTCAGAATATTCTGACACTATAACAAAATATACAAAAAGTAGATTCATCTATATAGCAGTCTTATTGTTGATTGGATTTTTTATTACAGTTCCTATCTTCAAACTGTATATTCAGAATCTTATTTTAGGATTTATATTTCTGCTATTGATACTCGTCAGCATTAATCAGTCGAACCCAATTACCTTCAGAAACAAATATTTTTCTTACCTGGGAAACATTTCTTATGGGATTTATATGTACCATCCTTTTGTGATGTTTTTGCTATTCCCTCTTTTTTATAAGATATTAGCATTTTATAATAATATATTTGTATTTAATATCGGAATATATATTGGTATTCCTCTTGTAACTGTTTTCATCAGTTACATTTCTTTCACATATATTGAAAAAAGATTTATAAAAATTAAAGATTCAAAATTTAAAACACTATGATCCCATTTAATAAGCCATTTATAGTAGGAAACGAACTTAAATATATTGAAGAAGCGGTAAAAAGCGGTAAAATTTCCGGAGATGGAATTTTCACAAAGAAATGCCACTCCTTTTTCGAAGAAAAATTTGGCTTTCAAAAAGTGCTGCTTACCACATCATGTACCGATGCACTGGAAATGGCTGCTATTTTATGTGATATCCAGCCCGGAGACGAAGTTATTGTTCCCAGCTATACCTTCGTTTCATCTGCCAATGCCTTTGTTTTGCGCGGTGCCAGAATAGTTTTTGTGGATTCATATCCCGACAATCCCAATATAGACCCTGCAGAAATAGAAAAGCATATTACGGAAAAAACGAAAGTGATTGTGCCTGTACATTATGCAGGTGTTGCCTGTGACATGGAAAAAATCATGGATCTGGCTAAAAAGCATAACCTTTTTGTCGTGGAAGATGCTGCACAGGCCATTGACAGCTATTATACTTTTTCCGACGGCACCAAAAAGGCATTAGGCTCCATTGGAGATTTCGCCGCTTTCTCATTTCATGAAACCAAGAATATCATCTGTGGAGAAGGAGGAATGCTCGTGATCAACAATCCTGAGTATAATGTACGTGCTGAAATCATCCGTGAAAAAGGAACCAACAGAAGTGCATTTTTTAGAGGAGAAGTCAATAAATATGGCTGGGTGGATCTCGGATCATCCTTTCTCCCTTCCGAAATACTTTCTGCATTTTTATATGCACAGCTTGAAAACCTGGGCACCATCCAGGAAAAAAGAATCAGGATCTGGAACGAATATTACAGCAGCCTGTTACCATTACAGGAAAAAGGCTTCATCACACTGCCGGAAATACCGGCTTTCGCAACCAATAATGCCCATATGTTCTTTATAATCTGCAGAAGCTATGAAGAAAGATCCAACCTCATCCAGTTCTTAAAAACAAAAGGAATTCATCCTGTATTCCATTATCTTAGTCTGAATAAAAGCGATTTCTTTTTAAAAGACAACTCCCCTATTGATATTCCGAACTCAGATCATTTTACAGACTGCCTGCTGAGACTTCCTTTCTATTATGAACTTGAAGAAGCGGAACAAAGAAATATCAACAGCCTGATTCACGAGTATTATTCATCACTGGAAAAGTAACCGGAAAGATATGAGCTTTATAAAAAAACATATTATTAAATTTTTATTCGGAATTTTGCATTCTGAAGCTTATAAAAAATATAAACAGCAGCAGAATAACAATTGGGCGAAAACCAATTTCAAAATCTTCGGAAAACAGTCAGTTCTTCCCGAAACATTTTGGATTAAAAATCCCCAATACATAAGCATAGGTGATAATTTCAGCTCATTATTCAACCTGAGGCTCGAGGCATGGGATAATTTTTACGGAACATCTTTCCAGCCGGAAATTCATATTGGAAATAATGTGAATTTTAACTCTGATGTTCACATTGGAGCCATTGATAAGATCAGCATTGGCAATAATGTGCTTATGGCCAGCAGAATATATATTTCGGACCATTATCATGGCAACATAAGCGTTGAAGATTTGGACCTAGTTCCGGCCGAAAGACCTCTGTCTTCCAAAGGCCCGGTGATTATTGAGGATAACGTATGGATCGGAGAAGGAGTCTGTATATTACCTGGAGTCACTATTGGTGAAAATTCTATTATAGGAGCCAATTCCGTTGTTAACAAAAGCTTTCCAAAGAACTCTGTTATAGCAGGAATACCTGCCAAACTGATAAAAACACTTGAAAAATAATTTATGAAACAAATAAAAACGCTTGCATTCTATCTTCCCCAGTACCATCCCATCCCTGAAAATGATGAATGGTGGGGAAAAGGATTTACGGAATGGACTAATGTAGGAAAGGCGAAACCTTTATTTGAAGGCCATGAGCAACCTATCTGCCCTGCAGATCTGGGATATTATGACCTGCGTGTTCCCGAAGTGAGAGAACAGCAGGCCCAGATGGCTCGCGATTATGGGGTATACGGCTTTATTTATTACCATTACTGGTTTGGAAACGGAGTACAGCTGCTTGAGCGCATTGCCAATGAAGTACTGGAATCCGGAAAACCGGACTTCCCGTTCTGTTTCTGCTGGGCCAACGAAACATGGTCTGGAATCTGGCACGGCCTGAAAGATAAAGTACTGGCAGAGCAAATATATTCTGATGAGGATTTGGAAGCTCATTTTAAATATCTGCTGCCGTTTTTTAAGGATCCCAGATACATTAAAGTAGATAACAAGCCTGTACTGATAGTCTACGATCCGATGCACATCCAGGAAAAAGCTCCGGAATATCTTGAGAAATTCAGGAGCCTGGCGAAAGAAAACGGTTTTGAAGGTCTCTATTTAATTGCCAGTAATAAAACAGAAGACAGTCATGGGTATCAGAAATTAGGTTATCAGGCAAAAATATCAAACGCTTTTATAAGGTCATGGCGGTCTCATATGAATAAAAAACCTTATATATCTGCGAAACAATATTATACCAATAGAATTAAAGGTCTTTTGGGACTTAAAACAACTGATTTTCAGAAGCCTGTTGATATTCAGAATACACCGGATGTAGTGAATGATCTTCATTTTGAGGAAACAGATGTTGATACTTTTCCATGCATCCTTCCCAATTGGGACAATACTCCGAGAAGTGGTACCCGTGGAATTATTTTAGGAAATAACAGTCCGGAACTTTTTGAAAAACAGGTTGAGAAAGCATCATCTTTTCTGAAAGATAAAAATTATACTGAAAAATTTTTAGTAGTAAAATCCTGGAATGAATGGGCCGAAGGAAATATCCTGGAACCGGACCGCAAACAAGGATTCGGTTATCTGGAAGCCCTGAAAAAAGGATTATCAAAAGGAAAATAAGGATGAGCAAAATAAGTATTTTAATCGCCAATTATAACAACGGACATTTTTTCAAAGAATGCTTTGACAGTCTTGTTGCTCAGACTTTTACAGATTGGGAAGCTGTTATTTTGGACGATGCCTCAAAGGATAATTCTCTTGAGCTTATCAGGAATATAACTAAAGATGATTCCCGTTTTAAGATTCATGTCAATGCATCTAATAAAGGAGTGGGATACACAAAAAGGAAACTGGTGGAACTAAGCAGTTCTGAAATCTGCGGTTTTTTGGATCCTGATGATGCTTTAACCAGTAATGCACTGGAAATTGTATTTAAAACACATTCAGAAAATCCGGATGTAGGTTTGGTCTATTCCAATTTTATTTTCTGCGATGATCAGCTGAATCAAATAAGAGTCCATAAGGGAACTCAAATTACCGGTCTGGATGAAAAATATTTTAATTTCCATGCAGAGATCTCCCACTTTGCAACGTTAAAAAAAACCATTTATAATAAGACATCAGGCATTGATACTTATCTGAAAATGGCTGAAGATAAAGACTGGTACATGAAGATGTGTGAGACTGCTCCGGTAAAATACATAGATGAAGATCTTTATCTGTACAGAATACATGGTGGCGGAATATCCAATAAAAGTGAAGACCAGGCAGCTTACTGGCATTGGGTGGCACTTATAAAAATGGCTGAACGAAGAAACATTAATGTCGAAGAATTTTTTTTAGACAACTATGTCAGGATGGGGCAATATAATAAGGAAACTACCCACAATACAAATCTGAAAAGAGAAATTAAGAATTCCCGATGGGTAAAACTTGGAAATATTCTGGGTTTATGTAAATTCTATAAACATCTGTAATGAACAATACATTAATCTCCGTAATCGTGCCATGCTACAACCAAGCTGTCTATCTGGATGAATGTCTTCAGTCTGTTCTGGATCAAACACATCAAAACTGGGAATGTATTATTGTAAATGACGGTTCTACCGACCATACAGAAGAAACAGCAATAAAATGGACACAAAAAGACAAACGATTCATCTATATTTATAAAAAAAACGGAGGGCTTTCTTCCGCAAGAAATACAGGGCTTAAGAAAGTATCAGGGGACTATATTCAGTTTTTGGATTCGGATGATATCATACACCCCGAAAAATTTTCAAAAAGCCTTTCCGGAAACAAAGAATATCCATTGATAGTAAGTCAATTTACTATTTACAGAAATCAAACCCAATACACAGGATATAATCGTGTTGAGCAGGACTACCTTTCTTTTGAAGGAATCTTATTTGGATGGGATCTGAAATTCAGCATTCCTATCCATTGTGCACTGATCTCGAAAAAACTTCTGGAGGATTTCCAGTTTGATATTACCTTAACAAGCTGCGAAGACTGGCTGATGTGGATATACATCACAAAAAATAACCCGGAAACACTTCTTGTAGATGAGCCATTGGCTCATTATCGTAAGGGAGATAACAACAGCATGTCATCAGATTTATACAAAATCCTTCACCAAAGGATCAAAATATTCCCAATGCTGAAAAAATTATATGGAGATCATATTCATGACAGATTAATGTATCATATTATAGAAGTACGGTCTACCCAATATATCCAGCAAAGAAATGAATTTAAAAAAGCAACCGGAGGTAAGATAGTTTCCGGATATCTTACCCTAAAAAGATACTATTACAACCTTTTTCAGAAAAAAAACTGAGAAATCCAGATATCATGACCTCATCTGTAGCACTATGCACCTATAATGGCGAAGCTTATATTGCCGAACAGCTGGACAGTATTCTGAGCCAGACCCTGCCGGTTTCTGAGATTATAATCTGTGATGACGGTTCTACAGACGGTACACTAGAAATACTTTCCCGTTATGCAGAACAGTATCCGGAGATGATCAGGGTCTATCAAAACCATGAGAACTTAGGATATGTGCGCAATTTTGAAAAGGCCATGAGCCTATGTTCCGGTGACATTGTACTCTTGTGTGATCAGGACGACCACTGGTACAGCAATAAAACCAAATTGATCAGTGGAATCTTCGAAAAACATAAGGAGATTAATGCAGTATGTCATAATATTAAACTTTTCGGTGAATCTATGAACAGCCAGGAAAGCCTGAACTACTGGGACATTGAAAACTTTAACCCTGAGCATTATAAGAATTCCCAAGAAATAATCAGACGTTTATTATATCAGGGAAATGTATTTCCCGGTATGAGTATGGCAGTACGAAATATCTTTCTAAAAAAGCACCTGCCCCTGAAAAGAGTCAATGAGACGATCATTCACGATTATGAGCTTCTTCTTCTTGCTGCTGATAAGAATTCACTTTGGATAGAAAATTCTGTTCTGGGAGAATACAGAATTCATCCTAAACAGAATATTGGATTTAATACGGTCTCAAAATTCACTGCTGAAGAGGAAAAACCGCTGACCCGTGAAAGTATTTTTGTACTATTCAAAAGATATCCTTTCGTGAAACAAGTAGTCTCCGGATTACACTTAAATACAGATTTGAATACCGGATACATCCATTACTGTCACAGAAAATACAGAGACTATCTTAAGAAAATCCCTTTTCCAGATCGTTTTATAACCCAAATAAAAATGAAATACTATTTTCATATCTTTGATTTTTTAAAATAAAAACCATTGATTTACAAGATATAAATATGGAATTTTGTTCCCCTTATATAACACACCTAATGAAAAAAACCAACGTATGATTATCGGAAATGGTATTATAGCCAATGCTGTAAAATCTTATGACAGAAATGACACAATTTTCTTTGCCTCCGGCGTTTCAAACTCTCTGGAGACAAGAACCTCAGAATTTGAAAGAGAGCTTTCTTTTTTAAAAACTGTACATGATGAAAATAAAGAAAAAAAACTGGTTTATTTTTCTACATTAAGCATTTACGATCAGTCCAAGCAGGATAGCCCCTATGTAATTCACAAAAAAAACATCGAAAATTATATTGAAAACAATGCCGGAAGCTTTCTTATTTTAAGAATTGGAAATATTGTAGGCAAAGGAGGAAATCCTAATACGCTTTTTAATTTCCTGAAAACTAAAATCGCGAATCAGAAAGAATTTCCCATTCACCTAAAAGCCAGAAGACTACTCTTGGACATTGATGATATTTCAAAATTTTTGGGATCTCACTGCCTGAACCATGAAAACAAAACCGTTAATCTTGCTTTTCCCTATTATTATAACCTTAAAGAAATCATCAGTGCCATTGAAAAAAAGACAGATAAGACTGCCCATTTTTCAGAATCAGATGAAGGCGATTTTTATAAAGTAGATTTTGACGAAGATATAACCTCTTTTTTCTTGGGAATACAACCGGAAGAATATTTGGAAACTTTAACCCAAAAGTATATTTAAAATTAAAATGTTGAATATCCACATTATTATTGTTACTTATAATGCCATGAAATGGGCTGAGAAATGTTTTACGAGTTTAAAGCATTCTTCAGTCCCTGTAAAATGCATTGTCATAGATAACGGATCTACAGACGGGACCCAGGAATATATTAAA
The DNA here is from genome assembly GCF_051400735.1 of Chryseobacterium hilariae. Lineage (NCBI taxonomy): Bacteria > Pseudomonadati > Bacteroidota > Flavobacteriia > Flavobacteriales > Weeksellaceae > Chryseobacterium > Chryseobacterium hilariae. Next base: position 320,966 of record NZ_JBLFFJ010000002.1, read on the forward strand.
AATCATTTCCCGGAAATCGACTTCATGCAGTCTGCTGAAAATTTAGGTTTTGGAAAAGCTAATAATATAGGTATAGAAAAAGCTTATAAAGAAGGGGCGGATTTTTTTTATCTCATGAACCAGGATGCCTGGATTTATCCTGACACCATTGAAAATATGCTTCATGTATATACCGGATACCCGAAAAAAGAAGAAATAGGAATTATAAGCCCTGTGCATACAGATGGTACTGAAAAGAGGATGGATATATTCCTTGACAAGTATATTGCCTTAAATTATGATACAACCAGACTTATTTCCGATCTCTATTTCCAGACCCTGAAACCATATTATGAGCTTGTTTTTGTAAATGCAGCCCATTGGCTTATACCCAGAGAAACAATAGAGGTTGTAGGCGGTTTTAATCCTTTTTTCTTTCATTATGGTGAAGACAATGAATATATAAACAGACTTCATTTCCATAAAAAGAAAATAATCCTTGTACCTGGTAGCAAAGCTGTACACGATGGCAAACAGCTCCTGAACAAAATAAACTATGACAAGTACAAAGATTTGAGTATAGAAACGAAGATCTTAGATCCCAATCATCCAAATTCGTTACAACGGGAAAAAAAAGCATTGATTCAAAGCATCATAAAAAATTCTTTGACAGGAAATTTTGACAAAGCTAAAAAACACTTTAAAAGCTATAGAAATATACATAAAAATGCTTCTGAACTTTTAAAAATTAAAGAAAAAATAACAAAAGAAAGAAACTGTTTCCTTAATATATAAGCAAACAAAGGATTATTTTTATAATTAAAAAAACTAATTCTTTATTTATATATTTGAAAAAAATTTATTATTCCCCATAATTCATGATTAGTATCGTTAGTCCTGTCTATCGTGCAGAAAAAACACTTCCTGCCTTAGTTTCCGAAATTGATAAAGTCTCTGAAAAGATTGGCGTGAACTATGAAATCATCCTTGTAGATGATAGAAGCCCCGACAATTCATGGGAAGTCATGAAAGATCTTGCTGAAAAAAATAAAAACCTGAAAATTTACAGACTGAGCCGAAATTTTGGACAGCATCCGGCTATCATGGCAGGTTTAAGCAAAGCTAAAGGTGAATGGATTGTAGTCATGGACTGCGACATGCAGGATCAGCCCAAAGAAATTGAGAAACTTTACCATAAAGCTCTTGAAGGTTATGATATGGTACAGGCTAAGCGAAAAGAAAGAAAGGATAATGCCTTCAAAAGACTGACTTCTCAGTACTTTATCCGCACCTTTAACTACCTTACCGATATGAAAGTAAATGAAGAAGTTGCCAACTTTGGAATTTACCACAGAAAGGTCATCAACAGTATTTTAAATATTAATGATTACATTAAAGCATTTTCTCTTTTTGTAAATTGGGTAGGTTTTAACCGTTATGAAATAAGTGTTGAGCACAATGAAAGAATGGAAGGCAAAAGTAATTACAGCTTTGGTAAGCTTTTTTCTTTAGCATTCAATATTATTGTATCCTTTTCCAACAAACCGTTGAAAATATGTGTAGGCTTCGGAGGTGCTATTTCAGTTCTCTCTGTTTTTGTGGCTATCTTTTTCTTAATTCAAACCCTTCGGGGAAAAATCACCGAGCCCGGATACAGTTCACTTATTTTATCTATTTGGTTCCTATCCGGTGTTATTATCTGCTGTATTGGGATCGTGGGACTGTATGTAGGAAAGACCTTTGACGAGGTGAAAAACAGACCGGTTTACATCATTGATGAAGAAATAACACATAATAGTGATGAGTAAAATACTTATACTTCAGTCAAACTCTATTGCCTGGAAGGAATATTTTGATCTTATAACCATCAGTGGCTTATTTGTTGTATACGATGATATGCAGTACACCAAAAACTTTGTTGAAGTAAGAAATTTCAGTAAAGAAACCAATGCCAATAACTTTTTAAAATCCAAATTTTCACAAAATGAAAACACTTGCAATTATAGGTTCCGGTGAATTGGGAATGCAGATTGCAAACTTTGCCATTCTCGACGGCCACTATCAAAAGGTTATTTTTTTTGACGATTTCGAAACACACTCTAAAAAAAACGGATATGAAATTTTGGGTGGCACAGAAGAAATTATCCCTGCTTTTAAAGAAAAGAAATTTGATGAAATAATTATCGGCATTGGCTATAATCACCTGGAAAAAAGAAAGGAAATATTCTTAAAATATAAAAAAGATATTCCATTTGGCACAATCATTCACACCAGTACTATTTGTGATGCATCAGTACAAATCATGGAAGGGACTGTCATCTATCCTGGAACCATTCTCGATAAGAAAGTGGTAATCTCTGAAAACTGTCTGATCAATCTGGGGTGCATTATTGCGCATGACAGTATTGTGGCGGGACACTCTTTTTTAGCTCCGGGAGTAAAAATAGCAGGATTTGTCTCAGTTGGTGAAAAATGTTTTCTGGGAATAAATTCTACGATTATTGATAATAAAAATATAACAAATGATGTAAAACTGGGAGGCAGTACTACCGTAATTAAGGACATTCACGAAGCCGGCACTTACGTAGGAAACCCCGCAAGAAAAATAAAATAACAAATGATTCCCTTTAACAAACCTTACCTTACAGGAAAAGAAACAAAATATATAGAAGAAGCAGTTGCTACAGGAAAAATCTCCGGAAATGGAGTCTTTACCCAGAAATGCCAGACTTTTTTTGAAGAAAAATATGGCTTCAAAAAGGTTTTGCTTACCACTTCCTGCACAGATGCATTGGAAATGTGCGCTATTCTGGCAGACATAGAAGCTGGAGACGAAATCATTGTTCCAAGCTATACATTTGTATCAACGGCTCTTGCCTTTGTGAGACAAAATGCTCATATTATTTTTGCAGATTCTTATCCCGATAATCCAAATATTGATGCCAATAAAATTGAAGCTTTAATTACAGATAGAACCAAAGCCATTGTTGTCGTTCATTATGCAGGTATTGCATGTGATATGGATACAATCATGGAAATTGCCAAAAAGCATCACCTTATTGTCATAGAAGATGCGGCACAGGCTATCGACAGCTATTATACATTCAAAAACGGCACTAAAAAAGCATTAGGAAGTATCGGTCATCTGGGAGCATTCTCATTTCATGAAACCAAAAATATTATTTCAGGAGAGGGAGGAATGCTTACTATTAATGATGAAAGGTTTGTACACAGAGCTGAAATTATCTGGGAAAAGGGAACCAACCGTTCTATGTTTTTCCGGGGTGAAATCAATAAATACGGATGGGTAGACACAGGATCTTCCTTTCTTCCAAGCGAAATCATTTCTGCTTTTCTTTGGGCCCAACTAGAAAATATAGATTCTATTCAGGAAAAAAGACTGGCCATTTGGAACAGATATTATGAAGGATTAAAAGGTAATGAGAATTTTTCGTTGCCCGCGATTCCAAAAAACGCAACCAATAATGCACACATGTTTTATATAGTCTGCAAAAATCTGGATTTCAGAACTCAGTTAATTAATAAATTAAAGAAAAATGAAATTTTAGCAGTTTTCCATTATCTTTCATTACATAAAAGTGAATTTTATGCCCAAAAGCATAGCAACGGCGAACTACCTAACTCAGATCATTTTGAAGACTGTCTTTTAAGGTTACCTCTATATTATGAACTTGATGAAACTGAACAGCAAAAAATAATCAATACTATTACTGACCTTTAAAAACCTACACTTAAGATGAAAAAAATTAATACAGAATTATTTAAAGATCAATTTCAGGAAAAAGATGGAAAATATATTTTTGTTCCTGTTCAGGAAGAGGTAGTGACTGATTTTCTTGATAAAATTAAATATAAATTAAAGAAATTCGGGAAATTATACAATCTATTAATAGAGTTTATAAGCCCTGTTTATCCACAACCTTTATTTGATATAAGAAAAATTATCAGAAATGAAATTAAAGGCAAAAATGTAGTTGCCTTAAACTTAGGGAGTGGAAGTTCTGATCTCGGAGAAGATTTTCTGAATGTAGATTTACTTCCTTACGAAAATGTAGATGTTATTTGCGATATCGAGAATATCCCGTTTAAGGACAATTCTGTAGATTACATCATCAATATTGCAGTTTTGGAACACGTTCCTAATCCACAGAAAGTAATTTCTGAAATTCACAGAATATTAAAACCTGGAGGCAGAATTTATTGTTTCATCCCATTTATGCAGCCTTTCCACGCATCCCCATATGATTTTCAAAGGTTCACTTATGAAGGAATGAAGCATCAGTTCAGAGAATTTGACATTTTAAAGCTGAAATCTATCGGACCTACATCAGGAATGCTCTGGGTAGTTCAGGAATGGTTTGCGCTGGTTTTTTCCTTCGGAATAAAACCGCTTCATACAATACTTTATTTACTGTTTATGGTTCTGACCTTCCCCATTAAGTTTTTGGATGTGTTATTCCAATTCTATCCAATGAGTAAGAATGTCGCTTCAGGATTCAGTATTTGGGCACAAAAAAAATAATTCATGGAAAAATCTCAATTCAGATATGAAAATTTATTAAGCTGGATATTTGTTATTGGTTCATTATTCATCGGTTATATTGTTTACTCCAACCTTGATAAGGGCTTTATCTTTAATGATGAAGCGTTTTATCTTTTCCTTTACAAAGATCATGAAAGTTTACCTACTGTAGATTCTACCAATTTTTACAGAATTTTCAAATTTCTTTTTACAGAAAATACATACCATTTCAGAATAATAACGTACGCGCTACTGAATATTTCCACCTTTATTGTTTATTTCTTTGCAGCAAAATACTATAAGCTTAAAGTCAATGCCTTTTTAATTGGCTTCCTGGGAATTACTGTCAATTTTGTAAGCTGGGGAATCAGTAATATTGTTTTGCACCAATATATCAGCAATACGGTTCTTATAAATATTTCCTTAGCACCCATATTCATTTATCTGATTTACAATAAATTAATACCATTAATAATCTCCGGATTCTGTTTGGGGCTATTATTGTTTAATGGCATTCCACACACCGTCGTTATCATTCCCATTGCAGCTTTTTTATTATTTAATTTTTGGAAAAAAGATAAAAGACCTATCTTCTTTATAATTGCCGGCGGCTTATTGGGAATTGCATTCTATTTTACATTTATTGAAAGTTTTTCAAAATTCATTTCTCAGTTTGAATGGATAAAATATTACAAACAATACCACACTAAGCAACATCCTAAAAGATTTTATCTTGTATGGATTTTAAAAGTGGCAGGTTTTATATTCCTGCCTGCGCTACTATTAATCGGGTATTTACATAGATTTTCAAAAAATAAAATTCATCTGACCAATTATATACTGCTTGTAATGGGAATCATTTTTGTGATCTCGTTCCTGTTTTATCCTTTTATTTATCTCAACTATGTGCTTCTCGCGCTGCTGATTTACAGATATTCTCTTGAAGATGTCAGCCTTGAAAAGAAAACCATGCCTATTGTGTTATCGTTGATTCCGTTTGGTCTTTCATTCGGATCGGGTACTTATTTCGAAGTAAGAGGAACTTTATATAACGTTTACTATTATCTTCCCCTTTCCATCATTATTTTATCTGTTTATAATGTAAGAGTATATGCGGCTTTTATTATTCTTTTTGTTTATCAATACCTGGTTTTTCCAAATTTGCTAAAGGAAAAGAGCTGGAAAGATTTCGTTTTTACAGAGCAGACAGAAAAAGTAAAGGTGAACGGATATGACCTGTATCTGGACAAGCAAAGGAAAAAGGACATAGAAGATTTACGTCCTTATCTCCAAAACCAGCCTAATGTAATTTATTCAAGCAATCATCTGATGGGGTATCTGTATATACTTGATGCCAGCCCTCCTATCTATTATTATTTCACATTAAAAGATTATTTATATTATATTATTAAAAAAACCGGTAAAACCCCGGACGATTATATTTATGTTGAAAGTAATGATTATCCTTTCAGCCCAAAAGAATTCGTACCTTTAAAATTCGTAAATCATCCTGACCAATATAAAGTTGTAAAAGCAGGCAGATTTACCTTATACCTTCCCTCTCAATTTCAGAAAAAATAAAATATTCCTATCTTTATTCTGAATAATCATATACAATTAACACTTAAATTATGAAAATACCTGGAGTAAACGCTATAAAATTTCAACTTAGAAAATTAGAATTAGCCAATAGATACCTTAATAATAAATATCACATTCATGCTAAACAAAAGTTTGTTGAGGAAATCGAAAAAACTCCTTTAAGAACAGATATCATTAGTTTTCTTTTGCAACAATTTACTGCACCAACTGTCTATTTGGAAATAGGCGTAAGAAATCCAAATGATAACTTTAATAAGATTTCCTCTCAGGAAAAATATAGTGTTGACCCTGGTTATGAAAATGCTGAAAACAGTGTAGATTTTAAAGTCACAAGTGATGAGTTTTTTGAAATGCTGAAAACAGGAAAAGCCCTTAGAAGTGATATAAAATTTGATGTTATTTTCATTGATGGCTCTCATCTTGCGGAACAGGTGGAAAAAGATATACAAAACTCTTTAGATTATCTTAAAGAAGATGGATTTATTGTGATGCACGACTGTAACCCTCCTACTGAATTTCATGCTTCAGAAAATTATGATTATATTTTGTCCCCGGCTTCAACTCTTTGGAATGGTACAACATGGAAAGCATTTGTCAAAAACAGAAAAAGAGAAGACATCTATTCTTGTTGTATTGATACAGATTGGGGCGTTGGCGTTATTTCAAGAAAAGTAAATTTTGGACCTTCCAATAAAATTGAAAATACTTTTTTTGAATATTATACTTTTGACAAGCATAGAAAAGAAAGCCTGAATTTAATTTCTTTTGATACATTTAAATCCTTTTTTATATGTTAGCAGTTATAGTTCCTTATTACAAAAAAAAGTTTTTTTCGGAGACATTGAAGTCTGTTGAAGCGCAAACCGATAAAAGATTTAATGTATATATAGGGAATGATGCTAGTCCGGAAGATCCGGAAGATCTTATCAGTCAAATATTAAAAAGTACCCATTATAAATATTTTACCTATAAAGAAAATCTGGGAGGTAAAAACCTGGCTTTACAATGGGAAAGAGTCATTGACGAAGCTAAACATGAGGAATGGATAATGATATTGGGTGATGATGATATATTGGAAGATAATGTAGTGGAAATGTTTTATAAAAATCTGGAAAAAATTCAGGAAAATAAAATTTCTTTAGTAAAATTCTCCCAATATATTATAGATGAAAATGGAATTCAAACAAGAAATCCTACTCATTTGGAGAATATTGTTTCTTCAAAAGACTTTTTAATCAAAAAAATAAGCAGCCAGTTTCCCAACAGTTTATCAGAAAATATTTTCAGTAAAGAAATGTATCAGAAATATAGATTCAAAAAATTTCCTTTAGCATGGCATTCCGATGATCTGGCAATACTTGAGTTTTCAGACCTGAAAGATTTTTTGTTTATACAGGATGCAAAAGTAGGAGTAAGAATTTCAAGCGAGAGCATTTCAGGGATGGATAACTCTACGAGAGATAAGCAATTGGCCACTTACCTATTCTGTGAACATATTATTAAAAATTATTATAAAATATTTCCTGAAAATTTCATCGAATTACTGTTAAAGAAATACCGTGAGATTATATGGAGAAACGGCTTTGATATTAATATAAATTTTAGTAAAATCTATATTAATCAAAGAAATTTTCTCAGAGCGCTCTATGCGATTAAAATAAAACATGATTTGCAAAAAAGAATCAAAAAAATAAATAAATTATAAGCTATGTGCGGAATAGCCGGAATTATAACCAATAATGCCAGAAACTATCAAAACGAAATTCAAATGATGACGGACGCCATCGCATACCGTGGTCCGGATTCTTCACATCATGAATTTTATGACAATGCGGCTTTAGGCCATCGCCGACTTTCGATTATAGATCTTTCTAAAAATGGAAAACAGCCCATGTTCTCCAGTACAAAAAAGGAATGCATCGTTCTGAATGGCGAGATTTATGGCTATCAGGCTATAAAAGATCAGTATTCCGACTATTCTTATCACGGAAACTCAGATACTGAAGTGGTGCTTGCCATGTATCAGAAAAAAGAAAAAAATCTGATTCATGATCTTCCGGGAATGTTTGCTTTTGCAATTTGGGATGAGGAAAAGCAGGAGCTGTTCTGTGCAAGAGACCGTTTCGGAGAGAAACCCTTCTATTATGCTGTTGGTAAAAACGGTGAGTTTATTTTTGCTTCCGAAATTAAAGCCATTCTCGCATCAGGATTAATAAAGCCCGAAATTGATAAAGCACAAATCGCCTATTATTTAAAAAACGGCTACATTCATCCTCATAAAACAATTTATAAAAATATTTTCAATCTTAAACCTGCCCATACTCTGGTATACAAGGCAGGAAAAATAGATATAAAACCTTACTGGACGATCCCTCCTGAAACCTCAAAACTGAGCATGGATGAGAGTATTGAAAAATTTAAATATCTTTTAGACAACGCTATAAAAAAACAAATGGTAGCCGATGTTCCCGTAGGTTCTTTCCTTTCAGGAGGCCTGGATTCCAGTACCATTGTTGCCGTTGCTTCGAAATATAAAGAAAATATAAAAACATTGGTGTATGGCTACGAAAGCGGTGACCTGAACGAGATGCCGTATGCACAGGCTATTGCAGATAAATACAAAACAGACCACCATATTCTTTTAGATAAAAAACAGAAGATTCCCGAAACTTTACAGGAAGTTTATTCATACATGGATGAGCCATTAATGGATTCTTCCCTGCTCCCGACTCATCTTATTTTCAAAGAAGCTGCGAAAAATCTGAAAGTAATCCTTTCAGGTGATGTGGGCGACGAGCTTTTTGGAGGCTATACTTTTTATAAATACAATATCAACCTTTCCCAAAAAGGCTATTACCCGGACTATCTTTCAAAGATGATTCTTTTGGCCGGTAAATTCAGGGATATGGGTTCTGAAAGGCGTGTAAGAGCAGAATATCGCGATACTATAGATTATCATCAGAATAAGGTCCGGAATTATTTTACCGTTTCTGAAATCAGAAAACTGGGCATTACCGAGGCAATTCCCGGGCAGGATTTCAGTTTTAAGCCTACTAATGAAGATTTTAATGATCTCATGCGGATCGATCTGGAAAAATATGTCCCTGGCAATATGCTACTGAAGGGCGACAGAACTTCCATGTACAATTCTGTAGAGGTAAGAATCCCGTTTCTGGATATCGATTTTGCGGAATTCTGCATCCAGATGCCATGGCAATACAAAGTCAATTCAACGGAGGATAAAATTATATTGAGAAAGGCCTATTCCCAAGCATGGACAGAAGAAATTGCAGTCCGTAAAAAGAATGGCTTTGCGGCTTCTGTAAAAGAATGGTTCAAAGAACAGGAACTTCAGGAACTAAGTAAAGATCTTCTTGAAAATAAAAACAGTTATATTTTTGAGTTTTTAGATTTTAACGAGGTACAGAAAAAACTGGATCACCATCATCAGCATTGGAGTCTACTGATCTTAGCGCTCTGGTTTCAAAATAATAAAAATCATTTACAGTAATATGAGAATAGGACTGGCAGAAAAGGGCTATCCCATTAAAAGGAATATTTTAAATAAAGTTTCTGAATTCCACTATGTTTTTCTAAGAAAGAACAACAATCTTTTTCATTCATTATCTACTGTCAGGAAAATTTTATTCAGAAAAAAGATGGATATTGGAGGAAGGTATTTCTTTTATCAGAACCCTAAGATTGATATCCTTCATCTTTACAATGATATCAATTATTCTTCCCAGAAATGGGTAACTTCTTTTGAGACTCTTGTTCCGCGTTTCCCTGAAACTAAAGATGATCATCAGAAAACTGAACCTCAGCATATCCGTAATGAAAAAACAGAAAATGCCCTCAAACAGATTTGCAAAAAAAACTGCCTGGGAATTATCTCAATTTCAAATGCAGCTGCCAATATCCAGATGGAGCTTTTAAAGAACTACCCCGAATTTCAGGAAATTATAAAATCCAAACTTTCAGTAATCCATCCATCGCAGGAAATTATCCCGAGAAACTCACAGGAGATTTACCAAAACACGGAAATCTTCAATCTTATTTTCGTAGGCACACAGTTTCATCTGAAAGGAGGCCCTGAGATGATGGAAGTTTTGAAGAAGTTAAGACAGAAATACAATTTCAGGCTTAGTATTGTTTCGTCATTTAAAACGGATAACTACGTAACCAGAGTTACCGAAAAAGAAGCCCTGGAAACTAAAGAAATATTAAAAAAAGAAGAATGGATTGATATTTTTGAAAATATCCCTAATGAAAAAGTGCTAGAGCTTATTAAACAGTCACATATCGGTCTTTTGCCCACTTGGTCGGATACCTATGGATTCTCTGTTCTGGAAATGCAGGCAGCAGGCGTTCCTGTGATTACGACAGACATACGTGCCTTGCCGGAAATCAATAATGAAGATTGCGGATGGCTTATTCATCTTCCTCAAAACCGTTTAAAACAGGCCCTTTATTTTACTGATGAACAACGGGAAGAACTAAAAAGAACACTGAAAATACAGCTTGAAAATATTTTGGAAGGTATTTTTACAAACCCGGAACAGCTGCCTGAAAAGTCAGCCAATTCCCTGGAAAGAATTAAAAAGAACCACGATCCCCATATTGTCAGTGAAAAATTAAAAGCCATATATAGCAAGGCATGAATATCTCTGTAATTATACCTGTTTACAATGCATCTGCCTTTTTGGAAAAAGCGGTAGATTCTGCTTTACAGTTTGAAGAAGTAAAAGAAATTGTCTTGGTTGAGGATAAATCCACCGACAATTCATTAGAAATCTGTCAGAAACTGATCTTAAAAGATACAAGGATTAAATTATATCAACATCCGGATAAAGGAAATCATGGAGCGGGAGCTACAAGAAATCTAGGTCTTGAAAAAGCAGGCTGCGAGTTTATATCTTTTTTAGATGCTGATGATTATTATCTTCCCAATCGTTTTAATGCTGAACAAGAAGCCTTTAAAGAACAAAAAATTGAAGGTGTTTTTGGAGCTATCGGCGTAGAGTATTTATCTGAAAAAGGCAGAAAAGAGTTTCAGGATAAGTTTAAAGATGTCTCATTGACCACCGTTAATTTCCCTGCGGAAGGTGAAACTGTTTTGAAAGGCTTATTAGGACTGACTTCTCAGGTCTTTGGAACATTCTTTCATCTGAATACCCTTACCCTCAGAAAATCAGTGCTGGTAAAGAATAATCTTCGCTTCAACGAAAATCTTCGTGTACATCAGGATTCCGATTTTATCATTAAACTGGCCTATCACTGCTATTTAAAATCAGGGATTATAGATAAAGCTATTGCCATAAGAGGGATTCATGACAATAACAGGATTACAAAAATCATAAGATATTCACCGCAGTATAATGAGAGGCAGCTGCTTTTATGGAAATCATTGCATGACTGGGCAGATTCCAATACGCTGCCTTCAGATTGTAAAAGAAAGATTTATTTAACTTATAAATCATTTGATCTATCCTTAAAAACAGGATTAAATAAATATTTTTGTACCTTTTTAGAAGTAATCAAAGACCCTCAAATATTAAAAACACAATACCGTTTTACCTATCTCAAACGATAATAATGAAAATATCCGTAATCATTCCCGTTTATAATGCTGAAGAATATGTCTCGCAGGCTGTAGAATCCGCTCTTCAATTCGAAGAAGTATATGAAGTTGTCTTAATTGAAGATAAGTCTCCGGATAATGCTCTTCAGGTTTGCCGGAAATTAGCCGAACAATACGATAGGGTTAAACTTTACCAGCATCCCGACAAAGGGAATCATGGTGCGGGAGCCTCCAGAAATTTAGGAATGGAAAAGGCGACAGGAGATTTTATCGCATTTCTGGATGCGGATGATTATTATTTACCCAACAGATTCGATGCTGAAAGGGAGCTTTTTAAAAATCCTGATGTAGAAGGCGTTTATGGAGCTATCGGGGTAAAATATTATTCGGAGAAAGCCAGGGAACAGTATTATCCTATTTATAAAGATAAACTGGATACAGTATACAAAAAAACCAATCCTGAAGATGTTTATCTGGGCCTGATAAGTTTACGCGGTACTTTTGGGCTTATTCACCTGGATACTTTAACCTTAAGAAAATCCTCTTTAACAAAAATGGACAGATTTTTCGAAACCTCTCTCAGGCTTCATCAGGACTCGGAAATCACCATAAGATTCGCCTATTATCTTAAGCTTTATACAGGCATTAATGATAAAGCTATCGCCTTAAGAGGAGTACATGAGAACAACAGAATCACAAAAGTAGATTCAGGGAAAATAAATCCTGCCAAAACACGTGTTTTGCTTTGGAGAGAATTGAATACATGGGCTGAAAATGAAGAAACCGTCCCCGAAAATGTAAAACTTCATATCAACAGAATGCTTCGCAGTTTTGAGATCGCCGTTGCTCCGACATTCAAAAAATGGGGAATGATCGTTAAATATCTGGTTTCAGATTACCCAAGTATCCGCTCGGGCTTGTTCAATATTAATTTCAGGAAAAATTTATTTTAATATTTTCTTATCCAGAAGAATAGAATCAGCAATCTGGGCCGTAAATATTTTCCCGGATTCTTTATACATATGGTTTCCGTCTGTATAGATGTACTTATCATACTGTGAAGAAAAGTCAAGAAATTTCACGTCATTTTTCTTGGCAATAGATCCTATTATATCATTAAAGTCAGGAGAAAAAGCATTTTCTATATCCATCACTCCCTTAAATCCTGGGATTCTGACAATATAAACAGTCCCTTTGGTATCAAGGTATTGAATGATGTCTTCCAGGGCATCCAGTCTGTATTGAGATATTTTTTGTGTGCTTGCAAATTCTTTGTACTGGATTATCTTGCTGGCTTCTCTTTTCCTTAAATCCGCAGGATTGATATCAACCGTTACTTCCATCCAACCGTTTTTATGAAGATAAGTATTGGATCTTGCTACTACTTCCCTGTCGTTGTAGATATTAAACCAGCTTTTAGGGTAATGCTTTAAAAGGTACTCATAATTGGGCGCGATATCATAAAAGTGCATGTCTGCCAATGCGGAAGTATTCTCGGTATATTCTTTTGCATCTTTTACGTCTTTTCCTGTGGATACATTCCATGGATTGACGGTCAGAATGAAGATGCCATCCTTTGTATCAGGATGAAGCTTTTTCTTTACCGCTTCAAGATAAATCTGACCGTAAGGTGACTCACTAAGATTGAGAGAGAAATTATCAAATTTTCTGCCTTTAAATTTACGGTCCAGAACATCTGGTACCAAAGCCTGGGAACCGCGGGAATCTCCCAAAATTATATTGGAAGGTTTAGGACCTGTAAAATGTCTGTAATTGTCATCCGTATTACCATCTGCATAACTTCCCAGCCACAATAAAACAGCAGCAACGGCAAGAATATAAAAGGATATTTTAAATAAAAACTTCTTCATATCAGAACTGTTCATAGATGAAACTAGCATTACCAAACACACCGAAATATAAAATCATGAAAATAAGAAAAACGTAAAAAGCCCGTCTCATAACAGGTTTAAATCTGCTGATTTCAAGACCATGTTCTTGATCTTTATTCAGCCAGTCTATCAATATTATGATTCCTATTAATCCTAAAATTTTAATTTTCATAAACTCCGGAACCGAAAAAACAGAGAGACTGAAAATCCTTCCATACATTCCCAGTGCATCAGTAAGGGTTGGCGCAACGAACAGTACCAGGGCAAAACAAACCATTGCCATTGTCAGCAAAATATTTCCAAATTCCTGAAAAGTAGGAATAGATTTTGAAAACTTTTTCTTTTTGTTCAGCTTATCTTTTAAGATCAATGGAACATAATAAAGTCCGTGAAGAAGACCAAACAGCACAAAGGTAAATCTTGGCCCATGCCAGGCTCCGATTAATATAAAGTTCAGAATAATTGCTGCAATCAACCCCTTCTTTTCATAATCCCTGAACTGAATGACCAAAGGGGTAAAAACATATTCCGTTAACCAGGAAGTCAGTGAAATATGCCACTTTCTCCAGTATTCTGCAATGTTCTGTGCAAAGAGCGGAAAGGCAAAGTTTTTTGTTATCTTAAATCCTAAAAGCCTGGCAAAACCAATTGCCATATCAGAATACCCGGAAAAATCCGCATACATCTCAAAAAGGAATAAAATCATCCCATAAGCAACGGTGCTTCCTGAAAGATGATCATAGTTCTGAAATATTTCCTGAGTAATAGGGCTGATACTATTCGCAACAACAAGTTTTTTAAATGCTCCCAAAAGAATCTGCCTTGCAGCATCTGAGCCATTTTCCAGCGTAAATATTCTTTCTTTCTTTAATTGTGGCAATAGCAGCCCGGCCTTATCAATAGGTCCGGAAGTCATGCTCGGAAAGAAAGCAATATAATTAAAAAACGCCAATACATCGGTCTCCGCCTTCAATTTATTATTCTTAATATCAAGCAGATAGCTTATCATCCTAAAGGTATAAAAACTGATTCCCAAAGGAAGAATTATCGTTAAAGTAAATGTACTTTTAATATTGAACAGCTCTGCAAAAGAACCTATGAAAAAATTGAAATATTTAAAGTAAAACAGAGTTCCAATGGAGAAAAGAAGCCCGAGATTAACTAAAAGTTTCTTTCTTCCAGGAGTTTTACTCTCAGAAATTTTTAATCCCAAATAATAACTAACCCCTGAGCTTATGATCAAAAGTATTAAAAACCTCCAGTCCCAATTTGCATAAAATACGTAGCTGGCCAATAATAAAAATATATTCTGAGCTTTAAGCTTTTTACCTAAAACCCACCAATACACAGCAAACACAACTGAGAAAAAAAGAATGAATACTAATGATGTAAACTGCATTAGTTACTGTTTAAAAGTTCAACAATTCCGTAAGAGAGCATCAGGAAAGCCACTTTCCGGTTATTAAAAAGAACAGCTTCTTTGGGAGGGGAAATAAGCATTCCTCCATTTTGGATAAGATGTTCTATTGTTTTATCAATATCTTCAACTTCATAGCAGATATGATAATATGAAATTCTCTTTTTCAAAAGATTCTCTACAGGTTTCCCGGAAACAAACTCAATGTTTAAACCATCTTCCACAGTAACCATACAAAGTTCCGCCTGTTGATTGGCATCAAAAATAACAGGAGTTTCTTCAACAATCTTATGGAGTGTTCTTATATTTTGGAGTTCTGCCTGTATATCTTTACAGGCAACTCCAATGTGATGAAATTTCATTATAGTTTTGAAGCTATAGAATCAGCCATTTCACCTACATTATTCCACCCCTGGATTTCAGAAGAGGTAAAACGGATTCCGAAAGCTTTTTCTACGGCAACAATTAACTGAATGTGGGAAAGGGAATCCCATTCTTCAACATCTTCGGCTGTAGTTTCTGCGTTTAATACAATTTCTTCATTATCCAATTCGTCACGGAAGACATTGGTAAGCTTTGATAAAATTTCGTTCTTATCCATGTTTTGTTTATTTTTTATTAGTAATATATACTTCTTTTGACTGATATTCGTCGACATTCAGAAGCCACTGTCCATTATGCTCGGTAAATCCTAATCTTTCATAATGATCTTTTACCATCTGGTTTTTTGCAGTAGGAAGATATTCTCCCACAACATTTTTGAAGCCGTGCTTTTTGGCTGTTTCCACAATGGTATTGAGGGTAAAATCTTCCATTCCTCTCTTCAATACACGGCAGCTCATCAGCCAGGTATCTATGAAAAGGGTTTCCGGATCTTTCTTTTCCAAAACAATTACACAGATCAGTCCATTATCGCCATATTTATCTTCCAGAGTGAAAGAAATAGTATGATGCTTCTCGGAATTGATCAAGCTGTCCACATCCTGTTCCGTGTATCTCACCGTTCTTAAATTAAACTGGTTGGAACGCTGTGTCAGCTGTGAAACTCTCGGTTTTGAAAAGCTGTCGAAAGATTTCACATCTGAAACCATATTCATGCTTTTCAGGAAATCTTTCACATTGGTAAAGCTGTCCAGATCAACTGCTCTCTGTGCTTCCACCTGGTATTGTTTGGTTCTCTCCGCATCGTTCTCCGAGAAACTGGATGTTTCAAAAAGATTCAGCCCGTAAAGATATTCCAGATATTCTGCCGGATCTTCGGGCAATTCGGGAACGCAGACTTCAGGAAGGTTTTCGCGTACGATATTTCTTTCAAACGGATTGTCATCCAGAAACACCATAGAATCAAATCCAATATTAAGAATATTTTGAATCTTTCTGATATTATCCGCTTTATTCTCCCAATTAGCTACAAATACAGCAATATCGTCCAGTTTAAGGACCATATCGGGATGCTTTTCAAAAGGCTCTTTGGCTTTATCTTCATCATTCTTGCTGCAAACAGCCAAAATTATACCTCTTCTCTGAAGTGCCTTGATCCAGTACTGAAATTCAGTGAATGCTTTTCCTATTCCAAGACTTCCTACCTGGATCTTTTCCAGGCCGTCATCTCCGATAATTCCGCCCCACATAGTATTATCCAGATCCAGAATCAGGCATTTTTTAAACTTTCCTTCCAAAGAGGAAATAATACCGGTGATATGGTGGGCAACAATCGGAAGGGCATCCAGTGAAAGCACCATTTCTGTGTTCACGTAAATGCTTGGGGAGAACATAAAGTCTCTTCCCCATTTATTCTGGATTGAAAGCAGATCTGCAATAAAGAAGTTATCATTTTTGATCGCCAGCTCTGCCGAAAGCAGATAATTCAGCTTATTCAGCTGGAAAACAAAAGATGACTCTACCTTATTGGAAAAATTACCGAAGATCTGATTGTTGATCAGCGGAAAATTACAGTAAATCACCCTGCTTTTGGTTCTGCTCTGAATCGTGCGGTAAAGATCCTCAACATAGGAAATCTTTGTTTCTGCAAAAGCAGCCTGAGTATCGTAAGATTTATAATACTGACTTAATAATTTATGAGAGGACTCAAAGATGATTGTATAATCTGCATTGAATTCATAATATTCTGAGGTGGGATCCAGGATCTGCCGGGAAATCTGTCCGAAATCAGCTTCGAAAATCTCAAATTCAAAGCCTTCATTTATAGCAGTACCTTTCAAAGCAAGATTGAGAAACTGTGTAGCAGTGTCACCAAGTAATGCCACCTTAATCTTCTTAAGATGAGGGATGTCTCTGCGGAGGCCTTTTTTCAGTTCTGAAAACGTTTTGTACATGAATTCTTTTATTATTAAGATATGAATGTACCCGTTCCCAATGCTGTCAGTTCCGTCTTATTTCTTTTAAAAGCTTCCGTGAGTTCCGGATCTTTAGCATAACTGCATGCTGTACATGCCTTGAGAATGTTCGTATTTCTTTTCATTGTGTTTTTGCTGCAAAAATAAAGATTTTATCTGATATTTACTTTTTTAAGATAATTTCTAAGTGGTTTTTCAATAAATTGATAGAACAGCATCGAGGTAAAGATAAGTACAGCCAGATAAATCCAGAACACACTGTTAATATCGAATTTATAATTTTGTTGTTTCAGAATTTCCCTCAGAATATACAGAATAGGGATATGGGTAATATATACCGCATAACTCACCTCACCCAGGTATTCCAGCGGCTTTAATGACAAAATTTTTGTTACCGTTCCGTTATTCCATGAGATTAAAAGAATAAGCGGAATAAAAAGTACTGCCATAAGACCGTTATGATAAAAAAGAGGAACAAATATCAACGAAAGCATCACACCTGCAAAGGCCAGAATTACAGGAATATCATAATTTTTCTGCTTAAAATTATTCACGAAATATAGCCCGGCAAGGTTACCTACTAAAAATTCACTTACATGCATCAGCGGGAAATAATACAAAAACTCGTGGCTTTCTGTATGTGGCCCTTTATAGGATAGTGAATCCTCATAGAGATGGGAAAATACCTGTGTAATGATCCAGAGCACAATACCTGCCACCCAGATGCTTTTATTCTTTTTAGAGTAAAAATAATTATAGAGTACAGGAAAAATCAGATAAAAAAGAAATTCCACAGAAATAGACCATCCCGGAAAATTCAGGATCATAGCCTTACCCGGAATCCAGCTCTGCAGCCCAAACAGATATAAAAAAATATTGATAATACTGAAATTTGAATATCTGGTCACCAAGTAAAGCAACAGTCCCACTACATATAACGGATAAATCCTTGCAAACCTGTTTTTATAATACTCTATATATTCTATTTTCTCTTTTTTATGATACGCTACGATCATGATAAAACCCGAGAGAATAAAAAA
Organism: Chryseobacterium hilariae; assembly: GCF_051400735.1. Taxonomy (NCBI): domain Bacteria; kingdom Pseudomonadati; phylum Bacteroidota; class Flavobacteriia; order Flavobacteriales; family Weeksellaceae; genus Chryseobacterium; species Chryseobacterium hilariae. The sequence goes on from NZ_JBLFFJ010000002.1 coordinate 339,377, forward strand.
GTAGCTCACCCCAACGTTGGCTTTTAAAAAGATATTTGAAATATAATCTGTCTTATAAACAAACATATCTTTATTGAAATGAGAAATAACTATAGCTATAGCTGCAAGGAATCTGGTAAAGGTAATCTGGCTTATCTTCATTCACAAGGACTGTTCAACAGCTTTATAATAGTTTAGGGGGCAAGAAAACACTTTTAGAAAATCTTTAAACACTTTCCTCTCCCTTCATGAAAATATACGGTTAAAGCATCATAATACATAACGATACAGTCTAAAAAACTACTTAATAAAAACGCCGATATACTTCCCTTCATATTCCACTACCGTCGTTTCTATGCTGTTTTTTTCACAGAAATCCTGGTAAGCTGAATTGTCACCAATATCATCACTGATAAAAACGCCTCCTTTTTTCAGATGCTTATACAGCTCATCATAAGCCCACATTCTCCCGTTATAACTTTTATCGGAATCGTAATGAAGAACATCAAAAACTGAGTTTTCAGCAAAAATCTTTGGCAATGATTCTTTATCGGCAAAACGGAATAATTTCCAGTTGTTTTTAAGATTTTGAGGAACAACGCAACCTACGTACTGGTCTCCATCCTGCGCCAGATACGGCATATCTGAACTGTACAGTGTTCCGTTCCTTTTTGTGAGAGACAGAAGTGAAGCCAGAGACGACCATCCATATGCTACCCCAGTTTCCACTACTTGTTTTGCATTGGCAAATTCGCACGCATAATACATCAGCTCCAAAGCTCCGGGACCACCCATTTTTACAGGACATTCTTTTTCTCGTTGTTCTGCCGTTCTTAAAGCCTCAGCGTAATCAGTACGGAAAGCATTTATTTCAAGACCGAATAGCTTTGAAACAGCCTCCTTCTGGGAAATTGCTTTTCCAGCAGCCCAAGAATTTGTTTTTTCCTTTCCTTTGAAAGCATTGCCTCTGTTGACTGTATTTTTAATAATTTTCCGGCCCAGTTCCGGATAAAGATCGGGTCTTTTCAAATACCCTATTAATGTCTTGAGAACCCTTGTTATTTCACTCACTGTGTTGTATTTAATACCGCAAAAATAAATATTTTTTTTTCATTTATGTAAAAACAGGTTATATTTGTGAGGCCCAAGTGAAATAAAAAAATTAAAAACTCCTGTATGTTCTACAATTTTTTCGAAAAAATATACCGAAGGCAGCAGCTTTCTATTCTGAGAAAAAACCCGAAAGTATTTTTTGAAAATATCAGACTGGGTGTGGGTGGGCGCTTTGTCCTGGATAAGGATATAAAAAAAGTAAGTATCGGAAAGTCTGTGGAATTCAGAAACTACACTTCTATTTTGGTAATGAAAGATGCTAACCTAGAAATAGGTGACCATTTTTTCATGAATAACTTCTGCTCGATCAACTGTCTGGAGCATATTTCAATTGGTGAAAATACATTGTTTGGTGAAAACGTCAGGCTTTATGACCATAACCACACTTATGAAACTTCTCCAACCTTCAAGCTTCATCCGTCTAAATTTACTAAAGCTCCTATAAAAATAGGCAGCAACTGCTGGCTTGGAAGTAATGTTACAGTACTGAAAGGCGTTACAATAGGCGACAACTGCATTATCGGAGCAGGATGTACCATATTCAAAGATGTTCCTGCCAATACAAAGGTTGTTAATAAACAGGATCTAGTATTCAATTCCCTTTAAATTCAGATGAAATTCTCAATACTTATCGCCCATTACAATAATGCTCTGCTGTTCAAAGACTGCTATAGCTCATTGCTTGCCCAAACCTACAAAAATTGGGAAGCTATCATTCTGGATGATGCCTCGTCTGAAGACGAAAAGACACAGATAAAGGCCATCATTGCCGGTGACGAACGGTTTAAATTTTTCGAAAATGAACAAAATTCCGGCGTGGGAGTTACCAAAAGTACACTTATTGATCTTGCTTCGGGAGACATTTGTGGTTTTGTAGATCCTGATGATGCTATTCTTCCTCATGCTATTGAAAAGGCTGTAAGTATATTCGCGCAGAAAAAGAATGTAGTATTAGCTTATTCACGGTTTATGAGCTGCGATAAGGATCTGAAGCCTATTGCTCCTTTTAAATCTGCGATGCAGGTTCAGAATAAGGATCCCTATTTTTTTAATTACCCTATTCAGATTGCCCATTTTGTAACGTTCAGAAAAGACATCTATGAGCAAACTGAAAAGATGAATGCTGCACTGAAAATCTCGGAGGATCAGGATCTCTATTTAAAGATGTATGAAAAAGGTGATGTTTATTTCATCAACGACACAAATTATCTTTACAGAACCCATACAGGTGGAATTTCACAAAACGAGAATAAAACCAAATCTTACGAATATTTCGCCCTGGTGGTTTTCAATGCAATGAAGCGAAGGAATATTAAAAGCATAAACGGAATGAAAGTTCCGGAAACCTATACCGGACAACAGGAAATTTTCAAACTATTGGAATATCAGAATTCAATTCCATATAGGATAAAAAGAAAAATCTCTATTACTTTACAAAAACTTTTCAGGTAATGTCAGCAGAAAATCAGAAAATAAAAGTCCTTTTCAGACACCGTTCCATGGAAATGGGCGGCGTGGAAAAAGTGATTCTCAGTATCCTCAATAATCTCAATCCTGAAAAATTTGATATAACAGTATGTCTGAATATGAATCAGGGTGAACTGAGAAATGAATTCCCGGAACACGTTAAAAAGATATATTTTACTGATGGAAAGGAAGATCTATCCAAAAATCCATTGATCCATAAACTCCAATTGATTCGCAGAAGACTGAAGCTTTCCCGCATTCTAAAAAACAATAAAATTTCTGACCGCCTTTTGGGGAACAAAAAATATGATATCGAGATTGCTCCTACTTACTCAGCATTTTCATCTGTTATCAATTCCAGCAACAAAGCCTCTAAGAAATTAGGCTGGTTTCACTCTGAAATCAATTTGCCTAAGCTACAGCCGCTGGTTCCTGACATTCTGGACAATTTCCCTCAGTTCGACCACATGATTTACTGTTCTCAGAAAATCAAAGATCTGATGCATAAATATTATCCGGAACTGAAATACCCTGAAGAAAGTGTAGTGATCAACGCCATTCCTATTGACGAAATCAAGAAAAAAGCACAGGAAAAAATAGAATCTCTTCCTGAAGGTCCCGTTTTTGTTTCTGTAGGGCGCCTTCACGACAGAAAAGGATACCATAAGCTTATTGATGCCCACAAAAAATTAATTGATGAGGGTTTCCACCATAGTATCATCGTTGTAGGCAGCGGCGAAGAAATGAAAAACCTTACCGAGCAGATACGGATGAATAATGTTCAGGATACGTTTATTTTAAGCGGTAATAAGATGAATCCCTATCCTTACATAAAAAATGCAGATTATTTTATTCTGCCTTCCGAATCTGAAGCATGGCCGCTGGTAATCGCTGAAGCTTTAATCCTTCAGAAACCTATTATTGCTACCGATACAGGAGATGTAGGCGTGATGATCAGAGACAGAGAAACCGGCTACCTCATCAATTATGATACGAATGAGATGTATGCTGCCATGAAGGCCTTTCTAACCGATCCGGAGCTTATTGCCAGGATCAGAAAAAACCTGGAAACCATAGAGGACCAATTCGACAATCAGAAAATCTTTAATGCAGTGGAAGGAATTCTTGAAGATCTCTACAGAAAAAATTAATGGGCGGAATATCCTCCGTCCACCACGAGATTCGAGCCTGTAATCCATTTTGAGGCATCCGAAAGCAGGAAAATACAGGCGTTGGCTACATCTTCAGGCTGCCCTACTCCCAACGGGTGTTTTTTAAGAATCCCTTCTGCAGCGTCTTCACCAACGTTTTTAAACATTTTTTCCAGTATCGGAGTATTTACCATAGCCGGGCTTATGCTGTTGACCCTTATTCCACTTCTTGAAAGCTCCATAGCCATGGATCGTGCTCCCGCAATTACGGCGCCTTTACTTGCTGAATAGGCTGTTTTCCCTATTTCGCCCACCATTCCTGCTACTGAGGAAATGAAGACAAAACTGGAAGTTTCGTTTTTATATTTTTTGAGGGCTAAAATCTTGGCAATTTCAAACCCGGAGATCATATTGACTGCAAAAATATCTGTGTAAAGCTGGGGAGTGTGTTTTTTCAGCGGAAGCGTTTTTTCTATCCCTGCACAGTGGATGAATCCTGAGATTTTACCTAAAACAGATACTTTTTCAGCGATCAGCTCTTCAAGGTTTTCAGCGCTGGTGATATCTGCAATAATAGTTTCAGCTTTGGTATCCGGAGCCAGCATGGATACTGTTTTCTGCAGCTCTTCTTGGTTTCTGGCAATAAGGATAAGATCTGCCCCACTCTTGCTGCATTCTACAGAACAGCTTCTCCCGATACCGGAAGAAGCGCCTGTAATAAGAATTATTTTATCTTTTAAAGAAAACCGATTCACTAATCTTCAAAATTTTCTTTACCAATAATATTCATAAGATCAGAAACAGTTTCTATATCTTTAAAATAATTTGAATCAATTTTCTTATCGAAACTCTCATCAACAAAGGCAATTACAGAAAGCAGACTGATAGAATCATAGCTTTCCAGCTGTCCCAGGTTTGTTTCAATTGTTAATGGCTCTTTTTCTTCTAATTCTTCTTGCAATTTCTCTAAAAAAACGGATGTCTTCATATATTTTGTTTTACTACATTATGTTCTATTTCAAATTTCCAGCACGGTTGCTCCCCAGGAATATCCTACTCCAAATCCGGCCATCAATACTCTGTTTCCTTCTTTCAGCATTCCGTTATCCATCATATCTTTCAGGGCTATAGGAATGGTTGCGGAAACTGTATTTCCGGTATTTTCCATATCAATATAAAACTTTTCTGCTGGTATTTTGGTTTTCTTCCTTAAATAGTTCAGCATAAAAGAATTGGCCTGATGGAAAACAAAATGATCAATATCTTCTATCGTCAGCTGATTTTTTTCCAAAGTTTCCTTTACCAGCCCCGGGATATTTTCAATGGTGAAATTAAAAATTTCGGGTCCGTTCATGTAAAGATTTTCCGGATCAAAATCATGTTCAGGATTAAGTTCAAAATCTTTTTTGAAAGCTCCTTTCCTTACAATAAGATTTTCTGCACCACTTCCGTCTGTACCCAGGCAGAACTGATAATCTTTAGCATTTTCATCCTTCTCTACAATTACAGAGGCTGATGCATCCCCGAATATGCTTCGGTTGGCCTTATCTTTTGGATGGATATGCTTTGTATAGGTTTCTGATGTGATCAGTAAAATACTTTTCGCAATACCGGCTGCTACTAATCCTTTAGCAAAAGCCAGTCCATAAATGAATCCGGAGCACCCAAGATTAAAATCCATTGCTCCGATATTTCTTCTGAGGCCAAGTCTGTCCTGAAGAATACAGGCAGTAGTGGGAAGAAAATAATCCGGGCTTTGGGTACAAAAAAGAATAAAATCTACCCTTTTCCTGTCATAATTCACGAAAAGCTTTTCTGAGGATTTTACAGCAAGCTCCAGAACAGTTTCGCTGTCTGAAGAAATATGACGCTGCCTGATCCCTATTTTTTCATGAATTCTCTCAGAACTCCAGTCAGGAAATTCTTTCTCAAGATCCTCATTGGTCAGAACCTTATCGGGCAAATAATATTCTATTTTGGAAACTTTTATCATAGAAATTCTTTTTCTTTGTAAAAATAAAAAACAAATTCACAATAATGATGCTCCTATTCAGAATCATATTGAAAATCCGTTCCCTATATGAAGACATGGTGAAAAATGCTGCTATAAAAGTAGCAATCCATCAAGGTATGAAAGTTGGTGACAATCTGTATGTTCAAGGTATTCCAAACTTTGGCTCTGAATGTTTTCTCATAGAAATGGGTGATAATGTAACGATTGCAGAAGGTGTTTCGTTCATTAACCACGGCGGAGATGGCCGGGTAACCAAAAGAATTGAAAAATATAAAAACGGAAGAACTTTCGGAAGAATAAAAATCGGTAACAATACCTTTATTGGAAAAGGAACTGTTCTCTTGCCCGGGGTTTCTATTGGAAGTAATTGTATTGTAGGTTCATTAAGTGTTGTTAGCAGTTCAATTCCTGATAATTCAGTATATGCTGGAGCTCCAGCAAAATTTATTTGTACCATTGAACAATATGGCGAAAAATTATTAGTAAATAACACGATTTATCCTTTAGAGTTAGAAGCTGACCGATCTGCCTTAGAAAAATACCTCATCAAAAACCTTCCTCACAATTATAAACCTGTAAAAAAATAAATGTCACAAAAAAAGAAAGTCCTTATTCGTATAGGTTCTCTACGGCATGGCGGCGCAGAAAAAGTTCTCATCAACTTTCTCAAAAACCTTCCTGAAGACAAATATGAAATAGACCTGCTGATCAATCTTTACACAGGAATGTATATCAAGGAGGTTCCGTCATGGGTCAACCTGCAATATCTTCTTAAAGGGGAAATGATTACCACCAACAAGCCTCACGAAATTCCTGTGAAAGCATTCAGAGTGCTTTATCAGAAACTATTTCTTTGGTTTCCGGCTCTTCTTTACCGGTTTATTCTAAAAAATAAAAAGTACGACGTAGAAATAGCAGCTATTCACGGAATGTACAGAGAGCTTCTGTCCAGTCCTCAAAAGGATTCAAAAAAAATCATCTGGATACAGAACGACATTTTTAATCTCAAAGAATATACGCCAGATGTGATCAGACAGCTTTTCCGCTTTGACAGAATACTGGTTATTTCTAACAAGCTGAAAGAGGAAATGCAGAAGGCCGCACAAACTGATATGGAAAAGGAGGCGGTTGTTAAAATTTATAATCCAATAGATAAAGATGATACTCTAAATAAAGCAAATACGGCAATTGATGACTATCCTTTTTCCAATACCATTCCCACTTTTATTACTATTGGAACTGTTTACCCGCAGAAGGGCTATGACAGACTTCTCGACGTACATAAAAAACTGATTGATGAGGGATTAAAGCACCAGATCATCATTATTGGTGATGGTTTTGATTTTGAGAACATTCAGACAAAGCTGAATCAACTGGGTCTTCAGGAAACCGTAAAAATGCTCGGTTTCAGGAGTAATCCTTATCCTTACCTGAAAAAAGCTGATTTTTATGTAATGTCTTCAAGACACGAAGGTTTTCCTACCATTATCGCGGAAGCTTTGATTTTGAACAAACCTATTGTTTCTACAGATGTTTCGGGAATAAAAGATCTTCTTCAGGAAGGAAAATTAGGGATCATCATTCCAAATTCTGAGGATGGAATTTACGCAGGGATGAAAAAACTTCTTACCAGCCAGGAGCTTGCAGCTCATTATGAAAAAGAAATAGCAATGACTGACCTGCCCTTTGTCCTGCAGAAATCTGTAGCACAGCTTCAGGAAATCATTGATGAATTATAAAAAACTTAAAATGGGTTATACTGTCATACAAAAAGATTTTTACAGGGAAAGCGGAAAATGGCTCTCTTCATTTGAGATCTGGAAAAAATGTATCAATCCTAACCTACATTTCATTTATGTTTTAAGGAAAGCTCAGGAGTACAGCAAAAAGCCTGTTTTAGGGGTATTCTGGAAATTTGTTCTCAGGCATTATCAGATAAAATATGGTTATCAGATTTACCCGGAAACCGAGATAGGAGAAGGTTTTTACTTAGGTCACTGGGGAAGTTTAGTGATTAATCCCAAGGCCAAAATCGGGAAAAATTGCAATATTGCACAGGGCGTAACGATCGGGCAACAAAACCGTGGTAAACTTCAGGGATTTCCTACAATTTGTGATGAAGTATGGATAGGAGCCAATGCAGTAATTGTAGGCGGAATCACTATTGGAAACAATGTTTTAATTGCTCCCAATTCGTATGTTAATTTTGATGTTCCTGCCAATTCCGTAGTCGTTGGAAATCCCGGAACCATTTATCCAACAGAAAGAGCCACAGAAGCTTATATCAATAATAAAATATAATAACTCTTAAATATTTGCAGAACCCCAATTATTCTCCTCATAATATCCAGAACTTATTTAGTCAAAATCAATAATTCTGAAACAACAGCGAAAATTATTAGGATAACCGCCAACAATTATTTAAAATTTGAACCGTTTCAATTTTGAGGCGGTTTTTTAGTAGAATTAAGAATATTTTAATCTAAGGTTTTAATTTTTATCATTAATAGTTTGTAATTTTATATAAGTTTAATTTGAATCATCAATTTCAAAGAGTTTGGACAATAACCCCAGAGAACAGTCCTTTTAAACATGATTTTAAGCATATTTTAATATTAAATTTTGTTAAAAGTAGCTGCCTTTTCGACAAAAATTATATTTTTGCATGATTATTGATTTAATCTATTGAATTTGAAAATAATTTAAACGAAATAAATAATTATAAACTTTTAGGGAAATTATGTCAAAATCGTACGAAATTATTTTTGAAAACAACAAGAAATGGGTAGAGTCTAAAATCCAGCAGGATCCGGCTTTCTTCCAAGAATTAGCCAAAACTCAAAATCCAGAATTTCTGTATATCGGATGTTCTGACAGTAGAGTGACAGCGGAAGAACTGATGGGCACAAAACCGGGCGAAGTTTTTGTAACAAGAAATATCGCTAATGTGATAAATACTTTAGACATGAGCTCAACAGCGGTAATTCAATATGCCGTGGAGCACTTAAAAGTAAATCACATTATCGTTTGTGGACATTACAACTGCGGCGGCGTAAAAGCAGCGATGACCCCTCAGGATCTGGGATTATTAAATCCTTGGTTAAGAAACATCCGCGATGTTTACAGATTGCACCAAGCTGAATTAGACACTATTGAAAATGAAGGAAAACGTTATGACAGGCTTGTAGAACTTAATGTTCAGGAGCAGTGCATCAATGTGATCAAAATGGCCTGCGTACAGGAAAGATATATCATAGATGAGTATCCTATTGTACATGGCTGGGTATTTGACCTTAGAACAGGTAAGATTATTGATTTGGAGATCGATTTTGAGAAAATTCTGAAAGACATCCAAAAAATCTACAACCTTACAAGTTCTGATTGGATAATGAGCAGAAAAACAGACTAGTTTTTCTAAAATGAATGTAAGATGAAATTCTGGAGTATTATTGTATTGACCTTCTTCCTAAACTTCACAGCACTGCCGGGCATTGCTGCGGTTGCAGGCTGGGAAATAGCAAGGACTAATGTAACAATCAATGAAGAAGAACCACATTCTCACCCATCATCTTTTATTGTTTACGAAAAGACGCTTCCGAAAACTTTGGATGTATTCGATTACGTGAAGTTTTCCGAACCTGATCTTCAGGGCGTATCTTTTGAGCTGATAGATGATTCCTTTCATCTGTCGCCCTTACTCACCATATTTTCTCCGCCTCCGGAAGCTTAATTTTAAGTATAGTTAGAATTTTTATAGTATTCATATCAAAAGCTGATATAGGATACGTGTGCTTTAAAATTAAATTTCCAATCTTTTATAATTGATTATCTGAAGATAGATCAATCGGTTATAGTATTTTTCAAAACATCATGAAAAAAACATCATTTATAGGAGGAATCAAGGAGAATTTCCCTTCCGGGCTCGTTGTATTCTTAGTCGCGCTTCCATTATGTCTCGGAATCGCTTTAGCATCAGGGGCACCGCCTTTGTCAGGTATCATTGCCGGGATTGTAGGAGGACTTGTTGTAGGATTCTTAAGTAATTCAAATATATCGGTATCTGGTCCCGCAGCCGGTCTTACAGCTATTGTTTTAACAGCTATTACAGACCTGGGGGCTTTCGAACTTTTCCTTTGTGCAGGAATCATTGCAGGTCTTATCCAATTAATTCTGGGTTTCATAAAGGCCGGAAGCATATCCAATTATTTTCCGAATAATGTCATCGAAGGAATGCTTGCCGCTATCGGGATCATTATTATTTTGAAACAAATCCCTCACGCTATGGGATTCGATAATGATTACGAAGGGCATGAATCTATTTTTGACAATGGTCTTAATTTCGGATATTTCACAGAATTATTCGGAGCCATACATGTGGGAGCTATCTTAGTAACACTGGTTTCCGTAGGGATCCTTATTGTATGGGACAAAACTCCAGCTTTAAAAAGAATGAAAATGCTTCCCGGGGCCTTGGTAGCAGTAGTGGCAGGAATACTTCTCAATGAAGCATTCAAGCTGTCCGGCAGCTCTTTGGCGATCGGCCCGCAGCATCTGGTTTCACTGCCTGTTCCTCAGTCTTTGGATGACTTCAAAAATCTTATTACGATGCCTGATTTTAATGGATTCACCAATCCCAAGGTATGGATAGTAGGGGCAACCATTGCCATTGTAGCTTCTATTGAAACCCTCCTTTGTATTGAAGCCTCAGACAGATTAGACAGACAGAGAAGAATTACCGACACCAATCTTGAGCTTAAAGCACAGGGAATCGGTAATTTAATAAGTTCATTTATCGGAGGACTGCCAATGACATCTGTAGTGGTAAGAAGTTCTGCCAATGCTAATGCCGGTGCCACCTCAAAACTTTCAGCTATGATCCACGGTGTGCTTTTATTGGTATGCGTGCTTACTATTCCGTTCATACTGAATTTAATACCGCTTGCCACACTTGCTGCAGTATTGATTCTTGTAGGATATAAACTGGCAAAACCTGCCACATTCAAGCATTTCTGGCATTTGGGTAAATTCCAGTTCATTCCGTTTGTTGCTACCGTTGTAGCTGTTGTGGCAACCGATCTTCTTAAAGGAGTTGGAATCGGTCTGGCTATTTCCGTATTCTACATCCTTCAGGGAAATATGAAGCGTGCTTATTATCTGAGCAGAGAAAAGCTGAATGATGCTGATGAAATCAACATTAAGCTTGCTGAAGAAGTTTCTTTCCTGAATAAGGCAGCCATCAAAAAAACATTAAAAAATGTAAAACCCAACTCTACTGTGACCATTGATGCAAGGGGAACTTCATATATTGCCACAGATGTACTGGAAATGATCCAGGGTTTTGCCAATATCCGAGCCAAAGAAGAAGATATCAATGTGGAACTTTTAGGCTTCAAAACTTCATACAGAGATTATGAAACAGATGAAGACTCTCACATCCTGATCACACACAGAAGAGCTATGTAAGCTCAATAATTTTAATTTTAAAAAGAATAAATCAATCATATGAAAGCACATACATACGAAACCCAATCTACAATTAATCCTGAAAAAGCGTTAGATTTTTTAAAAGACGGAAACCAAAGATTTGTGAATAATCTAAAGGCAAACAGAGATCTTTTAGAGCAAGTTAATGCAACACGTGAAGGTCAGTGGCCTTTTGCAGTAGTTTTAAGCTGTATAGACAGCCGTACTTCTGCAGAGCTTATCTTTGATCAGGGATTAGGAGATATTTTCAGTATCAGAATTGCCGGTAATTTTATAAATCAAGATATTTTAGGTTCAATGGAATTTGGCTGCAATGTGGCAGGTTCCAAGCTTGTTGTCGTTTTAGGACACACTAAATGCGGTGCATTAAAAGGCGGTTTGGACGCTGCACAGATCCAGGGAATGGGAATGGATAATCTCAATCACTTAATTCATCATTTCGACCCAATCATCAATGAAATCATTGAAGAAGGCGAAGAACGTTCATCAAAAAACGATGCCCTCTTGGAAAGGCTGAATCAGCAAAACGTAAAAAGTGCCATCGAAGATATCCGTACCCAAAGCTCAACACTTAAGAAGCTTGAAGACGAAGGTAAGATCAAAATAGTTGGAGCCAATTATGATGTTGAAACCGGAGTTGTTACCTGGCTTTAAGAGATAAAAATCTGTACATTTTTATTCTCATAAATAAAAAATCAATTATAGTTAGATTGGGAATTGATATTTAAAGTACAACAAAAGACCATCGGAAAAATCCGATGGTCTTTATTTTTTATCAATAGACTTAGAAATAACTAGGCTTTTGAACTATTAAGATAATAGGCTGTTGAGAATAATTAAGGTAAAAATCAATTAATTTTTTAAGTTGACACTTAATTATTTTCCGTTGTATGCTGACATTGTATTATTGATACCGGCAAACACAAAAGACAGGCTGGCTTTGGAAAATTTTTCAATTCTTTCACCCAGTTTTTCAGATTCTTCTTCATTCCAGGTTCCCAGCACATAATCTACCTGGCGTCCTTCGGAAAAGTCTGCAGAAATCCCAAACCTCAGCCTTGCATAATTCTGGGTATTGAGCGTTTCATTAATGCTTTTGAGCCCGTTATGGCCAGCATCAGAACCTTTCATCTTCATTCTTAAAGTCCCGAACGGAAGGGCAAGATCATCTGTAATGATCAGCACATTTTCCAGTGGAATATTTTCTTTCTGCATCCAAAATTTTACAGCATTTCCCGAAAGGTTCATATAGGTATCCGGCTTCAGAACTAAAACTTTCCTTCCTTTGTATTTTCCTTCCGCCATCCATCCGAAATTGGTCGTATTAAATGAAGCTTCCAGTGTTTCAGCTATTTTTTCAGCTACTTTGAATCCTATATTGTGGCGTGTATTTTCGTATTCAGGGCCTTTATTTCCAAGCCCGACTATTAAATATTTCATTCAGAAATTTTTGCAAAATTAAGGGATAAAAAATAAAAAGCCCAATCTTACAAAAGATTGGGCCTGTATATTTTAAAGATTTTTTTAAAAAGGCTTATAAATGTAATTAATACCGAATCCTTTTGTCATATAAGTCTGTCGGTCATAGTTGTAATTCGTTGTTCTGCTGACCGGAGAAGGGATAGGAGGAATAAGATCTGTTACCGATACTTTTTTAGGATTGTTCGGAGATAAGATATGACTTTCCTTATCATTAATCTCAGTGGATAAAAGTCTTGAAATTTTGTATGCTGAAGGAAGCAGTGTAAATGGACTGATTTGAGTATCATAATTCACGAAATCGTATGCATATCTGGTAGTAGGTCTTCCAAATGCATCTCCAGCCATAGGACCATAATTTCTTACCACTCTGGATACGTTGTCCCCTAAATAAGTGTACCCCGTTTTAGAATAGCTGATAAACACAAACTGCGTCCCGGAAACATCAGGACCATTTTTCATGATGATGGAATCCAGCTTTGCTGTTGAGCCGTTATACTTTAACAGGTAATGAGTCTTTGTTTTTCTTAATAGGGTCTGTGGGCCAGGATTAGTTGCCGGCGGCACAGGTGCAGGTCTTCTGAAAACAGAACGGTTTTCAGAAATTGTTACCAGTTTGTCGTTGGGTCCATAAGTAAATAACTGGCTGTAAGAAACACTGTCTTTATCAAGTTTTCCGTTTCCATCCAGATCCAAAAATCCGTTAAAGTTAATTTGGCTTACTTTGTCACCGCTGTATGCAATATTTGTGATTGAAGCACTGTCTGTAATTACTTTCGTTACTAAAAGTCCACTGTAGTGATATTCTGCTAATGTATCCTTATCTGTAATTTCTCTGTATAATGCTCTCGGGCCAATCAGCCCACCTGTATCATTCAGATCCAATAAAGGATCTCCGTCTTCATCTAACATGTCTTTACAGGAATGTATTGATGAAAGTCCTGCTATTAATAAAATAAAGTAGAAAAGCTGTTTCATTTCCAGGTAATTGTTTATTTTTTGACAAATATAACTTTTTTTTGAACAAAAGTTATGTTTTTATTTATATTCCAATAAAACCGATAATCAATTGGGCTTTATAGAGTTCTGTAAGTATATTTAAGGATTTGATCTTTATCCGAAACGGGATAGTTATAACCATCGTAAAGATAGGTCATAGGTGTATTTACTGCTGGTGCAGGAGATGGCGGCATCACATATACCGATGTTGGATTATTCGGAGAAATTCTATAAAAATTCTCAGGACGAACCAGGCTCCATGCAGTAAAGAATGTTTTAGGGAGTGTGGAGAACGGATTAACCTTGGAATCATAATTCTGGTAGCTGTAAACAGTCATCTTCGCAGTAGCCATATTAGGCGCCCCGGCTGCTGTAAGTGTTCCTTTGGCACATTCGGCCTTGAAAATATTATCTCCCATGTAGGTAAAAGTGATTTCCGTGAATAAGCTGTAGGCTGTATTTCCGGCCACTTTTCTCTTTTCCAGGATTTTCACGAGCTTTTTACCGGTGGCATCATAAGTGAATATATAATCACTTACAAAAGAGTCTATCGCAGTAGCGGCTGTGCCGGTACACGTTGCGCTGTAAACATTGCCCTTACTGTCTTCACTTACACTAAAATCATACGTCATACTTCCAGTCAGGCTTCCAAGAAATTTTATTTTCCCAATTTTATTATTGAAATAGGTTACGGTACCCGTATAATAATTATTGGTATTTCCATCTCTAAGCATTCCTTTCTGAAAAGCAGTACCATTGACTGTATATTCTTCCTGAATACCACCATTTACCGTAATCTTTTCCAGAACTCTGGCTGGAGGAGCTGGGTTCCCGTTGTTTCCGCCATTATTGGCACTGGGCTCGAATTGATCTGAAGAAGAATTGTCACATGAAACCATAAGTCCGAAAAATACCCCGGCAATGATTTTAAAAAGATAGTTTTTTCCCATGAAAAAATATTTTAGTGAGTTGACAAATATAATTCATTTTTTTGACGAAAACATTCACTTATTCAACAAATTCATAACAATCTGTATCTTTTTACAAAAAAAACCTAAAAACATAATGTCTTCAGGTTTTTATTTTATGGTATATCATGAAATTAATATGGCTGCAGAACGGATGTCGTTAAAACAGACTGAGACATTTCATTGTTCAGATAATCTGTGTTTACTGCCCTTCCTATTCCCAACGTTCCAGAATTAAGATTTCTTTTTGTACAGGCCACTTTCACGGAGTAATTGTTCTTAGGGGTAAGATTCGTAAGTGTTGCATTAAGGTTGAAGACCTTATAACTTCCTTCTGAACCTATTAAAACATCAGTTCTAACCGCTCTAAGCGTATTATCCACAAAGATACCGCACGCAAAACCTGCGGAAGCATTTGAATTTCCCGTTTTCTGGGCTGTAGTCTGGAAGGTAAAAGCCACTTTATTTACGGCATTGGTAATGGAAAAAGTATCGGCTGTTCCCGGAAGTACCGTCCAGGCAGCGCTAATTGCCGTCCCTTCCGTATAAGGCGTGGTGGCTCCGTTAGGGGTAGAAAAGCTTGCTCCACTCTGGTCTGCAACAGTATTCAATGAAAATACTGACATACTTCCCTGGCCATCGGCAATTTTTATGCTCTTCCAGTCATTCACATTCAGTTCTGAATTGTTATGAAGTATAGTTCCCGCAGATCCGGCAGATCCTCTCAGCAGATTCGTTCCACCGGTCCTGATTTCACTTCTAACGTTTAAGTCACCGTTTATATCCAGCATGCTGGCAGGATTGGGCGTGTTCACTCCCACCTGTGCAGTTGTCCACACTGCAAAAAATAAAGACTTTATGATAATAATTTTTCTCATGCCGGATTATTTTATAATTGGATTAAATACCTGAGGAATCTCATACACATCAACTTTCAGGGAAGACTGAGTAATAAAACTATTAATGTTGGTGTCTGCATTTATTCCTATAGCCAATATAACATCGCTTGCTGTTCTGTAAGATCCCAGTCTTGAGCAGGCCACACTTACGTCATGCTGTCCTTTGGAAAGATTGGTGACTATCCCGATCTGGTTGTGTGTAATAAAAGTGCTTCCTGCGCTACTTGCCTTTAAATTTCTCTGTCTGAGGTTAACCAGTTTATTATCCACAAAAATACCGCATGCATAATCTATGGAAATATCGGGCGTCCCGTTTACAGGAAGATTAGCCTGTACTACAGTTTCAAACTGAAAATACGTTTTACTTTCCGTACTGAATACACTGATAGGGTGTGACAGACCTGTGATTTTCTTAAATCCGGGAAGGCCTGAGATGTCTGTTCCCTTAGCAAAAGCTGTATTTTTGGCAGTAATACTGGATTGTTCACTATTGGTAAATTTCACACCGGTTCTGTCTGAAAAGGAGTTATTGAATATCAGATAAAACTTATTCGGTTCGTATTCCGGAATACGCAGTGACTTCCAGATCGGAGGGTAACCTTCTCCCTGCGAAACAAGAATCTGGTCGTTATTACCCTGGGACAAAGTATTATCTGTAACGTTAAGAACAACGATTTTACTTCTTAGATTGATATCACCATTGACATCAAGTTGTGCTTTTGGCGAATCCGTTTTGATTCCCACTTGGGCAGAAAGAGACAGCCCTGTCATAAAAAACAGGATCGAAATAATATTTTTCATCAAATTAATTGCTTTTATAAGTTACGTATTCAATAACATCGATCTTCATAACAGATTCAAGGGTAAATGCATTGGAAACGGTATTGGTATCGGATACATTACGCCCGACTGTAAACTGTGAGCTTAGATTTGAGGAGTTGATCTTTCTACACGCCACCTCAAGTTTTTGTGCCCCTACCGGAACATTCTGCTCTGTATAGTTAAGGGTGAAAATATAATCCTGAATACCCTGCTTCTCTGTGTTATTGTTCGAAATGATCTTATCCGGACGTACCGCCACAAGCTTTCCGTTTCTAAAAACCCCGCAGGTAAAAGTAACTGACTGGGAAGTTGTAGCAGACGGAGCTTTCATTTCAATACCCGTTTGAAACTGGTATGTAAGCCTGTTCCTCCCGTTTTTGATGATAAAATTGTTCTCAAGTCCGGCAATTTTTGACCATTTCCCTTTTGATGTATCGGCAATGTCATCTCCAACATTGTTCTTATACACATTATCTGCCGCAATACCATCTGAAAGGGCTGTAATGCCCGTCTGATCCGATGACAGGTACGAATTGATCAGCTTGTACTGTCCTTCTTCCATAAAGGAAACATTCAATGATTTCCAGGCTGGAGGCAGACCTTCTCCCTGTGAGACCAAAACCTGGCCGTTCAGTCCTGCATTTCCAATCTGGGCGGATGTTCCGCCTACTCTAAGTTCTTTTCTTAAGGTGGTTTTCCCGTTGACATCGAGAGTAGATTTAGGAGCGGATGTCCCAATTCCCACCTGCGCGTTCACACAAAGCGATAAAAGCCCGGCTGCGCAATAAATAATTCTTTTCATAATAAGGGCTGCAAAGGTATGAATTTAAATCATAAAAACCATTTATAAACCCGTAAACCCGTACTAATAAAGCAATTATGCTGTAGAATTTAATGTATAAAAAAGTAGAATTATTACTACAAAACATACTTTTTTTATATGCTTTAGCAGTGCCGCATCAGCCAAACCTAATGCCAGCCGACGATACAGCATTATTTTTTCTCATCCTATCGTGACTTCAAATGCTTATGAGTCCGCATGATACCCTACTTTTCTCGTGCAAAAATCATGTTTTTTTTCAATAAAAAAAGACCTTAAAAAGTAATTTTTTAGGTCTTTCTTATTTTTTAGTTATTAAAATTAGGTGTTTTTCCTAATTGTGTCCGATAATCGTTTTCAGAAGTATGTTAACCTCATCCACATTTTTCACTTTTTCCTTTCTCATCATCAGCAGATTTCCCTCTTTACCTATCTTCTCTTTAAGCTGAGCTTCCTTCGGATTTTGAGTCAGATAGCTGATGATATGCCTGAACCTGTCTGTCTGGTAAAACTTATCCTGAGGATTTGCAGGGAAATATCCTAAAAATATACCATTTTTCATGACGATCTTTTCAAATCCTATGTCTGCGGCAAGCCATTTTAAGGCAACACTCTTCAACAGATTAACCGCTTCTTTCGGCAAAGCACCGAAACGGTCGATCAGTTCAAGCTCAAATTTATAGAGATCTTTTTCATTATCAATCTCTGCAATTTTCTGATACAGGAGTAATCTTTCTTCGGTATTGGAAATATAGAAATCCGGAAGCATCAGCTCCAAATCAGTATCAATATTGACCTCTTTTACAGATTTGAAAAGCTTCTGCCTGTCTTCCTCATTGTCGAACAGATTTTCAAAATCCGCATCATCCTTTAATTCTTCCAATGCTTCCTGCATCAGTTTCTGATAGGTCTCAAAGCCCATTTCATTAATAAAACCACTCTGCTCAGCTCCAAGAAGATCTCCCGCCCCACGGATCTCAAGATCCTTCATAGCAATCTGGAAACCGCTTCCAAGATCCGAGAACTGTTCAATAGCTTCAAGACGCTTTCTGGCATCAGAGGTTATCATATCATAAGGAGGCGTGATCAAATAGCAGAAAGCCTTTCTGTTGCTTCGCCCTACTCTTCCCCTCATCTGGTGAAGATCTGCCATTCCGAATCTTTGGGCATCATTGATGAATATGGTATTCGCATTGGGAACATCCACCCCACTTTCAACAATCGTTGTAGAAACAAGAACATCATATTTCCCTTCCATGAAATCTAGCACATTCTTTTCCAGCTGCTTACCTTCCATCTGTCCGTGCCCTGTAATAACTCTTGCATCCGGAACCAGCCTCTGGATAAGCCCTGCAATATCTTTAAGGTTTTCAATCCTGTTATTGATAAAATATACCTGTCCGTCTCTCTGAATCTCATAAGAAACAGCATCCCTTATGGTTTCTTCATTAAAACCAACAAGCTGTGTATCAACAGGCTGCCTGTTGGGAGGTGGTGTTTTGATCACTGAAAGGTCTCTTGCTGCCATCAGAGAGAACTGAAGTGTTCTCGGGATGGGAGTGGCAGTCAGCGTAAGGGTATCTACATTATTTTTAAGCGTTTTTAGCTTATCTTTTACCGAAACCCCGAATTTATGCTCTTCATCAATGATCAGCAGTCCAAGATCTTTGAACTTAACGGAACTGCTCACCAGCTGATGGGTACCAATGATAATGTCTACTTTCCCGTTTTTAAGGCCGTCTAAAGCCTCTGCTTTCTGTTTGGCAGTTCTGAATCTGTTGACATAAGAAACATTCACCGGAAAATCTTTCAGTCTTTCTTTAAAACTTCTGTAATGCTGAAACGCCAGAATCGTGGTAGGAACCAATACAGCAACCTGCTTTCCGTCTGTTGCTGCTTTAAATGCGGCACGAATCGCCACTTCAGTCTTTCCGAAACCTACGTCACCACAAACCAGCCTGTCCATCACTGTATCAGCCTCCATATCCTTCTTTACATCGATGGTTGCTTTTTCCTGGTCAGGAGTATCTTCATAAATAAAACTGGCTTCCAGCTCATTCTGCAGGTAGGAATCCGGAGTATAGGAAAATCCTTTTGCCGTTTTTCTTTCAGCGTATAATCTTATAAGGTCAAAAGCGATCTGCTTTACTTTTGCCTTTGTTTTCTGTTTCAATGATTTCCAGGCAGGGGATCCCAGTTTACTCAGCACAATTTCTTTTCCGTCCGGACCGTTATATTTTGAAATTTTATGCAGGGAGTGAATACTTACATATAATAAGTCTCCGTTTTTGTAAGTTAATTTGAAGCATTCCTGGATTTTCCCGTCGTTATTTACCTTGACAAGACCCATGAATTTCCCTATTCCGTGGTCGATATGGGCAATATAATCGCCTATTTTCAGAGACATCAGGTCCTTCAGTGTCAGCTGTTCGGATTTTGCAAAGGTATTTTTTGCTTTATATCTTTGATAGCGGTCGAAAATCTGGTGGTCTGTATATACCAACAGCTTATGCCCGTTATCTACAAAGCCTTCATGCAGTTCAGATTTGAAACTTTTAAAGGGTAGTTCATGTTCAAGCTCTTCAAATATAGATTCCAGCCTTTCTTTCTGCTTTTCTGTAGAAAAAGATATCCAGGTATCAAAACCTTTATCCTGCTTTTCCTCAATATCTTCTATCAGCAGCTCAAAATTTTTATGAAAGGAAGGCTGCGGGACCTGCTCAACTTTTATCTCGGTGATTTCTTTAAGTCCTTCAATAAGAGTCCCGGCGAAATCAATTGTTTTAAATTTTTTAAAATCAAACAGAAAATCCTGATCTGAAATAAAGAGCTCCTGTGGTGATCTGTGAGCAATATCTTTATTCAAAGTATCGTATTTTTCCAGTGCTCTCTCATAGAAAGTCCTGATTTTCTGCATTCCGACAGCGCCATTTCTGGAAACTACAAAGCTTTCTTTAGGCAGCAGCTGCAACAATGAAACTCTGGTGCCGGTTACTGAAAAATTCATGTTGGAAACCAGCTGAAAATCTTTCACCTTATCTATGGAAAGCTGTGTTTCTATATCAAAGGTTTTAATATTTTCCACTTCGTTTCCAAAGAAGGTAAGACGGTAAGGCTTTTCATAGGAATACGAAAACACATCAACAATTCCTCCTCTTACCGAAAACTCTCCCGGTTCGGAAACAAAATCTGCCTGCTGGAAATTATAATGATTCAACAGCTCATCCACAAAATCAAAATCCAGCTGATCACCTACTTTTATATGATGTGAAATCGCCTTAAAGTCTTCTTTTTTCAAAACCTTTTCGGACATCGCTCCTGCATAAGCCACAATAACTTTAGGAGCTTTCCCGGAGTTGATCTTATTCAGAACCTCTGTACGGAGCACAAGATTTGCATTCTGAGTCTTTTCAACCTGATAGGGCTCAAGATGGGTTGCCGGAAAGTACAGAACTTTATCCTTTCCAAGCAGGTCCTCCATTTCAGTATTGGCATATAATGCATCTTCTTTATCATCTACCAGATAAAGAATGGTCTTCTTTTGAGTTAGAAAAAGTTCGGCAACAAAAATAGAAACCGCAGATCCGGCACTTCCTTTCACGGAAATATGCTGGCTTTTCTCTAGCTGGGTGAAGATTTCTTTTCCAAATTCTTTCTGAAGCAGGTCGGGAAGAAACTTTTCGTGAATAGGTTTTAGCTGCATAAATAGTAATGGTATAAACGACAAAAGCGATTTCGGGAGTGTTCCGAAACCGTTTGCTTATAACAAAGATAAGGATATTTTTTTCTTTCCCCGGAAATCAAAGGTTACTAAAAATACAAACAAAACAATGAAATGACTATTTAAATCTTAATTTTTTACCAATTTATCTAATTAAAAGTTAAAAATATACTAATATACCGACATGGCATAGTGTTTGAAAATTTCATCTTATCAAACTTTTTAAAGAAATAAAATTATGAAAAAAGCAATCAGAATCTTAGGAATTTTTATGCTGGTCTTTGTTGCCGCATTATCTTTTGCATCATGTAGCGATGATGATGATCCAGTAAACAACGATTTCTTCGCAGGAACATATAGGGGAAGCATTTCTTATAATGACGGATCTACGAACAACAGCACAGATAACGGAAGTGTATTTGTAACAAAGATCGCTAGCGGTACGAAATATAATTTCGCATTTTCGAACGGTATCCCAGATCTTAATGGGGTAGAATTTCAACAGCAGGGAGACCATACGCTTGTGATGGTTGGTTCCAATGCCACATCTTATATTAGAATTGACAATAATGAATTGAAAATTCTATACAACAAGGACGGGAAAACCTGGACTGCCAACTGTACACGTTAAACCAACTATTCATATTACATGAAAGTCTGCTTCAATGGAGCAGGCTTTTTCTTTTAAAAGCTGTTATTAAGTTTTTTTTAAGCAGTAATAAACTTTAGTTAAGGTTTAAAATCCAGGATTTTCAGCCTGCTTTTTGTATATCTTTACTCAAGAAAAACAAACCTACACCTATGAAAAAATTATTAACAGCAATGTCCCTGGCTCTTGGGCTCGGATTTGCAACCGCTCAGCAGACTGCTCCGGCAGCACCTGCAGCCCCTCATCATCAAACTGCAAAAACAGTAAAAGCCCCTGAAGCTAAAACCGCAAAACCTGCAGCTAAAATGAAAAAAGACGGAACACCTGACAAAAGGTATAAGGAAAACCAAAAACTGAAAAAAGACGGCACTCCAGATAAGAGGTACAAAGAAAACAAGTAAACTTCAACATATAGTTGTTATTTTCATAATCAAATTTCGAGAACCGGTGAAACTTATTCACCGGTTTTTTTTGTGATATATATGATCGGAAAAATGATTTCATATTCTATACTTATTTATAAATTTGAGGCATGTTAAATTTCTTCAAGAAAAATGCGGCACTTGTCTGGGCAAAGAAACATGTTCAGAAAACCGGGGAATTCAAAAAAAACTCAGTGAAAAATCAGGAGGCTCTTTTGCTGTCTTTGGTGAAAACGGCACAGAAAACTCTTTTCGGGAGAGAGCATGATTTTGAAAACATTCAGTCTGTTAAAGAATTCCAGGATAAAGTTCCCGTTTCAGACTATGAAGATCTTAAGCCTTATATTGAGCGGGTAAAAAAAGGACAGGCCAATATTCTCTGGACGGAAACTCCTGAATATTTTGCAAAAACTTCAGGCACAACTTCCGGTTCGAAGTATATTCCTATTTCAAAGGAAGGAATGCCTTTTCAGATTGCAGGTGCACAGAGCGCGCTGTTTCATTATATCGCCCAGAAAAACAATGCCGATTTCGTAAACGGAAAAATGATCTTTCTGCAGGGAAGTCCTGAAATGGAAGAAGTTTTCGGAATAAAAACAGGACGACTTTCCGGAATTGTAGCACACCATATCCCAGCCTATCTTCAAAAGAACCGGCTTCCAAGCTGGAGCACAAATATTATGGAGGACTGGGAAGCGAAAGTAGATAAGATTATTGAAGAAACGGAATACGAAAATATGACACTGATTTCCGGAATTCCGCCATGGTTGATTATGTATTTTGAGAAGCTTACTGAAAAACACGGTAAAAAGATCAAACAGCTTTTCCCCAACCTTCAACTTCTTGTTACAGGAGGCGTTAATTACGAGCCGTACCGCGATAAAATGAATGACCTGCTTGGCGGAAAAGTGGATATTATCCAGACATTTCCTGCATCTGAAGGTTTTTTTGCATTTCAGGACGATTACACCAAGGAAGGATTGCTTCTTTTAACTAATCATGGAATTTTTTATGAGTTTATTCCTTTAGAGGAGTATGGCAAGCCTGATGCGCGAAGATTAACGTTAAAAGATGTGGAACTCAATAAAGATTACGCACTGATCCTTACTACAAATTCAGGATTATGGGCTTATTCAATAGGTGATGTGGTAAGATTCATCGGTAAAGATCCGTATAGAATCCTGGTAAGTGGGAGAACGAAGCATTTCACATCTGCTTTTGGAGAGCATGTGATCGCCTTTGAGATAGAGGAAGCGATGAAAGCCGCTTTGGAAAGGCATACGGCTCAGATCACAGAATTCCACCTTGCCCCGCAGGTGAATCCTACAGAAGGCCTGCCCTATCATGAATGGCTGATAGAATTTGAAAAGGAGCCGGAAAATTTAGAATTATTCAGAAACGAGCTGGATCGCCAGCTTCGGGAGAGAAATACTTATTATGATGATCTTATTACCGGAAATATCCTTCAGCCGCTGCATATTACGCCACTGAAAAGAAACGCTTTCCATGAGTATTCAAAATCGCAGGGCAAGCTGGGAGGTCAGAATAAAATTCCAAGACTTGCCAATGACAGAAAAATTGCAGATATGTTGGAAATTTACAAACTTTAGAGATATTTTTTTCAATTCCAAAAACATATATTCGAAAAAAATTATAAATTTGAAAAAATAAAAAATAATAATGAAAGCATCTGTACTTTTAAAATCATCTTTACTAACATCCTTATTTGTAATTTCATCCTGCGCTACGACAAAGTACAGCGAGGACATTTCAAAAAACAACTATTCTAATCTTCAGGCTGGAAAAATGTATGTTGTTACCATGAAAGATGGTTCTGCTAAACAGAAAATGCTATTCCGAAACATAGATGGAGACAATCTTATAGGAACTGCAGGCAAAAAGGACAGTACAGAGGTAATTATCCCAAAATCTAATGTGGCAGCTGTAAAAGACAGATCCAAAGCAAGAGTAACAGCAGGTGCTACTGTAATTGGTGCAGCCGGTGTTGCGGCTATCGTAATCAGTGCATTGAGAGCGGACTAAAATAGATTTTATCTTTCGGGATTTATTTGATTTATCTTTCGAAAAAACAATATATAAGCAGCCTTAAATAAATATTTAGGGCTATTTTTGTGCATGATTTCCTTTACACCGTTAAAAACATTGCAAAATGTTGAATTCAGGAATCTTCTTACGGGAAGATTTTTTATTGTTTTAGCCTTCAGAATGCTCGCAACTTTATTAGGATGGTGGGTTTACCAGTTAACAAAAGATCCTTTTTCAATAGGCCTGATCGGGCTTTCGGAAGTAATTCCTGCGGTAAGCTGTGCTTTATATGCTGGCCATGTTATTGATATGAATGAAAAAAAGAGGCTGCTCCTGATCTGCAATTATGCCTATATTTTTCTAATCGGCCTGTTGTTGATTCCGGCATTTTTTAATGTAGAGATGCATTTTAACGGACACGAAATCACTTATTTTATTTACAGCGTTATATTTTTCACAGGAATTGCAAGAGCCTTCATAGGGCCTATCGTTCCTTCAATGATTCCTAAAATAGTAAGGAAAGAAAATCTTCCGAACGCGGTAACCCTGAACCAGGCTACATTTTTGATCTCTTCTGTATGTGGACATGCTGCGGGCGGGCTTCTTATCGGGTTCTTCGGTGTCAAGTGGACACTGATCGTTATTATCTCTTTAATATTTATAGCTTCTCTGTTCTTCTGGCAGCTGAAACAGCAGCATTCTGAATATAAAAAGGAGAATGTAAATGTGGTGGAAAGCATGCGTGAGGGGATTTCCTATATTTTTAAGACAAAAGAAATTTTAGGGGCATTATGTCTTGATATGTTTGCAGTCCTTTTCGGAGGAGCAGTTGCCATGATCCCTGTATTTGCCACTGATATTTTAGATGCTGGCGCGGAAGGCTTCGGTCTTCTGAATGCTGCTTCAGATATAGGTTCTATGTGCATCATTACTCTTTTGGCGATTGTTCCGCTGAGAAAAAACCAGGGGAAAATTCTTCTTACCGTTGTTGCCGGATTCGGACTTTGCATTATTGGTTTTGGCCTATCCAAGCTTTACTGGCTGTCCTTTATGTTTCTTGTAATGAGCGGAATGCTTGACGGAATTTCAGTGGTCATCAGAGGAACTATTGTACAGCTGAAAACTCCTGACAACATCAGAGGACGTGTACTGAGTGTCAATTCTATATTCATCATGTCCAGTAATGAAATGGGGCAGTTCGAAAGCGGGCTGATGGCAAAATTACTCGGGGTGGTACGGTCTGTGGTCTTCGGAGGAACTATGACGGTGCTGGTAGCTCTTCTGGTAGCAGGTACAAATCCCAAGCTGAGAAAAATGAATTATTAGCCAATAATATACTGATTCTATTAAATATATCACAAAAACTTTAATTTAACTTTAATAATTTTTTATATTTGCCGTATAAATCCCCCTTTATGAAAAGAATATTACTTACTTTTTGTTTTGCATTATTTGGTGTTCTTATTTCTGCCCAGAGTAGTTACGAGAAAACACTGAATGCAAAAGCAGAAAAAATATCCTCCGCAAAAACCATAGCTGATTACGAAAAGCTTTTCAGAGAATTTTCGGAATTAAAAAAAAGCAGAGATCCTTACAGATGGAAAGCGTATTATTATGCAGGCCTTGTATTATATAAGGAAGGAGAACTTATTCTAAATAGCAGCAATAAGAATGCAGATGCAAGAAATACGAACAGTCTTGCTGAGAAATTTACTGCAGGAAGTCTAGAATTGCAGCCAGATAATAAAGAAATCAATGATTTACTGATTCTTATTCGAGAGCAGAGAACGAAATTTGAACATGGTAAAACTGTAAAATAGTTTTACAGGCAAATCTATTTCTATTAAAAAAAATTATATGAAAAAAATATTACTCTTTATAACCTTTTTGGTATCTCATATCTTTTTCGCACAAAATAATGACTGCTCGACTGCAATACCGATCTGCAGCAATGCAGATATTACCCTGACACCTACCGGAACCGGAAACAGTGATGAAGGAAATGCGGGCTGTCTAAGCGGAGAGAACAACTCTATTTGGTTTACCTTCAGTACGCTTACTGCCGGTACCTTGACATTTGCAATTGACCCTGTTAATAATGTGGATTACGACTGGGCTCTTTATGGGCCTAATAATACCTGCGCACAGATTCAAACCATAGCTCCACTCAGATGTTCTTACGATGCTCCATCACCCGGACAATACACAACAGGGCTCAACCTTACTGCACTTGATACATCTGAAGATGCAGGAACGGATAATTTAGGCAATCCTTCAGATGGTATGGTAAAGTATATCGATGTTCTTCCAGGGCAGATTTATTACCTGTTGGTTGATCAATTTTCCGGCGCCAGTTCGCAGTTTTCATTGACCTTCGGAGGATCTGCAGGCTTACTTACTCCTTTTGGAGATCCTGTTTTACAACCATATCCATTTATTATACCTGGCCCAAATCATGATGGAAAAATCGATATATGTACCAATCCGGCAATTTATGATTTCTCTACCCTAACTGCTGATATAATTAATGGAAATCCTAATTTCATTGTAAGATATTACCGAACACCTGCTGATGCTCTGGATAATGTAGATGCGATTACAACTCCTATCTCTGTGAACACAGCCAATACTTATCATTATGTCATCAGTTATTCGGATCCTACCTCCCCTGCCAGCTTCTTAAATAAATGCAAGCAGTTCGGAACAATAAATTTTGTGGACAGGTTTTTTGCACTGACACCGGCGACCCTGACTTCGTGTAGCAATAATAATTCAGGAACCGCATTATATGATCTCACATCCGCCACTACAGGTATTACACCAAACCTTACAGTACAGTATTACCCTTCACTGGCTGCTCTTAATACCGGCACCAATGAAATCACCAATCCTTATGCCTATTATGCAGCAGCAGGATCTGCTTATGTAAAAGCAACCAATGAATTCGGATGTATAGCAACAGCAGAAATCACCCTGAAATTCCATCCTCTTGTTGCAGTCACTGACGCCTCTTTAAGGACATGTTTCCTTGAAACAAATCCTTCGCTGGGAACATTCAATCTGAGCAATGCCGCAGTAACCACTGTAGTGGGAGCGACTAAAAAATACTATCCTTCTTTAACGGATGCGGAAAACGGAACAAATGAAATTTTAAATTTCTTAGCCTATACTGCCCCAGCCGGAGTAGTGTATGTAAAAGTATTTAATGCACAGGGATGTTATTCTATTGCAAAAGTGACATTAACTGTACTTTCTCCTGTTTATTCGAATGTGCTTAAGGATAAGATCATTTGTATTGAAGATAAAACAACACTGGACGCAGGCCCTGGATTCAACGGTTACGAGTGGAGTACGGGAGCAACTACACAAGCCATCAATAATGTAAGTGTAGGAACATATTGGGTTAAATTAAAAACCGGAGACTGTATCACATTACAGACTGTAAAAGTATACGCTTCTGAACAGCCGGTTGTTTCAGGCATTGATATTTCCAGCAATACTATAACTGTGAATGTTATTGCCGGAGCTCCTGAGTACAAGTATTCCATGGATAATATTAACTGGCAGGACTCTAATGTTTTCACCAATGTTTCAAGAGGAGACCATACTATATATGTAAAAGATGCTTATGACTGTGAGCCTATTGAGATAACAGTTGTTGTACCTAACCTTATTAATGTTATCACTCCAAACGGAGACGGTGTAAATGATGTAATAGATTATTCTGCATTATCTGGTAAAAACGGACTTATATTCAGCATTTTTGACAGATACGGAACCAAGATCTACCAGGCAGATAAGTCTAACGGATATAAATGGGACGGAACAGTAGCCGGCAAAAAGATCCCTACAGGAACATACTGGTACTCTGTAACGTGGAATGAAAATGATAAAAAGAATACCCCATTCAAGTTCTCAGGATGGGTAATGGTAAAAAATAGAGAATAATTTCTAATTAAAACAAAAACCGCTCTACGGGGCGGTTTTTCAACATAAATGCTGATAACTTTATTGTACTCAAATCTTGCTTCACAAAAATCATTTTAAACATGAAAAAAACGTTACTTCTTTTAATTTTATTTATAATACAGGTGTTTTATGCACAGTCCGATTGCGTCACGGCCATTCCGCTCTGCGGAAATTCGGACATCTTCTATACACCGACAGGGCATGGAAATATTGAGGAGGAGCTGTCTGACAATGGATGCCTGAGCAGCGATGAAAATTATTCAGTATGGTATACTTTTACGGTCGCAACATCGGGTACCCTTGCATTTACTATTAATCCTAATGTTGACACCGATGATTATGACTTTGCTGTATATGGCCCCACAACCAATGGCTGTACATCTTTAAATACCAGCAATACCTTTGTAACACCGCTAAGATGTAATTACTACGGTACAGGTGCTTCACAGGGAAATACAGGTCTTTCTTTAACAATACCGCCACCACCACCGCCAAATAACAACGGAAATGCAGGAAACCAAGACGAATGGAGCCCGCATATGGTAGTACAGGCAGGTGAGACTTATTATCTTATTGTAGACAACTTCAGAAGTTCACCTAATGGATTCTCACTGACATGGACAGGTACGGCAAGTTTAAGCTCTGCGTTCAATGACCCTGTTCTGGCACCTAATCCTTTTATCCCACCGGGTATCCCTGCGGCTAACCCGACAGATCCTTCAACGGTTATGGTATGCGGACTGCCGTCACAATTCAATTTTACAACGCTTACTCCCGGCATTATCAATGGTAATAACTCTAACTTCCAGGTTACCTACCATGACAATACCAATGATGTAGTGACAGGAGATGATCCTCTTACCATTGCAACAGTAAATGCAGCTACTACATATTATTACAGAATCCGGTATCTGGATCCGGACAATCCGGACAATGTGGTAAACAAATGCTTCATAAGCGGTAAGTTCAAATTTGTAGATGCCAGCATCACGGCAAAAAATGCAACTATTTTCGCATGTAATAACAATGGTGAAGGTACAGGAAAGTTTGACCTCACAACGGCAGACGTATTCACAGGCACCGTTACGAAAAAATACTACCCTACTCTTGCCGATCTGACCGCTGACACCAATGAAATCACCAGCCCTACCGATTATATTTCGCCTGAGAAAATCGTATATGTTAAGGTAATTTCCGCATTTGGGTGTACAGCAACAGCAGCAATTACATTATCATTCCATCCGGTGGTTGCCCTAAGAGATGCGTTACTAGAAGAGTGTTATATAGAGAATGATATTATGCAGGCTAAATTTGACCTGACAACAGCTGATGTAGGTGCTGTAGCAGGACAGACAAAAAAATTCTATAAAACATTAAACGATGCTAAGACCGAAACCAATCCTATTGCCGCTCCGGATACTTATCTTACAACAAGCACTGAAGTGTACGTAAGAGTTACCAATGCCAACCAGTGTTATGCTATTGCGAAGATCACGTTAAAAGTTCTTCCCCCGGTAAAATCTGCGGTTCTGAAAGACAAAACGATTTGTGCGGAAGGAAAAACAACATTGGACGCAGGACCTGGATTCGACGGATATGAATGGAGCACCGGAGACACTACACAATCTATCAATAATGCAGGAATAGGGGTTTATTGGGTGAAGCTGAAAACTGGAAAATGTTTTACACTTCAGACTGTAACGGTCTCCGCCTCTTCGCAGCCGGTAATCTCCAGTGTAGATATCAGCAACAATACCATTACGGTGAACGCTTCGGGTGGAACTCCTCCTTATATGTATTCAATAGATGGTACCAACTGGCAGTCGACTAACACGTTCAGCGGACTTCCTAGAGGGGATAATAAGATATTCTTAAAGGATTCTTACAACTGTAACCCTGTACAGATCACCGTTACTGTACCAAATCTGATCAATGCAATCACTCCGAACGGGGATAAGATCAATGATGAGATCGACTACTCTGCTTTATCTTATAAGAAAAACCTTGTTTTCATTGTATATGACAGATATGGCAATAAGCTTTACGAAGCTAATAAAATGAGAGATTATAAATGGGACGGGACAGCTTCCGGCAAGAAAATCCCTACCGGTACTTACTGGTATACGATCTCCTGGAATGAAAATGACAAGAATAATACTGAAACGAAATATTCAGGATGGATACTGCTGAAGAATAAAGAATAAGCTTATCCTTAGAAATAAAAAGAGACTGTCAGTTGTGACAGTCTTTTTTGTTTTATTTTTACTAGCCCAGCCATTCATTTGATCATTTGAAAATAAGGAATATCATTAATCATTTTCACTCCGATGAATATTACTTATTGAAATTTTTCTATTTTTGATCCCCGCTTTTTACTAACATTCATGTATGTTTTACTGCTATAGCCTGCGGCAGGATTGCTGATAACTTGTTAGTTACTATTTTTTAATTATTTTTTTTAAATAAACTATCTTTGCATCATGGCGCAGAAAGAAACATTATCATCCCTTACACACGGAAATTTTGCAAGAGAACTGTCTATTGCGGATGGAAAAATGCCACCCAATGCTGTAGATTTTGAAAGACTGGTTATAGGAACTTTTTTAATAGACAAAAAAGGGCTTGATCATTCTATTGACCTTCTTACTCCTGAAGTATTTTATGATCCAAGACATCAGGTTATTTTTGCCGCGATCCTGAAGCTTTACGAAGGCAACCATCCTGTGGATCTTATGACAATTATCCAGGAATTAAAAAAAGAAGATAAATTAAGCCATGCCGGTGGCGATCATTACATCATTGATCTAACCATGGGAGTAAGTTCATCCGCCCATATTGAATATCATGTCCGTGTTATTCTTGAAAAATATATCTTAAGAAGTCTGATTAATGTTTCTGCCAACGTGATCGATTCATCGTATAAGGAATCTACTGATGTATTCGAACTTTTGGATAAGGCTGAACAATCTTTCTTTGAAATTACCAACGGTACGATCAAGAAAGGATTCGACACTGCCAATTCATTGGTAAAGCAGGCAATTGATACTATTAAATCATTGAAAGATAAGGAAGGGCTTTCAGGAGTTCCTTCCGGATTCAGGGATATTGACAAAGAAACGGGAGGCTGGCAGAATTCTGACCTCATC
Organism: Chryseobacterium hilariae; assembly: GCF_051400735.1. NCBI lineage: Bacteria > Pseudomonadati > Bacteroidota > Flavobacteriia > Flavobacteriales > Weeksellaceae > Chryseobacterium > Chryseobacterium hilariae. The sequence goes on from NZ_JBLFFJ010000002.1 coordinate 370,525, forward strand.
ATTATTGCAGCCCGTCCGGCGATGGGAAAAACAGCATTTCTTCTGTCGATGGCCCGAAATATTGCTGTTGGCCACAAGATTCCAATGGTGCTTTTCTCTCTGGAGATGGCATCTGTACAGCTTATCACGAGGATGATTGCTTCGGAAACTAAAATCTCTTCCGAAAAGCTGAGAAAGGGAACTTTGGATGACGAAGAATGGCAAAGACTGTTCTCCAACGTTTCCGAGCTTGAAAATGCACCGCTTTTTATTGACGAAACCCCTTCTCTTTCTATATTCGACTTCCGTGCAAAGTGCCGAAGACTGGTGATGCAGCATGGCGTAAGGCTGATCATGGTGGATTACCTTCAGTTGATGACTGCGGGAGGCGGAGGAAAAGGAGTTGGAAACCGTGAACAGGAAATCTCCATGATCTCACGTTCGTTAAAGGCCATTGCCAAAGAACTTAATGTACCTGTTATTGCACTTTCGCAGCTATCGAGAAGTGTGGAAGCCCGTCCCGGAAAAAGACCTCAGCTTTCTGACCTTAGGGAATCCGGAGCAATTGAGCAGGATGCAGATATCGTATCCTTCATTTTCAGACCTGAATATTATAAAATTGCCGTTTGGGACAATGATGAAGAAGGCCAGGAAACTCCAACGGAAAATCAGGCTGAGCTAATCATTGCAAAACATAGAAATGGTGCTACAGCCGACGTAAGGCTGTCATTCTTGAAACATTTTGCAAAGTTCGGGGATATTGAAGCAGCATTAGACGGTGGCATAGGAGGCTATCCTTCTAATTTCGGATCTAATGAACCAAGTGGTTTTGACAAGATTAAAACAACCATTCAGCCTGGCGCTGCGTTTGATCTTCCGGACAGCTCAAAACTTTCCGGATCTTCAATGAATGATTTGGATGATGATGACGACTTCCCATTCTAAAGCCAATACCATTTTAAATTAATAACAGCTTAGTATTCTTCAGACTTAGTTTTTACAGAATACAGTTTTATACAGACTTAAACTTTTGAGAATAGAAATATACACCGACGGTGCATGCAGCGGAAACCCCGGAAAAGGAGGCTATGGAATTCTTATGCGCGTTCCTGAAAAAAATTATCAGAAGACATTCTCCAAGGGTTTCAGAAAAACTACCAATAACAGAATGGAGCTGTTGGCTGTTATTTCCGCTATGGAAAAACTAAAGTCTTCGGAGAACGATATTCACATTTACACAGATAGTAAATATGTAGCTGATGCTGTGAATCAAAACTGGATCGCAGGGTGGATCAAAAGAGGATGGAAAAATGTAAAAAATCCTGATCTCTGGAAAAGATTTATTGAGATGTACAACAAACACACTCCAAAAATGCATTGGGTAAAAGGCCACGCAGGACACTTCGAAAATGAGCTCTGTGATAAACTTGCCGTAGCAGCCGCAAGCTCACCTGACCTGGAAATTGATACTTATTTTGAAGGACTGGAAAGCAATTCTCTTTTTTAATAACCTAAATGAACACCCTTATCATTAATTATTCCCTTATCCATCTTATCATTTATTGACAAATCATTATCATTTTTAGTAAAATTAACATTAAATACACATTAATCGATTGAGATTTAATATATTTACAGCGTCTAAATAAAACTAATCCCTCTTCAATGAAAAAAATTTTACTGTCTTATATTTTCCTCATTCTATTTTTTCTATCCGGAAGCCTATCTTCTCAAACGTACCAGTTAACAGGAAATCCTGTAAATACCACCGGATGGACCATGGTTGCTCCAACACAGGTATTAGGCGATTTTGTACAGCTCACTCCGGACACCAACAACCAGTCCGGATCCATCAGGCTGAATGACCAGATCAACTTAAAATATTGTGATAAATGGAGAGTAGAATTCGATTTCAGGATGGACTCCAACCAAACTTCCAACGGAGACGGAATTGCATTTTGGTATCTTGCGAACCCGCCTGTTGCAAGTGTATTAGGTTCCGGTCTTGGAGTTTCCCAAAATGCAGTCGGATTTATTGTAGGTTTTGACACTTATAATAACACAACCACTGCTACAATGAGCAAGATACATGTTGCTTATGGACAGGTTGCCAATACCACAGATAACAACAATGTAGAATTCTTCAATGTTCCGGGCAGCTCTTTTCACTCACCAGACCTGAATACCACCCAGCCGTTCCAGGGAACAACTTATAAGCATGTTGAAGTAACAGCTCAGGTGGATCCGGCTGTTCCTACCAACTGGATTGTAAAAATAACGCTTGACGGTACGACCATCTGTAACCAGTCTTTTGCCCCGTCAGGCACGGCAGCTGCTATGACCATTGGATATTTTGGATTTTCGGCTTCTACAGGAGGGGCAAGGTCAAGACATTCTATTAAAAATGTAAAAATCTACACCGATAAAGTTCCTATTTTACAAAGTACAGCGACACAGACTTTCTGCCCAAATCCGACTACAGGGTTTGCATCTGTAAATTTAACAACTTTCAATTCTCAATTTGTAAGCAATCCTTCCAATTATACATTCACATATCTGCAGGGCTCAACACCAATTGCCAATCCCACCAATTTCCAATTCAATGCAAATACTACGGTTACTGTGATTGTAAAGGACAATGCAGGGATATTATGTGATAATCCGGACGGGAAGATACAACTAGTTCTGGCTCCTCTTACACTTACCGATAAAACTTTAACGGCCTGCAACAACAATAAAGCCGGAACAGGATTATTCAATCTCAATACTGCAGATGTAACAGGTGTACTTGGCGCCACCAAAAAGTATTATAAAACACTGAACGATTTGAACGCCGGAACCAACGAAATTCCGAATCCCAACTCTTATACTTCCGCACCCGGAATAGTCTATGTAAAAGTGACAACTCCACAGGGATGCACCGGTACGGCAAAAATTACTCTGACCTTCTATCCTGAGACTCCGGTGAAAGAAGCTACACTTCAGTCCTGTTTTCTGCAGGATAATATTACGAATGCTGTATTTGACCTTACTTCAGCCAATGTGACAGCACTTACGAGCGGCTTTACAAAGAAATATTATGTAAGCGTGGCAGATGCTTTAAGCGGAACCAATGAGATTGTAAATCCTTCCCAATACATGTCCGTGAGCACTGCAATCTATGTAAAGGTAACAGATTCAAACACATGTTTCAATATAGCAAAAGTCAATCTTGTTGTACTTCCACCAGTGAAATCCACCGTCTTAAAAGACAAAATAATTTGTATTGATGGAAGAACAGATCTGGATGCAGGTCCGGGCTTTGACGGCTACGAATGGATTACCGGAGCAACCACTCCTTCTATACAGGGAGTAGGCGTTGGCCTTTACTGGGTAAAGCTTAAAACAGGAAACTGTATTACACTACAAACCGTGAAGGTCATTGCTTCGGCAAACCCTGTTATTTCAAGCATTGATATTAATAATACAACGGTAACTGTGAATGTTTCAGGAGGTACTCCGCCCTATAAATATTCTTTAAACGGTATCGACTGGCAGGATTCGAATACATTTACAGGACTGCACAGAGGAGAAGTAAAGGTTTTTGTCAAAGATTTTTACAACTGTTCACCTGTTGAAGTTCAGATCACAGTGCCCAATCTGATTAATGCCATTACACCAAACGGCGATAACGTTAATGATTTTATTGATTATTCCGCACTTTCCTACAAGAAAAATCTTGTTTTTATAGTATATGACAGATATGGCAATAAACTTTACGAAGCTGATAAAATAAGAAACTTCAAATGGGACGGAACTGCTTTCGGCAAAAAGATTCTCACAGGGACCTACTGGTATTCTATTTCATGGAACGAAAATGACAAAAACAATACCGCTACAAAATATTCCGGCTGGGTATTGGTAAAAAACAGAGAATAGCTTCATTAAAAAATCACTTCATTTCGGAGTGATTTTTTTAATTATATCAACTAAAAAGAAGGAAAATAAATTAATTTTTTATTCATCAAAAGAAAAAAATGGGATCAATTTCAACAATTACCACTAATTATTAAAAATAAATTTCAAATTGACAATTTAAACTAAACAATTGACAATTATTCATTATATAACACGAATCAAAATAAATATATTTATATCGATAACCACAAAACCGTTTATTTCATGAAAAAAAAACTACTTATTTATTATTTAACTCTCTTTCTTAGCTTCTCAGGACATCTGTTTTCCCAAACTTATCAGCTTACTGGAAACCCTGTCAATACCACAGGCTGGGATCTGGTTTCAAATGCGGCTGTTGACACAGATTTTATCAGGCTTACAACCGATAACGGAAATCTGTATGGCGCTATAAAGCTGGCTACACCTATCACATTAAGTTATTGCGACAAATGGAAGGTAGAATTTGACTTTAGGATTGACGGAAACGGAACACCACAGTTCGGTAGAGGAGACGGATTTACATTCTGGTATCTTGCCAACCCGCCGACAGGATTTGTATCCGGTGGCGGACTCGGAATTCCCGGAAATGCTTCAGGACTGATGGTAGGATTTGATATTTTCAACAATACCACAGAAGGACAGATGAGTAAAGTGCATGTTCTTTATGGCACCAACAACACAGCCGGAAATAATATTGAATACAATACAACACCCGGCAGTACGTTTCACTCTCCCGACCTCAACCCTACTCAGCCGTTTGTAGGCCCAACCTACAAACACGTAGAAGTGAACGGCGAAACAGATCTCACCAACCCTACGAACTGGATTATTAAAATAAAAATTGACGGAGTTCTTATTGCTGACCAATCATTCGCTCCTTCAGGTGCTGCTGTTGGAATGTCACAGGGTTACTTTGGGTTTTCGGCAGCTACAGGAGGCGCCAGCGCAAGACATTCCATCAAAAATGTAAGAGTTTTCGTAGACAAAGTTCCGATCCTGAATGCTACAGTGACTCCATTTGTATGTACCAATCCTGCAACCGGTAACGGAACTGTGGATCTGACGTCTTTCAATGCTCAGTTTGTGAATAATCCGGCAAATTATCTATTCACCTATTATGTTTTAGGAAGTTCAACGCCTATTGCCAATCCTTCAAGCTTTCTGTATTCTGGCGCCACCACAATTAAGGTGGTTATCAAGGATCCAAGCTCTACACTCTGTGATAATGGAGACGGGGTCATACAGCTGAACCCAACACCATTTGCAGCCACTGATGCTTCGCTTACAGGATGTAACAACAACAATGCCGGCACTGCAACATTTGACCTTACTACAGCTGCTTTAACAACAGTACCCGGCTGTACGATGGAATTCTACAATACAATGGCTGACCTGAATGCAGGGATCAACCAGATTCCTAATCCTACAGCTTATGCATCAGGAGCGGCAATACTGTTTGCAAAAGTAACGACTCCTCAGGGATGTGTAAGTGTGGCAAAAGTTACCCTGAATCTTAATCCGGTTGTTGTAGTTACTGATTCATCATTAAGATCATGCTTCCTTGAAACTAACCCTTCACTGGGAACATTCAATTTAAGCAATGCTCCGGTAACAGTATTGACTAGCGCAACAAAAAAATACTATCCATCTCTTGCAGACGCTGAAAACGGAACGAATGAAATTTTAAATTTCCTGACCTACACTGCTCCATCCGGAGTCATTTATATAAAAGTCTTCAATGCACAGGGATGTTATTCTATTGCAAAAGTTACCCTCACTGTTTTATCTCCGGTTTCATCCAGCGTATTAAAAGACAAAATCATCTGTATTGAGGACAAAACCACACTGGATGCAGGCCCTGGATTTAATGGCTACGAGTGGAGCACAGGAGCAACGACACAGGCTATAAACAATGTTGGAGTGGGAACCTACTGGGTAAAATTAAAGACCGGAGACTGTATTACACTGCAGACCGTAAAGGTATATGCTTCAGAGCAGCCTGTGGTTACCAATATTGACATTTCAGGAAGCACAGTAACTGTCTTTGCTAACGGAGGAACACCGCCTTACCAATATTCTATGGATAATATTCAATGGCAGGACTCTAATATATTCACTAATGTAACAAGAGGTGAAACTAAGATCTATGTAAAGGACAGCTATGATTGTGAGCCTATCCTAATCAACATCACAGTTCCTAATTTGATTAATGTGATCACTCCAAACGGAGACGGAGTAAACGATGCCATTGATTATTCTGCCCTTTCTAATAAAAAGAACCTGGAAATTGGTATCTTCGACCGATACGGATACAAGCTTTTCCAGGCTGACAAATCTAACAGATACGTCTGGGACGGCACCACCAACGGAAGTAAAAAAGTTCCGACAGGCAATTACTGGTATTCCATCACATGGAATGAAAACAACAGCAAGAATACACCAATCAAATTCTCAGGCTGGATTATGGTGAAAAACAGGGAATAATACGTATTTTTTAAATATTTAAAATTAAGCCATACAAATATGTATGGCTTAATCTTTTAATAAATTTTCGTCTGTAATAATTTAAAAATAGTTAGTTTTAATAAAAAATAATAGATTTGAAAAATTTTGAAGAAAAGATTATTTCTCATTTAAAAAAAGAAAATGTAAATGGGATTCTGCTCACCGGAAGTTATGCTACCCAAACTCAAACTGAAAACTCTGATATTGACATCAGAATTATCTTTAATAATGATATAAAATACACTATAAAGGGCATAAAATATATTGAAGGATATAAGGTATCCTATTTTGGAGAAAATATAAATATGGTAAAAAAAAGGATGTCCATTGATTTTTCCAGAAACAGTCGCTTTGAAGCAAGATTATTTACTTTAGGTAAAATTTTGTACGATAAAAACGGATGTGTAGAAGAACTCATTCAGTACGCAAAAATCTTCATGGAAAATACGTTTCAGAAAAAACTAACACATGACGACATTATTTTAAAAATGTATTCATTACACGTACGCCACCAGTCTTTAGTGCATACATCTGTTCCAGATCCCATGTATGTGTACAACTATATTTCTTTAATGAAGGCTATTTTGTCCGCTTATTCACTTATTCTTAATTATGAAACGGTAATTGATATTAAGCCTGTTAAAATACTATCTGACAGTTATTATCGTGAAAGAAATCTTTGGGAAGATTTTCCTGACCCAATTTTCGTTGAATTGTGGATAAAAAGTATTACAGAAATAACTCCTATGAACATGGAGATCATTTATAAGTACTTACAAACTAAAACGCTAGTTATAGAAGAAAAAGATTTTGAAGTGGTTTACAGAAATTAGTCCAATTCAAGCTGGTTTTTAATCAATTTAAAATAGGCTCCTTTAAGGCTAACCAGTTCCGAATGGCTGCCTTCTTCTATCACCTTACCATTGTCTAAAACAACTATTTTATCAGCATTCTTCACAGTGGAAAGACGATGTGCCACAATAATGGCTGTTCTTCCTTTGAAAAAATGATTCAGATTATCAATAATCACTTTTTCATTATTTGCATCTAACGAACTGGTCGCTTCATCAAAAAAAATAAAATCCGGGGCTTTATAAATAGCTCTGGCAATAAACAGCCGCTGTTTTTGCCCTCCACTAATGCCTATGCCCTCATTGCCTATTTTGGTATTATACCCCAATGGCATACTGTCTATAAACTCTCTGATATTAGCAACTTCTACAGCATGTCCTAGTTTTGCTCTATCTATATGATCATCACCTACGGCTATGTTATCTGCTATTGTATCATTAAATACATATCCATCCTGCAGTACTATACCAACATTTTCTCTCCACATTCCGGGAGAAATTCGTTTAAAATCGGCTCCAGCTATTTTTATACTTCCTTCCTGAGGTTCATAAAACTTCAGTAAGAGTTTTACCAAGGTCGATTTCCCACTTCCACTTACCCCAACAATTGCTGTGGTTTTCCGGTAGGGAATGGTTAAATTTAGGTTTTCAAAAATATTTTTATACCCTCCAACATATTTATAGGTGAGATTATTAATGACAATATCTCCTTGTGGAACTTCGTCTAAATAATGCTCTGTGTCACTTTCTTCATTATCTTTCTCATGTATTTCATTCAGTCTTTCCAAAGAAATATTGGCATCCTGCAATTGTTTTACAAATGATACAACCTGCCCGATGGGACCATTTAACTGACCAATAATATATTGAATAGACATCATCATACCCAACGTAATATCACCATCTACTACTAGCTTTGCCGATAGAAAGCTAATCACCATATCTTTCATCTGATTGATAAACCCACCTCCTATTGATTGCCATTGATCTAATTTTAAACTCTGAATATTAATTTTGAAAATCTGGACCTGAGTAGATTCCCATGCCCATCTCTTCTTTTGTTCTGCATTATTCATTTTAATTTCCTGCATCCCATTGATAAGTTCTATCACTTTACTTTGAGTCTCTGATAATTGTGAGAAATTTTTGTAATCCAGTTCTTTTCTTTTTTTAAGAAAAAACAGGACCCATGCAGTATACAAAATAGCTCCAATACAGAATACAAAAAACAACCTGTAATCATAGAAAAGCAATATGAAGCTGTAGATAAAAAAATTGACAATTGAAAAAAGAGTAGTCAGAGTAGAAGAAGTCAATAATTGCTGTATTCTTGAATGATCTCCTATTCTTTGCATCAAATCACCCGTCATTCTTGTATCAAAATAGTTGATTGGAAGCCGCATAAGCTTTATAAAAAAATCGGAGACCAACGAAATATTGATGCGGGAACTTAAATGTAAAAGGATCCAGCTTCTCACAATTTCAATTCCCATTCTGCCCAAGTAAAGCATAAACTGAGCAATGAGGATGAGATAGATGAAATTGATATCATTATTCTGGATACCAACATCTACTATACTTTGTGTAAGAAAGGGGAGCAGCAAAGACAATAAACTTCCGGCTAACAAACCAATGGCCAATTGAAATATCAATGCCTTATACTTGAAAGCGTAACGGCTTACAAACCTAATGTCTAATTTCTTTTTTTTATCATCCCAATCTGCCTCATAAAAAGAAGGAGTAGTTTCCAGAAGCAAAGTAATACCTTCCTGAGAATTTTCATTGGCATTATTCCCAATCCAACGTTTTATAAATTCATCTTTCTTAAATGTGAGCAATCCATAGCTTGGATCTGAAACATATACCGTTTCTTCTTTACCTTTTCTTTTTACATTGTAAACAACAACAAAATGCCGTTTGTCCCAATGAACAATACAGGGAAGCTGAATAGCCTCAGCAAGAATTCTAAAATTAACCTTAACTCCTCTTGATCTAAACCCTAACTTTTCTGCTGCAACTCCGAGGTTCAACAAACTACTTCCTATTCTGGTAGTTTGTGTAAGATCTCTTATTTGTTGCAGATTTATGGTTTTTCCATAATATTTACTAATAATTCGCAGACAGGTAGGGCCACAGTCCTTAGCATCCGGTTGTTTATAAAAAGGAAACTTCTTCAAAGTATAATTTCCAGGTTTAGTTATTTATGTAATGATACTGAATTTATTTCTCTTGCTATAATTGATTGGTATTTCTTATAGAGAAAAAAGTATATTCTAAATTCATTAAAACGCTGTTTTTCCGAAAACAACCTATTTACAGCCATATGGATGTAGCTTCCTAAAATATTAAAATAATCATCTTTTACATTACCCTTAACAGTAAACAAAATATTTTTTATTTCAGACTGGCTGAAAATACTGATAACCTTATCATCAAGCGCCTCCGTAATGGTAACATCTTTAATTTTTCTAAGTTCTTCATGTAGAGAATTCCTTAAGATCTTATCTCTTTCATAATCAAACTCTTTAGCGAAATATTTAAAATTTCTTTCAAGAAATCTGAGCTTTTCAAGATGATCAGCATTTAAAGTTTCGAGATAGTTTTCTACCATAAAGTAAGCAGCAAAAAATAATTGGTTATAATTTATTGTGCTAAAAGATTTATAGAGATTGTATACCCATCTCGAATCATGAAAAAATAACGTTTCTGATTCAATTATATTTTTATCTTTATATCTTTCCAGTTCCCTGTGATAAGTATCCTGTACAATTCCTGCTATTTTGCCTGATTTTATATAGCGACTAAAAATGGCACTTAAACCGGATACTACGGAAGATGTGATGCTAGGATTGGAAACATAAAGACGGATTCTTAAATGTTGCTTAGGATCTGAATATCTTATGAAAAACCATTTTTCTACTAACCCCTTACTTACCAGTTTCTTTTCAATATAATCTCCTATTACAATCAATAGTTTATTTGAGAATTTATGTCCAATATATACTTTGAAGTATATCCATTCAGAGCCTGGAATAAAAGTCCTGGGAACTCTATCTTTACGTGAGTTTGCTATTTTTAAAGGAAAAGTCTTTTTGTCGGTTTTTTTCACAAATGGAACTACCAATTCTTTATTGTATCTGGTTAGAGATTCATTGTTGGTTTTATCTAGCAGGTTTTCATGCAGAATAATCTGTTTCTCGTTCTTATTAACATATTTCTGGAACAATTCAATTCCTAAATCTGTTGAAAGATCGAGATGAAGAACATTATCACTCTCTTTGAAAACTACGGAGTCATTGAAATGAAGCGTCTTCTTTATTTCTGTAAGATTGTTTTTAAACTGAATAAAATTCTTAGATTTTTTTAAAGCTGCAAAATGATGGTCTTTTATAATCCAATAGGCCTGCTCTATTATAATACCTTTATAAACAACTCTGGGAAGATATTCTTCAATATCCTTCAAAATACCCCAGTCCCAGATCATTTGAGAATCAAAATTCTGAAATTGCATATCACTTAAGAAATGATAGATAGGAAGACCGTTTTTCCTGTAATTATGAGCATTAGACAAACGTGGACGAATTGGCTTGTTCAACTTTTCTGAAAATAAGAACAACTCATTGTTGATCATTTGTATATATAAATCATCTACAAAGATTTTCTGCTCTTCAGGAAGCATAGAATTAGCTAAAAAAGGAATTTCATATTTTCCAAAATATGGTCTAGCTATAACATTACCTACTCTGGCCTGTGGCAAGTGTATTATTTCTGCGTAAATATAATGATCATATCGCTCTTCAATACGCTCATTAAGGTCATTTAACTTTTCATAAAACGCCTGATGAACTCCGCAAAAACGCCCTGACAAACCCGTTATGATCGGAGAATATGAAACCACATGTAATAACGCACCTTCTTTTTTAGGATATGCATTAATCAGATAAGTAAAGCCCGGGCCTGAATTGTCAGTATTGATGTTGCCAAAGTTCTCTTTTATATCCCGATCTGTGATTTCTATATGCTTTTTACCCTGTTTTAAATAGTCATGATACTTTTTCAGAGCAAACCTTGTAAACTTAGTCTTCCCGGTTATTTTCGGATCATATACATCTTTCGTACTGATTGCTGATTTGTAGCCAATTCCGATTTCTTCATCCAATGCTTCCGTCAGTTTCACCTTCCTGTCTTCGTATCGTTCTGAAAATGCCCTCTTAAAAATTTCGAGCTGAGAATACTGAACCGGATAAGATTTTGAAAAAGCAGCAAAAACAGATAATAGTTTCCCCAGATCGGATTTGGCTTCTGAAGATAAAGTATCATCTTTTTGCTGGCTTACAACATCCAGCTGTATAAGATTTTTCTCAGGAATATTAGGAAGGATACTCTTTAATAATTCATGGATCTTTTTATACGAACTGACGTTAGAATGCTGGTTATCAACCTCAGCTAATAAAAATTTTATATCCTGCAAAATACTCTTTAATAATAAAAGCTTCTCATCAATAACCTCCTCTGAAATTTTTGAAACGAAGTTGTACAAAACATCAAGATAATCCAATCCTGTTATATTGACATCAAGATTAGTCACCAGAAATTTGCAAGATATCAGATTGTCAATATGAGCTTCAATATCTTCCTTAGGGGCATCATATTGATTAAGGATCTCAACGATTAAAGTATCATATCTTATCCCCTTTTTAGAAATCTTAATTATAAAATTCAGGAGTTCATCAGATGCTATAGAAACCAGGTGATGAGTCCTTAAACCATTTCTCATTCTATACTCGATGTATCTAAAATCATCCTTAGTTTTATACAGACTTGTATTATTATGAAGAATAAGATGATTCTTTGTACATTCCATTACTGAAATATATTCACCGATCTGAAATAGTACTTCCATATCCAATTTTGGATGATAATTGAGCTGATCAAAAGAAGTATTATCTTTTTCAAAATCAAAACTGCCTTCTCTGAAATTAGCAAACAAACCGAACGGAGTCGCTCTAGCCGAAGCTCTTATATAATATTTCGTCAAAGAATGCAGCATCCTCTTTTTATCTTTATCAGAAAAAACAGAAGACATCGATTTGTATTTAATAACTTCATGATACAAAATATCAGAAGCCAGATAGAGAGCTTCTTCCAATTGATAGTTTAGAGTAAACTGTTCTATAAGATAGTCTAAGACATACTGCTCATTATGAGATTTTACAATATTATAAAACTCAAAAAGCTGATTAATTGGCAATAATGGTTGCCTTGTAGCATAAAAAGTACTTTCGTACATATTTAAAATTTAATTTAAAATTACATCAATAAAGCCTCACCCCATTTAATTTTGGGATTGATCAGTGATAAAAAAGAAAGCCCCACACCACTTATTCCCTGCAAAAATCCAAAATCATTATAATGTTCTGTATTATTATTCCAGGCACAATGCCCTGTAACCAACTTATCATTATCCGTGTTCAATAAGTTAACAGAGATGTTTTTCCAATATTCTGCTTCGTCTTTATATGCATTTCCGTTGTCCAAAAGACTAAACTTATTAAAAATATACATTATTCCTGCAGAACCATGGCAAATAGCTGCATCTCTTACAAATCCATCCTGAAGATCCCTCCGTAAAGCCGACTTTTCAATACATTCCAAAGCTTCTGATTGAAAAGAACGATTCCCTAATGCTTCTCCAACATCCCATAATGCTACAGCAATTCCAAGATCACCATAACACCAGCCCATTCTTGAGCCTTTAGAATAATAATTGGATTTCTGCAGTGCATGCACGGTAGATGGATAAAGAGAGTTTCTTTCATCCTCGTATTTATAATCTATAATTGTTTGTGTTGTATTCTCAATCAACCCTTTCAATATGGTATTATCAGGACTTAATCTGTACGCTTTTGAGAGAATTGATACCACAGCCGGTTGCCCGTGAGCAAGACCAAAATTAATAGATTTCTCCAACTTATGAGGGTCTGTAATTCCAAAAAAAGGCCAATACATCTTACCTTCAGCAGTATATTCTACGATAGAATGAAGCTTAGAGATAATTTCTTTTGCGTAGTCATTCAGGTTCTCTGCATCAGTTAAAAAATAATGCAGAGCACCCATGGCACCGTGAAGAAAATCAAAATTTCCTTTATCAAGTTCTCTAATAGCAAAGTTGTAAATAATTTCATCCAGATCGGATAATACATCTTTAGCCTCAAAATCCACAAACCCCTCTCTATTAAAAAACTTTAAAAGCCATGCAAATCCTGTTGTTCCACTGCTATACTTAATGTCACCGCGCTTAAGACTCGTACTGATATTAAAAAGGATATCAGTAGTAAGCTCTTCTCCTTTATTCAAACTATCGGCATCATCAAACTGATGACCATAATAAAAAGAGAATAAGCTAAGTCCTCCAAGGTCATTCAATAAGCCTGTTCTATACTGTTTTGTATTTATATATAAACTGGTTTTTGCTTTGATGCGTTCCAGTTCTTCAAAAATCATTTCCATTATATTTATCTGATCATACTAAAAAAGGATAACAATACAACTCTGCTATCCTTATTTTCATAAGCAAACTGCATCCACTTAAGATGAATATTTTACCGTTAGGATAATCAGTCTTGAAATGGATACAGCTTTTAAAGTAAGTAAATTAAGTTCTGTTGCATTCAACAGAAACATCCTGAGTATGACCTGTTTGGCACCATCCTGACTCACAATTATTGTTATCACTTACACCACAAAGGTCAGTATATTCAGGATATGCACTACATGGGTCAGTTTCAACCGTACAAGGACGGGAGCACCATTCAGTACTACATTCCAATTGAGTATCCGCTCCTCCGCCTATTACTTTTTGAGCTTCATCATTAGTTAAATTAAGAATATCCTCTTTCTTAATTTCAAGTTTTGTAATTTTTTTCTTTTGCATATTTTAAAATTGTATTGATTCACTAAAAGTATGTTTTTTTCAACATACAGGGAGTATTCTTTTTTGTTAATTTTTTGTTAATGATGAACAAAATTAATTTTTAACTTATTTTTAAAAATCACCTACACTTTTAAAAGAAGAGATATTTCATGATAATTCATTTTTATTCATATTCAATTCTTAAATTTGTCTTATGAATTATTTGGAAGCTTTAAGCAGAAGATATTCTGTGAAGAAATTTAATCATCAGATCATTCCTCAGGATACCCTGCACAATATTCTTGAGTCCGGAAAGCTGTCTGCAAGTTCGCTTGGACTCCAACCTTACAAAGTACTGGTAGTTGAAAGCCAGGAAATGAAACAGAAATTAATTCCAGCTTTCTATAATCCTTCACAGATTTCTACCTGCTCGCACCTCATCGTTATCATTTCAAAGAAAACAATTGAGGAAAGCTACATTCATGGCTATTTTAATCATATTTCCGAAGTAAGGGAAACTCCTGTTGAGAAGCTCGACCTTTTCAGAAAAAGTATTAATCAGCATATTACCCAAAAAACACAGGATGAAATTTTCAACTGGGCAGAAAAGCAGTCTTATATAGTACTGGCCAATTTAATGTATGCCGCCGCTATTGAAAATATAGACTCCTGTCCTATGGAAGGCTTCCGGCAGGATGTGATAGAAGATATCCTCAACATCAATCCTGAGACAGAAAAAGTAACCGTCACTTTGGCTTTAGGCTACCGTTCTGAGGAAGATCATTTTCAACACATGAAAAAAGTAAGAAAACCAAACGAAAAATTGTTTAAATTTATTTAATATTAAACGATCGTACCTAAAGCAAGCATATGATAAAAGCGGATGTATTAGTAATTGGTTCCGGCATCTCGGGACTTTCCTATGCCATTAAAGTTTCTGAACAGCTCCCCGATGCCAAAATCATCATCGTAACAAAATCCGACGAAGACGAAAGCAATACCAAATATGCACAGGGCGGGCTGGCTGTAGTCACCGATTTTAAAAATGATAATTTCGAAAAGCATATTGAAGATACCATGCGTGCCGGAGACGGAGAAAACAAACGCGAGGTCGTAGAAATGGTCGTAAGGGAAGCTCCTACAAGATTCAACGAAATTGTAGAATGGGGCGCCAATTTCGATATGAAAAACGGGGAATTTGCTTTGGGAAGAGAAGGCGGCCACACTGAAAACAGAATTGTCCACCATAAAGATATTACCGGATTTGAGATTGAAAGAGCTCTTTTAGCAACAGCCAACAGCAGCCCGAATATCGAAATCCTTGACCATCATTATGTTATTGATATCATAACCCAGCACCATGTACCGGGAAAAGAAGTAAGTGAAGGCGATATCAACTGCTATGGCGCGTATATTCTTGATGAAAAATCAAAAAAGATCAAAAAGATCACTTCCAAAATAACACTGGTTGCTACAGGAGGAGCGGGACATGTTTATAAAAACACAACAAATCCTACCATTGCTACCGGAGACGGAATTGCTTTTGTAGCCCGCGCAAAGGGCAAAGTCTCCAATATGCAGTACTACCAGTTCCATCCAACAGCGCTGTACAGCAAGATCAACGGAATGCTTTTCCTTATTTCTGAAGCAGTCCGGGGAGATGGTGCAAAATTAAGGACTAAAAAAGGTGAAAAGTTCATGCACAAGTATGATGAGCGTGAAGAATTAGCCTCCAGAGATATTGTAGCCAGAGCCATTGATAATGAAATGAAGATTTCCGGTGATGAATATGCCGGTCTTGACTGCCTGGATATGGATCATGAAAGATTCCTGGAACATTTCCCGAATATTTATAAAAAATGTAAAGAAGAAGGAATTGATCCTTTCACCCAACTCATCCCTATAGTACCCGCATGCCATTATCTGATGGGCGGTATTGAAGTCGACAGGGACGGACAGTCTTCTATCCGAAATCTTTTTGCAGTAGGAGAATGTACCAATTCCGGTTTGCATGGTGCGAACAGGCTTGCTTCAAACTCATTATTGGAAGGCTTGGTCTTTGGACATAATGCCGCTATAAAAACCGTTGCACTCCTCAATGAAAATAATTTTAATTTCGATGATCTTAAAGCTGTTCCGGAATGGGATGAAGAAGGAATGAAGATCATGGATGAAATGGTTATCATAAGCTACCTCAGAAAACAGCTTCAGGAAATGATGAGCGATCTGGTAGGTATCGTGAGAAGCAACAGACGTCTGAATATGGCCCTGCAGAAGCACCAGGAAATTGCAGCAGCTGTGGACGAAATTTACCACTATTCTATTCTTTCACCACAGTTATCTGAATTGAGAAATTTAACAACCGTTGCCCACCTGATCATTACCCAATCTATGGAAATGACTGAAAATAAAGGTGCATTTTATAATAAAGACTTAGTTTAAAACATATATAATGAAAAGACCAGCCTACGCTACAGATAAAGTATTAAAAACATTCATCAAAAATGCCCTGGAAGAAGATATTCAGGATGGTGACCACTCTACCCTTTCCACTATACCGAAGAATCTGGAGCAGAGTGCCAAGCTTCTGGTAAAGCAGGACTGTATTTTAGCAGGTGTTGAGCTGGCAGAAATTATCTTTAAAACTTTTGATAAAGATTTAAAAGTTGAAATCTTCATTAAAGATGGGGAAGCAGCTAAAGTTGGAGACGTTGCATTAATGGTAACAGGAAGCGCAAGGTCTATTCTTTCCACAGAAAGGCTTATTCTGAATTGTATGCAGAGAATGAGCGGAATAGCAACCCTTACTCACGACTGGGATTCCCGATTGGTAGGAACGAAAACAAAGCTCTTAGACACCCGAAAAACAACTCCTAATTTCAGAGTATGTGAAAAATGGGCCGTTGCCATAGGCGGCGGAACCAATCACAGATATGGTTTATATGATATGATTATGCTGAAAGATAATCACATTGACTATAACGGGAGTATTACGAATGCCGTAAAAATGGCAAAAGATTATGTTAAAAGTGCTAAGAAAAAATTAAAGATTGAGGTTGAAACAAGAAATCTTGAAGAGGTAAAAGAAGCCATCAAAGCAAAAGTAGACAGAATCATGCTCGACAATATGAGCGTATCTATGATGAAGCAGGCAGTAGCAATGATTAACGGCTCTTGTGAATCTGAAGCCTCAGGTGGGATTACCCGTGATATGTTAAAAGAAATTGCTTCTACCGGGGTCACATATATCTCTGCCGGAGCCCTCACCCACTCGGCCGAAAATATAGATCTGAGTCTCAAAGCCGTGAAATAGCGTTATATTTTTAATAAAAACAGTCCCTATTTGTTAAAAACTCAATAATATGATTTTTTTCATATAAAAATTCAATTTTTATTTATAAAACTGAAAATCAACAAGTTAAAACTTATTAAGATTAAGTAAAAATTAACATACAGTTAATATTAGTTAATTTTTATTTCGCGAATTTTGCAGAAAATTAAATCTAACTATTACTAACGATTATGAAATTAATCAACAAATCGATGCTATCTGCAGTTATTACTTTATCTACAGCTAGTGTTTATTATGCTCAAGAAGTTCAGGATACGGTGAAAACTAAATCTAATGACATTGAACAAGTTGTAATCACTGGTGTTGCTGATATTGCTAAAGATAGAAAAACACCGGTAGCAGTTTCAACCATTAAGGAAGCACAGATTGTACAACGATTAGGAAATCAAGAATTCCCGGAGATCTTAAACTCTACCCCTTCTATCTATGCAACGAAAGGTGGTGGTGGTTTTGGTGATGGTCGTGTCAATATTCGTGGTTTTGATACAAATAACACAGCGGTAATGATCAACGGTGTTCCTGTAAACGATATGGAAGGAGGTACAGTATACTGGTCAAACTGGCTTGGTTTGTCAGATGTTACTTCTGCTATGCAGGTTCAAAGAGGTTTAGGCTCATCTAAATTAGCTATTGCATCTATTGGAGGAACCATTAACGTTATTACAAGAGCTGCTGATAAAAAGAAAGAAGGTAATGTAACTTTAGGTCTTGGTAATGACGGATACCTGAAAACATTATTTTCATACAATACTGGTAAATCTGCGAACGGATGGTCTACTTCATTCTTAATGGCAAGAACGGCTGGTGCAACATATATAGATGGTTCTGATTTTGAAGCATACAACTATTATTTTGCTCTTGGATGGCAACCAAATAAAAAACATGATTTCCAATTCACATTTACTGGGGCTCCTCAATGGCACAACCAAAACTTTAACGGAAGTATTGCTACATATTTAGATATGGGTGATGGTAAATTGGATAAGGTTTTTGGAGATGAGCCAAACAGAAAATACAATTCTAACTGGGGATATTTGAATGGAAGACAATATTCTCAATCTGTAAATTATTATAGTAAGCCTGTTGCATCCATCAACTGGGATTGGACAATGAGCGAAAAATCTAAATTATCAACTGTTGTTTATGCTTCTTGGGGACGTGGAGGAGGAACCGGAGTTATCGGATCCATTAATGGAACAAGTATAAACAGCCTTCCGAAAACTCAAGATGGTTTAATCCGTTTTGATGATATTGTTGCATGGAACCAAGGACAATCAGTATTATGGAATCCATCAAATCCTGCTGCTCCAATCAATAAAGTTAATGCAACGCCAGGAATTGCACAAAGAAGCAATGGTCTAGTAAGAAGAGCTTCAGTAAACTCTCACGATTGGTACGGATTCCTTACCAATTTCCAACATAAAATCAATGATAATTTTAATTTTTCAGTTGGTTTAGATGGAAGATACTACTATGGTTATCACCCGGGAGTTTTAACCGATCTTTGGGGAAATAATAAATTTATTGAAAAAGACAACAAGAATAATCCTAACATGGATGTAAATCTTGTTTACAATGCATCACCTTCTGCTAACCCGTTCATTAAAGCCATAAAAGATAAAGACCAGATTGTATACAGAAACTATAACGGAGAAGTTCTTTGGGGTGGGGTTTTTGGACAATTAGAGTATTCTAAGGATAATCTTTCCGCATTTGTACAGGGTTCTGCTTCCGAACAAGGGTTCTCAAGAATTGACAACTGGATTATAGATGGTGTTACCGAACAATTAGGAGAAAAGGTAAATACAAAAACAGAGATGAAATATCTGTTTGGTTATAATGTAAAAGCAGGTGTTAATTACAACATCAATGATAATCATAACGTATTTGTGAACGCTGGTTATTATTCTAAACAACCAAACTTCTTTGCAGTTTATCCTTACTCGGTTTCAGATGGTAGACAGACAGGTAACCAGCAAGTCGTGAATAAGGATCTTCAGAATGAAAAAATTGCTTCTGCAGAATTTGGTTATGGTTTTAGATCTTCTAAGCTTAGAGCTAACCTGAACTTATATTATACTTCATGGGATGATAGATTCGTTCGCCTTACTAACCTTACTATTTACGGCTTGGAAAGAGCAACTGTTAGCTTAAATGGAGTAAAGCAGGTACATATGGGTGCTGAGCTAGAATTATTCTACAAGCCTTTGAACTTTTTAGAATTTAACGGAATGTTATCTATAGGAAACTGGAAATATAAAAACAATCCTACAGGTCTTTTAGTTGATGAAAACGGAGCTCCTATTGTTGGCTCAAACGGAAAAAACGAGGTTACATTAGCTTTAGATGGTCTTAAAGTATCTGATGCTGCTCAAACCACAGCAGCTATTGGAGCTACTGTGAAGCCCGTTAAAAACCTTGATATTTACGGAACTTGGAGATATTATGACAACCTATACGGAACATTCAGTATCAACAGTAGTTTTATCATTGGAGAAAATGGACAAACTCCTGCAGCCAGAGCAGAAAAAGGTTCTTTAAAAGCACCTTCTTATAATCTCACTGATGTTGGAGCATCTTATACATTTGATCTGAAAAATGGACAGAGATTGATTTTATCTGCAAATGTTTACAACTTATTTGACACTACATACATTTCAGATTTAAGATCATCTAACAAGAAAACATTCTCAGATTTCAAGACACCTACAAATACTAATGAGCAGGCACAAGCATTGTTAGACACTTATAATTCAAATCCAAACTATTTCTACAAAGGTTTGGATGTTAGCAACAACGTTTATTTCGGATTCGGAAGAACTTGGTCAGCTTCACTTTCTTACAGATTCTAATAACATCACAATATTAGATTTTATAAATATCTATCCCGGCTTTTCGCCGGGATTTTTGCTATATTTGTGTACAAAAAATTGAATATGGATTTTTACAAGATTTTGCTTAATGCACACAAAGGATTTGGTTACCTTGAACTTCTTTTGGTCTCATTATTTATTATTGCCCTTTTAGCCACAATGTTTGGTTTCAGTGGTAAAGTGAACAAATTTTTAAAGAAGACAACCCTCTTTACGATGATTTTCTTTCATGTTCAGTTTTTAATAGGGATCATCATGCTGGTGATTAATTTCACTAAAGGATTGGATATGGGATCAGTAATGAAAAATGCTGACTTAAGATTCCAGTATGTAGAACACCCGTTTTCTATGCTTATCGCAGCAGTATTGATGACTATCATCAACAAAAAAGTGAAGTCTAATGACACGATTTCCCTAGGAATTGTAATTATGGGACTCAT
This sequence comes from Chryseobacterium hilariae, assembly GCF_051400735.1. NCBI lineage: Bacteria > Pseudomonadati > Bacteroidota > Flavobacteriia > Flavobacteriales > Weeksellaceae > Chryseobacterium > Chryseobacterium hilariae. Next base: position 391,377 of record NZ_JBLFFJ010000002.1, read on the forward strand.
TGCTGCAGGCTTATTTGCATTTGCCTTCCCTTGGACAAGAGTCTTTGGGGCTTAAAACATAAAATAATAAGTTATCAATGATGTATTTATAACTTTGTAATAGTTTAACCTTAAATTTTTTATTAAATCAATGAAAGTAGCTGTAGTCGGTTCAACAGGAATGGTTGGACAAGTTATGCTGAAAGTTTTGGAGGAGAGAAACTTCCCTGTAACAGAATTAATCCCAGTAGCATCCGAAAGGTCTGTTGGCAAGAAGGTGAAGTATAAACAGGAAGAATTTACGATTGTAAGCATGAAAGACGCTATAGCTGCCAAACCTGATATTGCCATTTTTTCTGCCGGAGGAGACACTTCTCTTGAATTCGCACCTCTGTTTGCGGAAGCTGGCACCACTGTGATCGACAATTCTTCAGCATGGAGAATGGATCCTACTAAAAAACTGGTGGTTCCGGAAATCAATGCTAATGTTCTGACCAAAGAAGACAAGATCATTGCCAACCCAAACTGCTCTACCATTCAACTGGTAATGGTTTTGGGCCCATTGAACAAAAAATATGACCTGAAAAGAGTGGTTGTTTCCACTTACCAGTCTGTAACAGGAACTGGAAAAGATGCTGTAGATCAGCTCAATGCTGAAATAAGCGGAGATGACAGTGTTGCCAAAGTATATCCTTATCAGATCTTCAAAAATGCTCTTCCTCACTGCGATGTATTCAGTGATGATGATTACACGAAAGAGGAGATTAAATTGATGAAAGAACCTAAGAAAATTTTAGGTGATGATACATTCAATCTTACAGCCACTGCAGTGCGAGTTCCTGTTCAGGGAGGACATTCAGAAAGTGTAAATATTGAATTTGAAAACGAGTTTGACCTTGACGAAGTAAGAAAGATCTTATCCGAAACTCCAGGTGTAGTGGTAATGGACAATGTGAAAAACAACGAATATCCAATGCCGCTGTACTCCGAAGGGAAAGACGAAGTTTTCGTCGGAAGGATAAGACGGGATCTTTCACAGCCCAAAACGCTGAACCTCTGGATCGTAGCAGACAATCTGCGAAAAGGAGCCGCAACGAACGCTGTACAGATTGCAGAATACTTAGCAGCCAACAACTTAGTTTAAACTAACAAAATAAAAAAGAGTCTCAGAATTGAGATTCTTTTTTTTATCAAACTATGGAAAATAAAAAAACCATTACCCGCAAAGACAAAATAGGATTTCAAAAGTTGATTGCCGCTTTTGGGCTTATTCTTTTTATCGGAAAGATCGTTGCCTGGAAACTCACCAATTCAGATGCTGTATTCTCCGACGCCATGGAAAGCATCGTGAATGTTATCAGTGCGTTCATGGGACTTTACTCTCTTCATCTTGCCGCAAAGCCCAAAGACGAGGACCACCCTTACGGCCACGGAAAAGTAGAATTTGTAACATCCGGTATTGAAGGAGCTTTAATAGCCATTGCAGGCATCATGATCATCTATGAAGGTATCAACAGCCTTGTTGTAGGAAAAACCCTGAGCAAAATAGATCTGGGAATATGGATTATTGCTGCAACCGCTGTTGTTAATTACCTCTTAGGATATATTTCCATAAAAAAAGGAAAAGCAGAAAACTCTCTGGTTCTGGTATCATCAGGAAAACACCTTCAGTCCGATACCATCACGACATTAGGTGTTGTAATAAGCTTAGTCATTGTTTATTTCACTAAAATCTATTGGCTGGATTCAGTTGTAGCCCTTATTTTTGGACTTTACATCATCTATGTAGGCTATAAGATTGTCAGAAAATCTTTAAGCGGTATTATGGACGAACAGGATCCTGATCTCCTGAACCAAATTATCAGGGTACTCGAAGAAAACAGGAGGATAGAATGGATAGATGTCCACAATATGAAAATCCAGCAGTTCGGTGCCAATCTCCATATTGATGCTCATATTACTTTGCCCTGGTACTACAGCCTTCGTGAAGCTCACAATGAAATGGAAAAAATGATCATCCTTCTAGCTAAAAACACAAAAAGAAGTGTTGAATTTAATTTCCATATGGATGACTGTAAAACAGTGTCCTGTCCTGTATGCCAAATCAAAGACTGTCCTGTCCGCGAGAAAAATTTTATAAAAAGAGTAGAATGGACTCCTGAAAATGTTACCAGCGTAGACAAGCATACCGTAGATTGATCCGCTGTAAAAACAATTTCTGCTGATTTATTTAGCTGCCTTTTTCCACTAATTGTTTTCTATAATAAAACATAGGAACAATCAAAAGCAAAGCCAGCGGCTGGATTACAAAACGTCTCATATAAAAGGAAAAAAGATAGCCAATATCGAATTGGTCATAAATACAGTAAAGATAGATCGGGAAAGTAATAGCAAAGATAATAGTAATCAGCAATGCTCCCTGTGCCGTCCACTGACGGTTTTTAAAAAGACATTGAATAATAAGACATGAAAAAGCAAGATTAAGCATAAACCTGAAAAGATGCCCTGCAATTAATTTTCCCCACTCAAAGCTGGGAAACGCAATGTTTTTAATTGCTTCATGAAAATACTCAAGAAAAGGATCATAGAAAATTTTGTCTTCAAGCATCCGTACGCCTATAAGACCGCAGATTCCTGCTATCACCAAAAGCCAGTTAAGAATTTTCATTTTTTAAAGCAAAGAATTTGATCCATACCAGCCAAAGAACCACAACAGTTCCGTAAATAACTGCCGGAAAAATAAAATCATGGAACATTTTTCCATATTCCTGATGATCTGCCATAACGATATTCAGTCCTACGATTCGCAGGAGATTCATAATGTAGAGCAAAATAAGCCCGGCCAAAGCAAAAATATATGTTTTAGCACCTTTATAAAATGCAAAAACGAAGGCTATAAATAAGATCATGACGGAAACAGCATTACACCCTTCCACCATTCTCGTTACGTAATTTTTCTTTACATAAAACCAAACCTGCTCATTTTTCACATCATCATACAGCAGCGTAGGAAATCCCGCAGCATTTTGAATGGATGCAACCTGATCAGCAATCATCCGGGAAAAAGAATCCAGCCCATTGGCCTTACCGCTGTTCAGATAAAACTGGTACCCAAAAAGCAGCACCAGGTAAATGATGATGAACCTCAGCAAAATGTTTAAAACTGGTTTAAAGTCCTTTAGCATAATGCAAAGATAAAAATTAGAGTGAAACTTAGGCTAATAAATGTTTCATTTTAGATTTCAGACACCCCATATCAGAGATGAAACGTTTAGATTTTTAGGCTTTACAAAATAATTAACCGGCATCAAGTCTCAAACATCAGCCAGCAGCCATCAACTCCTAAACCACACCAGTTCTACTCCAACTCTGATACTCTCAAACAACCAAAACAACCAGAACAACAAACTCCCATTAAATTAGTATATTTGTTTCCATATTATGACTTCCGAAAACGCAAAACGATTTTTTGAAAATTATCTGGGTGAACCATCTTCTGAGTTCGTTACGCTGGCTCAAAGTGGTTCTGCGAGGAAGAATTTCCTGGCCAAATCCAACACCGGAAAATACATTATCACCAGCAATGAAAATATTCCGGAAAACGAAAGTTTTCTCTATTATTCTGAAATTTTCTCAGAGCTTAACCTCAACACCCCTGATATTTTTGCTGTTTCAGACGACAGAAAAATGTATATACAGGAATTTCTTGGAGAACACACTCTTTCAGACATTATTACAGCAGAAGGTCTTTCCGCTCATGTAAAAGCATTGGTAAAGCAAACATTAGAAAAGCTTTTCCAGCTTCAGATCCAGACCCATGGGAAAATCGACTTTTCAAAAACTTTTGAATACGAAAGTTATGACGAGCTTCCCGTTATCCATGATTTGTATTATTTTAAAAATTTTGTAGCTGATGTTCTGGAACTGGAATACCGTAAATCTGTCTTACTGAAAGAATTCAAACAGATTGCCAACCTTATAGAAAGTCTTGAGCCCAAAGGAATTATGATTCGTGATTTTCAGGCAAGGAATATTATGGTTAATGAAGATCATAAAGTTTCGTTCATCGATTATCAATCCGCTATGAAAGGTCCGTTGATGTATGATGTGATTTCTTTTCTTTTCCAAGCTAAGGCAGATTTCCCGGAAGATTTCAAGAATGAAATGCTTGACTATTATATCGGGCAGTTTGAAAACAAAGAGATTAAGACTCAACTAAAAAACTCGGTACAACCAATTCAGATGATGAGATTTTTGCAGGTACTTGGGGCTTATGGCTTCAGAGGACTGATTCAAAGGAAGCAACATTTTACGGCCAGTCTTGAAAAAGGAATTCAAAATATCACCCGGTTTGCTGCATCCTGGGAATATATGAAAGACTTCCCGGAACTGAAAAAAGTGATAGAACAGCTGTCTTCGGAAGAATCGAAAATGAAAATTAATGCTATTTTAAATAATTAGCTCCGACTTCGCTCAGGCTGACAGTTTACAGATAGTCTGTTAGTTTTAGAAATGTCAGCCTGAACGAAAAGACTTTGATATCAATAAAAAACCTTAATGGTTTAAATAAAAAATAAAGAAGAATGTTACACATAGACATACACAGTTTTTCATACAAAAAAGGAGGAATCCCTAAGGATCATTCAGGAAACGGCGGAGGTTTTACCTTCGACTGCAGAGGAATTTTGAATCCCGGAAGAATTGAGGAGTACAAAATCCAGACGGGAAATGACATTGGGGTTCAGGAATATCTTGAAACAAAAACCGAAATGCCGAAATTTCTGGAATTGGTGAAATCCATTATTTCAATCAATATTGATAATTATCTGGAAAGAGGTTTTGAAGACCTGCAGATCAATTTCGGATGTACTGGCGGGCAGCACAGATCTGTGTATTCCGCGATCAAGATCGCCGAATTCATCAAGAAAAAATATCCTGAAGGAATAGAAATAAGCCTTCACCACGACGAACAACACCACCTGAATATGAGTAATGGATAGTGAGTAATAAGTAATATTTTTACTTGCTTGTCTACTGAAATTACTCATCACTTATCACTCTTTACCTATACTCTATGAAAGCTTTAATTTTCGCTGCCGGAAAAGGCACAAGGCTCAAACCGTTTACGGATCATCATCCAAAAGCACTTGCTCCGGTAAATGGCATCCCACTTTTGGAAAGGAATATCAATTATCTTAAAGGCTTCGGAATAAAAGATTTTGTGATCAATATCCATCATTTTGGAAATCAGATTGTTGAATTTTTAAATAAAAACAGTAATTTCGGCTGCAACATTGAAATCTCAGATGAGACGGACGAGCTGCTGGAAACTGGTGGCGGCTTGATTTTTGCTAGAAGATTCCTCGATCACGGGGAAGATTTTCTGATCATGAACGCTGATATTTTAACGGATATCAATATTAATGCATTCGTTGAATACCATAAAAAGATAAAAGATTTCGCTACTTTAGCGGTTTCTGATAGAGACAGTTCCAGAAAGCTGCTTTTCAATGATGATATGGTTTTGAGAGGCTGGCTTAATGTACAGTCGGGAGAACAGAGGCTTGCGGAATTCAACAAAGGCTTTAAAGCTCTTGCCTTCAGTGGTGTTCATTGTATCAACCCCGCTATCTTTGAGAAAATAAAGAGAACCGGTAAGTTTTCTGTTATGGAGGAATATCTTGACCTGATGCAGACTGAGCATATCCACGGATTTGTGCATGACAGTATTCTGATAGATGTAGGAAGACCTGAATCTGTAATAGAAGCCGAGAAATATTTTAAATAATTTTTGCAATGGAAATGGATGGAACCCGGGATGAAAGTTTAGTAAATCCTGCACTTGATATTAACGAAACAAAACTTCACAACAGTCTCAGACAGAAAACCTGGGACGAAACCATCACCAAAGACAGCTGGATGGTTTTCAAAGTAATGGCTGAATTTGTAGACGGGTATGAAAAGCTGGCTAAGATAGGACCATGCGTTTCTATATTTGGCTCTGCAAGACTGAAGCCTGAGAGCAGATATTACGAAATGGCTGTTGAAATTGCTGAAAAGATCACCAAGCTGGGCTTCGGAATTATTACCGGAGGTGGCCCCGGAATCATGGAAGCAGGAAATAAAGGCTCTTTTAATGCACAGGGAAGATCTATCGGGCTTAATATTGATCTGCCGTTTGAACAGCATTTTAACCCGTACATTAATAAATCCTATTCTATGAACTTCGATTACTTTTTTGTAAGAAAGGTAATGTTTGTGAAATACTCTCAGGGGTTTGTAGTAATGCCGGGAGGTTTTGGTACCCTGGACGAGCTCACGGAAGCAATGACCCTGATTCAGACCAATAAAATAGGTAAGTTCCCGATTGTTCTGGTAGGAAGTGAATTCTGGAGTGGATTACTGGATTGGTTCAAAGCAACACTGTTAAAAGAAGGAATGATTGCCGAAGATGATTTAGAATTATATCGAGTGGTAGACACGGCTGACGAGGCTGTTGCACACATCAAGGCATTCTATGATAAATATTCTGTGAACGTAAATTTTTAATTGGCATATTATTTGTGACCTATAATTAGCAAGTATGATTGTAAATCTATTAATTAAGATGAAAAAACTTTTATATATATCAGGAATTTTAACATTTTTTGTGTTAATGAGTTTTATGTATGTAGACTTTTTCTCTTCAATGACTAAAGTTGATTATATAGATGGAAGCAAAACATTGAAGTTTACCACAAAAATGAATACCAACCATATTTCTGATGCTATTAAAATCAATCCCAGTACAGCAGGATTTGAGGCAGAAGTAAAAAAATATGTAAATAATAATTTTGATGTGTTCGTCAATGGATCTCCAAAAACTATAACCTTCACCGGAAGTCAGGTAAGCGGAGAAACTGTATGGGTGTATTTTGAGACCGGTGGTGTTTCCGATATCAATACCTTAAAGATTAAAAACACTATTCTTTTAAGTGCTTTTCCTAAGCAGATCAACATTGTTAGTGTTGCTTATAAAGGAAGCCAGAAAGTAATGAACTTCCAGCGAGGCAAGGAAGTAAATGAAGTTTCTTTCTAAACAGAATAATTTTTAAAATATGAACCACTGCATCTGCAGTGGTTTTTGTTTTTTTACCGTTTTATTAATCTAGGGCCTTCTTCATACCGAGTTTTCAAATTATATTCCAGATCGTTCTTATCATTTGAAAGGAATACCAATCAGGGAATCTGTGATATTATATTTTTGGGCATAATAAATTCATTTTCAATATCATTAAATCAAAGCTACAGATATGTTCGGTCTTTTTATTAATTCTTCATTTGCATTTGCTCTTACATTTATCACAACATAAAAAGGCCGTCCTATAAAGGACAGCCTGTATTTAAAATATCAGATTTAAATTATTGAACCTGAATATTGTCTAACTGAATAGTGGTCGTAACACCAGGTGATGCTCCGGTATATTCAAACAGGATAAATCCATTACCCGTTAATCCAGCAGGTAAAGTATAAGTTCCCGCAGGAGTTAAAGTACCGTAACCGCTAACAGGGGTTTGTGGAATTGTAAATTCAGATGTAATATCTGTTTTTGTTGCCGCTGTAATATCTCCAAGTGGAGTATAATTGGTGGTATAATATACTTTTAAAGCATTACCGTTCCAGAATCCGACGTTTACATCAAACTTCAATGTATTGGCAGCAGTAAAGTCAACAGGTACCGCAAAATACGTTAAATAATTTCCAGACCCTGAATTAGCTCCCAACTGAATATACTTATTGTTGCTGAAAGACTTTAGCTGCCAGTATCTGTTTCCTAATACCGCATCATTTACATATTTAGGATACACTTCAAGGTTAGTAGGATTCAGTGAGTAACTTTCAAAGTTTTCAAGGAAAGAACCTGAATAAACAATCTCAGTTCCTCCTTTAGGTGGCGTTGAATCTACTCTTGTTCCACCGAAATTAACGTCAGATAAGCTTCTGATCAGCATCTGCCATGTTGAATTATATCTGCTTACTACAAAAGTAATGGTTCCGCTTCCTTTTGGTATAAGTTCTCCCCCACTTTTGAAGAATCCTGAGTTTCTGATTACCGCAGTACCTCCCAACTTATCTTCAATATTTCTGTCTGTGTCCAAACCTTGGCCTCCTGCATCATAATCAAGATATTTTTTCTGAACCGGGAATATTTCACCGAAGCTGAATTGTACATCAGAGACAGTAACCAGTGTATTAATTAAATTAGCCTGTTTTGCATCATTTAATGAATTCAGCTTTGTTGGAATAATCGTCTGGATATCTAAACCATTTCCGTTACATACTCCGGAAATGTATCTTCCTACAAGAGCCTGAGGAATTCTGCCGATAGCAAAATTAGGATCTTCAGAACCAAGTTTAATTGATCCTCTGTCAAGTCCCAAACGTAATCCTTTCGCATTAATTCTGATATGTGCTCCTACCGGGAAATCTGCAAAGTTACTTGCTTTATCCACTTCAATCTGAAGACCTACAGTAGGGTTTACCGTTTTATCCTGGAAAGAGATTGTTTTATAGAAATTTCCCTGAGCATCAGAAGAAACGATATAACCGTCGAAGATCTGATCTGTTGTAATCAGTTTATATCCTGTAGCAGGAGCCTGAGCTGCAAAATCTGCCATTGAAATGGTAGGTGCTTCGAATTTATTTGAACAAACAATTGGAGGAGTTTCCCAATCATCATTCTTTACACAAGAAGACACTGCAGACAGTACACCTACTGCTACAAATGCCGTTTTGAAAAAGTTAGTGAAATTATTCATTGTTATTTTTTTATTTTTATTAGAATCTGAATTGTAAGTTAACGAAGTACGAACGTCCTTGAGTATACCAGTATTTCGGTCCGAAAGAAGGTGTAGAGCTGTAATAATCTGAAGCAAAATCTTTTGCTTTAGTTTCTCTCGTTTGCTCAAAGCCTCCTGTAATGAATCTCTTGTTGTTTAAGATGTTGTTCACAGAAGCTGTCAATAATATATAATACTTTCCAATCATGAATGATTTCCCTGCATTAGCATTTAAGAAAAATGCAGAAGGAAGTTGCACAGGCTTCAGCAGATCACGTACATCACCATCGGTAAGACCAAGGTAAGGAGTGCTTGAATATGGGTTCTGAATAAAGTTATTCGTTCTTAAAGCCGGAGCCGGATCCAGATAATTGTTGTCAAAATAGTTCCAGTTAGCTCCTACCCACCAGTATTTTGGGTTGTTATATCTGAAACCTAAAGAGAATGCCCTCTGAGGAGTGCCTCCCTGCTTATAATCTTTCAGATATGCTTTACCGAAAGAAGTCACACTGCTTCCTGATGCATCAGAAACCAAATAAACTTCAGGATTATTTCTGTACGTATATTGTCCTAAACTGGCAAGACCCTGTAAAGATAAGGTAGGAATAACTTTTAGGTCTACACCTAATTCCACTCCCATATTTCTTTTCTCAAGGTTGGACATCACCTGGGTAACAAATGCACTCTGTACTTGAGAAACAGATCCGTCAGGATTGGTGCTGCTCAGCTGGATCCCATCCGCAAAGAAGCGCTGTACATTGGTTTCGTTCTGCGTATCTACAATATATCCTGATGCTCTTAATTTCAGGAAGGGTGTATTGATAACATAGCTTAAATCATTAGCCGTGTATACCGTACTTCTGATATTGGGATTAACCAGAGCATTGACTCTAGGATTGATAAACAGATCCTCCAGGAATGGTGCCTGATTGTACATAGCTCCGTTGTACACTAAGAAATTACGTCCGTTGATACGGTAAACAATCTGTCCTTTCAGACCAAAGTTCCAGAAATTGTAATCCTTACTTTTCCCGTAAGAGTTTTCATATAAATAATGTTTGAAAAGACCTTCCCTGTTTGAAGTGGAGTATCCGGCAAGAGCAGAAACAAATACATCGAAATTTCCTGTAGAAAATTTCAGTCCCGGATTTACTTTTGCTTCCTGTCTTCTCAGGATATAGTTATAAGTCATACGGTCTCCCACTCTCAGCTGCACATTAGGATCCAAAGTATTATAGAATCCTGTAGAACCAGGTTTGGCCGATTCTTTAAACGGATCTACACCAATAGCATAATCTCCACCTAAAAGATCCTTCATTTCACGGTAAAGCTCAGATCTGTAGTTCTGATACGAAACGTTCATGATAAACTTCGTACGGTCGTTAAAGTTGTATGTGTAGTGCGTACCTGCGTTGAAGATCTTATCATCGCTTACATCATCTACAAGATATATCTTGGAACGTTTCCCTGATAATCCGTATAAACGGGCCATTTCAGCCTGGTCTGTAACATCATTCTTTTGGTTGTTTGCATAAATTTGCCCCCAGTTGATCTGTGTTACGTTAGGATCTCCGTTCCGCCAGCTAGACAGGCTTGTATTATAGGCATCCCAAAGTGTATTATACTGCACGGGATCAGTCTCAGTGTTATTAACGGAGTTATAAATAATACTGTTAATATAATAACTTGGTAAGTTTCTGTAATAAGTAGGTGACGGATTCGTTACCCCATTCCAGTCTAAACGCGAACCTTTATCTTTTCCAAACTGGTAAGATGCAGTCGTCCAAAGGCTGGATTTTTTATTAATCTTCCAGAAGTCCTGAATTTGGAAAAGCGGCTGGAATCCTCTTCTTACTCTTTCGCTTCTTTTTTCTCCATCCTGCCATCCCCAGTAAGAGTTATAATGTACTCCTCTATAGTCATAGACTTCCTGCGTACTCGGGCTTGCTGTAGATCTTCTGTATGGCGCACCGATAAAGTTGAAAGTCATTGTGTGGCTGTCACTGAATTTCTTTTCTACCCCTAAGTAGGCTCCATACGCATCATAAAAAGTTCCTTCCTGGATTCCTTCCTCAGCCCATCTTCTGGCTCCCATTACAGTAAATGCCCATCCTTTACTATTCATTCCTGAAGTATATCGTAAAGATGTTCTGTTTCTGTAATTTCTGTTAGTCAGGGATTGTGTAAACTGGAATCCTTTTCTATACTCACTGGCTTTTGTATTCTTGTAAACAACAGAGCTGTTTCCACCAAAAGCGTATTCAGACGGGGAATGGTTAGATGCAATTTCCGGATATCTCGTGATCTCGTTCAGTCCACCCCAATTGCTGAAGTCAACATTACCATTATCAGATTTTACCATTGAGACACCATTCAGCATAGATTCTCCTGTTCTTCCGTCAATTCCTCTCGGGCGGAACCAGTAAAATCCTAAATCAAAGGCAGCAATCCTGCTGAAGATATCCTGAGAAGATTGCAGTAATCCTACTGTAGAAGCCTGTCCACTACTGTTACTGTCGTCATCATCATTGTCTATAATCGCTAATCCCTGATCTGCGCTTGTAAGTGCAGAATATAGAGTTATTACCCCTAGATCCTTTCTTTTCTCATTGGTTACGTCAAACTCCATCATTTTGGTTTCGAAGTTTGGTTTCGTAATCATAATTTGATAATGGCCCGGCTGCAGGTCTACAAACTGGAAGTACCCAATTTTGTCAGCCGTTACATCATTTTCGCTCCCTTTAAGATCTACTTCTGCCCTTTCAACAGGCTTTCCATCGGCATCCTTAAGATACGCAAACACAGTAGTCTGCGCAAAATAGAATGAAGCAGGAAGTAAAGTAAATAAAGAGACTAATGATAATTTTTTAATCATGAGTATATTATTTTTTTTAATACTTTTCTTCTTAATTCTCAACAGTTTAAAAGTTGGGGGCACAAATTTAATCAAAATTTGGAATCTCCAACTTTTTTAACAATATTTTTTCTTAACACTGCAACCTTTTAAGATTCATTATATAAGAGAATTGTTTTATCTTGTTTTAAATTTACAAATATTTAAATGGAGTGAATTAAAAAAAGGTAAATTTGTGGTTTAAATAATTTTAATACTCTACGAGGATGAAGAGATTGATGAGCTTTATGGCTGTTATTTTTTCAATAATGGCTTTTGCACAACAGGGAAAACTTAGGAAAGTGGCTACTGTTGGCTTTTTGAATGTTGAAAACCTTTGGGACACCATCCGTTCTGCAGATTATATTGATGGCACAAAAGATATCCGTAATCCTGCTTTCCACAGAAGCATCCCAATGGATTCCATTAAGTTTTTAGAAGCTGAGAAACATGACGGACCCTGGAGTGATGGCGCCTTAGTAGGTAAAAAAGCAGTGAGATACCAAGGTGGCTCTGACGAATTCACGCCAAGCAGCGGTAAAAATTATAATACGAAAATCTATAAAGCTAAGCTTGCCAACGAGGCAAAGGTAATTTCCGAAATGGGCGCACAGTATACTAAAACGGCGCCTGCAGTGGTCGGACTTATTGAAGTCGAAAACAGACAGGTCATTGAAGACCTGGTAAAGCAGCCTGTTCTTGCTAAATATGACTACGGAATTATTCATTATAATTCTTATGATTACAGAGGAATTGATGTTGCATTAATTTATCAGAAAAGAAGATTTACCCCAACCAATTCATTGAAAAAAGAATTAAAAGTTTTCGGGGATGACGGTAAAAGAGAATATACAAGAGATATTTTGGTGGTAACAGGCTTCCTGGACAACGAAAAAGTTGCATTTTTCATGAACCACTGGCCTTCAAGAAGAGGTGGCGAGGCCGTTTCACTACCTAAAAGAAATGCTGCTGCCGCTTTACTGAAACAGCAGATGGACAGTATAAGAGCAGCAGATCCTTCTACTAAGCTTTTTGCAATGGGTGACTTTAATGATGATCCTGTAAGCGCAAGTTTAAAAAATCATTTAAAAGCTGTTGCCAGTCCTAAAGATTTGAGTGAAACTACGCCATATCTTAATTTAATGTATCCTTTATATAAGAAAGGGATCGCTTCACTGGCTTACCAGGATGCTCCTAACCTCTTTGATCAGATTATAGTTTCTAAAAATGTAGTGTCTGACCAAGTGACAAAAGAATATTCTGTATATAAAGCAGAGATCTTTGCTCCACCTTATTTAGTGAACAAAGAAGGAAATTATAAGGGTTATCCTTTCAGATCCTGGAACGGAGATCAGTTTACAGGAGGATACAGTGACCACTTCCCGGCATTTGTTATTCTTCAGAAAGAACCATAAAAATTAACTTAGGCACTCATTTTGAGTGCTTATTTCTTATATCAATGTTCTTATTATGAAAAATCTTATTATACTGCTTTTCTTCGCAAGTATTCCTTTCGGTTGCTTCTCCCAGAACAGCCCCCAAAAAGGTGAAGAAAAATCAGAAATGAAGCCTTCTAAGAATGAAGACGGAGAGTGGGAACTTACTGTGATTGATACCCAGTTCGATTATTTCCTGAATGCAGTGGCAAAACCGATAAGCCAGTATTCAGAGTCTTATCTGAAAACAAAGAATACATTCCTGGTTACTGAATGGAATTCTTACTACAATTCAGGGAAATACCGGAATATCATAGAGTCAGGCATAGATTATGATCCAAGAGAAAACTACGGAATAAAATTCGAGTATAAGCTGTATCAGGTCTTTGCTTATGTCAGCTGGAAGTACGGACTAAGAATGAATGGGCTTTCCGGAAGTGATGCCGCTAGATAAAGAAGCGCTAAGCCAACGGTTTTTATCCATTTGATCTACAATAAAAAAGGTTCAGAATTTCTTCTGAACCTTTTTTATTTTTATAATAGCTGAAAATTATTTGTTGAATAATTCCTCCACTTTATCCCAGTTCACAACATCAAAAAATGCTGAAACATAATCTGGTCTTCTGTTTTGGTAGTTTAAATAATAAGCATGCTCCCAAACATCTAATCCAAGAACCGGAGTTCCTTTCACATCCGCAACAGGCATCAACGGGTTATCCTGGTTTGGAGTAGAAGAAACAGATACGGATCCGTCTGCATTTTTAATCAGCCAAGCCCATCCTGAACCAAATCTTGTTTTAGCCGCATCAGAAAAATCAGTTTTGAATTTTTCAAGACCTCCATAATTTTCAATGGCTGCTTTTACATTTCCTACTGGCTCTTTGCTTCCACCCGGAGTTAAAATTTCCCAGAATAAAGAATGGTTAAAGTGTCCTCCTCCATTATTTCTTACTGCCGGCTTATCAGTTCCTGTCTGGCAGATCTCTTCGATAGTTTTTCCTGCCAATTCAGTTCCTTCGATCGCTTTATTTAAATTGTCAATATACGCCTGGTGATGTTTTGTATAGTGGATTTCCATAGTTTTCGCATCAATAGTAGGCTCTAATGCATCGTATGCATATCCTAATTTAGGTAATTCAAATGACATAATTTTTATTTTTAATGTTATATCCAAATTTAGCCAATATTTAAGCGATTATCAACAATTGGGGATTACTTTAATAAATCTTTAACATTGATATATTGATTTAGAATGAATTAATTTTTATAGGAGGAAAGTAGGAAGTCGGAAGATGGAAGTTATCACAGTATAAAATACATCTCAAAGTCGTACTTACTAATGAAAATATAAGCTACTGTCTTTCCTTAACAATCCCAATTTCAAGTCTCTTAAATACCTAAACTCTAAGATTCTCAAAGCTCTAAGACTCCCAAAAGCTATCCAACTCCAATAAAAAAGCACGAAGATCGCTGATCTTCGTGCTTTTTATTTAATAAACAATTAAATTAATCTATTTATTCATAGACATCAGGAATTCTTCGTTATTTAAAGTTCCTCTGATGTTTTTATTTACAAATTCCATTGCTTCTACAGGATTCATTTCAGAAAGATATTTTCTGAAAATCCACATTCTCTGTGAAGTTACCTCATCTAAAAGAAGGTCATCTCTACGCGTGCTTGAAGATACAAGATCGATCGCCGGATAAATTCTTCTGTTGGCAATTTTTCTATCAAGTTGAAGCTCCATATTACCCGTTCCTTTAAATTCTTCGAAGATCACTTCGTCCATTTTAGAACCGGTGTCGATAAGTGCTGTAGCAATAATGGTTAATGAACCACCACCTTCAATCTTTCTGGCTGCCCCGAAAAATCTTTTTGGCTTGTGAAGCGCATTAGCATCCACACCACCTGATAAAACTTTACCTGATGCTGGTGTAACTGTATTATAAGCTCTTGCCAATCTCGTAATTGAATCCAGTAAGATCACTACATCATGTCCGCATTCTACCATTCTCTGAGCTTTTGCTAAAACAAGATTCGCCACTTTTACGTGCTTATCTGCTGCTTCATCAAATGTAGAGGCAATTACTTCCGCATTTACGCTTCTTTCCATATCCGTAACTTCTTCAGGACGTTCGTCGATCAGAAGGACCATCATGTATACCTCAGGGTGATTAGCCGCAATAGAGTTGGCAATATCTTTAAGTAACATCGTTTTACCTGTTTTAGGCTGGGCAACGATCATCGCTCTCTGTCCTTTTCCGATAGGTGCGAAAAGATCTACAATTCTTGTTGAAAGTGTAGAACCATTTCCTGTAAGATTAAATTTCTCTTCAGGAAAGAGCGGAGTTAAATATTCAAAGGCAACACGATCCTTGATGAACGCAAGATCACGTCCGTTCACTTCCGTAGGTTTCAGTAAGGAAAAGTATTTTTCACCTTCTTTTGGAAGTCTTACAATTCCTTTAACGGTATCTCCTGTTTTCAGACCAAAATTTCTGATCTGTGCTGTAGACACATACACGTCATCGGGAGAAGAGATATAACTGAAATCAGATGAACGAAGGAATCCGTAGTTATCCGGAAGGATTTCTAAAACCCCTTCAATACTTACCATCCCATCAAAACTAAACTCTTTTCTGTGCTCAGAATGATGTTCCTCATTTCTGTCAGCATGTTGTCTTTGCTGATTTTGATTTGGATTCTGGTTCTGGTGTTGATTAGGATTTTGGTTCTGACCCTGGTTTTGGTGCTGGTTAGGGTTCTTATTTTGATTTCCGCTGTTTTGCGGATTGTTGTGTCCTTTTTGTTGGGATCTGGCCTGAGGTTGGGAAGTAACAGGCTTTTCTTCTGATGAGGCAGATTCCTGAGGTTCTGCATTTTTAAGAGCTTCTGCTCTTTCTTGTGGAGTTTCTGTATTGCCTGTGTTGGCAGTCACTCTTTTTCTCTTTTTCCTGGCCTGTGCCGAATTGTTTTCTTCAGGAGCAGAAACTGTTTCAGCTTTGGGCTCTTGCTGCTTTATTTCTTCAGCAGCCGGCACCTTTTCTTCTACTTTCTCTTCAGCTTTAGGGCTTTCTTCAGTGGGTGCTTTTGTTTCTGCTTTGGGTTTGGCAGGTTGTCTTTTAGGCGCTGTTTTTTTTACAGGGGCCTTTGCAGGTTTATCTGCCGGTTTTTCTTCAGTATCCATACTGGTTTCTGTGGCGTTGAAATAATCTTTTGCAACTTTAGGGTTAGAAGCCTGAAAGTCAAGAACGGCAAAGATTTTATCATTATCATTGCTGTTTCTAGCAACTTTAACGCCTAAATCTTTTAAGATTTTAGTCAGTTCCGTTACGGATTTTGACCTTAACGTTTCTATGTTAAACATACTTAATGTAAAAATGTAATTAATTGTGAGTAAGAAAAGTAAGTCCGGTGACTTTTGTTTTCAAGTACATATGTATAATGCAAATCTACACTTATTTTTGAATTGTGCAAAATTTATGTTATTTTTGCCAGGTATTTAATAATCTATGTTACAGAGAATACAGACGATATGGACTCTTTTGGCAGTTTTAGCTGCTGTTTCCCTTTTCATTACAGGGCAGGATGTTGACGTTTTCGGCAATATTCCGGTGATTGATATAAGCTGTATTGCCCTTGTTTTAGCAGGAGCATTAAGTATTTTCAGTTTTAAAAACAGGAAAAGACAAATTTTGCTGAATACATTCAGCATCATTATAAACGTTTTGTTGATTGGTGTATTGGCGTACTGGTTACTAAACTTATCCGGAGGAATTCAGATTCCTGAGAAGGGTATTGAGCCGGTTTTCCCATTGATCGCGGTGATCTGTCTGCTTATTGCAAACGCATACATCCGCAGAGATGAGAGGCTCGTAAAATCTGTAGACCGACTTCGATAGCCTTACAACGATTTTTTGAGTGAGAACAGTTCCGAAAGGAGCTGTTTTTTTTATTTAACGCAAAATTTCACATCTTAGCCTTATTATTTTAAGTGGAGCAAAGATGCGGGATTCGCCGTTGGTTAAGCGGATGGTAATACGAATGTTTATTCGGATTGATGGTTGATTGATTTTTTTGGTGTAAAAGATTCCACAAAAAAATTATATAAGTTTTTAAGAATATTAAGTTTAGCTTCGCTTAAAAGCAGATGATTTTCTTAATTATATTTAATCCCTTCAAGATTCTTAATGGTTCGAATGTATACTCACCAGATATTTTATATCATTTCATGCAACATTTCCGTTAAGAATACGACTGATCCTATTAAATTGTATCAAAAAATGAAAAAACTAACCTACCTTGCCCTATCCTTTTTCTCAGCATTTGCGTTTGCTCAGGAAGTTTCAAAAGAAAGAGTAACCACAATTCTTGCAACCCTGGCATCAGACGAAATGAAGGGCCGCGAGATCGGAACTCCGGAAAATGATAAGGCTGCAGAATATATTGCAAAGCTTTTCAAAGAAAACAATCTTGAATACTGCACAGGGAATTCTTACCTGATCCCTTTCGATTATGAAGGAAAGAAAGCCTACAATGTATGTGGTATTAAAAAAGGAAAAACTGATAAATACTTAGGCTTTTCCGGACACTTTGATCACATAGGGACAAGTGACAAAACCGGCGACAATATTTATAACGGAGCAGATGATGATGCAAGTGGAATTACCACTTTAGCAGGTATTGCCGATTATTTTAAGAACAAAAAACCTGAATTCTCAATGGTTTTCATTGCCTTCAACGGTGAAGAAAAAGGAATGCTGGGCTCAAGAGCTATTTCCACAGATGCCGGTTTAGATAAGGTATATAATAATATGACGGCACTTTTCAATTTTGAAATGGTAGCTACAGAATCTCAGTTCGGAAAGAATGCTCTTTTTATGACAGGGGATGAATTTTCTGATTTTGATGAGCTTTTTAATAAATATGCTGCAAACGGATTAAAAATCAATTCTGATCCCTATGCTGCACAAAAATTATTTTACAGATCGGACAATGTAAGTTTTGTAAAGAAAAAAATCATTGCTCACTCATTTTCTACCGTGGATATGACGAAAGCTTCCCATTACCATAACGAAAGTGATGATGTAAATGTTGTAGATTTTGACAATTTAACAACCATCATCAACAATGTTGGAAAGACTTTGGAAAAACTGACACCACATAATTTTGCTCCGAAATATAATAACAAAGTAAAATTTTAAATAATAAACAGCAAAAACAAAACCGCCGGACTGGCAGTTTTTTAATGCTCTGAACCCTTCTGATCCCTGAAAATTAAACAAACGTTTGTAACAAAACATATCTAATTGAAACATATTAATTAAAGTAAAACAGGATTAAGAACGTCTTTTCCTTTAATTTTACGTAATTTTGCTATCCAATTTTTCATTGAATGAAACCATTACAAAGAATACTTTATTTCGCGAAACCGCATCAAAAATACCTTTTCGGAAGTATGTTTTTCAATATACTGTACTCCTTACTTAATATCTTATCTGTAGGAACTATGCTTCCTATTTTGGGTCTGATGTTCGGTACGATTGAAAGACAGGGAAAAGAACCGGTATGGAGCGGAGCCTTCGGCGATTATTTCAACTATATAAAGGATAAAGCTTATTATTTTGTACAGACACAGATTGATCAGCATGGTGCTGTTTACGTACTTGCTGTTCTGTGTGCGATTACAGGAGTTTCATTTTTATTAAGGAATATTTTCCGGTATATAGGAGCTTTCCTTTTGGTGAATTACCGGGTGGGGATTACCAAAGATCTTCGTACTGCGATGTATAATAAGTTCCTGCAGCTTCCGGTTTCTTTCTTTACAGAACAGAGAAAAGGAGACATGATGTCCAGGATTTCCAATGATATCGGAGGTGTAGAAGGTGGAATTATGGGTGTGTTAGTGGATATCATCAATGCTCCGTTTATGATCATCTCTTCATTGATTGCATTATTTTTACTGTCCCCTCAGCTAACCCTGTTTTCACTGGTTGTTTTCCCGGTTATGGGATTGTTGATCTCATGGACCGGAAAAAGCTTAAAAAAGCAGGCTCATTATGCCCAGGCTGAACTCGGAAATCTGTTTTCACTGGTAGACGAAACTTTAAAATCATCTAAAGTGATCAAGATCTTCAATGCAGATAAGATCCTTAAGAGCAGATTCAATGAAACAACTACCAACTGGCAGAAATTTGCGATAGATATGAGCCGAAGAAGAGAACTGGCGTCTCCTATGAGCGAATTTCTTGGTTCTATTACCATTCTTATCATTACATGGTATGCAGGAACTCAGATTTTAGAGGAGCAGACTATGAAGCCTCAGGCTTTCCTGGTTTTCATAGGAATGTTCTTCCAGATTTTGGATCCCGCCAAAAAGCTTTCCAGCGCAATTTCTTCCATCCAGGGAGGAATGGCAAGTTTGGAAAGAGTAGCTGAAGTTCTTGATTATGATCTAAAGGTAGAAGAAATTGCAGAGCCTGTTTCTATTTCTACTCTTAGCAACCAAATTGAATTCAAAAACATTGGATTCTATTATGATAAAGACAATGTTATCCTTAAAAATTTCTCACTGATTATTCCGAAAGGAAAAACTATTGCCCTTGTTGGACAGAGCGGAAGTGGAAAAACAACGATTGCCAACCTTCTGGCCAGATTCTATGATGTGAGTGAGGGGGAAATTTTGATTGACGGAACTGACATTAAGCATTTAAAATTAAAAGAATACCGTCAGCTTCTGGGAATGGTAACACAGGAGTCTGTATTGTTCAATGATTCCGTTTATAATAATATCCTAATGGGTAAACCTGATGCTACTAAAGAAGAGGTAGTGGAGGCTGCAAAAATTGCTAATGCTGATTCTTTTATTTCGAATCTTCCTGATGGATATGACTCTAATATCGGGGATGACGGGAATAAGCTTTCCGGCGGCCAGAAACAGAGGGTGTCTATTGCCAGAGCCGTATTGAAAAACCCACCGGTGATGATTTTGGATGAAGCCACTTCTGCCCTGGATACGGAATCTGAAAGATTCGTTCAGGATGCTTTGGATAAAATGATGGAAAACAGAACATCCCTGGTCATTGCCCACAGGCTTTCAACGATTCAAAAAGCAGACTGGATTGTAGTGATGGAGAAAGGAATTGTAGTGGAACAGGGAACCCACCACGATCTTATTGCCAAAAAAGGAATGTACCACAAGCTTGTGGAGCTTCAAAATTTTGATTAATCAATCGTTTATTGAATTAAATTCAGTTAAATGAATCCTATACAAGAGTACTTCTACAGAATTAAAGAACCTGAAAGAAGTACTCTTTTGTTTTTACGCAAAAAGATCCTGGAATCCGACACGGAAAATATAACAGAAACCTTAAGCTTCGGGCTTCCATTCTTCAAATACAAAAAGAAAATGCTGTGCTATCTTTACTACAGCAAAAAATATAAGCAGCATTACGTAAGTTTCTATCACGGGGACAGACTTGATCATCCTCTGCTGATCCAGGATGGCAGAAAGAAGTTTAAAATCCTTCTGATCAACATGGAAGAAGATTTGCCTGTTGAGATTATTTTAAGCCTGACAGAAGAGGTTAAAAAGCATATAAAATAAAAGGCTGCGGCATGGTAAAACCATGCCGCAGCCTTGTTTAAGAACTTTTTTTCACTACTGTGTATTAATTCCGCTGAATTCTGCCTGTTTAACTGCCCATGCAATCATGTTTGCAAACAGTATGGAATTTTGCACCTGCATTCCTCCAGCCGGATATCCGTTTCCTGCATAACCATATGTGGCTTTCTGAACTGGAAAATATCCGCCTGAACTTGGTGCAACAAATGGTTCTATAGTATTACTTGAATACGGGTTTCCGTTTGCATTTTCATTGCTTAAGAAGCCTCCGTCTCCAAACCATATAAAGTTCAAACTGTTGCTTCTTAGTCCGGAAATACCGGTTCTTGCAGTTGTACTGTTAATCGGCTGTGCATAGCTGTAAGGCACAAACCCGCTTGTAAGACCTGAAATCCCTATTGTTGCAGAAGCATCCTCACCCCAGTTTTTCCCTCTTACATCCCCGAAAGGGCCATTCAATATAGGATCATCCGTATTGGAAAGAGCATACACCGATCCTGCCCCTGCTCCATTGGAAGCTGAAATAGTAGGATCTGAAAAAATTCCTCTGAATAAATTCTGTGCAGTTCCTGTATCATCAGTTAAAGCAATCACGATTCCTTTTTTATTAAGATAAGAAGCAATATATCCTGCATCCGTAGCATTTGGCGTGTAGGAATAACCAATAATTACAATATCCGGCTTATTATTCAGGGCTGCCTGAAGTGTTGCAGAAGATGGTGAATTACCCAGCGACGTATGGGTAAAACCTTCATATTTTACAATACTTGAAGCCGTTGTTCCAAAATTGGCAGGAGAATCCATCAGGCTTCTGGAAGGTCCTGTAAAAGCACTATATCCGTAAGCCGTCTCCAAACCTATATGTAAAACTGTTTTTTTAGGAATTACTACAATAATATTTACGTTACAGGTCGTTGAAACTCCTCCCTGACTGTCAGAAGTCAGGGTCATTGTTTTAACAGCTGTAGAAGTTGGGGTTCCTGTACCGCTTAAGGTCACGTTTTGGCTTCCTGTAGAGGTAAATGTTCCTGAACTTCTGAACGAAATCCCGTCTACTGTATTCGTAGTAATGGTATAACTTCCTAATGCAGAAACATTGACCGGCAATGTGATGGTATTGAAAGCTGTAAGAGCTGTTCCTACTTTATAAACTCCGTTGGCAACAGCACTTCCACAACTCATGGTATAAGTTCCGGCAGGGCTGAGAACGTTTATAGACACAGCAGGTGTACAGGTCACATCGTTTCCGTTCGCATTCAGTGATACATCATCGGTCTGAATATTCATCGGAGTCCCCTGTCCTGCAATCTGAATTGTTTGCACTCCTGTATTGAGGAATGTTCCCGTTCCATAAAAATTATATCCGTTGGGAGTAGCTCCCGAGATGGTATAGTTTCCTATTTTAGTCACATTAACAGAAATACTCAGATAGTTTGATGTGGTTAATTCCCTGCCTTTTACATAGGTTCCCATTGCTTTTGTATTGGAACAGTCCACGGTAAATACAGCCTTTCCCAGCTGTCCGCAGACACTTTTCCATTCATCATCGACGAGGCTCCAGTAATTAAAGCAGTCTTCTGTTGTATTATAAATAGTAAGCCCATCATCCTTAAGCTCATTAATGATTATTGCATCTCTCTGTGTTTCGGTAAGACGGGGAATAAGTATCCCTTTATTGTTTCCCCCAGAAACCACATCCAAAACCGAATTTACATTAGGTGTAGATGTATTGATCCCTACTGCACCGTTCTGAGAATAGAACTGTCCAAAAATCAAAAGCATAGCCAGAAGCAGAATTTTGATTTTTGCTGTTGTAGAATTTGTTTTCATCATTTTGAAATAATTATGTTTGTTATTTTTAAATTGACATTTCAGCCAATACAAAAGTATCATCCATAAAGGTTTATTTTCTAAAAAAAACCTACGCAATACTACGCACGAGTAGTAAAGCGTACAGTCAATCAACATTTTACGAGAAAAACAATCAAAATACAGAGCGTATGATAATTTGTAATTTATTTAGAAAAACAAAAAAAATATTTAAGGAGATTATCCTTCATAAATAGACTTCCACTTGGCAATAGTGTTCCGGCTGGTTTTGAAATGATTGGCTGTTTGCGTATTGGTAAGCCTATTTTTACTTTGATAATTGAGAATTTCACGGATAGACGATTCATCGTAAGAACGCAGCCGTTGACTTTTAAATTCTATCGCATATTCTGCCTGGCCAAAGATCAACCTGTTGAATTTTAAAATATCTATTGCTGTACTTAGAGAATCCAGCTTACTGATTATCGACGGATCATTTATTTTCTCAGGGAATTTCTCAGTGATAATATCAGTATATATTTGTTTGAAATCCGGCATGCCTATACTTTTTTCACCCATTTGTAAAGAGTCGTCTTAGGAATTTTATACTTTATCATAATTTCTTTTACCGTCATTTCACCGGTTGTTATCTTATCCAGCATAAACATCTTAACCTCTTCTGTATAAATATTTTTCCTGAATGTAAGAGTAGATTTATCCAATTTAATCTCGTTGTACATATGAGATGGAGGAGCATAGAGAATAAGATGTCCGGTATAAATTCTAAAGAAATCAAAGTGCAGAAGCTTGCTCCACCTGAGCAGTTTTTGGGTTTCCATACTTTCCTTCAGGTACATCTCTTCTATTTCATCTTCGGTACAATGTAAATAATTCATAATTCTTCCGGAAGATATACGGAGCTCCTCTACTTTAGCTTTCACTAAATTTCCGATATGTATCTGTTTTAAATTCATCTTAAAGCAAAAATATCAACAACAAAATGAATTAAAAGCTTTTCCTTCTACGTAATACTACTCACTCAAGTAAAAAAATTATATTTTGAGAATAAAACTGTTGATGTTCATTTCAGAAGGAATATCCAGCTTTTTCCTGATTCTGTATTTTTTACTTTCCACTGCTCTGATACTGCTGTTCGTACACTGTGCGATCTTCTTGGTATCAAAGTCAATCTTCATTAATGCACAGAAATAAAGCTCGGAATGAATAAGGTTCGGATTTTTTGATAGCACAGCAGGAATAAAATGTGGGAAAAAGATCTGGAATTTGTCAAAGAACAGCGGCGAGTTACTTTCTGCCAGGCTATAGATTTCACGGATATTTTCTTCCGTAAGATGATTAATGAGCATTTGCTGCTTCAGGAGTCCTGTATTGGTTTTCTGCAGATCTTCTATAGTAGAATCCTTCACCCGCGTATCTTCCATAAGTCCAAAAATCAAATCATCTTTTTGAGCAATAAAGGAGATATCCATCAGAAATGATGCTATGGAAAATAAAATATTAAGCAGTTTTATGGTTTTGAAATCCCCCTCTTCAAAAAAAGTGCTTTTAGGAAGAAAATCAAAGTCAAAATATAAGCAGCCAATACAATTGGCACTGATTATAAAGGCGAGGATCAGGATTGAAATAAAATCTTCCTTATAATTGAAAAAGAATGGGATAGCAAATAAAAGTGAAAAATAAAAATATTCGACTCCCGCATTTTTAAAAGTATAAATATGAAAAAAACTGATGATAAAAGCGAGCAGAATAAAAACGAAAATAACACTTGTCTTCAATGCTTTTCTAAAACGGTTTGTTTTTCCTTTAACAGCCATTAAAAATAACCAGAAAAGAGTAGTAACTGTTAAAAATGTAGAGATCACAGCATCTCCGAAAAAGATAATAATAAATATTGAGTAAAATAAGAACAGCAGGAAAAGGAAAAGAAGATATTTATTAATCAGGTTAAGATAATTGCGCTCATCTTCATCATATAATTCCTCTGCTTCACCGTTGATCATTCGGAAGAAATTTTTAAAATCCATCGTGTTCTGTGTTTTTTTGTTATCATAATGCTCAAGTTGCTTTTTGTACAGGACAGACAACTTGAATTCATATTAATACTCATCAAATACACAAAACAACAGGACAAAATGAATCTGTCTGCAGTTTTTGCTGAATGAAAGATTGTGAAAGGTGTTTTTACTTAATCATCAAGCTAGGTTGCCAGCTTAATAAATTCAAATAATTTTTCAGCATATTTACGTAAAAAAATGATATTCTTAATATTAAAATCTATTAATAAACAAAAAATTAATATTCTATAAATATAATTAAATGGAAGAATATTGTATTCTCAAAACCATAAAACACCAACAAGATAAATTTGATAAGAATAATATTCCCGCAAAAATACTTATTCAAAGAAACCTATGCTATAAAATAAATACTCAATAGCACGCGTGCGTACAAAAACTTAGACAGCAGAATCCTGAAATTTAAACAGGTGAATTCAGAAGGAAATAACTTATTAACATGGATACAAAAAAAAGGGAAAACTTAATTTCCCCTTTTTTATATTTTGATTTATTTTGTATTAATCTTTCATTCTGGCGATCACGTCCAGACCTCCTTTTGTAATGTCTCCGATCTTGCAGATGATTTCAGTGTCCAGAGGCAGGAAAACATCCATTCTCGAACCGAATTTGATGAAACCGAACTCATGTCCCGCTTTTGCCTGATCTCCCTCATTACAGTAGAAAACAATCCTTCTCGCCACATATCCGGCGATCTGCCTGAATACGACCTGATGATTTGTTTCCGTTTCTACAGCAACCGTTGTTCTTTCATTTTCTGTAGATGACTTTTCGTGCCATGCCACAAGATATTTTCCGGGATGATATTTCTTATAGATCACTTTTCCGGAAACCGGATATCTGCAGATATGAACATTCAGTGGTGACATGAAAATGGAAACCTGAATGGCCTTTCCTTTAATAAATTCAGTCTCATCCACTTCTTTAATCATAACCACTTTTCCGTCTACCGGAGCAATCACATTTTCTCTGTGCTCAAGTATATCACGGTCCGGAACTCTGAAAAACCAGAATACCAAACTGTAAACCACCAATAATGGCATAATGATCAGCAACGACCATATTTTAAGAAAATAAATAGCCAATACACTTATGATGATAAACAGTATCGTTGCTACGGTAATCGTCCCTTTTGATTCCTTATGTAATTTCATGAGATTAAATAAATTTTTCTAAAATAAAGTACAAATATACGACAGGAACGCAGATTAAAAAACTGTCCAGTCTGTCCAGCACGCCTCCATGCCCCGGAATGATGTTTCCGCTGTCTTTCACCCCGAAATTTCTTTTAAGCTGGCTTTCTACCAGATCACCCAACGGAGCAAATGCAGCAACTAGGAAACCTACCACCATCCAGTTCCCGCGAAGTTCGGGCTGGTAATGCTCTACAAAGTAAGATAAAACCAACGTCAGGACAACTCCTCCGGCATATCCTTCCCAGGTCTTCTTTGGAGAGATTTTAGGGGCCATTTTGTGCTTCCCGAAAAATTTTCCGGTAAGGTAGGCAAAAGTATCACTGCTCCAGATCAGGATAAACAGGAAAAGCACTTCAAGTGAGAAGGTCCCTTCAAACCCGGAAAATTTAGGCAGGCCTAATGCAAAGCTGAAAGGCAATGCCACATAGATTACCGTAAATATCAGCTTTCCGCTGTCGTAATATAATTCGTTGGGATATTTGAATAAAGTAACCACCGCAATAGCGATCAGGGAAATAGCCAGTATTTCGTTCAGCCTGAAATCGAAAAAGAAGTCGTGGTGGAAATATCTTTTGGAAAAAACGTAATAAATAAAAATCACCAGGGGCAGTACAATCCATTTTTCATAACCTTTCCCAAACTTCATGATCTTAATGCATTCCCAGGTACCCACCAGCAGCAAAAGAGTGATCAGACCGTGATACAGATATTCCTGCCTGATAAGGTCCGGATGGATCTTGTTGATGAGCTGGGCACCCAGCGGTGTTGTGCAAAGAATGATAACGGCAACATAAACAAGTCCGGAAATGGTTCTTTGAATAAGGTTTTTGTCCAAAATGTAAAATTTATAAGTTGATGCTTAATCTTCAAGCAGCAATAAAAACAGTTTTGTATTCGTATTGGAAGAAGTATCTAAACTTGACTGTCCTCCGCTGATGGAAGTAAGGTTCTTGATATTCCCGTTTCTTTTTATTTTTCCCATCGCATCATTAAGGTTATTCACAATTTGTGACACATTAGCCATAATAATGATTTTACCCGGAAGTCTTGAAGAGTGGTAATGCAGGATATTGTTGTGTGAAAGCATGATCCTGCCGTCGTAGGCAATAAGATATTCGCAGGTAATGAAGGCGGCATCATTGGAGTGCTCCATTTCAGAAGTATAGGGCATTTTCACCACGTTTAAGAAGTTCTGAAGCTCCTTGTCCCAGCAGAAAACATTACTGATGCCTTCTATTTTCACAATCTGGTTTAAAGTCTGCAGCGCTTCCGCTTCGTCTGCACAATAATTAAAAAAACCTCCTGAATGCGTAAATAATTGCGCAAACTTATAGTCAAGATCCGCATTTTTCAGCGAATCCCCGAGCTTTTCCAGACTCTGTTTTTCTTCTTCCTCAGGCTGGTTGGTAAGTTTGCTTACAATCCTCTTGAATAAATTCAACTTAATCTATTTTTAGTCAACTTTATACAAAAATAGAAAATAAATTACAATAGATTCTAAAAATAGTCCTTAAATATGAAAAAACCTGACAATTCTAAGAATGTCAGGTTTTTTTAATATGTTTTTGGAAGTATTTTAAAGCTGAGTCGGGCTTTCAGGAGCCTGAATTTCACTTTCTTCTTCCTTGTCTTGAATAATGATCTGCTCATCGGGTTCTTTCGCTGTAGAAATCGTGCTGGTAACAGGTCTTTCTGTTAACTCAGGATCCCATGCTCTTTTACCGAATATATCTTCAAGATCTTCGCGGAAGATCACTTCTTTTTCTAAAAGCTTATTCGCCAATGCATCTAACTTATCTTTATTCTCAGTAAGAATTTTCACTGCTCTTTCATATTGATTTTCGATAATCGATTTGATCTCTGCATCAATTTTCGTAGCAGTTTCTTCAGAATAAGGTTTCCCGAAAGAATATTCAGACTGCCCTGAGCTGTCATAATAAGAAATATTTCCGATATTAGGGCTCAGACCGTAAACAGTAACCATAGCCTGGGCTCTTTTCGTTACTGATTCCAGATCAGACAATGCTCCTGTTGAAATATTATTGAAAATTACCTGCTCTGCTGCTCTACCTCCTAAAGTTGCACACAATTCGTCCAGCATTTGCTCAGTAGTTGTCAGCTGTCTTTCTTCCGGAAGATACCACGCTGCACCTAAAGAACGCCCTCTTGGAACAATTGTCACCTTTAAAAGTGGTGCTGCATGCTCTACTAACCATGAGATCGTAGCATGACCTGCTTCATGATAAGCCACCCTTCTTTTTTCAGACGGTTTGATCGCCATGTTTTTCTTCTCAAGACCTCCGATGATCCTGTCTACAGCATCAAGGAAATCCTGTTTTGTAACAGAGGTATGACTGTTTCTCGCTGCAATTAATGCTGCTTCGTTACATACATTCGCAATATCTGCCCCACTGAATCCAGGGGTTTGTTTGGCAAGGAAATCTCTGTCAACAGTATCATCCAACTTGATTTTTTTCAAGTGAACATCAAATATTTCTCTTCTTTCGTGGAGTTCCGGAAGGTCTACGTAGATCGAACGGTCAAAACGTCCGGCTCTCATCAGGGCTTTATCTAAGATATCAGCTCTGTTAGTCGCAGCCATTACGATAACGTTAACGTCTGTCCCAAAACCATCCATTTCTGTAAGAAGCTGGTTCAGGGTGTTTTCTCTTTCGTCGTTTCCGCCTGAGAAATTATTTTTTCCTCTTGCACGTCCAATAGCGTCGATCTCATCAATAAAGATGATAGCCGGAGACTTAGCTTTTGCCTGGGCAAAAAGGTCTCTAACCCTTGAAGCTCCTACTCCAACGAACATTTCTACGAAATCTGAACCTGAAAGGGAGAAGAACGGTACTTTGGCCTCACCTGCAACAGCTTTTGCCAATAATGTTTTACCGGTTCCCGGAGGGCCTACCAAAAGTACACCTTTAGGGATTTTACCTCCCAGTTTTGTATATTTTTCGGAATTTTTCAAGAAATCTACCACTTCCTGTACTTCTTCTTTAGCTCCTTCAAGACCTGCAACATCTTTAAATGTCACCTGGATTCTTTCTTTTTCGTCAAAAAGTTTCGCCTTAGATTTTCCTATTGAGAAGATCTGCCCGCCAGGGCCGCCGCCTCCACCCATCTTTCTGAAAAGAAGGAAGTAGAAAAGGCCTAAGATTGCGATCCATATCAATGCTGAAACCAGGATATCCATAAACGGATTTTTGCCTGCTCCATAATCTTTAGTGGTTTTGATAGTAGCGTCTGCCGCTTTTATCTGATCAAATTTTTGAAGGAAAAGCTGAAGATCTCCATATTTTACGGAAAAATCTGCTTTTGGAGCCATTTCGAATGCAGAAAGAGGATTGCTTGGGTTGGCCGTTTTATTGACCATTGCTGTCTTTGCTGCTTTTGTCAGGAAAACATCAGCTTTCTCTGTGTCTTTGTATATGATAACGTTTTGGACCTTTCCTGCCTGCATTTCCCTAAAGAAAGCATCCTCATCAATAGATTTTGCACTGTCGCCTCCTAAAAAATTGGAACCGAAAAATAACAAAAGAGCCACGATTGCAATTGGAAAAAACCAGTTGAATCCTTTATTGTTCATTTATACTTTTTAAAATTTAAAATTCATATTCTATTTTGGTAATTGCTGCATCTCCCCAAAGTTCTTCAATATCGTAATATTCACGTACTTCTTTCTGGAAAATATGCACTACCACTGTTACGTAATCTACCAAAACCCACATTGAGTTTTCGGTACCCTCTACATGCCAAGGTCTATCTTTAAGATCGTTTCTTACTTTTTTCTCTACACTTCCTGCCAATGCAGAAACCTGTGTATTGGAGTTTCCGCTACAAATTATAAAAGTTTCCGCGACAGAATTTTCAATTTTTGAAAGATCAAAAATCATTATATCTTCTCCTTTTACATCCTGGATGGCTTCAACAATTTTATCTATTAGCGCCTGCTTTTCTGCTGTTTTATTCATTAAAATATCTATAATCTGCAAATTTATTGTTTTTCTTTTACTTTAGCCTTATTTTTAGCCCTTTAAAGTCTTAAAGTTTTCTTAAATGGGTCAATTATTTTATTTAAAAGAGTGTTCTTCTACTAATGACGAAATATCCCGGTTTTTACTTTACGGAAATTCAGATTTTACGGCTTTATATACATTCAATCAAACCAAAGGCCGCGGACAATACGGAAATACATGGGCGGCGGCTGCCGGAAAAAATGTTGCGTATACGCTGGCTGTTAAGGCTCAGAGCTTTCTGCTCTCAGATTTTATATTCAATTACTATACCGCAGTTATTATCCGGGATTTCCTTGCCAATTTGACTGATAATGACGTAAAGATAAAGTGGCCGAATGATATTATCCTTAAAAATAAAAAAATCGTCGGAATTTTAATTGAAAAGAAAAAAATTAATCAAAACAATTATTTTATCATTGGGGCAGGCTTCAATGTTCTGCAGGATCATTTTGATGAAATATCGCATGCAGGATCGCTTCTGACACAGACAGGACAGGTTTATGATCTTAATGATTTCGTGTCAAACCTTCACGATTACTTATCAGAAAAGCTGAAAAAAATTCCGTCTGAACAGGAAATCATTGATCAGTTCAACCGGAATTTATACCGCAAAGATGAGATCTCGGTCTTTGAAATTGAAAAAGAGAGACAAAATGGCATTATCCGGAATGCTGATGAAAAGGGAGAACTCTGGATAGAGCTTGAGAAAGACGGATTAAAATCTTTCTATCATAAAGAGATCAAACTTCTTTACTGATTAGCTCTTTTCAGATACAGATATAAAGTAAGCGGAAAAAATACAATGTTGGGAAGCCACATGGCCACGGCGGGCGAAAGACTTCTGTTCTCGGAAACTACTTTTAAGGCTTCAAAAGAGAAGACGAAAACAAATGCCAGGGAAATCCCTATCGCCAGGTTAACACCAAGACCTCCTCTTTTTTTCTGAGACGCCAGCGAAAGCGCCAGGAATGTCAGTATAATAATAGCAACCGGCATTGAAGTTCTCTGATGAAACTCATTAAGATAAGAGTTCAGGTTACTGTTTCCTCTTTCTTTTTCCCTGTCGATGAATTTGATAAGTTCCGGGGTGGTTTTATTCTGACCAAGCAGCTCGTTCGGAAAAAGCTCTTCGGGGGAATGCCCATACTTTTTCCTCATTTCAACCCCGTTACCCAGCTTTTCAGTATTGTCTTTATTGACCGTTTTTTCCAGATAGTTGGTCAGGATAAACTGTTTTTTAGCTTTGTCCCAATATACTTCGGATGCCTTCAGCTCATAGATCATCTTTCTGGTTTTATCAAATTTCTGATAAACAAAGCCTGAACCTCTGGTTTCTCTTTTGTTCCAGGAATTCACGAAGATGTATTCTGATTTGCTGAACTGGGCAGATGCCGGACCTGTCCCCAGGATCTTCTCTTTGTTCGCGGCGTTGTACGTATAGGCTTCCAGTTCATTTTTCTTGATATTAGCCCACGGAAGCACCATATGATTTACCACAAGCGATATCGTCGCAATTAAGACAGATGTATACAGATAAGGTTTTGCAAATCTGTGGAAACTGGCTCCACTGCTGATTATCGCAACAATTTCAGTATTATTTGCCATCCTGGATGTAAAATAAATCACGGAAATAAATACGAGGATAGCCAGGAAGGTTACAACAAGGTTAATAATCCAGAACGGATAAAAATGGATCAGGAAATACATTACATCCAGCTTGGGATCTAATGCTTTTGCATTTTCTATTCTGGGAATCTTCTGCTGCACATCGATCACCAATACAACTATAGACAGCAATATCAGCATGAAACTGAACGTTCCAAGGTATTTTTTAATGATATATCTGTCTATAATTTTGATCATGATGTTTCTATTTTAAAGTCTCTGTCTAAGAACCGGCACTACAGATTTTTTCCATTCATAGAAATCACCCGCCACAATATGCTCTCTTGCTACTTTTACCAGATCTAAATAAAATGCCAGGTTATGTACGGATGCGATCTGTTTTGCAAGATATTCTTTTGAGACAAATAAATGACGCAGATATGCTTTTGAATATTCTTTGTCTACATAACTCGTTCCAAATTCATCCAGAGGAGAAAAATCACGCTTCCATTTTTCATTTTTCAGATTCATTACGCCCTGCCATGTAAAAAGCATTGCGTTTCTCGCGTTTCTGGTAGGCATTACGCAATCCATCATATCGATACCCAACCCGATGGATTCAAGAATATTCCACGGAGTTCCCACTCCCATAAGGTATCTTGGTTTATCTTTTGGCAGAATATCCGTTACTTCATCCGTAATTCTGTACATCTCCTCTTCCGGCTCTCCTACGGAAAGTCCTCCGATTGCATTTCCTTCCGCTCCTGCTTCGGAGATAACTTCGGCTGATATTTTCCTAAGATCTGAATAGGTAGATCCCTGAACAATTGGGAAAAGTCTTTGTTTGTATCCGTAGATTTCTTTATTCTGTTCGGTCCATTCAATACATCTTTTCAGCCAACGGTGTGTAAGCTCCATGGATGTTTTGGCCTGATTGTATTCGCAGGGATAAGGGGTACACTCATCAAAAGCCATGAAAATATCTGCACCGATCTGCCTTTGGATCTCCATAGACTTTTCCGGGGTGAACATATGATAGCTTCCGTCGATATGAGATTTGAACTTTACACCTTCTTCGGACATTTTTCTGCTTTTGGAAAGCGAAAATACCTGAAAGCCTCCTGAGTCGGTAAGGATCGGCAGATCCCAGTTCATAAATTTGTGCAGCCCTCCTGCTTCCTGCATAATATCCATTGTCGGACGAAGATACAGGTGGTAGGTATTACCCAAAATAATCTGGGCTTTAATGTCTTCTTTTAATTCTCTCTGATGAACTGTTTTCACACTGGCTACAGTTCCTACAGGCATAAAGATTGGCGTCTGGATTTTTCCGTGATCTGTAGTGATCTCTCCTGCTCTTGCTTTTCCTTCAGAGGTTTTTTCTATATTAAAAAATTTCATTCGTCTATTCTTTTAATTCACCGCTATTAACGCTTCTGCTTTTAAAGACAGAATCGTTTCCGCATCATAATTACCTGTTTAAAACGGGTGTATTTCCACTGTTTTTCAGCCTGTCTTGTATGTACTTATCCGCTTTCGGATCTTTTTTTAATACTATTTTCTGTGCGTCTTCCGCAATATCTTTCATTTTGTCTTTCACGACATAATACTTAAAGCTTTCTACAAAATCTTCAGATTTTACCTGGTGATTTTTAAGGACAAATCTTGTTCCTTCTTCTAAGTTTTTGTTTTGATATATAATGACCGCCTGATCCGTAATAGCCAGGTCAGCCAGGATCTCAGCCATTTTTTCAGGCTCAATCAGATTTTTAGGCTTGTCGATATAGTCGCCGCATGAAAACATGCACAGCATAACGAAAATGAAGATCAGTTTTTTCATAATCTGTTGATTATTGATTTCCATTTTAAATTTAAAACACCAAATACAGCTTCATGAATAATGCCACCGTTCATTTTACTTTCTCCTAAAATTCTGTTTGTAAATATAATAGGAACTTCTACAATTTTAAAATCTTTTTTAAAAGCTCTAAACTTCATTTCGATCTGAAAGCCGTATCCTTTAAGCTTCACATTATTCAAACCTATCTCTTCGAGAACTTTCCTGGAAAAACAGACAAAGCCTGCGGTGGTATCATGAATGGGTAGCCCCAAAATAAACCTTACGTATTTGGAAGCAAAATAGGAAAGCAGAACCCGCCCCATTGGCCAGTTCACCACATTTACACCTTTTGAGTATCGTGATCCTATTGCCATATCTGCATTCAGACAGGCCTCGAAAAGCCTTGGCAAATCATTTGGATTATGTGAAAAATCGGCATCCATCTCAAAAATATAATCATATTTGTTTTCGATAGCCCATTTAAATCCATGAATATATGCTTTGCCCAAACCGTCTTTCACATGTCTTACCGACATATGGAGATGATGTGGGAATTTTTTCTGAATTCTTCTTACTATCTCGGCCGTTCCATCCGGAGAAGAATCATCCACCACCAAAATATGAAAGTCATCTTCCAATGCAAAAACCGCGGAAATAATATTTTCAATATTTTCCTTTTCGTTATAGGTAGGGATGATGACGAGTTTTTTCATTTCAGTTTGCAAAGATAGTTTATTTAACCTTTTTATTTTATACAAAATAATCTATAATTTTGCAAAAAACATTCCTTTGCTGTTATCACAAAACTTTATAAACCACGTAAGAATACCTGAGAACAATGACTGGGTAATCTTTATATTGATAGGATGCATATTCCTGTATGTCTTCATGATGAATATCATAGAAAGGGATGCCAGCCTGAAAGACTTTCTGCTTCAGAAATATTTTGATGCCAGCAACAACCTTCCGAGCTGGATTATTACTTCCTGCGTAACGGCACTTACTTTATCTGTTTTACTTTCACAATATATCCCCATCATTCCGAAATATATTAATAATCTGCAGATTTTCGGGTATCAGCTTAATAAATTTGGGTATACCCTGCTGGCGGTTATATTTTTTTATGCCTCGAAATCCGCGCTGGGCTTTTTATTTTACCAAAGTATAGGTGACGGCAAAAAATGGACTATTTTTTATTTTACCTCTACAAAATTCTACTTCATTCTTTCATTTTTATTAATAATTCTGTGTGTAACCCACTATTATTTCCCGATAGACAGAAATAAAATATTTTCGTATTACTTCTACTTCTTTGCATTTGTTGCTGTTTTCAAGATTTTCTTCTATTTGTTTCACAAAAACAATATACTTCCGGAAAAATGGTATTATAAATTTTTGTATATTTGCACCCTCCAAATCGCACCTTTATTGCTGCTTTGGAAGTTGTTATTTTTTTAATAAAAGTCAATGATGAGAATAAAGTCTATATTGGTTTCTCAACCAGCGCCTAGTGAGTCTTCTCCATATCTGGATATAGCAAAGAAGGAAAAAATAAAGATTGATTTCCGTCCTTTCATCCACGTCGAAGGAGTTGACAACAAAGAACTCAGAACTCAGAAGATAGATCTGACGCAGTTTACTGGGATTATTTTCACCAGCAAAAATGCGATAGACCATTACTTCAGACTTGCCGAAGAATTGCGTTTTGCAGTTCCGGATACGATGAGATATATCTGCCAGTCTGAGGCGATTGCCAACTATCTTCAGAAACATATCGTTTATAGAAAGAGAAAGATCAGCTTTGGGGAGAAAAACTTCTCGGATCTGCTGCCTCTATTTAAAAAATTCCCTACTGAAAAATATCTTCTGCCGTCTTCAGACGTCTTAAGCCCTGATATCGTAAAAACGATGGAAATAGCAAACGTGGACTGGACAAGAGCAATCATGTACAGAACAGTATGCAGTGACCTTACGGATATCAATGCTAAAGATTATGACATGCTGATCTTTTTCAGCCCGCAGGGAATCAAATCTCTTCAGCAGAATTTCCCGGATTTTAAGCAGGAAGAAACAAAGATTGGTGTTTTCGGAAACACTACTTTAGCGGCAGCGGAAGAAGCAGGCTTAAAAGTAGATCTTATGGCTCCTACAA
Organism: Chryseobacterium hilariae; assembly: GCF_051400735.1. Lineage (NCBI taxonomy): Bacteria > Pseudomonadati > Bacteroidota > Flavobacteriia > Flavobacteriales > Weeksellaceae > Chryseobacterium > Chryseobacterium hilariae. The sequence goes on from NZ_JBLFFJ010000002.1 coordinate 426,850, forward strand.
AGGAAACTCCATCTATGACAATGGCACTTGAAAAGTATATTAAAGCTCTTCATAAATAGACTTTAATACTCAATATAAACAGCCGTCTTTTCAATACAGGAAAGATGGCTTTTTTTTAACTAAATTTGAACAAGAATTAATATTGAATGAAATGTCCTGTAAATTATTCTCAAATTATGAAAATCTATAGCACATTACACCAGGCCAAATAAATTTAAAATATTTAAATGAAAGCTCCACAGGCAAAAAAAATAGAGAAAGTACTAGAAATACACGGCGACAGAAGAATTGACAATTACTTTTGGCTTAATGAAAGGGAAAACCTTGAAGTTATACAATACCTTGAAGAGGAAAATGCCTATGCAGAGTTTATGATGAAGGACACCGAGGCTTTTCAGGAAGAGCTTTTCGAAGAAATGAAGGCCCGTTACAAAAAAGACGATGAGTCTCTCCCTTATTTCTTTAACGGATACTGGTACATTGTACGCTACGAAGAAGGCAAAGAATATCCTATCTTTTGCAGAAAGCATAAAAGCCTGGACAATGAAGAAGAAATCATTGTTGATGTTAATATTCTAGCAGAAGGCGAAACCTATTTTGAAGTGGGCAGCGTAGCTGTTTCTCCGAATAATGAACTGGTTTCTTTTTCATCGGACAATGTAAGCCGCAGGATTTATACCATTAACTTTAAAAATCTTGTAACGGGAGAAATTTTCCCGGATCAGATCCTGAACACAACAGGAAAAGCAGTTTGGGCCAATGATAACGAACATGTCTTTTACATCAGAAAGGATGAAAGTTTACGGGCTTTCCAGGTGTACAGACACAAGCTTGGCACTGATGCTTCGGAAGATATTTTGATTTTCCATGAAGAGGATGATACTTTTGACGTGAATGTCTTCAAGACAAAATCAATGAAGTATATTTTCATTGCCAGTTCAAGCACAATTTCTGATGAACACAGATTCATTCCTTCCGACAATGTTTTTGCTGAATGGAAAATTATCCAGCCCAGAATAGATGATCTGGAATATTCGGTAGAACATTTTGAAGATGAATTTTATATCATAACCAATGCAGATGACGCAATCAATTTTAAGATCGTAAAAACGAAAATTGACAATTGCGGAATGGAAAACTGGGTAGATGTTATTCCACACCGTCCTGAAGTTCTCCTGGAAGGTTTTGAAATCTTCAGAGATTATCTGGTGCTTGAGGAAAGAGAGGAAGGACTTCTCCAGATTAAGATCATTGATGAGAAAAACCAGGAATCTTACTATCTTCCTTTTTCCGATCCAACGTACACGACTTATATCGGGATCAACATGGAGTTTGATACTGAGGTTCTGCGTTATGGCTACACATCACTGACGCAGCCAAGCTCAACCTATGAGTATAATATGAAGGAGAAAACAACTCAGCTCCTGAAACAGCAGGAAGTTCTTGGTGGTAAATTTGTTCCTGAAAATTATATTTCAGAAAGAATCTGGGCAAAATCCAGAGATGGAGAAACAAGAATTCCAATTTCTTTAGTATATCACAAAGACACCAAAAAATCTGCAGATACACCTCTACTGTTATATGGCTACGGAAGCTATGGACATACTGTAGATGCGAGTTTTTCCAATGTAAGACTTTCCATTTTAGACAGAGGATTTATTTACGCCATTGCCCATATCCGCGGTGGTGAATATCTGGGCAGAGAATGGTATGAAGACGGCAAAATGCTTTTCAAGAAAAATACATTCTTCGATTTTATTGATGCCGGAAAGCATTTAATTAAAGAAAACTATACATCATCCAATCATATGTACGCGATGGGCGGAAGCGCCGGCGGACTTCTGGTAGGAGCCGTTGTGAATTATGAGCCCAAGCTTTTTAACGGAATTGTTGCACAGGTTCCATTTGTAGACGTGGTGACGACGATGCTGGATGAAACCATTCCGTTGACAACCGGAGAATATGATGAATGGGGAAATCCAAATGACAAGGAATATTATCAGTACATGAAGGAATATTCGCCTTATGATAATGTTGAAGCGAAAGATTATCCTCATATGCTGATCACAACAGGCCTTCACGATTCCCAGGTACAGTATTGGGAACCGGCAAAATGGACCGCAAAACTGAGAGAACTGAAAACAGATGATCATCTTTTATTATTCAAAACCGACATGAGCTCAGGCCACGGCGGAGCCAGCGGAAGGTTTGAATCATTGAAGGAAGATGCCCTGGAATATGCGTTCTTGTTGAAAATAGACAAAAAATAATTTTAATTTTTCCTTCAACTTAGAAACAAAATCATGTTATTATTAACATTTCTTGCTAGAGCCATTGTGTAGAAAGGCAGAAAAGCTAGAAATTTTTAAGAAAAAAAACTGCAATATCTTCTTGAAAAAGCAAGAGAAGAAGATGCGGAAAAATAAATGACGAATACTATGAACGAATCTGAATATTGGCAAAAAATAGAACAGTTTTTTATAGACAATTTTGATACTGAGAAAAATCCCCCGATTGAGACACTTTTATTTCTGATCGGGCTTCAGGAACTGGGAAGCGGACAGCAGAAATACACCAAAGAGGACAAGGTAAACTTGATCCACATTGCAGTGTGCAGACTTCTGGAACCTTTTGGTTACTATAAGTTTACCCATTATGAAGATGGATGGCCGCAGTATGACAAGCTTGAAGAGCTTCCGGAACTAAAGCCAAATGAACAGTCTCTTCTGATGAAAAAAGCAATTATACAGTATTTTCAGGAAGAAGAATTGATTTGATGCACTGATGACAATTTACAATAATGCATAAAAAATGCATATATAAATAAAAAAAGACGGGCTAAGCTCGTCTTTTTTTTTACAAAAGCCAAAAAATAAAAATACATTCCGGCATTTCAAAAATTTCACATTATTTGAGAATTTCCTCAAGCTGTGTCAGTCCCATTTTAAATCCCTCTTCAAAGCCCATTTCCAGCTGTTGCTTCATCGCTTCAGAAGTTGGAAAGTGAATGTTGATGGTTACTTTTGTACCTTCCTCTATTCCTGTAAATCCCAGCAGCCATTTTGCCTGTGCTAAATCTTCATTAATGTTTCCTTTTTCGTCACAGAAAGCATCTACCCCGTCAAAACTTCTATGCTCCGTGATCTCGCCGTATTTTACCTGACCATACATTTTTTCACCTTCCGGCCCTACCATGGCATAGTGCCAGATTCCGCCTTCTTTAAAATCTTGTTTCACCGTTTCACATTTCCACGGTTTCGGCGCCCACCATTGATCCAATAATTCGGATTTGGTAAAATAGTCCCACACTTTTGAAACATCAGCGTCATATATTTTCATGACATAGACACTGTTTGAATCAAAATCTTTGTTAAAAATGATATTAGATTCCATAAGTAATTATTTTTATTAAAGCTACTTCTTTATCCATTTACAGGACTTTTCATATGACAAGTTATTTGAAATTCATAAATAATTGTTAAAAAACTCCCTTTTAAGAGAAATTAAACAATTTTTTGGCTCGTTTTTTGTTTATCAAGTCTTAAAATAATTAATTTTAACATTCATATTTTTCCAATATATAAAATTCAATAATGAATAATAAATTCATCCCAATAATTTCGGTGTTTATGACAATCTCACTGATTGTTTTTGTTACGCTCCAATTTTATTGGCTGAAAGGTTATTACGGTGCCCTGGAGCAGGAATTTTCCAATAAAGTATATTCTGCTTTAGAAAATACTTCAAAAAGTATTGAAGAAATTGAAGCTGACAAATACCTGAACCAGGATTATACTAATCTAAGAAACAATATCCTTGCCAGCAAAGATCAACCTTCTTTAACGACAATTCAGCAGGTAGAAGATTCCGGTACACAGCGCCAGATCATCTATTCTAAAAACATCATCTCAAAAACACAGCTTCCGATCTCTCAGAAAGGGGATTCGGTAAACCTGACAACTTTGTATACTGACGATGCAACTTATAAAATAAAGAAAGATACCACCAACCGCGAGCTTCTTACTACAGACCTAAACAATGATATTGAAAACGGGGACTATGCTATAAAAGAATTCGTAAAAGTGGTTGGCACCAATCTGCCCATCGATAAAAGGGTAGATCCTAAGGTACTTGATTCAGTAATTGCTAAAGAACTGAAAATAAAAGGCATTACTGCAAAATTCGGATATGGGGTAATTGACAAGAACAACAGAATTACAAGTGTTGTCAACAAGGTTTATAAGGAAAAGAAAGACAGTAATACTTATAGTTATCCTCTTTTTACTGATAAAAAAGACCGGACTTTGTACAGTCTGGCTTTGGTATTTCCTAAGAAAGAATATTCTCTGGCAATGAACAACTGGCCGATGCTTCTGGGAACCTTTCTTTCATTATTAACTATTCTCGGGATTTACATTATTTCCATTAATTATATGATGAGGCAGAAGAAGCTGGCGGAAGTAAAGACAGATTTCATCAATAATATGTCCCATGAGTTTAAAACACCTCTGGCTACGATCTCTGTGGCCACTGACTCTTTAGCCAATGACAAGATTGCTACCAATCCGGATAAGGTAAAATACTATTCGGAGCTGATTAAGCAGGAAAATTTAAGGATGAAAAAGCAGGTGGAAAATGTCCTGAACATGTCCAAGCTTGAAAGAAATGAGGTAGAGCTGTTCTTAAGAGAAACTAATGTACGTGAACTGATCAAAAGAACAACAGAATCTTTTAATCTCATTGTGCAGCAAAGAAACGGCTCTTTGACACAGGAATTTACTGCAACGAACTATACTTTTAAAATAGATGAGTTCCACATCTCGAATATGCTGGTGAATTTACTGGACAATGCCAACAAATATTCACCGGAAGCGCCAGAAATTAAAGTAAAAACAAGCAACGAAGGAAACTGGTATGTCATAGAAATTTCTGATAAAGGAATGGGAATGGAAACCCACAATAAAACTAAGATCTTTGAAAAGTTCTTTAGAGAAGAAACAGGAAATATCCATAATGTAAAAGGACAGGGCCTGGGGCTTTCCTATGTAAAGAAAATTGCAGAGCTCCACAAAGGACAGATACTCGTAGACTCCCACAAAGACAAAGGAAGCACGTTTACGATAAAACTGCCGATGAGCTGAATTATCAATGATAAGTAATGCGTGATGGATGATAAGATCTCTGCAAAATGAATCATCATTCATCAATAATAAAATAGAAACCAAATAACAAATATAGAAGATAGAGTGAGAACGTTCATTCTTAATTTTTAATCATTAATTTTAATTATTAAAATCATGAGCAATAGAATATTATTAGTAGAAGACGATCAGAGTTTCGGAGCAGTGCTGAAGGATTATTTGACGATCAATAACTTTGAGGTAACCCTTGCTACAGATGGAGAGCAGGGCTTGAAAGAATTTACAGAAAATGAATTTGACATCTGTATTTTTGACGTGATGATGCCCAAAAAAGACGGGTTTTCATTAGCTGAAGACGTAAAAAAAATCGATAAAAACACACCTATTATATTCCTTACAGCAAGAAATATGAGAGAAGATATCCTGAAAGGATACCAACTGGGTGCGGACGACTATATTACAAAGCCGTTTGATACAGAACTTCTTTTATATAAGATCAAAGCGATCCTGCAGAGAAGCTCTACCTTAGAAAATGAGGAGCAGGAGCAGTTCAAAATCAGTAATATTTTCTTCGACTCTATGCTGAGACAGCTGAAAGTGGGTGATAAAGAATATAAACTTTCTCCAAAAGAAAATGAGCTGCTAAAACTTCTTTGTATCCATAGAAACGATTTCATGCCAAGAGATCTGGCTTTGAGAAAGATCTGGAAAAAAGAAAATTATTTTACCGCAAGAAGTATGGATGTATATATTGCTAAGCTTCGTAAGCTGTTAAAAGACGACGAAGGATTGGAAATCATCAACGTTCACGGTGAAGGATTTAGGCTTTTAGTTAAAAATTAAGCCTAAAAACATATTATAAGTATAAAATTAGCAAAACAATTAAAAATGTTTTGCTAATTTTGTTTCATACGATTGGATATGAAAAATACACTCTTTGGCTTTATCGCCATTTCCTTATTAGCAATTTCTTGCAATAAAGACGAAAAACCTACTTATTTAAAGGAAGAAGCAGGTGTTCAGCAGTCTGCCGTGGCAGTTAACCCAGCTTCTAAAACTTCACTGATGGATCAGGCAGGTGTACAGTCCAACCCAAATCTAGCTTCTATTACTGCAGCTCCGGGAATTAAAAACCCTCCGCATGGGCAGCCTGGCCACAGATGTGATATTCCTGTGGGACAGCCTCTTAATGCAAGCCCTACAGCTATACAGACTGCTCCGGGACAAAACCCTAACAACGCCATTAAAATAGATCAAAATTCCATGTCACCGGGAAAGATGGTAATTGACAATAACGGGAAACAGGTTAAAACACCTCCGGGTATGAATCCTCCCCACGGACAGCCTGGCCACAGATGTGATATTCCGGTAGGACAGCCTCTAAGCAGTAAACCAGCACCAGCACCACAACCTATTCAAAGCGCAGCGCAGAATGTTCCAGGGCCTGTAACAGCTGCTCCACCAACAGGTGAAAAACCCAAGCTGAACCCTGCCCATGGAGAACCTTGGCACAATTGTGCTTTAAAAGTTGGTGATCCTTTGTCTTAATTTTGTATTTTTGCAGAGATGAAGCTGTTTCACATTCTTGCAGTTGTTTTTTGTCTAGGAATTTTTTTAGTTCCTAAAGACAGCTTCTATTCTAAAACTATGCAGGATACCTGTTGTAAGGTAAAGGCTGAAAAAAGCGACTGCTGCAAAAATCATACTTCAGAAAACAGCAAGGACAACACAACAAAATCTTCATGCAATGATGACTGCTGCTCAACATGTGTAGCATGTTATACTTATATAGAAACCCCTTTTTCTAAAAATTTACATTTTGACCTGTCTTATTATAAAGCTAATAAGAATCCACAGTTCCCATATTCACCGCCTCATTTATCAGACCGTTTAAAAGAGATCTGGCAGCCGCCTAAAATAGGTTAACTACCAAACAGTGAATCCGTTAAGCATTTTAATGGACCGTTGATAATTAATCTAAACTTTAAACAAAATGAAATTATATATTTCCAAGTTCATTCTTGGTCTAATGATCCTGTCTGTACACTTTATATTCGCTCAAAACCTTTCAAAAAACCAGTTTCAGGTTAGAGGAAACTGTGACATGTGCAAATCCAGAATAGAAACTGCCGCTAAAAAAGCAGGCGCTAAAACCGCTGTTTACTCTATTGATCTGCAGACTTTAACCCTGGAAACTGACAGCAAAGTTTCTACAGACGAAATTTTAAAGAAGGTAGCCGATGCCGGCCACGACAATGAAAAATTCAAATCATCCGATGCTACTTATAAAGACCTTCCGGGATGCTGTCATTATGAAAGGAATCTTCAGCCTTCTCCTACAGACGCCCATGAGCATCATGCTAAAAAAGAAAATGAGTTTTATGTAAAAGGAAATTGTGGCTCATGCAAAGCCAGAATCGAAAAAGCGGCAAAAACAGCCGGTGCTGATTCAGCAGAATGGAGCGCAGAAAAGCAGACGGTAATTTTAAATTTTGATCCTTCGAAAACCTCATCAGATAAGGTTTTAAAGGCTATTGCCGATGCGGGTCATGACAATGAAAAATATAAATCGTCAGATGATACTTATAAAGGCCTTCCGGGATGTTGTCTGTACGACCGAAACATTCCTTTCGGAGAAGCGAATCCAAAGGTACATTTCGAGGAAGAGACAAAACATGATGACCACAAAGATCATCAAACTACTCCTGCTGAAAGCCATGAACAGTCCGAAAAAAATATTGAAGGTGTCACCGTTACCGGTTCAAAAGCAGCGACTGCATTAAGCAAAAAGGAGGCAGGCCTTGTTTTTAATATTGATAAGAAAGAATTATTGAAAGCAGCTTGCTGTAACCTTTCCGAAAGCTTTGAAACCAATGCAACCGTAGATGTTTCATTCAGCAATGCCGTTACGGGAACCAAACAGCTGAAAATGCTTGGTCTGGATCAAAAGTATACGAGTTTAACGAAGGAGCTTCTACCGGAGATCAGAGGTCTTGCTTCGGCTTACGGACTGAATTTCATTCCCGGAAGATGGATCGAAAGCATTCAGCTGACAAAAGGAGGAAGTACAGTAACGAACGGTTACGAAAGTATCACAGGACAGATCAATACCGAACTTCTGAAAAATGCAAAAGAACCTGAAACTTCCTTAAATATTTTCGCTGATTTCAACGGAAGGGCGGAAGCCAATATCACCAGTGTCTCCCCTATCAATGAGAAATGGTCACAGACATTCTTGTTGCACGGAAACGGAACGTTTGGAGACACGGATATGAATCACGATACTTTCCTGGACAGACCGAAAGGAACGCAGATCAATGCAGCCTACCTTCTTAATTACAATGACCTGGAAAAATCGGGATTCGGGTCTCATTTCGGAATCAATTTTATAAGGGATGAGAGAACAGCCGGGCAGGTTGCTTTTGATAAGAAACTGCCTCAGGACGAACAAGGAGCATATGGTGTGGGTATTGATATTTCAAGATTCCAGGTTTGGAATAAAACAGGATATGTGTTCAAAGGGAAGCCTTACCAGAGTTTAGGCTGGATGAACCAGTATGTGTACCATCAGCAGGACAGCTTTTTCGGACTGAGAAATTATGCCGGGAAGCAGCATACTTATTATTCAAATTTAATCTTTGAAAGCATCATCGGAAACACAAATCATAAGTATAAAGCCGGAGCAAGCTTTTTGTATGACGGATATGAGGAAACTTATTTACAGGACGATATGAAAAGGAATGAAATCGTTCCCGGGATTTTTGCAGAATATACGTTGACAGGTTTAAAATATACTTTGGTGGCAGGAGCCAGAGCAGATTTTCATAACCTTGCAGGAACACAGTTTACTCCAAGACTTAATTTTAAATATGATTTCACACCTCAGACCATCTTAAGGCTTTCTGCAGGCCGAGGATTCAGAACGGCTAATGTTTTTGCGGAAAACCAACAGTATTTTGCTTCAAACAGAAATATTCAGATTTTGCAGAGCGGCGGAGATATTTATGGATTGAGACCTGAGATTGCATGGAATTACGGAGCCAGCTTACAGCAGGAGTTCAAGCTTTTCGGAAGGAAATCCTCCATCGTCGCTGATTTTTTCAGGACCGATTTCCAGGATCAGGTTCTAGTTGATCTTGACCGTTCTCCACAACAGCTTACTTTCTATAATTTAGAAGGAAAATCTTTTGCGAACTCTTTCCAAACCCAGTGGGATTTCACCCCTTTCAAAAATTTTGATGTAAGGCTGGCCTATAAATATTATGATGTTCAGGCAGATTATATTGATGGCAGAAGAGAAGTCCCTTTCATGGCCAAGCATAGAGGTTTTGTGAATCTTGCCTATGCAACGAATAAAAATGATAACGGCGGATTCTGGAGTTTTGACACCACCCTGAATTGGGTAGGAAAGCAGAGGCTTCCCAATACATCAAGCAACCCTGCTGAATTCCAGCTGCCGGTATATTCTGATTCTTACGCTGTGTTGAATGCGCAGATTTCCAGGAATTTCAATAAAAAGATCAGAGCTTATTTAGGAGGAGAAAACCTTACGTCTTACTATCAGAAAAATGCAATTGTTGATTTCAGAAATCCTTTTGGAAATTATTTTGATGGTGGAATGGTATATGCCCCTATTATGAAGGCTAATTTTTATGTGGGGCTGGATGTGACTTTCTAATTAATGATATATTTTTTAACGCAAAGTTGATTTTTTTATACTGTAGATTTGAGGAGCGCAAAGGGGAATCAACAAGTTGATTTTGATGAAGGGGATGATATAGAATCTACAAATAAACCTTATAAGTTTATATTTCACGAAACAATACCTATAGATAAACATCTATGATTCATCGATATATATCGATACTGTTTATAGGGAATTTTATGTTAGAAAGCTGTTACTTTGTACCAGTAAAATTAACCAAGTAAGAATTTATTCCAAATGGGGAATTTTACAAGAAACAAAAATGATGAAACAAAATCTTGATGTACAGGTAACCTCAAGAACTTTTCGAAAACTTAAAAAACACAAATAAGTAAAAAAAATTAACTTGGTTTTAAGGTTATTTGACACCAATAAAAAAGACTGTTTTTGAAACAGTCTTTTTTTATTTTTACAGATATTATCTTCCGAAATCGTCCTGCACTCTTATAATATCATCTTCATCAGAAGGATTGGATGCATCGGTATGTTGCCAGATTTCTGCTACTACACCCCAGCCAGTCAAGCCGATCAGCCTGTGTCTTTCCCCCTGCTGAAGTTTGATCTGATCTTTTGGATGGTATTCTTTCAGCTCGCCTTCTTCATCGGTATTGCTTGTTTTGATCCCAACGGTACCTTCCACTACCTGCCAGATCTCGGCTCTGCGGTGGTGGTATTGCCAACTCAGACGGGCATTTGGAGCAACCAAAAGAACCTTAGGGCTCAATTTCCCTCCTATTCTTAGACTTTCCACATTGATTCCGTCAAAATACTGATTGGCAAAATCCTGAGCCTGATTTTCATCGATCACGAAAAAGCCTCCCCAAGGTCTTGTATCATCTTTTGCTGCAATAGTAAAACCCTGGGCCCCGAGCATTTTTTCTACCTTTTCGAATATTTCTTTTTTTTCTGTACTCATAATTTATTCCTGTTCTAAAATTATTTTCAAATATAAAGTTTGTTGATCATTATTCCTTCGACATCGAATAGGGAAAGTTTTTTTCCTCAGAGCCTCTTTCTTTATTGGGCTTATTATCCATCTGGAATTCCAACACAGCTCCATTCATCAGTTCTTTGTGGCTGAGCCAGTTTTTTGAATAAGACCGAAGGTTTACGTTTAGTGATTTAACATATAGATTTTCAGCGCTGTTTTCCGGCGCTTTTATTTCAATTTTCTTACCGTTTTCTAAGTGAATCACGGCTTCTTTGAAAAGCGGTGCTCCTAAAACATACTGATCCGTGGCTGGCGTTACAGGATAAAATCCTAAGGCTGAGAATACATACCATGCGGAAGTCTGTCCGTTATCTTCATCACCGCAATAGCCGTCCGGTGTTGCATAATATAGTTTATCCATCACCTGTCGTGTCCAATACTGTGTTTTATACGGCGCTCCGGCATAGTTGTATAAATAGATCATATGCTGGATCGGTTGGTTTCCGTGGGCATACTGTCCCATGTTCATGATCTGCATTTCACGGATCTCATGGATGACACTGCCGTAATAGCTGTCATCAAAGACTGGCGGAAGAGAGAAAACCTCATCCAGTTTGGCTTCGAATTTCTTTTTGCCACCCATAAGTTTAGCCAAACCGTCAATATCCTGGAAAACCGACCAGGTATAATGCCAGCTGTTTCCTTCTGTAAAAGCATCGCCCCATTTGAACGGATTGAATGGCGACTGGAATTTTCCGTCTTTATTTTTTCCACGCATCAGACCAGTTTCCGGGTCAAATACATTTTTATAGTTGTAAGCTCTTTTTTTATAAACATCAATTTCCGAGGCGGGTTTCCCCAATGCTTTTCCTAACTGATAAATTGCAAAGTCATCGTACGCGTATTCCAGAGTTCTGGCTGCATTTTCATTGATCTTTACATCGTAAGGAACGTAGCCTAAAGTATTGTAATACTGCACTCCTCTACGGCCAACGGCATCGATTGGCCCTTCGTTATTAGCTCCATGTTTCACTGCCTGCCAAAGCGTTTCTATATCATATCCGCGAAGCCCTTTGATGTATGCATCTGCCACTACAGAAGCGGAATTATTCCCGATCATAATGTCAGAATATCCCGGACTGCTCCATTCCGGGAGAAATCCTCCTTCCTTAAAAGTATTGACTAAGCCTTCCTGCATTTCAGCATTGATGCTTGGATAAACAAGATTCAGGAAAGGATACAGGGCACGGAAAGTATCCCAAAAACCTGTTCCTGCGAACATTTTCCCACCCAGGATTTTTCCGTTGTAAGGACTCCAGTGTTTTACTTTGTTCTCAGCATCGATCTCGTATAATTTCTGAGGGAAGAACAATGTTCTGTAGAGAGAGGAATAAAATGTTCTGAGCTGTTGATCTGTTCCTCCTTTTACTTCAATTCTGCCCAGTGTTTTATTCCAGATATTCTTAGCATCTGTTTTTACCTGTTCGAAATTTCTGCTTCCAATTTCTCTCTTAAGGTTCAGCTCTGCCTGCTCGAAACTGATGAATGAGGAAGCTGTTCTTGCGTAAACACTTTCCTTATTTTTTAATTTAAATCCAACAATTGCTCCGGCATGTTCGCTTGTAATTTCTAATTGATTCTTTACAAACACACTGTCTTTCCAGGTAGTCGTTAAATCAAAATCCTTATCAAACTGAATAACAAAGTAGTTTTTGAAATTATTATATTTTCCTCTGGAATACTTCGTAGTATAACCCAGGATTTTTCTTTCTTTAGGAAGGATCTTAATGTAAGAGCCTTTGTTTAATGCATCAATAACTACGTAAGCACTGTCTGTTTTTGGGAAATCAAATTTGAAAAAAGCAGCTCTTTCCGTTGGGGTAAGTTCTGTTGTTACATTGATGTCTGCCAGATAAACACTGTAGCTGTAAGGTTTAGCATTCTCAGCTTTGTGGCTGAACCAGCTTGCCCGTTCTTCCTCCTTAAATTTTAGTTTACCGACTCCCGGCATAATGGCGAAAGCTCCGTAATCATTCATCCATGGAGATGGCTGGTGGGTCTGTTTAAATCCTTTTATCTTGTCTGCATCATAGGTATAAGCCCATCCGTCCCCCATTTTTCCTGTCTGCGGGGTCCAAAGATTCATTCCCCATGGCAAGCCTATAGCGGGATAAGTATTCCCGTTGGATAAAGACGGTTTGGATTGAGTTCCCATTAAAGGATTCACGTAATCTGCAGGAAGTATTTCCTGGCTAAATGCGAATACATTTAATAGAATAAAAAAAATTGAGAATAAAGACTTCATGATATCATTTTGTTAATTTATCTTTTGCTTTTCTTCAAAGTGTAACCTGCAGCACCCAGAATAGCCGCATCTTCAAAAATAGCGGAAATTTTAATAGGAAGGTTGATTTTATGCTCTTCCAGATGTTGATTTAACCTGTTTTTAAAGTAAGGATAGACTTTTGCAATATTTCCGCCTATAACCAAAACTTCAGGATTATATTTCATTACATACTTTACAATGAATTCTGCAAAGGAATCTGCGTAATCAGCAAATATTTGGGCTTGCATCTCTTCAGATTTGTCTAATAAATCTTTGGTTCCCGATATTTCTTCACCTGTCAGGGCTTTATAATGATTCACGAACCAGCGTGTTGCTAGATAATCTTCACAGATAGAATCTTTGAAAGGCGAATCCCACAGGTCTTCATCCGTTGCTTCTTTTCCGTTATAAAAAGCTGTTCCCAATCCTGTTCCTAAGGTAACTCCAAAAACCCTCTTGTAGTCCTTTACACAGCCTCCAAAAACTTCTCCTTCAAGAAAAGCCCCGGCATCATTCACAAAATGAATCTGATCGGGAGAAACTGAGAGCCTTTTGGCCAATTCTTCTTTAATATTGACCTGATAGATATCGATAAATTTCCCCTGCTGCATCAGCGAAATTCCATTTTCATAATCGAAAGGTCCAGGCATGGCTATACCGATCAGAAGATCTTTTTTAACTAAACCAATGGCTACTTTTTCGATGGCTGATATCCAGGCAGAAAAAATTGTTTCCCGGGCCCCGAAAGAATCTACGTGTTCTCTTACATAGGTTGAACTGATAATTTTACGTTTCTCAGGATCAACCTGTGCCATCGTTATGTGTGAACCTCCAATGTCTATTCCTACAATATTCTGCATCATACTATTTCTTTATTTTTCTCTGTAAATAATTCTTTCTCTTAAAAGGACAGACAGGAAAGTATTTATACTCCCCGCCTGCCCATCCTAAAATCCCCTAATTTATTTTTACTTTTTATACGCTCACGAGGATTAAGCTTTTATTCTATGATCACCTTTCCAGAGGATTTAACCTGACTGTCTTTTGAATTTATTTTATAAATATAAGTTCCTGCAGATAGGTTTCTGGTATTGACAACCATGTCATTCTTATCAATTTTTTTGCTTACCCATAATTTTCCTGCCATATCATATAACGTAATTTCACTGGCAGATTTGTCTTTTATAGTAAAATGAATATCATTGCCTTTTTTAACAGGGTTTGGATACACATCATTCAAGTGATTTTTTTCAGAAGAAATATCTTTTGTTGACAGTGTAGTGCAGGCCACGTCTGTTCTCCAGTTCGTATTGGACATTCCGATCAGAGTCGCAAAGTGTGTATTGGCTGTGGCATCCAGAGCACCGTTTCCGCTGCCTTCATTCATTTTCCAGTTGGCTTCAAGATTGGAAGAATTGGATGGAACATTACAGTTGTTGGGAAGAATTTCTGAGGCTGTTAAAGCTCGTTTCCAAACCCTGAATTCATCCAGGAATCCGTTAAGAGTACGGGCATTTTCATAATTTCTGCCCAAGTAAAGAATGCCATTGGCCGTGAAATTCCCTGAAGCAGCTACACTGGCATCAAGAACACCGTTGATGTAGATCTTCATAGCGGATCCGTCGTAGGTCGCTGCGACATGATTCCATGTGTTGGTAGTAAGTCCTGTAACGCTGTTAAGTTTTACCTGAGCAGATCCGAAACTTAAGATAAACTGCAGCTTATTATTAGCCAGATTTCCATCTCCAAATCTCAGGATTGCAGAATTACTGTCCCCAACCTCAATTCCAATTACTGATGATATGTAGGGAAAATTAGGCTTGAAAGCATTTACTTTTACCCAGCCTTCAAATGTCACTGCGTTCCCGCTAAGATTAAATTGTCCTGCATTCAGGTATTGGGTGCTTCCGTTGAACGAAAGTGATCTCGCACCAGGGCTCTGCACAGGAGCAAATCCACTATTAAAAGTCGTTTCGGCGGAATATGTGCTTATAGCAGTTCCACCGCATACGGCCTGTACTTTCCATACATAATTTGTATTTTCAGTTAATCCCGGCAAGGTATAAGAGTTTGTAGAAATATTCTGAACATCAGCCCAGGTTGTTGCAGCGGCTGTTTTATATTGTAAATTATAGGATGAGGCACTTGCTACTGCATCCCATGATACTTTAGTGGTTGTTCCCAAAAAACTTTCAGACTTCATACCGGACGGCGTTCCACATGTGCTGCCGGAATTAAAACGGGGAGCAAACAGATAGGTACTTTTTAAGGTTGCTGAACAGTTCGACTGTATTCTCCAGTCATAATCCGTATTCAGGGTCAGGTTATTAACCATAATATTGTTTCCAGAATAATTGCTTGCAAGGTTTGTCCAGGTGGTTGAATTCGCTGGCTTGTAATCAATATTGTAGGTTTGGGAAGCATTAGCTGTCCAGTTTAATTTGGCTGAAGTTCCTGTAGTGTTGGTTGCTTCAAGCACTAAAGGCGGATTACAAGCATCTCCCTGAGTCCATGAATAGAGCGGACCGCTAAGCAGTGTATTTTCGTTATAAAGAATATTTGACCCCGTGCTCAGATAGCTGGCATTGTTAGCTCCATTAAGATCGTACCACATAAATACTCCATAACCATCATTGATCGTATTGGTAGCAAGAGTGGAAAGTGTAGCGGCAGAAGTGGATTGAGGATTACTGTTCTGTATCCAGGTAGCCGCAGCTGAAAGTTTGGTATTGTTAAGTGGAGGCACTATAGGAGCACTATACGTTCCGTAATACGGATTCCAGCTGTAATTGATATAATTTCCGGCTGCATCGCCGTTGTAGCTTTGTCTTGATGTTGCCGGTCCTAAATAATAAAAGGTAATCAGCTTATCCGGCATTGCTGCCTTTAGCTCCTGCAAAAGCATTACAAAAGAGCTGCTGTTGGGCTGTCCAGTCCCGTTATTTCCATACCCTGCATATTCATCATCCAGATCAATACCATCCAGGCCATAAGTGTAAACGGTATGGGCAAGCTGCCGTGCGAAATCCCGTGCCGCCTCACGGTTCGGGAAGTTTGAAATTCCGGCGCCCTGATGATTTCCTAAAATATCCAGCAACACTTTAATGCCTTTTTGCTGTAAAGGCTTTACATAGGTATTCACATCATTCAATACCTTGGTAACATTGTTATTATTAGAAATGTAGGCTCTGTTTTTAGAAACATCATAGTTGATATTGGCTGCAAAAATAATTGCCACATCAAAAAGCTGTCTGTTGGTATTCTGCAGGGTATAAGATCCTACATTCAGCATATTGTTGTTATTCACTTCTACATAGCAAATTCCTAAAGGATTAAGCTGCTGCGCCTGAAGCATAGATGCCACCTGAGTGACCAGTGCTATCAAAGCAGTAAAAATGGAGTTTTTTTTCATGTAATTCAATTTTTATGGTTGGTAAAATCATTGGGCCTGAGCCCAATGACTGTTTTTTTATTTTACAATTAATTTTTCTGTCTGCTTCAAGCTTCCGTCCTGAGATTCAAACTGAATGATATAATTTCCCATCGAAAGCTTAGATAAATCGTACTGATGGTCTCCGGCCTGCAATGGTTTTGTTTCTACAATATTCCCATTAAAATGATAAACCAATAATTTTCCTCTATTATATTCTTCAGGAACAGAAATGGTAAGCGGAGAAGATGTGCTTACAGGATTTGGATACAGTTTGATCTGCTTTTTAGCAGTTACCTGCTCAAGAGCTACAGCCTTTTGATTTTTTGCCGCAACTTGAGTTCCTGCCGGACATGGTATATCTGTTCCCCAGTTGGAAGCATCCACACCTATCAATGTTAATGTAACTCCGTTTCCTGAACTGTCCTGAACGGATGAACCGCTGCCTTCATTGAATTTCCAATAGGCTGCAAGGGAAGTTGCCGGAAGGGTCACATTACACATATTCTGGCTGATCTCTGTCTGGCTCAATGCTCTTTTCCAGACTCTAACCTCATCTACTTTACCGTTGAAATTTCTGGATGTGTTATATAAGTATCCTACATTGAAAGCTCCGTTGGAAGAAACGCTTCCTGTCTGGGATCTGGTGGCATCAAGAACCCCATTGATATAGATTTTCATTGCAGAGCCATCGTAAGTTGCTGCAACATGATACCATGTATTGGCATTTAATGCTGTGGTGGCTGTCAATTTTTGCTGTACATTATTGATACTTACCACAAACTGAAGCTTGTTATTTGCAATATTGGCATCTCCCAAACGCAGGAAAGCTGAATTGCTGTCGCTTACTTCCGTACCCATAACCGATGAAATATAAGGAGATGCAGATTTGAAAGATGATGGCTTTATCCACCCTTCCAATGATAATGCTGATCCGCTTAAAGTAAGGTTTCCGGCTGCACCGGATTCACTGCTTCCGTCCAGGGAAAGAGAAGTAGAGCCTGAAGGAGCTGTTCCTGTTCCGCTGTTAAATCTTGGGGCAAAAATATAGGTACTTTTTACGCTGCAGTTCGTTCTGATTCTCCAGTCATATTCCGTATTGACGGTTAACCCTGATATGGTTACCGAAGTAGCAGAAACAGCGGTTGCAGCATTGGTCCAGGTGGCAGAAGAAGCCAGTTTATAATCTACATCATAAGTGCTGGTTCCTACTGCTGACCAGTTCAGTTTTGCACTGGTTCCGGTAAGGTTGCTGGTAAATAATCCGATAGGTGCATCACAATTGGTTCCCTGCGTCCATGACTGTAAAGGCGTGCTTAAGACCGTCTGTTCCCCATATAAGGTCTGTGTTCCGGCTGAAAGTTGTGATGTTTCATTGGTTCCATGAAGATCATACCACATAAATACTCCGTATCCTCCATTTTTTGTCTGGGTGGCCAGGCTGGTGGTGGTAGAATTGGAAGTATTTCCCAGCCATACAGCTGCCGGAGAGATCTGTGCATTGGTAAGAGGCGGAACATTGGGTGTGGAGAAAGTTCCGTACATCGCGTTCCAGCTGTGGTTGACATAATCACCTACTCTAAGCCCGTTCCAGGAAAGTCTTGAAGCAGCAGGGCCATAGTAATAAAATGTGATCATTTTATTCGGCAGTAAAGCCTTCAATTCCTGTACAAGCATCACAAAAGAGCTGGCATTGGGCTGGCCGGTTCCGTTCTGTCCATAGTCTGAATATTCATCATCAAAGTCGATTCCGTCAAGACCGTAAGTATTTACGGTGTGTGCAAGCTGCTGGGCAAAGTCTCTGGCAGCTTCACGGGTAGGAAAATTACAGAGACCCGCTCCCTGGTGGTTTCCCAAAATGGTTAATACCACTTTCATCCCTTTTGCCTGAAGCGGCTTTATGTAGGTATCTGCATTGGTCAGTACTTTGGTAACGTTATTATTACAGTACAGGTAAGGTCTGCTTCTGGCGGTATCGTAATTGATATTCGCTGCGAAAATATTGACCACATTAAACAAATATTTACCTGATGTCTGCAATTTGTACGATCCGGCATTCAGGATATTGTTGTTGTTTACTTCCACATAGCATATTCCCGTAGGGCTAAGCTGCTGTGCATACAGCACAGGGATTGCATGAATGATCATTAAGATCAATGTAGTAAGGGCTTTTTTCATAATGTTTTTTCTAAGTTATTTGATGTATTTATATGTATTCATCTCTCTGGAAAGGAAGAAAAATGATCAACTACGGGCAGAAAATTTCATAAGGTTTTCCCTCAATGAATTCTCTGTAAAACACTGCAACTAAAAAAACGGGAATAAAAGTTATGCTGGCACCTGCTGCAAATATCAATTCTAAGTCAGTAAATCCTGATTCTCGTTAAAGGTTTTCCATAACAGTTCACCGAATAATGTATTCGCCCACGCAAACCATTCTCTGGTGAATTTCTTATCGTTATCCTTGTGGAAGGATTCATGCATAAAGCCTGTTCCTCCATGAGTTTTCTGTAACGTTTCTATGCACCACCTGATCTCTTTTCTGTCTTTGGTGGTAAGGGCTTTCATAATGATGCTCATGGGCCATATCATATCAAGACCGATATGCGGACCGCCGATTCCTTCTGCCAGCTTTCCTTTGAAAAAGAACGGGTTATCTTTTGACCAGACATAGTTTCTGGTATTTATATAAACCGGATCATCAGCTTTTACGGCATCCAGGTAAGGAAGCCCCAGAAGGCTTGGACAATTGGCATCATCCATTAAATTATAACTGCCGAATCCATTCGTTTCGAAGGCATAGATCTTTCCATATTGAGGATGGTCATAGATTCCATATTTCTTGATGGCTGCATCTACCTCATCGGCTAAGCTATTTAATTGCTGGGCCAAAGTTTTTTCATTTTTGATCTGTGACACCATCTCTGCCGCCTGGCGTAAGCTTACGACTGCAAATAAATTGGAAGGGATCAGGAAAGCATAGATGGTAGCATCATCACTTGGGCGGAACATAGAGTTGATTAATCCTACAGGATTTGTCGGATAACCGTAGCCGCCCATTGGAATTCCGTCGGTAGCCCAAGCTGTCGTACGTTCAAATTTGTATGGCCCTAAGTCTGTTTTTCTCTGTTGCTCTACGAAAGTTTGTAAAGTCAGTTTGATTCCCTGCAGCCAATTGTTATCAAAAGGTTTTGTATCTCCCGTTGTCTTCCAGAAGTGGTAAGCCAGGCGGATTGGGTAACATAATGAATCGATCTCCCATTTTCTTTCGTGGGTCCCGGGTTTCATGTCCGTGTGATCGTACTCTTTCCACTTGCTTATTTTATTGTTATCATTATAAAAAGCATTGGCATAAGGATCTTTCAGAATGAATTCTGTCTGCTTGTGAATCACTCCGGAGATCAGTTTGTGTAATTTTTCGTCTTTCTTAGAAAACTGCAGGTAAGGGAAAACCTGTGCAGAGCTGTCACGAAGCCACATGGCATCAATATCTCCTGTAATAACATAGGTATCCGGAGTTCCATTAATTTCTTTATAAAAAACGGTAGTATCTAAAGTATTGGGAAAGCAGTTTTCAAAAAGCCATGACAGCTCTTTATTCTTCACTTTCTTTTTAAAAGCTGCAATGGCATTTTCTACCGCTTCACTGGTAAAATGTCTTTTATCTTTCGGAACGCGGACCACAGGAAAATCTTCCATGCTCAACGTTTTAGCAAAAACATTTTGAGTAAACAGTAATCCCGCTCCTGCTATTGCACTTGTCTTTATAAACTTTCTCCTTTCCATTATACTTTTAATATTTCGTTATATTTTGATTTTATTTTACAGGCTTGCTTCCCATTACAAATTTCAGTTCACCGCCATTCATGATATCACTGTGGTTAATTTCCCAGCTTTTGAATTCTTTCCCGTTCAGGAACACTTTCTGAACGTAAATGTTTTTATCTGAGATTTTATCCGCTATTACCGTAAAAATTTTTCCGTTCTCCAGCTTTAAGGATGCTTTTGGAAACTGTGGTGCCCCAATGGCGTAGACAGGTTTTCCGGGAGTTACCGGATAGAATCCCAATGAAGAGAAAATATACCATGCAGACATCTGACCGCAATCTTCGTTATTGACAATACCATCCGGTTTTGCCGCATACATATTATCTCTGATGAATTTGACCATTTTTTGGGTTTTGTAAGGAGCTCCAGCGTAGTTATACAGGTAAGGAACATGATGTCCCGGCTCGTCACCGAATCCCAGAGAACCGATGAATCCTGAAATATCTACGTGCTGTTCGCCAATCATCTTAAGTTCTTCGGTAAAAGTTTTGTCCAGTTTTTCTTCAAATCCTTTTTTACCTCCGTATAAATTCATCATTTCATCGATCTGATGGGGAACGAAGAAATCATACGCCCAGATATTTCCGGAAACCCAGTGCGGCTGAAGTTTTTTCCAGTCGTTTAAAGTAAAATCCGGTAAAAATTCTCCGTTTTTCTGCTTTGGCCAGAAATGGTTATTTTCTTTGTTGAAGGTATTAAGGAAGCTCATGGAACGTTTTTTATAGACTTCCGCTTCTTCTTTTTTTCCTAATTTTTCGGCAAGCTGCTGAATGCACCAGTCATCATACGCATATTCCAGCGTTGCGGAGACTGAGGCTCCATTTTCTGATGGGGTGTAGCCTAGTTTAATGTAATCATTAAGACCTCCGCCTCCATCGCTGCTGCTCATTTTATCCGTTAACGAAGCATCTTTCATCGCTGCAAATGCTTTCTCATGATCGATTCCCGGTACTCCTTTTGAAATAGCATCCCAGATTACCGATACACTGTGATAACCCAACATACAGAAATTATCGTAGCCACACAGTTCCCAGATTGGCATGTGATCTTTGCGGTCTGTATATCTGCTGATCAGCGAGTTGGCAAATTCTTTTGTATGTTTCTGATCCATAATGGTCAGCAAAGGATGTGTCGCTCTGAATCCGTCCCAATAGGAATAAGTACTGTAGTTGATAAACCATTTGGTATTCATATTTTCCTGAGCGGCTACATAATCTCCGTTGGTATCCATATAAAGATTAGGAGCGATGAAAGTATGATATACTCCGGTGTAGAAGATTTTTCTCTGGTCATCCGTACCACCGGTCACCTGAAATCTGTTGATGAGATCTCTCCAGGTGTTCTGAGCTGTTTCTTTAGCCTGTGCAAAATTTATATTCTTAGCTTCGGCATCAAAGTTTTCCTGGGCACCTTCCGTACTTACCGGAGATAAAGAAACTTTCACTTCAATGCTTTCATTCTCCTCGGTTGAAAATCTTACAAAAGCTTTGGCATCTTTGGCAAGAGCAATTTTTTCGTTTTCTTTTATTTTCCCTTCTGAATAAGTTCCATAGGATTTAAAAGGTTTTGAAAACTCCATCACGAAATAAGCGAATCTTTTTCCGCCCCAGCCATTGCTATAGCAGTATCCTTTGATTTTATTGTTGCCTTCTATACTTACGAGGGTGTGATAAGTATTTCCAAAGATTTTATTGGTAGGATCGATAATAACATTGGATTCTTCACTCTTCGGAAAAGTGTATTTATGGAACCCAACTCTCGGAGAAGCTGTAAGCTCTGCCTTAATCCCATAGCTGTCTAACATCACGGAATAATATCCCGGTGAAGCAGTTTCCTTTTCACGACTGAATGTCGAGCGGTAGCCACTTTCCGGTTTGTCTTCTGAACCTGGAAGCATTTTTATTTTCCCGACGGTTGGCATTACTAAAATATCTCCAAGATCTGCCCAGCCTGTTCCGCTGAGATGATTATGACTAAATCCCATGATGGTTTTACTGCTGTAATGGTATCCTGAACACCAGTCCCAATCACCACTTTTGGTATTCTGATCCGGACTGAGCTGGATCATTCCAAAAGGTGTAGTCGCTCCGGGAAATGTATGGCCGTGTCCTCCTGTTCCTATAAACGGATCTACCCATGAAAGAACATCATCTTTCCGCTGCTGGGCATTTCCGGCATGAGAAAACAGGATCATTGATAAAAATATAAGCAGTTCTTTTTTCATAATCATAATAAGGAAATCTTAAAAATTTCTCAAGATAGGAGTTTATTTAACAATATAAAAACCATAGCAATGATTTCAGCAAGCGGAAAAACAAAGACAACCGGCATATTCTCAGATTTTCAATCGGTTTAAAGCGAATTCTTTTTCATAAAATCAATAATTTCTGAAATATATCCAAACGCAATGGCCACAACTGTATCCGCTGCACCATAATATACGGTTACCTTATCTCCTTCTGAAAGGGCAGCACATGGGAAAATCACATTAGGAATATCTCCTGTGAGCTCATACAGTTCTGCAGGAGCTAATAAATAAGGCTTTGTTCTGTACAATACTTTCGAAGGGTCTTCAAGATCCAGCAGTGATGCTCCCATAGAATAGCGGAACCCTCTGCAGGTATTGATCACCCCGTGATAAAAAAGCAGCCACCCTTCCTCTGTTTTAATAGGAACAGGACCTGCCCCTATTTTCGTACATTGCCAAGCGCTGTCCTCAAACGGTGCTACCTTCATTACGCAACGGTGCTCGCCCCAGTATTTCATATCCGGGCTGTAGCTTATGTAGATATCTCCGAATGGCGTATGCCCGTTATCGCTAGGCCTGCTCAGCATGGCATATTTACCGTTGATCTTTTCAGGGAAAAGGACTCCGTTTCTGTTAAAGGGCAGGAAAGCATTTTCGCACTGAAAGAATTCTTTAAAATCAAAAGTATAGGCAATCCCGATTGTCGGGCCATGATATCCGTTGCACCATGTGATCCAATACCGATCTTCTATAAAGGCAACACGGGGATCATATTTATAATCCGATTCTATCATTTCTGTATTTCCGGCCTTCATCTCAATCGGGTCATGATTGATCTCCCAATTGATACCATCTTTACTGAAACCTGCAAAAATATTCATCTGCACTGCTTTGTTATCGCAACGGAAAACTCCTGCGAATCCATCTTCAAAAGGAACCACCGCACTGTTAAAAATGCTGTTGGACGTAGGTATTGCATATCTGTTGATAATCGGATTTGCAGAGTAACGCCACATAGTATCACGGCTGTCTTCCGGACGATCCTGCCAAGGGATCTTTGCTGGTTGAAATGTCATAAAGTATTTTTACTTTTTATTTAATGTATTTAATAATGATTTAGTGTTCTTTTAGTTTTTCAGGATATGAAAACGGAACCAGAAGGGTCACTACAAATGTCGGTATCGTGGCAATAAGTACCCAAATGAAAAACATTTTGTAACCTACCCAATCGCTGATCATCCCGCTGAACATTCCCGGAATCATCACACCGAGGTTCATAATACCGGTTGCGAATGCATAATGGGCAGTTTTGTGTTCTCCGGGTGCGATCTGCTGCATGATATAAAGCATTAGCCCTACAAAACCGAATCCGTAGCCAAAATATTCTACGACCACGGCAACACCTACCGGAAGCAGCTCTGTCGGCTGAAAATAGGCCAGTAATGCATATACTACGAATGGAATATTAAAAGCAGAGCACAGCCAGATCAAAGATCTTTTCAGCCCTCTGGCAGCAATAAAATAGCCTGCCAATACAGATCCTAAGATAAATGCCGCTGAACCGTAAGTTCCATAAATAAGTCCAATATCCGATGTAGATAATCCTAATCCTCCTGAGGCTCTCGGAGCTTTGAAAAACAAGGGCGCAATCTTTATGGCAAATCCTTCTGCAAAACGGTACAGGATAATGAACAGTACCGCCCACATGATATTCTTTTTTTTGAAGAAAGAAGTGATGACTTCCAACAGTTCTTTACGAATATTTCCTGCTTTTCTGGTTTCTTTTTCCTGCTTATTTTCTTTCGGTAAAACAGCATAATGGTACAAAGCTAGTGCAAAAAACAGAAGGCCATAAATGCCCATGATGATCATCCAGGCATTGGTGACTCCTTTGGTTTTCTCCAAAACTCCCGCGAAATAAACCAGAACTCCGCTGCTTATGATTTTAGCCAGATTGTAAAAAGCTCCCTGCCATCCAATATATTTTGCTTGCTCTTTGTTCGTTAAAAAATTGATATAGGTACCATCTGCCGCAATATCATGTGTTGCTCCGCAAAAGGCAACGATGGCAAAAAGAGCAATGCTGTATTTGAAAAAATCAGGCATTGGTAAGCTCAGCGCAACCAAAGCAAACAGAACTCCTATGGCAAACTGGGTGGCTACCACAAAGAATTTTTTTGTTTTATAGATCTCAAGAAACGGACTCCATAGAGGTTTTAAGGTCCAGGAAAACATAATCAGGGCAGTCCAGAATGTGATTTTGGAATCTGAAATCCCCATGTCTTTGTACATGATCCCGGAGACCGCATTAATGGTTACAAAGGGAATTCCCATTGCAAAGTATAATGTTGATATCCAGAAAATCGGTTTTACCGAGCGAATTTCAGAGTTGTTGTTTCCCATATTCAAACTAAAATGTTAAAGAAAAAGAGAGCCTCTCAAAAGCATCATCCCGAATTGAAACGAAACTAAAATTGAAGAATCTAAACTAACGTGTATCAGAAATTTCTTCTACCGAAATGAAAAAATTAAATCTAACTTTTGAGACGGCCTCTTTATCTTTATAATTGATCTGCTTAAAATTATTACTTTTTATCCCACCATAATTTGGTTCCGCCTGTGTCGGGGCCACCAATATACTGTAAGGCCTGAGCATAATTCAGGGTATTGTTTCTGTATTTGGTCGGGATAGGAATTCTCCTGATCATTGCATCGGTACTAATGGTTCCCTGGCTGTCATTCAGAACATTTTTGAAAATAACAGGATAGCCCGTTCTTCTCTGCTCTGCCCATGCTTCAGATCCATCAGGGTAAATAGCAATCCATTTCTGGGTCATGATTCTTTCTAATTTTCTTTCGAAAGTATCACCATCGTTCCATTTGATGGTAATAGTGCTCAGCATTGGACTTCCTGCCAGAATACTGTTTGAAGCATTTTTAGGATCAATATATGGAGCTTCCTTCGAAGTCGCATCTGCGATATAGGCTGCATAAGCTGAGCTTTTCCCCCATTCTGCAAATGACATTTCGATACCTTTATTGTAATTTGTTCCTGCATCTCCGGCTCCGGCATACCCTCTGATGGCAGCTTCGGCCTTTAGGAACCAGATTTCTGCAGCAGTAAATACTTTATTTTTTCCACTGCTGTTAGAGAAATAATCTCCATTAGCAGATGCAGCGATAGGTTGGGAGAAGTCACCATATCGGTCTTTACTTCCTCCCATATCAACACCCTGTCTTATCCCAATGTACTGTCCGGCTACAGAAGGATCAGTGGCAGGCTTGGCATAGGCAGATCTTCTTGGATCATTAAACCCGTTCATAAATGCCATTAATGGCGCCCCTATCTTACAATCTCCCCAGGAATAGATAATATCGCTGAGAGGAGAAGCTCCTCCGTAATTAATCAAGGCATTTGAAGAATTGTCATCGATAAATCCTACCGGAGAAGCTAAAGCCTCTTCAGCATATAGTCTTGATTTAGCAGGATCAGCATAGCTGATTCTCATAGCAAATCTTAATTTTAAAGAATTGGCAAGCTTTGCCCAATTAGCCAGGCTGCCACCATATATGAGATCCGATTTAGTAATAACCGCTTTATCTTCTACACCCGGAGTTTGCTGCAAATCTGAAATAGCCGAGGTAAGATCCGCAATGAAGTTATTATAAGCTTCCTGCTGCGAATCAAAATCGGTAATCCCTGTTGTAGGATTGGGTGTTTCAAATTTACTGTAAATAATAGGACCATGGGCATCTGACACTTTACTGGCAGAGATAACTTTAAGGATTTTAGCAAGAGCAAGTGATGCTTTAAAATTTATACCCGGATAATTTTCCTTGATTACGGTATTGATGGTTTTAGATTTATCAAAAACATCTTCCAGCTGCGTCATCATAATTCTCTCGTTCCAGCCGTCCATAATGAAATAAGTGGTATTATTTCTGCCTCCATTATAAGGCGTAGCTGTACTGAATAAACCACTGAACATGTCAGCGTTAAGATTGGTCTGCAGCTGATAGATCCAGTTGGTAGAACTCTGCTGATTTCTCTGCATCAATTTCAACGGATTCACAATCTGGGTAAAATCGGCATTGAAATTTTCAGGTCCTCCTATATATTCCTGATTATATTTGTCAAATTCACTCGTGCAGCTTAAGGCGGAAAACAGCATCAATGCACTGAATGATATTGTTTTAATATGGGATATTTTCATTGTCTTAAAATTAGAAGTTAGCTTTTAATGATAAACCTACAGATCTGGTAATTGGCATACCAAACATATCAATTCCTACACCTCCAGGATTGACTCCGGAGACCTGTTCCGGATCAAACGGAGCATCTTTATATAAGAAGAACAGATTGCTTCCTATTAAACTTACGGTCGCATTTTCCATAAATTTTGACTTTATATCAAAGGTATATGAAATTGAAGCCTGCCTTAAACGCACTGCTGTTGCTTTATACATATATGGTTCGTCAATGGATCCTGACACTTTAGAATAGTATTTTTCAGCATCGGTTAACCCTGTGTAAGGGGTTCCGTTTTCATACACTGCATTTGGAATAGACACTCCTCCATTATCACGGGCATCTGCACTGGCCTTACTTACCCCATACTGATCGTTTTTAGCCTGGGTATAGCCTAATACTTTTCCTCCGAATTTACCATCAATAAGGAAACTGATTCCTAATTTTCCGATATTGAATGAGTTGTTGAAACCAAGGATAAATTTAGGGTTCGGATTTCCAAGATACTGAACCTGGTTTTCATCTCTTAACGGAACGCCATCCGCATCCACAATAATTCTACCTTGGCCATCTCTCTTGAATACTGATCCGTAGATATCTCCGAATGAACCACCTACTTTTAATCTGTTATACCCTCCTCCTGTAAGCACAAAGGTTTTGTCTGCAGGAATCTGTAATCTGGATGGGAAAAGTTCTTTAATGGTATTTTTATTGGCAGATGCATTAATTGTTGTGGTCCAATCAAATTTTTCCCCGGCGAATACTTTATAAGATAAACTGGATTCAAATCCTACATTCTGAATTTTTCCGGCATTGACATCAAATCTTCCGGTTCCAAATCCTAAGTTGGAAGATATTTCCACCGCCTGCAAAAGCTGATTGGATACTACTGAATTATAATAAGTGAAGTCAAAGCTTAAACGGTTATTAAAAAGTTTAAGTTCTGTTCCTGCTTCAAAAGTTTTGTTAAGTTCCGGTTTAGCAAAGAGTTCAGAAAATTCCGGGTTGGTCACCGGTGATGAATTAGGAGTAATCATAGTACCTGCATTTACCTGATAACGGTAAATATTAGGAGCAGTTAGGTTGGAATACAGTCCGTTTCCAACTTCTGCATAGGAAGCTCTCACTTTCCAGAAATTGATGGATTCTGAAATATTAAAGATTTCTGATAAGATGGCGTTTAAACCAATCGATTCATAATCAAAAGAAATTCTGCCGGTTCCTGACAGTGTTGAATCCCAGTCATTTCTAAATGTAAGATCCAGATATAAGAATTTTTTATATCCCAAATTGGCACTTGCAAAGACGGACTGGGTCTGTTTTTTTGTTCTATACACGACGTAGCTCACTCCATTTCCATTCTGGCCCGGCCACTGTAAATTATTCAGTTCAAATAAGTTAGGAATTACCAAAAGGTTATTCTCTATGCTGCTTGATGTATATCTTTGCGTATTTATACTTCCACCTACCGTAAAATCCAGAGAAATATCATCTGTAATTTTCGGACTTCCTATTAATAAGGCATCACCATACGTAGACGAACTTTCTACAACATCCTTGTAAAGTTTACCATTATCATTTCCTCCCAGTAATACAGGCAGGGAATACACTGCAACATTACGCTGGCTGTCTGAAGTGGTATAACTATAATTTCCTCTTACTCGTGCAGATAGCCACGGATTAATCTGGTAGCTCAATGTTGCTGCACTGTAAAGGTTTTTATTTTTTGTTGTAACAGGGTTTTTATAAAGAATCCAGTAAGGGTTTTGAGATTCTACACTGAAGCTTCCATCCGGTTTTATGGCCCACCAGTTCTGGGCAGGAAGTAGTCTGTTATTATTTTGATAGGTGTAATTTGAGCCACTGAACTGATCGAAATCAACACCTCTCGGCAACCAATACAGGTTCACCAATGGAGAATAATAAGATCCTGGCGTCAGTCTGTTTTTACTGTTCTGCAAAGATCCCATAAAGTTGGCGTCAAGCGTCAGCTTATCATCCAGAAATTTACTCGAATTCCTGAAATTAATATTATACTGATCAAATACTGATGTCGGGATAATTCCCTTATTCGTTGTATTTCCTATAGAGAAGAAATTGTTGGATTTTTCATTTCCAGACTGGAATGAAATATTGTTGACCCATGTAGCTCCGGTCTGTAAGAAATCTTTAAGATAATCTTTTGAAGCTCCTTTTGCTCCCCAACTCTGTTGGGAACCGGTTTGTCCCGCCGCGCGATCGTAAGGAATACTCTGCAGATAACTGTATTGGAGTTCAGGGAGACTATAAGCCTTATCAAGTGTTAAACTTGTCGTATAGGATAATTTACTCCTTCCCGATTTTCCTTTTTTAGTTACAATCAAAACGGCACCATTACCTCCCGCAGCGCCATATAATGCTGCAGCTGAAGCACCTTTCAGAAAATTGATGCTTTCAATATCCTCAGGATTGATGGTACTTAATACATCTCCTGTATCAGGCATAGAAGCAAAAAAATCCACATTGGGTCCTTTTGTATTGTTAATGATAGGAATACCATCAATTACATACAATGGCTGGCTGTTTCGTGTAGACTTATCTCCTCTCATAACCACCCTTACGGATCCTCCGACACCACCATTGGTCTTATTAATCTGTACATTGGAAACCTTTCCATTGATGGAATTCAAAAGATTGGGTGTTTTTACTTCCGTAAGCTCATCCCCTCCAATTTGCTGGCTTGAGTACGTTAAAGATCGTACCTGCCTTTTTATCCCCAAAGAAGTAACAACCACCTCTTCTATTTTGGTTGTTTTAGCAGTATCTGCCTGTTTTGTTTCCTGTGCGTAGGCAGATAAAGAAATAGCTAATAAAACCGGTATAACAGTTTTTCTCATAAGGTTAGTTTTATTAAGATTTATTTGAGAATCAACTACATTGCCTTAAATATTGTTTAAATTTTAAAACAGGATTTATCTTCATTTTTCTGCAACATTACATCCTGTTTGCATTAAATAATTAAAGTTTTGTTAAGATTTAATTCACATTAACAAATCTAAATTTTGTTCACAGCCAGATATAATGCTATTTTATCATAAAACGATATTATTTTTTCATACGTTTTTATAAAAATGAAATTATTCACTGATTTACAGCAAAGTAAATCGATTTCAAACTTATTGTTTATGATTAACTACATGGTGTTTTTTTAACATATTATGATTGAAATATATCTGATTACCAATAGAAAATCCGGATAAAACGATCCGGATCTTATGATTACAAAATGTATTTGCTTAATTAAAAGGATTATTCGATTTTTTTCACTCCTTTAAAAAGTTCTTTAAATTCTGTTGGCGTTGTTTTTTTAATGGATTTAAAAACCTTGTTGAAATTGGCTATATTATTAAAACCAGCTTCAAAAGCAGTCTCAAAAACGGTCAGATTTTTCTCCATCAGCCATCTTGCAGCATAACTGATCCTGATTTCATTCAGATAATTCACAAAAGTTTTACCTGTTCTTTTTTTGATGAACCTGTTGAATGTTACACTACTCATATTGATAAGCGATGCTGCATCGTGAAGTGTTATTTTGCTTTCAAAGTTCTTATGGACAAAATCATGCACGATTTTCATTTTATCATTATCCGCAAAAGTTTCGAGCTCTATACTGTAAGAAGATAAAAGAGTTTTATCTTCGGCAATAGCCAGTTCATTAAGAATTTTCATAATTTCAATAAAAGACTCAAAACTGTTCATTTTGGATAAGTTGAAAAAAGAATCTTTAAGCTTTTCTGCCGTTTCCTGCGAAAATAAAATTCCCCTGATTGAGTCCTTCATCAGGTTACTGATGGGTTTCAGAATATTCTTATCCATCATGGATTGATTAAAAAAATCCTGATTGAACTGCACCGTGATCTCATGGGTCTTCCGGTTTTTACACTTATGGTTGGCCCAGCAGTGCGGCAGATTGGGACCAACCAACACCAGTTCGATGTCGCCTATTTCCCCTGTGTGGTCACCGATCATCCGGCGGTATCCCTTTCCTTTACTGATAAAATTGATCTCGATCTCCGGATGGTAGTGATAAGGAAAGTCAAAAGAAGCCTTTATCCGGTCAAATACAAGAAAGCTGTCCTCTGGAGATAATGGAGTTATTTCTCTCAAAATATTTTCTAGCTTGCTCATTTAATCTTTGAAAAAATTAAAGTTATTATTCAATACAGTATTTTTTACAAATTTGATAAAAAACCAATCAATTCATATATAATTTTTATTTTTTCTTTGCTTTTAATAAAAAAAGTGAAACAAAAAAAATAAAAAGTAATACCTATTAGGAATAAAAACAATGTCAAAAACTCCTTTTTTGTATCTTTAGCTAAAGTAATTATATGCAACAGCAGCTTAATTTTGAAGACCATTATAAAAATTAGGGTTTGGAACGTTTTCAGAAAAATCTGGAAAGATCAACAAAACTCATTTCAGATGTGACATTAAAATACTTTTTATTTCAGAAACGATGAACTTAATAAATTTTAATCATCATAAAGTTTCAAAAAATTACCTGTCGGGAAAAAAGTACAATATTTAAGGCTTTTTATCCATTGATTTTGGCTTACAACCACTCTATCTTTGTATCATCAAAACAACATATTAAAAACAACAAAAAGCAAACATTATGAGACGTAACGCAACAGCCGTTTGGAACGGTAACATCAAAGAAGGTAAAGGACATTTAACTACTCAAAGCACAACTTTAAACGAAACCCAATATTCTTTCAACAGCCGTTTTGCAGACGGAGTGGGAACAAATCCTGAAGAATTACTGGCTGCAGCACATGCAGGATGCTTCACAATGAAACTGAGTGCTGAGCTTTCACAAGCTGGCTTTACTCCTGAAGAATTAAAAACAACCTCTGTGATCACTCTTGATCCAAGCGTTGGAAAAATCACAAAATCTGAACTGACTCTTACCGCAAAAGTTCCGGGACTTTCAGAAGAAGAATTTCAGAAATATGCTAAAATTGCCGAGGAAGGATGTCCGGTAAGTGCAGCTTTCAATTTTGAAATTACTTTGAATGCCACTTTAGCTTAATAAAGAGTTTTTTATTTGAACCATTAAGATTTTAAAAAAACCTTAATGGTTTATTTTTTACACAGATCATACGGATTACGCAGATTTTTCACTTAAATATCTCTACACTACAATTTTAAACTTTAAATAAACTTAAGCCTTTTCAAAACTTTTGATTTTTATGGAAAAGACAGTTACAAAATAAAAATATACCAATCGGTATATTTTCGTATATTTGTACCATATTAAATACTCTTAAAATGTCAAAAGCAGAAAAGACCAAACAGTTTATTATTGAGAAAACAGCTTCTTTGTTCAATACCAAGGGTTATCTGTCTACGTCTTTATCTGACATTACAGAAGCTACTGGCCTTACCAAAGGCAGTATCTACGGAAACTTTGACAATAAGGATCAGGTTGCACTTGAAGTTTATAAATATAACTCCAGTCTTCTGTCTAAAAGTATGGCCAGATCTTTAGGAGATGACTTTCCATCTACGATTGATAAATTAAATGCTTTTGTCAGTTTTTACCGGAAAAACTGGAAAGCCGTCTTTGAAAATGGAGGCTGCCCTCTGATGAATGCCGCCACCGAAGCTGATGATACTTTTCCCAGCCTGAAGAAACAGGTTACCCAATCATTTGAAGGCTGGATCAAAAAAATAACTTCCGTCATTGTTGAGGGGCAGAAAACAGGAGAAATACATCCGGATATTGATGCGGATGAATACGGATCGCTCTTCATTATGCTCGTTGAAGGCGGAATTCTTTTGGCTAAAACCACAGAAGAGGAAAAATACTTACATCTGGCTTTAGACAGAATACTTTTCATGATCGATAAAGAGCTAAAAATACTTCCATCATAAAACTTTTCAATATGGAAACAAAAAAAGTGGCCATTGTAGGATACAGCAGGATTCCTTTCGCCAGAATTAATACAGCTTATGCAGACCTGGATAACCAGGAGCTTCTGGAAGCTTCTCTCAACGGACTTATTAACAAATATCATTTACAGGGAAAGCTCATTGGCGAAGTAGCCGGAGGTGCCGTTATCAAACATATTTCAGAGAGCAACCTCATCAGAGAAACAGTGATGAATACTGCTCTTGACCCAGCCACTCCTGCATGTGATCTCCAGCAGGCTTGTGATACAGGAATTGAAGCAGCAGTTTATATTGGAAATAAGATTGCTTTAGGGCAAATCGAAAGCGGGATCGCCTGTGGCGTTGAAGCCATGAGCAACATTCCGTTTGAATCTGCGCCAAGGTTAAGAAAAGCCCTGTTAAAAGCCAATAAAGAAAAATCAGTATTTAAAAAACTTAAACAACTGTTAAGCCCAAAGTTGAAAGACTGGATGCCTATTCCTTACAGAGGACAGGAACCGAAAACCGGCCTGGTGATGGGCGGACATACGGAAATTACAGCAAAATACTATCAGATTTCCCGTGAAGAGCAGGATGAATTGGCATTAAAAAGTCACCAAAATATGGCTAAAGCTTATGATGAAGGATTTTTTGATGATATGATTATTCCAGCCTTCGGTTTAGAGAAAGACAATAATCTTCGCAGAGACACCAGCATGGAGAAACTGTCCCAGCTGAAGCCTTCATTTGATAAAGAAAACGGAACTTTGACTGCCGGAAATTCAACACCTTTTACGGACGGAGCTTCTGCCGTACTTCTGGCCAGTGAAGAATGGGCCAATGCTAATGGTCTTCCTGTTTTAGCCTACATTAGTTTCTCAGAAGTGGCAGGAATTGAATATGTTGAAAACAAACAAAATCTACTTCTCGCCCCTGTTTTTGCAGCAGAGAGAATGCTTAAAAAGGCAGGAATGAGCCTGGAAGATTTTGATTATTATGAAATTCATGAAGCTTTTGCCGCACAGGTTCTTGCCACCATTAAGATTTGGGAAAATGATGATCTGGCTAAAAAATTCGGACTGGAAAAAGCACTGGGGAAAATTGACAGGAATAAACTGAATGTAAAAGGCGGAAGCCTTGCCGCAGCACATCCTTTTGCAGCTACAGGCGGAAGAATTATCGGTACCTTAGCAAAACTGCTTCATGAAAAGGGAAGCGGAAAAGGGTTTATCTCTATTTGCGCCGCACGCGGACAGGGTGTCACTATGATTTTAGAAAAGTAAAAACAAAAAATAAGTATGGACAGATTAGCACAACTGCAGCAATTCATCGGAAAGGAATTTGACCAATCTCCATCACCGTTTATGAAATGGCTCAATCCTATTGTAGTTTCTGCAGAAGAAGGACATCTTGAGTTCCAGTATACCGTGAGACCGGAATGGCTGAATCCAATCGGAAACCTTCATGGTGGGGTAACTGCAGCTATTGTTGACGACATTATTGGGGCTACCATGTTCTCCCTGAATGAAAATTCTTTTATAACAACCATCAATAATGTGATCGATTATTTTTCAACTGCAAAAGAAAATGATAATATTGTAGCCGAAACGAAAATTATAAAAAGAGGCAGGCAGTTTGTCAATGCACAATGCGAAATATGGAACGCAGACAAAACAAGACTGATTGCCAGGGGAACCTCTAATCTATTCAAAATTAATAACTAAGTATGAAAAGAGTTGTCATTACAGGACTGGGCGCGGTAACGCCTTTGGGGAACAATGTCGAAGATTTTTGGCAAAATAGCATTAACGGTGTCAGTGGAACAGGTTTAATTACTCATTTTGATTCAGAAAAATTTAAAGTGCACTTCGCCTGTGAGGTGAAAAATTTTGATCCGAAAATTCATTTGACCCACAATGAAATAAAAAGAAGCGATTTATTTTCACAATATGCTATGTATGCCTCCACGGAAGCGATTCAGGATTCAGGTCTTGAACTGGAAAAAATGGATCCATTTGACACGGGCGTGATCTGGGGAACCGGACAGGGCGGTATGGTGACATTTGAGACCGAGGTTATGAATTTTGCAGAGGGAGACGGAACACCAAAATTTAATCCTTTCTTTGTGCCTAAATTTATCGCCAATATGGCTTCAGGGATGATCTCAATGAAATTCGGGCTGAAGGGAATCAATTATACAACTATTTCAGCCTGTGCCACAGGAAATACAGCGCTGATGGATGCATTCAACTATATTCGTCTTGGAAAAGCAAAAGTGATCATTAGTGGTGGTTCTGAAGCTGCAATCACACCTGCTTCTATAGGTGGTTTCTCAGTTATGAAAGCGATGTCTACCAGAAATGATGATTTTGCCACAGCAAGCCGTCCTTATGATGCAGACAGAGACGGTTTTGTCATGGGTGAAGGTGCCGGCGCTTTGATCCTTGAAGAATATGAGCACGCCAAAGCAAGAGGTGCTAAAATTTATGCTGAACTGGCTGGTGCCGCTATGACAGCTGACGCTTATCATATGACTGCACCTCATCCGGAGGGAATCAGTGCCATTAAAGCCATGCAGCTGGCCATGAAAGAAGCAGGAGCCAATATTGAAGATCTTGATTATCTTAATCCTCATGCTACTTCCACTCCGCTTGGAGATCTGGTAGAGCTGAAAGCAATCAGTAAGTTATTCGGAGGAAATAAAAAACTTGATATCAGTGCCACGAAATCCATGACAGGACATTTACTAGGGGCCGCCGGCGCTGCAGAAGCTATTCTTTCCATTAAGGCCGTGGAAAAAGGAATTATCCCTCCTACGATCAATCTTCATCAAATTGATGAAAGCATTCCGAAAGATATAAATATTGTTTTTGGAGAAGCCAAAGAAAAAGATATCAATTTCGCTTTAAGCAATGCCTTCGGGTTTGGAGGGCATAATGCGACTTTGGTTTTTAAAAAATTCAAATAAATTTTATAAAAAAAGCAGTCTGGTTGACTGCTTTTCTGTTTTATCAATTAATTTAAAATAGTTTCCTCTACTTCGCATCAGCAATAAAATAGTCTTCTGTATGATCAGCAATCGGGATATAAAGCCTCTCCCATTTCTCATCCCCAATCATATCCCAACTGTGACCTTCTCCTTTAGTATCTTCAGCCAAAAGAATAATGCCTGGCTCAATAAGAAATGTAGAACCATTGCTTACTTTGAACCTGATCTTTCCTTTTAATGTTACCACATACTGTCTTCTTGGAGCGGGATGAGTAACTTTTTCCCATTCTTCAACTGTGGTACTTATCCAAAAAGTATTGATATTCAACGGCTTTAAAGTCGGAATCTTCCCTTTTTCGAAAGTACTTGTCCCATCGGGGTTATTCATCAGCCTGACAGCAGAAATAAATTCTGAAGTATCCTCCATTCTCAGACTGTTATGACTTTAACCATTCCGAAGAGGAAAGGTAATTCTGATCGGGATAATAAATAAAAAGACAATTTCGTCCTTTTATGGTATTAATGATCGGCTGCGTTAATGATCTCGGTACTGCCGGGCATCCCCAGCTTCTTCCGATTCTTTTGTGCATAGATGCAAACTCGTCGCTTACATAATCTGCTCCGTGCATCACGATAGCTCTTCTGTAGGCCGCATCATTAAAACCTTTGTCCATCCCAAGCAATTTCAAAGAATACCCGTTGTCTCCCTGGTAAGTAGCATCTGTGATATAAAATCCTAGGCTGGTCTGCAGCGAACTTTCCGTATTAGAAAAATTCGTCGCAAATTCTTCGCCTGTATTTTTTCCGTGTGCTACCAGTGAATTGAACAGTACTTTCTTCTCATCAGTATCAATTACCCAAAGTCTTTTTGTATTTGAAGACATAGAAAAATCGCAGATAGTCAATAAATGCGAGTCTTGGTTAAGCAATCCTGCTTTCTTTAAATTTTCAAACCCTGTTAATGCTTTTGCGAAAACTTCGTAATTCAGCTCATGTTCAGGGTCAAATGGAATTGATTTGTACAATTCTTCTGATGAAGATGCTGTACCAGCGGTCTTCTCAGTTTTCATCTCTGCTACTTTTTCAATTTTTGCTGTATTGACATTCTCATTCTTTACTGCCTTCTCCGGCGAAAGATAGAATGATGTTGTGACCATATAAACCAGGCCTAATACACTATAAATTCCTTTCATTCAATAATATTAAATTCCAAATTAGTGTGGCAAAATTATAAAAACATAATTACCAGACACTTATAAGTCCACAAAGTTTAACTGAATTTAAGAAACTTTAACGTCCTGATTTTGTGAATTAAAGCTTTATATTTTTGTTAATCTGCAACAAATTCCAGGCTTATGGAATTCATGCAATAACGCAGCCCCGTAGGTTCCGGACCATCGTCGAAAACGTGTCCAAGATGAGAATCACATCGTTTGCAAAGCACTTCTACCCTTTCCATTCCATAGGCAGTGTCTCTTTTGTAATAAACGCCTTCTTTATCTGCTTCAAAAAAGCTCGGCCATCCGCAGCTGCTCGCAAATTTTGAGGTAGAACGGAAGAGATGATTACCGCAGACTGCACAGTAATAATCTCCAATTTCATCGAATTCATTATACTTTCCGGTAAATGCTCTTTCTGTAGCCGCTTCTCTGGCGATGGAATATAAATCCGGGGCAAGGATCTTTTTCCACTCATCATTAGAAATATCAAGTTTTGAAGTGTCGGTTCTGGAATAGTATGGATTGTTTTTTGCTTCTTTATTTTCCATAGGAAGTTTTAATAGGCTTGGGTTTCTGCGGACACGCCAGCAAAAAGGTTAATAATATGATGAAAACTAAAAATTTCATTGTAAATTTTAGTCCTGAATTTCATCCCGGTTTAGGATGATGGTTTCATTACCAAATTTAGTAAATTTGAGCATATGAATGACGAAGCGAAAAGAAAACAGCTGAGAAAATATAAAATGTTTGCCACCGGACTATTTGTCCTGATGGCCGTTATTTTTATTGCCACCACCCTACTTCAAAAGTCGAATCCATCTCATTGGCTTGGTTATGTAAGGGCTTTTTCCGAGGCGGCAATGGTTGGAGCTTTAGCAGACTGGTTCGCCGTGACAGCGCTTTTCAGGCATCCGCTTGGGCTTCCTATTCCGCATACGAACCTTATTGAAAACGGTAAACAGAGGCTGGGTGATAATCTGGGCAGCTTTGTGGTGAGTAATTTCCTTTCACCTCAAAATATTCGTCCTTATATCCAGAAGCTTAAAATTTCGAATTTCGTCGGAGAATGGCTTGGGAAAGAAAAAAGCCAGGAAATCCTGATCAGGAATCTTTCGGATATTGTTCTGGATATCCTCAATAAACTTGATGATACTTCTGTGAGCCAGTTTATCAGCAAAAAGGTATCTGAAATGACGGATGATATCAAGCTTAATAAAGTGGTGGGAAACGGTATCAGCTATATTCTGGAAAAAAATGATCACCAGAGAATTGTTACCAATCTTTCCAGACAGATCAAAGAGTATATCGTCGAAAATGATGAAATGATCAAAGACCGGGTACAGAAAGGGAGTTATTCATTCATTCCTTCTTTTGTTGATAATAAAATTGCGGATAAAATCGCCAGTGGACTTTCAGATTTTTTCAGGGAAATAGAAGAAGATCCTGGCCATGAAATCCGAAATCTGATTACCCGGAGAATCCAGGATTTTTCTACCGACCTGAAGGAAGATCCGAAATGGGATGATGAATTTAAAACGATCAAAAACGGCCTTCTGAAAAATGATAAACTGGATGAATACTCCAATGACATCTGGATTTCCATTAAGAAAACTTTGATGAAAGAATTACAGGATGACCAGTCTTCTTTAAAAAATTATCTCACGAAAAACCTTAATGAATTTTCTGAAAATTTAAAAACGGATGAAAATTTACAGAATAAGATTGATCATTGGGTAAGGGTGACTGCTTATAAATACATCCTCAAAAACACCCATCAGTTCGGAAACCTCATCAGTTCCACCGTAGGAAACTGGCAGGGCAAAGAATTAAGCGAAAAAATGGAACTTGAAGTGGGAAAAGACCTGCAGTTTATCCGTGTAAACGGAACACTAGTTGGAGGACTGGTGGGGCTGATCATCTATACCATCGCTAATTTCTTCCTCTAAAACTATTCAAACCAACCATGAAAAAACTATTAATCACTTTGCTTATTCCTCTTTTTGCACTCTGTTTCTGTCAGAAAGTTGAATTAAAAGCAGTAACGGATTCTTCGCAGATCTTCAAAGGAGAGATCGCAGGAATGCCTGTTACCATGCAGCTTTATTTTGCCGGAATTGCTGATTGCAGCCTTTACCAGTATTTTGTTGACGGTTGGTATTATTACGACAAGTATCAGAAAAAAATACCCCTGATCGGTATTTACGATTACGGAAAGCTTTCTTTATATAATTTTGGAAAGAAACAGAAGCAAAATTCCAAAGTATTTAAAGATCAGATTACTTCACCTCAAAAAGTGGAAAGAATCGCTGAAATTGCAGAAACGCTGTCTCCAAAAGAATCCATTGTTTTTGAACAGGATAATCCTAAGGGAAATTCAGTCTCAGGAAATTTTTATTTGAATAATAAAGCTCAACCTGCCAAGTTATTTACCGGCAATGATATGGTCTACCGTTATAATAATTACCTGACCTTACCCAACAACAAAAAGATCAATACATTTGATTTTATCAATAAGCATGGCGGAAATCAACTGATTTCTTATGCTTCCGGAGAGAATGGAAATCGGGTTTTATTATATTTTGAGCATTCGTCCAATTTCAATGCATGTGGAAGATGCGGCGCCAGTGAAGGAGAAAAAGGTTACAGAATTCTGTACTTTACCAAAGACTGGAATTATAAAAACTATGAAGAATTTCTGACAGAAAGCTGTTTGGAAAATATTTACGATACCATCGAAACAAAATCCCGTGATCGGAAAATTTTAAAATATAAAATCAATAAATCTTCATCTTCTCCTGCCTGTATCCTTACAGTTGACATAAAAAATGCAACGGTTGTAAAATCAAAATAAAAAAGAGAACATTACGCTCTCTTTCTTTTTTATCTTGGAAGCCTGCTGGCTCTCTTTAACAGTTCTTTATTGATCTCATTGATCAGTTCGGGACCTTCGTAGATAAATCCTGTATAAAGCTGTATCAGGCTTGCTCCGGCATCCAGTTTCTCTATAGCATCTTTTGCACTATGGATTCCTCCCACTCCGATGATTGGGAAAGCTCTGTTGCTTTTATCGGAAAGGTATTGGATCATTTTTGTGCTTCTTTCACGGATAGGCTTTCCACTCAATCCTCCATTTCCTATCTGTTCCAAAGCTTCAGGAGAGGTTTTCAGACCTTCCCGGTTGACAGAGGTATTGGAAACAATCACCCCATCAATTTTTGTCTCTGCAATCAATTCGACAATTTCATCTAACTGATTGTTATTAAGATCCGGAGCAATTTTCAGTAATATAGGTTTCTGTACAGATTTTGACTGATTGATTTTTTTTACTGCTGTAATCAGCTCACGCAGATACTCTACATCTTCCAGCTTGGCGTGGCTTCCTACATTCGGACAGCTTACGTTCAGTACAAAATAATCTACATGAGGATGAAGGCCTTCAAAACAGTCGAGATAATCCTGGGTGTAATTTTCAGGGCTTGTGTCGGTATTTTTCCCGATGTTTCCACCGATGATTATTTTTCCTTTATTTCCTTTGAGTTTTTCTATGGCAGCTTGAAGACCATCGTTATTAAACCCCATTCTGTTGATAATTCCGCCATCTTCAATTAAACGGAACAGTCTCTTCTGAGGATTTCCTGCCTGAGCTTTTGGTGTTACGGTTCCGATTTCTACAAATCCGAAACCAAGATCTCCCAGCTCGTTGAACAAGACTGCATTTTTATCAAAACCGGCAGCCAATCCTACAGGATTTTTAAATTTTAATCCGAAAACTTCTCTTTCCAGACGCTTGTCTTCAATAGGTTTGGGTAAAAATAATTTGGTAAGAAATCCAAAATTTTTAAGCATTGAAAATGTAAAATGATGAACTTCCTCGGGATCAAATTTGAAGAGAATGGGTCTGATGATACTTTTGTACATTGAAAAAAAGTTTTACAAAAATACTCAATTTAAAATTAATGTCCGGCTAACCTGTGATATTTTATTGAGAATTGTTTTATAAATATTATCTATATATAACAATTATATGATTGATTTGCAGATCAGCGAGATAAAGAAACTATTGTTTCCTGGAACCTTTGTTCTTTAATACCGAAATTATTCAATAAAATGTTTGCGTTTAAATCAGGAATACGGTTTCAAATCCAAATTTAAAATATCACCTACTCTTTTGAACTCATCATCTATGGTGGCATTTACCGTAATTCTCTCGTTAGAAACAGGATGATTAAAAATCAATTGATGGGCGTGAAGCGTCATTTTGTTGATGTCAAATGTTTGAAGCCACAATTTATTCTGTTTATTGCAACCGTGTTTCCGACAACCTAAAATTGGATGCAGAATATGTTTAAAATGTTTTCTCAACTGATGAAATCTTCCCGTTTCAGGAATGGCTTCTACCAGACAATATCTGGAAGTCTGATGTTTTAAAAAAGGTAAATCTATTTCCGAAGTCTGCAAACGACGATAGTAAGTAACTGCATTTTGTTTGACTTCATTTTCATTAATCAAATCGTAATCGATCGTCTCTTCTTCTTTTGTCCAACCACGAAGAATGGCTATGTATTTCTTTTCAACTTCCCGTGATGCAAACTGATCGCTCATGGTTCTCAATGTTTCTTTATCTAAAGTGAACAGCAAAACACCCGAAGTTTTTCGGTCTAATC
Source organism: Chryseobacterium hilariae (assembly GCF_051400735.1). NCBI lineage: Bacteria > Pseudomonadati > Bacteroidota > Flavobacteriia > Flavobacteriales > Weeksellaceae > Chryseobacterium > Chryseobacterium hilariae. The sequence continues at coordinate 468,497 of NZ_JBLFFJ010000002.1, forward strand.
GATGTACAGGAAAAACTTTTTGCCCAATTTGATTTCTCAACTCCCGAATAGCATAAGTATCAGCTTCTCCTGAATAAAAAGATTTATGAACCAATAGTCCGCTTGGCTTATTGATGGCAATAAGATGCTCGTCACGATAAAGAATTTCTAACATGGGACAAAAGTAGAAATTTTATACTGATTTAGCCCTGATGGCAGCGACATCCTTTTGCGAAGCGAAAGATACAGCGGACAGCAGGTTCCCGGCTCCTTAAAAAGCAAAAAAGGAATCAGTAAGCTGATTTGATGAAGCAGAAGTTTGTTTGTGCCCATGTTGGTTAATTGGAAAATTGGATGAACAGCTCTTTTTTCGGTTAATACACTCTTTTTTTATTTGAATTTCATGAATTTGGGTTCCAAATTCATATTTTTGCACATCAGACGTAAAAAAATTATGGCAAAGCAAGAAGATGTTTTCAAGAAAGTGATTTCTCACGCTAAAGAATATGGTTTTATTTTCCCTTCCAGTGAGATCTATGACGGTTTATCCGCTGTTTATGATTATGGACAGAATGGTGCCGAATTAAAAAACAATATCAAACAATATTGGTGGAAAGCTATGGTACAGCTTAACGAAAATATTGTCGGCATTGATTCGGCAATCCTTATGCATCCTACCACATGGAAGGCATCGGGCCACGTAGACGCTTTCAACGATCCATTGATTGATAATAAAGATTCTAAAAAACGTTTCAGAGCAGATGTTCTGGTAGAAGACTACTGCGCAAAAATTGAAGATAAAGAGAATAAAGAAATTGAAAAGGCAGCGAAAAGATTCGGGGATTCTTTTGACAAGGCTCAATTTGAAGCTACAAATCCAAAAGTTTTGGAATACAGAGCAAAAAGAGAGGCAATTCTTTCAAGATTGGCAAAATCTCTGGAAAATGAGGACCTTGCTGATGTAAAAGCTTTAATTGAAGAACTTGAGATTGCTGATCCTGATACCGGTTCTAAAAACTGGACGGAAGTAAGACAGTTCAACCTGATGTTCGGAACTAAATTAGGGGCTTCTGCAGATTCTGCGATGGATCTTTATTTAAGACCGGAAACAGCTCAGGGTATCTTCGTTAACTTCCTGAATGTACAGAAGACTTCACGTCACAGGCTTCCTTTCGGTATTGCTCAAATTGGTAAAGCGTTCAGAAACGAGATTGTTGCCAGACAGTTTATTTTCAGAATGCGTGAATTCGAGCAAATGGAAATGCAGTTTTTTGTAGCTCCGGGAACTGAACTGGAATTCTACGAACAGTGGAAAACAAAACGTCTGAACTGGCACTTAGCTCTTGGATTAGGCAATGAAAATTACAGATTCCACGATCACGAAAAACTGGCGCACTATGCCAATGCTGCAGCTGATATTGAATTCAACTTCCCATTCGGATTTAAGGAACTGGAAGGTATTCACTCCAGAACTGATTTCGATTTAAAAGCTCATGAAAAACATTCGGGAAGAAAACTTCAGTTCTTCGATCCTGAAAGAAATGAAAACTATGTTCCTTACGTTGTAGAAACTTCTGTAGGTTTAGACAGATTATTCCTTTCCATATTCTCTCACTGTCTGAAAGACGAAGTATTGGAAGATGGTTCAGAAAGAACGGTTTTATCTTTACCTCCGGCTTTAGCACCAATTAAAGCAGCAATTCTTCCGTTAATGAAAAAAGACGGTCTTGCTGAATACGCTGAACAGGTGTTCAATGACCTGAAATATGATTTCAACTTATTCTACGAAGAGAAGGATGCCATCGGAAAACGTTACAGAAGACAGGATGCCATCGGTACGCCTTACTGTATTACTATCGATCACGACTCTCTGACAGATCATACGGTTACGATAAGAGACCGGGATACTATGAAGCAGGAAAGAGTTCCTGTTTCTGAACTAAGAAGGATCATCGACGAGAAAACGAATTTCAGAAATTTACTTTCTAAAATATAAATCAAAGCCCCAGCATTTGGGGCTTTTTTTATTTCTTATAAGCACCTAATACTGAATATTTTTAAGCTCCCGCAGGTTTAACAGACAGTTCAGATTCTTTTTTGCTTTTTATTTTCGATAAAGAAAATGAAACTTCTCCGACATATGTGTTAATTTCCTATTTTTGGAAAAATAATAACTATGAAAAAAATATATTTTCTGCTCTTTGGATTGTTTCAGACTTTATCCTATTCCCAGACCCAAGACCTTACAACACTCGCAGCCGGCGATCATGTAGGCATGAATGCCTTGTTCGATGATAAAGATAACCTTTATGGCTATGTCTCTCTTTATTCTTATGGAAAAGCAGGTGATAAGACTAAGAAATTCGAATATGTAATCCTGGACAAAAACCTTAACCCCGTTGCCAATAAAGAGTTTGAAGGTGATATTACAGCCGGTTCATACCTTGGGTATGTTGACTTTAAGGGACAGATCATTCTAAAACCTTCCATGATGGATTATTCCCTGGTAAAAAGCAGAGAAATTTTCACACCGGTTTCTATGGTGATAGATCCGAAAACCAATACGATCAAAAGAAAAATATACTATGATTATCTGGAAGACGGCACCTTCAAGGAGATCAATGAGCCTAAAAACTGGAAAGCACAGCGCAAGGAAAACCGTGAAGAGAAAAAAGAAAAAGGCTATAACTATGTTTCCGCTGTAGGAGAAGTAAAGGAAGGAGGCTATTTTGCCATAGAGTATAAAGACTACGGAAAATATGTGAACAATAACAGCATCATTAAATTTGATGACAATAAAAAGGAGCTTTGGCGATACAAATACAATACTGACGGCAGCAAAAAGGTTTTCTCCACATTGTCCGTTCTGGAAAGGGATGAGAAGTATATGTACTGCATCATGAAAAAGGCAGATGATGATAAAAAATCTTTCAGTCTTGTGGTGATCGATATGAAAACCGGAAAAGAAACTACCAATAAACCTATCACAGGCCTTTCCGATACGACCATCGACCTCATCGACAGTTTTTCTTTGGGCTATGGCAGCAGCCTTGACAATGATAAGACATTTGATGATAAGATCGTTTTGCTGGGAAGAAACTTTGCTAAGTACGACTTTATAGGCTATGCCAGAATGATGGTCAATAAATCGGATTTTACCGTAGATACGAAAGAGATCAATTTCAAGCCGGATTTTGCCTCATTCCTTCCGAAGATTAATTCCAATGGAATGGTAGAAAGCGGTTACATGCTTCAGACTAAAGATATGTATTTTATGAATGACGGAAGTGTTGGGATTCTTACAGAGAAATACAAGCCGGCCGGCCAGTACAACGCACCTAAAACTACCGATCTTGTTTATATTTACACAGATAAAGATTTCAAGATCAAAAATGTTCAGGTTTTTGAGAAAGAGAAAACGAAATGGGTGAACAGTGATTATCTTTTCTCCCAATACCTTAACGGCGGAAAAGATGTTGTATTTTTCTACCGTGACTATCAGAAAGATGAAGTTACCAGACAGAAAAAATGGAATCTTTTCATCAATACGGTTATTGACGGAAAGTTCAAACAGGAAATCATTCCTATTTCTGAGAAAGACAATTATGCCGTTACGCCGTATGTTGGAAAAGAAGGGTATATCCTTCTCCGTGAGTATAACGAGAAAGAAAAATTCAATAAAATACGTTTAGAAAAACTGAACTATTAAAAATAAGAATCCTGATTGTACATCAGGATTCTTTTATTTGTTAGCTGCTTTGGTAAAAGTCTGCTATATTCTTTATATCATCCAGGCTCAGATTCCACATAAAGTTCAGGAACTGCTGATAGCTTTCACTTTGATTTTTAGGCTCTATTCTGTCCAGATAGCGGTTCAGATTATAATTTTTACGGGCCTCATATATTTTCGAAAAACATTTGCCCAGCCAGCCTTTATAATACTTTTCCTCTTCGCCGTCTTGCAGAAATTGCATGGATGCATAAATTCCCAGCCCGTAATCTTCGGAGTGATAGTAATTGGGAAGAATTTCCATTCTGGCCATTTTCTTTAATGTTGTAAAAGCATCAGAAGCCTTGTCCGGCTCCGCAGATGTTTTCAGTTCTGTGAAGCTTTTTTTAAGTCTTTCGATCCTTCTGGACATTTCGGGATGTGATGCCAGGGAATCTTTATCCAGTTTTTCTTTGTAAAAATTATAATTATACAGCGAAAAATCTTCCTTTTTCATCCACTTTTCATTGAAAGCCTGCTTTGGAAGATCAAAAAGTTTTTTATAGGTTTCCACTTTTAATTCACGGGGAGAAATTGTGTCAAAATCCCGCAGCCGCTGAAGTGCATTAACAAACTCAGCTTTTTTAAAATCACTGTTTTTAAAGATCACATAACCCAGCGAGTCAGCCTTCATTTCCTGCTTCCTTCTTTCCACCCCTTTTTTATAAGCCCGGTTCTTCAGGATGTCGAAAGCCTTTTGGTTTTGGCCCTGGCTACGTCTCTCTGTTGTTTCCTTCAGGTTCTGAACGGTCATTTTATCCAGCTGGTTCTGTTCAATGATGTTTAAAAATGTCTTCAGCGAATGTTCATCTATTTTATGTCCTAATTCGTGAGTGATCACTGCAGCAATTTGGTCTTCGCTGTTCAGCCAGTTGTAGAGCCCCATATTGATCACAAATGTACCGTCTGCAAGGCAGTAAGCATTGGGAGTATTGTCCCTTGCCACCAAAATGTTCAGATCCTGGGGAATGCTTGGGTTATTTTTTCTGAGACGCTGGATCAGGCTTTTTATTTCAGTTTCAAATTCAGATTTGAAAATAAAATCTTTGTTCTTCACCTGTTTTTCGAAATCAGTCCCGAATTCTTTATAAATTCTGGACAGTTCAGAACCGGTCTTCCCGGAATACTGTGATCTTAATTTTTTAATAAAAACCTCGTTATTTCCGGCAAAACTTTTTAAAAATTCTTTTCTCTGCAAATAATCTGCGGTATCAATCATTTTATAGGTCTGGGCGGCTCCCATCACCGAAAAAATGAAAAACACAAATACAATGAGTTTTCTGGTCATATTTTTCATCATTAATCGCAAAAATAGTTTATTTCCCGTTTCTTTTTTATTTTCTTATCAAAATTATTCTAAATTTGTTTGAGACTGATACTCATAACTATATGAAGGTATTAAAATATGTAATAGGCGGAGCAGCTTTAGGTGTAGCCGCAGTTTATCTTTTGGGATACGACTATTTATTCAGTGGAATTTCCAAAACATATTTCAAGGGAAGATCAAGCGCTTATATTGACGACGGAATACTGTTCCCCGGAAACCCCATCGCTACAAAAGATCCGGAACGATGGACAGAAGATCCGGAATATAATAAAAAGGAGCTTCCGGAAAATATTATCGAGAATTTAAAGCATTCCAAAACAGCCGCTTTTGTTGTTATAAAAAACGGAAAAATCCTTCATGAACAGTATTGGGACGGCTATAACCAGCTTTCACAGACCAATTCTTTTTCTATGGCAAAGGCTGTTACTGTCATGTTGTTAGGAAAAGCTTTGGAGGAAGGGATCATTAAAAGTATTGATGAAAAACTTTCTGATTTTTATCCTGAGTTTAAAGAAAAACAGTTCGGGAGAGATGTTACGCTTAAAAATTTAGCCCAAATGGAAGCGGGGCTCGACTGGGATGAAAATTACAATAATCCTTTTTTGCCGAACGCAAAAGCCTATTATGGCAGGAATCTCATTAAAGCAGTCTTCTCAAGGAGGTTTAAAGAAGAACCGGGCACCCTATTTGAATACCAGAGCGGATCTACACAACTCCTCGGTTTTGCTCTGAAGAAAGCTCTGGACCGGACACTGGCAAGCTATTTATCAGAAAAATTCTGGATCCCGATGGGAATGGAGCAGAATGCATCATGGAGCACAGACAGTTATGGAATGGAAAAAACATACTGCTGTATTCATTCTAACGCAAGAGATTATGCGAAACTGGGGCAGCTGTTTTTAGATAATGGAAAGGTAGGAGATCATCAGATCCTCAACAGGGATTTTATCGAACAGATGAGAACACCTACCGAAAAATCCAGAGAAATCTACGGAATGGGCCTCTGGATCAACCATGACAACCCTATTAAACATTATTACTTTCTGGGACTTCAGGGACAATATATTATTATGGTTCCTGATCACAATATGATTATTGTAAGAACCGGAAGCTACAGCAATAATCCTAAAAACGACAGAGAAAGACCGGATCAGGTAAGATTCCTTGTCAACGAAACCGTATCATTATTTCAGTAAAAAGCTATGGGAAATTATCATATAAAAGTCGATGAGTACATTGAAAAGTCTCCGTATTTTGCAAAACCTATTTTAAATTATCTTAGGGAAACTATTCATGAATACTGTCCTGAAGCAGAAGAAGCCATAAAATGGAAATTTCCCACTTTCATGTATAAAGGAAAAATCCTTTGCTCAATCACTTCTTTCAAACAGTATTGCAGTCTGGGATTCTGGCTTCATCAGGATATGAAAACTTTAAAGGAAATAAAAACGACAGCCAAAGAAAGTTCAATGTTCAGTTTAGGCAAGCTGACCAAAATGGAAGATCTGCCTTCAAAACCTCAGCTTAAAAAGGCGATTAAAGAAGCAATGGAACTTACAGATATGGGTGTTACCATGAAGAAAGCAGCACCATCCAAAGTGGAAACTGAAATTCCTGATTATTTTCAAAATGCTTTGAAGAAAAATAAAGATGCCTTAGCCGTCTTTGAGAAAAAATCGCCTTCTTTCAGAAAAGAATATATCAACTGGATCGCTGAAGCTAAAACTGAAACAACCAGAAATAAAAGAATGGAACAGTCTTTGGAATGGATAGCCGAAGGAAAATCCAGAAACTGGAAATACGAAAAAAAATAAACAAATTAAGCACAGATGGGGAAAAAAATTACACTCTTTCTCTTCCTTATATTTTCAAATTCCCTATTCTCTCAACATTTTGATTTTGAGAGACAGTATAAATATGCCCGGTCACTTTCTTCTAAAAATCCGGACAGCTCTGAAATTGTCCTGAATGCCATCATAGATTCTGCCCAGAGAAAAAACCAGCCTAATTATATTGCCAAAGCTTATTATCTGAAATCATTCAACAGCTATTTAAGATCGGATGCAAAAGAAAGCCTTGATTTTGCAGAAAAAGCCCTGAAAATCTCTACAGAGAACAGCTATGCCCCTGGAAAGGCGCTTGCCTACAGGATGCAGGGAACACAGTATGCAAAACTCGGGCTGTTAAAAGAAGCTTCGCAAAGCCTGAATAAGGGTTTGTCCGAAATAAAAAACGAAAAAACGGATGAGAGCCATGAACTGAAAGGAATGATCTACAATTCTTTTCTGATCCTTTTTAATCAGAATGAATACCAAAAGAAAGAATCTTATTCTAAAAATGCAGTCCGGGAATTTCAGCAGATCAAAAATGTTCAGAGAAGAAATGAGCTTTTGGTTTCTGCATATACCAATCTGGGTTATAATCTGTCTGAAATTAAAAAGTTTGAGGAGGCCCAGTCTTATTTTGTGAAGGCTCTCGCCCTGGTTGGGAATGATAATTATTATCTGAGATCCAATATTCTTCATGATATAGGATTCTCGTATTCACAGCAAAATAAACAGGATAGTGCTGTTGTATATTTTAAAAAGGCTTTAAAAATTGCCAGTCAGTATGGTTTTACCGAAAAGAAAATAGAAATTACAAAAGGTCTTGAGGAAGCCTACAAAAAATTGAATGACCCTGAAAATGTCCAGAAATATAAATTAGAAAACCTTGAATTAAAAGACAGCGTTGCCTACAATCAGAAAATGGCCGTCAATAAAACCCTTACCCAAAAGGAAGAGAATTTTGACAGCCAACTCATCAAAAGCCATAGTCTCTCAAAAGGCCTGATTGCAGCCTGTATCATACTGCTTCTTGTTTTGGGAGCGGTTATTTTTAATATGATCAGCCTCCAAAAAAAACACAAAAGAACCGTAACCCAAATTTATCAGCAGGGAATCACCCCTGTTGCGTACGAAGAAGATCCTAACGAGGCTGAAGATCAACCGGGAAACAGCATTCCGGCTGATATAAAAATTTCACCAGAAACAGAGGAACACATTTTAACAGGCTTAAAGGCCTTCGAAGAGAACTTTGACTTTAACAACAAAAACATTTCACGCTACAACGTATCTAATACCCTGAACGTGAACACAAAATATCTTTCTGCGGTTATCAGAAAGCATAAAAATTTCAATTTTAATCAATATATCAATCATCTGAGGATCAATTATATTGTTGATAAGTTAAAAAATGATCCTCAATACCGTAAATACAAGATCAATCACCTCGCGGAAATCACAGGATATTCCTCTCACAGTGCTTTCTCCCTTGAATTTAAAAAAATAACGGGAATACACCCTTCTGTATTCATCAAAGCTCTGGAAGGAATATCATAATTATTGTTCCGCTATGGTCAGGTTATTATATCCTCCCGTATTATTCAACGAGAAACCTGCTGTATTTAAGCCATTTAAATTGAACCAGATATAAGGCATCAAACGTTGTCCAGCAGTCATATAAAAGGAAGCTGTGCAATTACTTCCTGCATCAATATTCCCGTTACTATTTGAAGACATGGTGTTGACGCATTTTACGGTATTTACAATATTGGCGGGCAGTACTCCTGCTGTGTTATCATAGAGTTGCCAGATCGCTTCTATCTGGATAGGATTCAAAGGATCTGCTGTATAATTAATGGCAAGAGGAGCCAGATCTGTAGTAAAAGAAGCTACATAAACTCCGTTCCGGGGTGCAGTAAAAATTCCTGTAGAAGCATTGAAACTGCTACCTGAATTGCTTTCAAAAGCTTTCGTCCAGCCCACCAGATAATTGCTTGCACGGTTTTGTAAACCTGTAGTGGTAGCTGCAGCAGGAGAGACCAGCTTTACCGTATTGTCCGTTTTTGCAGCGATAACAATAACCTTATTGACTGCCGGCTGAGCGGTAAGCAGGGGAAGCCACTGATTTCCGTTGGAATATTCCATTCCGGTATTGTAGCGAACGGCACCTTCGTCTGCCGCTGCTGCTGTAAGTGAAGATGTTCCAAAACCGATTGCTCCGTCCCCTGAATTTCTGGCATCTACTTTTACAGTCGGGCTGTGTGTTCCCGCTCCTATTCTTCCGGTGTTCGTGATCAAAACATCATTAGCCTGCTGAGCAGGTGTAAAGGAAGATCCTGACACGGGATTGTCCTTTTGCCCGTCGGTATGAAGAATCCCTGCTGGGTTCGGTGTATTAACCCCAACCTGTGAAAATGCAAAATTGAAGCTTGAGGCTAAAATTATTATTAAATATCTTTTTTTCATCATTCCTGTTTTTTATAATCCGAAAATGCTTAGAGAAGTCAGTGAGCCGTCCGTATCTAATGTTTTTGTAGTTCCTAAAGCCTGATTGAGGCTTACTGTGATATTGTCTCCTTTGTTAAGGTTAAAAATTCCGGAACAGTTTCCCGCAACACGGTTGGAAAGGGAATTCGTTCCCGGGTAGCTTCCGACACATTTGAAGACCTTATTCGTCGTTGAAGAGGCGGAATTGGTCTGAATAAGGGTTTCATAGCGTGAATCATTGGCAATAGTCCCGGAAGCCAGTGAAAACGTGAAAGAGACAATATATACTCCGGTTTTGGAAGCAATAAAAACTCCCGTTCCTGAATTAAAACTGCCGTTAACGTCTGTCTTTTTCGTCCAGTTAGTAACAGCTGTCTGTGTCTCGCTGGTAAAACTCTGTGCCGAAGAGTTTTCGGCATCTACAAAATCACTGGAGACTTTATGTGCCAGTGTGACCCATGAAGTTCCATTGGAATAGCTTAGATCCTGTGTTCCGGTATTGTACCTCATCGCACCTGCTTTTGCTGCAGAAGCGGTCTGTAATGTTCCGCCAATACCTATAGCATTCACGCGTTCAGCGGATCTTAAATCCAATCTTACTTTGGGTGATTTTGTTCCGGCTCCCATATTTCCTGAAGAAGTAACCACTACATCATCATAATAGCTGGCCGGAACTGCCGAAGCCGTATTTTTCTGTCCGTCTATATGAAGTATTGCTTCGGGAGCAGATATATTGATTCCTATCTGTGCCTTAATCAATAGGCTTCCACCCATCATTAAAGCAATTGCTAATCTTTTTTTCATATCAAGTGTGTTATTGTTCTACAATGGAAAGATTCACAAAACCGTACTCATTACTGGCTGGGGTGATATCTGTCCGCAGGCTTAAGCTTCCGTTATACACCGACTGGTAAATATGCGGCTGAAAAGTATCTCCTTTATTGAGCTGTACTCCGGCCACGCATGAACCCGCAACCTGTGCCTGCTTTGAAGTATTCGAAAAAGATTTTACACATTTTTTAACGATAGTGCTTCCGTTCACAACGTATCTTGCTTCGGAAAAATATCCTGAAACAATGGGGATCCTTACAAAATCATATGTAAAAGAAATTAAGTAAACACCGGTTCTTGGCGCTGTGAAAATGCCCGTTCCGGGAGTGAAATTAGCAGTAGGGTCAGAAATTTCTGTCCATGAGGAGATTCCTGTAGAAACCTGATAAGGAACTTTAACAGCAAAATTAGCAGCCTGGAGATTGGCTACTACAACAGCCTTTGTGGGTGAAGAAATAAGATCCTGCCAGACAATTCCGTCTGAATACTGCATTTTCCCACCATTCAGCGGGTTATACCTCATCGCTCCTGAACCTGCCACGGATGCTGTCTGGGTAGTCTCTCCTATTCCTATGGAATTATCTGCATTATTAGCAGACCGGACGTCTATTTTTACCGCGGGAGCAAGAGTTCCCACACCTATTTCCCCGTTGGCGGTGAACACCACATCGTTCGCTGCCTGGGCAGCAGTTGGGATTCCGGAGACAGGATTATCTTTGGCACCATCGGTATGCAGTACGGCTTGAGGACTTGATGTATTAATGCCAACTTGAGCATTAGCAAAGCTCATCAAAAAGCATCCTCCAGCCACTACACTTTTCATCAATGTGTTTATTTTTTTCATGTAATTTGTGGTTTTTAGAATGTAAAAAATTCTTCTGCAAAGATAGATTGAAGTGAATCACTTGTACAATACATAAATTGGCCAGATAAATTCAACACACTGACAATGTATCAATTACAAACTTTTAAATAATATCAAAATTCGGAATTTTAATAAATTTTGATGACAAAATTCAAAAAAACGTGTATTTTTTTAACCGGAAGTATATTTATAAGAAATATATAAACATTAATGAAACCTGAAATTGGCTTCAGGGAGTGTATTGTTTTTTAAGAATGCTTCATATTCCGGAGACAGCCTGGCCCGCCCGAATGTATTCTCTCCGCTCATGCTTCCGAGACGTACTTTATCTTTCCCGAATTTTTTATTCATGGCATCCATTGCCCTCATGACGGGAAGATGCTGGTTTTGGGTATCTTCTTCAAAGAGGCTGATCAGTCTTTCGTTTTCAGGAACGAAATCATTGACGATAACCCCTGCTCTTTTGTAATGGAACCCTTCTCTGTAAACAGCCTCAAAAAGCTCATTCACCACCCGCCCTATCAAAATAGAGGAATTCGTAGGGTTAGGAAGAATTTGCGTCATTGCATTTTTATACTCGGGAAGGTCTTTTCTGAAACGATTGGTCTGGACAAAAACGGTAACCATTCTGCAGCATGTATTTTGTTTACGGAGCCTTTCAGAGCAATACATCCCAAAGGTTTCCACACGCTCCCGGACTTCTTCTTTTTTACTAAGCATTTCCATAAAGCTTCGGGTAACTGCAATTGACTTTTTAGGAGATGGGGCATCAAGTTCCAGCTGGCGGATTCCTTTCAGCTCATTGATCATTCTTACTCCGTGGATCCCCATAATTTTCCGAACCCACATTTCAGGCTTCTGGAGAAGATCCCAGGCTTTATAAACACCGCTGTCATTCATTTTTGCGGCAAGTTTCCGTCCTATTCCCCAGACATCGCCTATATTGAGCCATTTCAGGGCTTTCTCAATTTTTTCAGGGGTATCGAGGGTATAGACTCCGTCGAACTGATCCGGAAATTCTTTTACAATCCTGTTGGCTACTTTACAAAGCGTTTTAGTGGGGGCAATTCCTATGCTTACGGGAATATTTTCCTGGTTTTTGATATCATTCTTAATCTTAAGGCAATAATCATGGATATCTATATATTTAAAACCTGAAAGCTCCAAAAAAAGCTCATCGATGCTATACACTTCATATTCCAGAACGTATGACCTTGAGATTTCAATAACCCGCTGGCTTTTATAATTATAGAGTTCAAACTTTGCAGAAAAACTTTTTACATCATGCTGCTTGAAAAGGTCTTTATATTTGAAAGCAGGAGCAGCCATAGGAATACCCAGGTCTTTTGCTTCTTTGCTTCTGGAAACTACACATCCGTCATTATTAGAAAGCACCACAACAGCTTTTCCCTCAAGAGACGGGTCCAGAGTTCTCTCGCAGGAAACAAAAAAGTTGTTGCAATCTACTAAAGCATACATGATAGAATAATGTAATTTTAATGCAAAATTACATTTTAAAAAATAATTATCATCTTTTACATTAAATATTAACACGATATTTAACGCTCTGAATATGATATAGTTATTTATTTCAAACACGTCAAGTTTTGTCGCATTAACCCTATAATTTGTACGCCCTGAATTCAGCGGTTCCAGATTATTTTTAAGCGTTTTTCCTTCAGATTAATCTGGCATAAGTGCTGACGAATGACCTCTTCATTAATGGATACATCTTATTAAGGTCTGAAATATTGCTCTGACTTACGAGCATTTCAATAAAATGATTTTGTATCTGAACTTAAATTTTTACTGAGTTGTAAAGAATTCCCCGATCACTGAATTTGTACATTAAATTTTTAAAATATCATCTATTGTTAAGGCATAAGGTTGCATGAAAATTTTTATATTTAAAATATATTTTTATTTAATATTTTCATTAAACACGTCAAGTTCCGTCGCCCTTAACCTATACTTTTGTTTCATAGAATAAATAACAATGAATCATGGATAAAGTAACGTCAGAAAGAATAAATAAGCTTCACCCTTCTGTAAGAGATGAGGTAAAACAGATCATAAAAGAATGCGATGAAGCTCTTAACGGAAGAGCTAAAGTAAGAATCACCCAAGGCCTGAGATCTTTTGAAGAGCAGGAAAAACTGTATGCCATTGGAAGAATTACGTCCGGAAAAAAAGTAACAAATGCCAAAGCCGGTCAGAGCATCCATAATTATGGACTTGCTGTTGACATATGCCTGATGATCGACGGAAAGGTTGCAAGCTGGGATACGGTGAAAGACTGGGACAATGACAGGGTAGCCGACTGGTATGAATGTGTAAAAATTTTCGCAAGACACGGCTGGGACTGGGGCGGAAACTGGAAAACCTTCAAAGACCTTCCCCACTTCGAAAAAAAGAATATCCAGACTAAAAAAGGACTGGTAAAAACCAACTGGCGAATATTATCCAAGATGCCAAAGGATAAACAAAATTATATCCTGTTTTAATTCCCTTTTACTTGAAAACAATTATATTACGACAAGTTCTGTCGCTTCCCCGGCCTACCTTTGTTTTATAAGAAAATGTTAGTTAACTGAGATCTCAAATACTAAAACCAGCATCCGCTTTTAAAGGCAGAAAGTTGGTTTTAGTTGTCTCAGGACCTTAATTTTCTTTTAAAACCAACAAAACAACACATGAAAAAGACAACCATTCTTTCTTTGGACGGGGGCGGAATAAGGGGTATTATCACCTGCATTATTCTCCGCTACATAGAAGAGCAGCTTCAGTATCATGATAATCCGGGTGCCAAACTTGGTGATTATTTTGATCTGGTTGCAGGAAGCAGTACAGGAGGACTGATCGCTTCTATTATTCTATGTCCCGATGAACACCGAAAGGCGAAATATTCTATCCAGAAAGGGCTAGAATTATACGCTGAAAAGGGAGGCGACATCTTTCAGGTTTCTTTTTGGGAAAAGCTGGTCAACCCGTTTGGCCTGCTGAATGAAAAAATTTCCCAGGATGCACTTGAAAAAAATCTGAATGACTTTTTTGGAACTTTGGAACTTAAAGAATTTATAAAACCATGTTTAATAACCAGCTATGATATTGAAAACAGAAGAGCAAAACTTTTCAATTCCTGGGAGGCTAATCTGAGTACGGATAACTTTTATGTAAAAGATATCTGCAGAGCGACAGCAGCAGCTCCTACTTATTTCAGTCCTGTACAGATCAAATCGATGTACGGACAGATCTTCAGCCTGATTGACGGCGGCATGTTTGCCAATAATCCTGCTCTTTGTGCTTATGCAGAAGCCCGAAAAATTCCTTTTGCAGAAGTATTGAAGAATCATCAGAAGGCCAATCATCCCGGTGTAAATGATATGATCATGGTTTCTATCGGAACGGGTATTGAGGCCAAGCCTTATTCTTTCAGAAAACTTCAAAAGTCAGGAAAAATAGGCTGGGTAAATCCAATCATTGATATATTAATGTCTGCGAATGCGGAAACTGTAGATTATCAGCTTTGCCAGATGTTTCAGACTTTAGGCCAGCGAAACCAGAAAAATTACTACCGCCTGAATCCTTCGTTAAAAAACGCGTCTCCGGCAATGGACAATGTCAGAAGATCAAACATTGAAAACCTGATTCAGGCAGGATTGAGCTATATTGATGATAACAGAGAAATTCTGAACCAGATTGTACAGAAGCTGATTAAAAATAAAATATAAGTTTTTTACCTTATAAAGGACCCATATAAGCTAAATAGCTAATATTTAAAAAATGTAAAAAGTTTTAAAAACACGTCAAGTTTTGTCGTCTTCTCCCACTATTTTTGGAGTATAAACAAAGACACAAAAAAACAATCATTAAAATTTTAAAAAGCCTTTGAATTCAACATTTATTAATGCTGGACAGCCAGAAATATGTTCAAAACATAACCTCAACCTTAAAACACAAAACATGCAAACACCAGATCCCAATTCAGATATTCTTTTCGATGAAGATCTCTATACTATTGAATGGAGCGATATCGAACATGCTGAGATGGACTATGAAAACTATCTCAATGACATTGAAAGTTTTTTCAGGGAAGACTTTGAAGATGCTATTCCTGAAAAAAATATATACTAAATAAATTAATACGACGAGTTCTGACGCTGTCCGGAATTACCTTTGAAACACCAAAATCAAGACACCTAGCAGTATCCAATAATCATTTCAAAAAACACCTTTGAATCTATCATTCACAAAATGCCGGACAGCCAGAACTATGTCTAAAAATCCATAAAAAATATGAAACGTAACTGTAAAAGTGTGCAGTCAGCAATCACTATAAAATTAGACTAAAACCTGAAGAGATTTTAATAAAAGACTCTTCAATCATAACCTATTAATTAATCAACAAAATCACACAATTTTATTATGAAAACAAAAGAAGAATTAAAGCTTTTATTCGAAAACGGAGACAAGCCCGTACAGGAAGATTTTTGGGCTTTGCTGGACTCTTACTGGCACAAGGATGAGAAAAATACCCAGGATACATTTATCGAAAATCCTGTGATTGGGGATAATGGCTTGGACCTAGTAATATTTTATACTGGTGAAAATGGAGTTCAGCAACGTGGAGTTTGTGATCTTATGCCTTTTAAAAATAATGTTCTGGCAGATGCTAATTCAGGATATAAAGGATATTTAAAAAAGAATAATGCTGCACCAACACAAACAGGATTGTATAGACTGTTAGAAAAAGGGAATTATCCTAATTTAACCCCTGCTATTGATGAAAATGGAGCAACAACAGTTATAAAAGCAGAAAATGGCAAATTAAATGAAGCCTATTGGAATGGAACTGCCTGGACACAGCCGGGAATTGAATTACCAACAAATGAAGTTGCTCTCGAATTTGACTCTCTAAATGCTGTTGATCCACAAGGGGGGAAACAGATTAACGACTGGCTTTTCGGAAATGATCAGAATGTAGATTTAGGAACAGTCGCAGCTATTACAATGTCAGACATGAATACATTTTATGCCACAAATAAAACAATCACATATTGGCTTGATAAGTACACAGTGCCCTACTCAAAATCAGTTCTTTCAGAATTTAAAATAAACATGGAGCTAGCGGGAGATTTATACATAAAACGATATAAAAAATCAGGCTCCGGATCTTCAGTATTATTCACATTTCAAGAGCAAAAGGTTTATGCTGTAACTGCAGGAATGAATACTATAGATATACTGACCCAACCGGATAAAAGTGGAATAATAAACAATTTATGGCGATGGGATTCGGATGACATAATATCTGTTTATTCTACAGCCGGTATAAAATGCACTCATGGCCCAGATCCTTTATGTGGAATTTATGGATATGGTGCTGTTCCTTCGAATGTAACTACAAATTTTGCAGTTTCCAGTTTAACCAGATCTGAGGTTGGTGTTTTGGTTTCAGTGAAATTTACAGAACTAGTATCTGCACCTATTGAGGCCCAAGTTGTTGATAAAATATCATTGGGCAACGCAAAAAATATTCCTAATGTAAAAGCAGTTATGGATTTTGCAAATTCAAAATTAAAGGAATTAACTGAGATCATTTTAGTCCCTTCATTTGGACAAAGTCTGGCTGGGTCAACTAACGGAGGTCCATCAACATTTTCAAATACTATAGATATAGCATTTAATACAAGTAATGTAAATTCCAATGTTCAAGATATGAACGG
This sequence comes from Chryseobacterium hilariae, assembly GCF_051400735.1. Taxonomy (NCBI): domain Bacteria; kingdom Pseudomonadati; phylum Bacteroidota; class Flavobacteriia; order Flavobacteriales; family Weeksellaceae; genus Chryseobacterium; species Chryseobacterium hilariae. The sequence goes on from NZ_JBLFFJ010000002.1 coordinate 485,304, forward strand.
AGGTTACATTGAGATGTTTAAAGAGCTTGCAAAACATAATAACTATAGTTTACCTGAAGGGTTTAAGTTTATGACAAGCGTCGCATATCTTGGAGGCTCCTGCATAACTGATCTTTCAAAAGGGTCAGCAACATATAATTCATTAATTTCTCAGGTTCAAACAGCAAAAAATACAGCTAGTGCCTTAGGAAAAACATTTTCAGTACCGGCATTTTGCTGGACGCAAGGAGAAGAAGATTATAGAGCAGGCGGGGCAAATGGTGCTAATTATGGCACAACGAAATATGTTCCAACTGAGTATTCAACTAAGTTAATCAAATTAATAAATGATTTAAACTCAGATATTAAAGCAATCACAGGTCAAACAGATGATGTTAAGTGTATAATGTATCAGTTGGCAAGTCAAAATCCTTATGGTCGCTATCCTAGAATAGCAATAGAACAGTTAAAGGCAGCAATACTTGATAAGAGAATCGTCCTTGCAAAAACAATGTATGATATAGAATATGATATTACTGATAATGTACACGTTCCTAATAAAACTTATCGTAATATCGGAAATCATTACGGGATTGCCCTTTTTGATGCAATCGTGAAAAAAGAGCATAAATTACCGATTTATCCTATTAAAAGTACCGTAGTAGGGGCTGCCATATACATTCAATTTCATGTACCTATTAAACCGCTTGTATTTGACGAAAGTTGGGTAAGTCCACTTACAGATGGTAAAAAAGGATTTAATCTGGTTAATGTTACAAATGAATTTACGACATCTGCAACTATTGCCATTTCGGAAACTACCATAACAAATGTTGAATTAGTGAATGCAGACACAGTGAAGATAACAATGTCCGGAACTCCTGCTGTAGGCACACGCCTGACATATGGCGTAAATGGCACAGGATGGGACATAGTAAATGGGAATACTTCAACAGGAGCTAGAAGATCTGGAAGAACAGAGGGTGCACGAGGAAATTTAAGAGATAGTCAAACATATTTTAATCCCGTGGCAAATTACTTCAATTTATACAACTGGTCCCCTATTTTCGAAATTATTTTATAACAATATCCCCCAGTATGAATTATCTGTTATTCGTACTACTGGTGAGCCTATAACAATTTTTTTTTTAGGATAATACTTTTTTATCCATCTGAATTAAAATCATTTACACTCCTTCTACTTGAAGAAATAATGCTCAACTGCATCAGTTCATTGCTAATATAAAAATGGTAAGAATTGTCAGAAGAATACTTATCAGCGAACCTTAAATATATGAAAACAAAAGAAGAACTAAGGCTTTTATTCGAAAACGGAGACAAGCCTACCCAGGAAGATTTCTGGACATGGCTGGATTCTTACTGGCACAAAGATGAGAAAATAGACATGGTTAAAATTGCAGGTCTGGAAAATGGCCTCCCACGCTTAAATGATTTCTATGCAGATATAGATGAAGATGGAAATGCATCTTTTGCGAGTTTATCTGTCAGGAAAATATTTATAAAACCAGGAACATTAAAAATTCCTGATCAGTTTGCCTCTAATATGGGACTGTCCGTTCTATTCCTTGCAGATAGCGTTACCACTATTGGTTCAGATGCCTTTAGTATTAATAGTCTACAATCATTAACGATTCCCGAAAATGTTACGGAGATCAATGACAGGGCTTTTTCATCCAATCAGCTGTCATCATTAATCATTCCTGGCAATGTTAAAGAAATTAAAGATTCTGCATTTGCCTCTAACAGATTAACCTCATTACAGATTGCCAGCGGTGTAGCAAAGATTGGGCACTATGCTTTTAAATATAATCCGGATTTAAGTTCAGTTACTTTATCCCCAAGCACGCAATACTATTCAGACTCATTTGATTCTAATATTCAAGTTATTGGTGGAAATCTTATCAGTTAATTTTAAATAAATCACAAAATGAAAACAAAACAAGAATTAAAACAATATTTCGAAAACGGAGATATCCCAGTACAGGAAGAATTCTGGGAGTGGCAGGAATCTTACTGGCACAAGGATGAAAAGCTCCCCCTGGACAATATTAATTATGATTTTTCTCAAAAGGCAGATGCAAATGCTTCCAATGTAAGCCCGCAAAATGCCCAGCTTTGGAAAGAAAAAATAGAAACACAGACATCAATTCAGAATCCGGAACTGAATGGAAATATTTTAACTGTATTTTATACCGGTGAAAACGGCATTCAACAGGGTAAGGCGGTAGATTTAAGCAGTTTGATAACCAATAACATCCGTATTGAGAATGCAGAGTATGACGCCTCTCAAAATATCATTACAATTACTCAGAGTGACGGATCTTCGTTTCCGATCAATCTTTCTGAATTTAGTATTGTCCCAACGACCAATGTAGACGGAAGTGTTTCTTTGGTTCAGGAAGGTGTCGAAAAAGTAAAAATACACAAAGTTGGTATTTCAGGCAGCTATAATGATCTGAGTGATAAGCCGGCTTTTACCGAAAATGACACATTACAATCAGTTATAGACAAAGGTAATTCCTCCACAAAAGCTATTGTTTTTAATGCTGATCAAGGCAGAGCCGGAGAGTTGAACTTTAACAAAACTCTTTACTCTCATTATTTTGGTAATATTAACTCATCACAAACAGGTTACTACAATATGTCTATTGGTTACAATGCTTTGCCAAAAGTGACTACAGGTGGAAATAATATTGCATTGGGTTCTTATTCTTTTTCTGAATTAACGACAGGTAAGTGGAATACAGCAGCCGGGATATTAAGTGGTTCTAAATTAACCACAGGTGAATACAACGTATTCATTGGCACCGCATCAGGTGAAAATGCAACAACAGGCAATTCAAATACGATGCTCGGTGATGAAGCAGGAAACAGAACCACTACCGGATATAAAAATACATTTGTCGGAATGGGTGCTGGTTATTTTAATACAACTGGAAACCTGAATACATTAATAGGCTGGAAAGCCAATAATCAGTCAAATTTAGGTGATAGAAACATCATGATTGGCGTTTCAGCTGGTATGGGTGTTACAGGCAATAATAATATTCTGGTTGGTACTGGAGCAGGAATGAACGACGGAGCAATCAATAATAAATTAATTATCCATGGTAATCAAACATTAACAGGATATTCAAATACTGTTGAAGGAAATTTTGGAAGTTTCCAGCAAGGTCAGTTAAACAGAGCTTTAATTACAGGTGATTTTGTAGATCGCTGGGTTAGAATGAATGCTGGATTTCTACAAATTGGCTCTCCTGCTTCAAATGCTGATGATATAACCATAACTCCCACAGCGGGAATAACAGCAGCTAAATTATATACTCCTGCAAGTAATAACGATTATGTTCAACGTGGCTGGATATTTAACAATTACTATAACCAGACTCAAATTAATTCTCTATTAAGTAGGACTTATCGTGTAATGGGATCTGTTGTCAATTTTGGAGCTTTACCTTCAACAGGCCAAACAACAGGTGATGTATGGAATTTACTTGATACAGGTGAAAACTATGTTTGGGTTGACAATTTGAATAACACCGGCATTGCTGGCTGGGATAAGCTTTCAGGAATGGTTGACGTTTCGGGTTATATACCGAGAACAGGAACCGCTACAGGACAGCCTATAACTGGTGATATTGAATTCTCAACTACAACACCCGCATTATTAAAAAGTGGAAATACCTGGGTGGCAATCAATAATGGAACTTTTGATGTTTCATCAGGTACTTCAGTTTCAGCAACGGATAAATCATGGTTAGTTGTCAGTCAAAATGAAATCTATTTAGGTAAGCAAAATTTAGGTAGTCCAGGAAAACATATATCTATATCGAATTCTACTAATTATATAGATATAGGAGCTGAATATGATGGTCCCGGATTGGTGGGTTCAAGCTATTACGGAGACAATTATGCTGATCAGTCTTTTATCCAAAAGAAATATGCTGATAAACAGCATTCTTATACTCGTCATGAAGAATTAACTGGCGGAACATGGATTAATAACAAACCTGTTTACAAGAAAACTCTGTTTTTAGACCAAATTCCAAGAACCGGTGTGATTGATCTCACAGCTGAATTTCCTGATCTTGAAACCATCATTTCCAACGAAATGTTCACAGAATGGTATGCTCTGGATACAGCATTTGCAGGCAACCAATGGCGAACAAAAATCTACATCACTGTAGAAAGAGACAAGGCTACAATTGAGCTGTTAGGTGACCCTGATTATGATTATTCTATCATTAATTCTTTTACACTGACTCTCGAATACACAAAAAAATAAATTATTAAAACAAAATATTAAAATGGCAACAAACAATGCACCAACAATGTCCGCATTCACTGTAGGAGAATCCTTAGTGAGCGAAGGCATTATTAACTATAAAGCAACAGAAGGTATGAACCCAACAAATAATGTATCACAGACTCTTTTCAGATTTGTGAGTTTAAGAAACCCGCAATTAACAGAAACAAAAGACAAAAATTTAGGATTTATCCACAGACCAAAAGGCGCCACCGGTATTTTTGATACTGCAGTCGCCGGAAGACCTGCCAAAGCTACCAAGTTTGGAGAAATGAAAAGAGCGGCAAGCGGATTTAGCAATCTGGGATTTGAATCAGAAAAGAAAATTGAACAGGGAGTATTTGGAAATCTTCTTGTTATCGGACGAAAGCTCTCTAAAAAAGAGACATTAGGCAGTAATGACCTGGCTTACGTTACAGATTATTACAAAACCCTTATTGATGCCAATAAAGAGCTTAATGCTGAAGGAATCCAGACATTTTCCCTTCTTTGGAATAATTTCATCTATCTGATTGTTACCCAGGGAGACTTCTACATTAAAGAAGCGATCAGCCATATTCTGATGGCTATTCAGCTTGGTTTTGCCAACAATCAGGATCTTACAGATCAGGAAATCATCAAGATAAACGGTGAAAAACCTTTAGAAAAAGCGATGAATGGAAAAGTAATATTACCAACATCTTTATTTTCAGAAGATTATTCGGAAACATCTTTTTCAGCTTCGGCCACAACATTTGAAGCTTCCGCTCCGGTTCTTGGCGCAAAAACCCTTCAAAGATTGGAATCTGAAGCAAGGACCCTATTGACAGCCAGCAGAGCGACCCACAGAAAAGAAGGTTTGAGCAAGCTGAACACTGAATTGGAAAAACTTCAGAAAAAGTACCACAAAACCCGTTACCAGGCTTACCAAGACGGCTATTCCAGATATATGGATGAAAACAGAGAACGTATAGATCTCTATGACAGAAAGCTGGCCGAAGTAGAAAGCAAAATCACCCCGGAAACTCCGGAAGAAGAAAAAGAACGTTTGTATAACAGCTTAAAGGAATATGAAGTTCCGTCTTTTGTATTTTCATACAGAAATGAAATTGATTTAGAAGATTTGCAGGCAAAGCTTTCTCCGGAATCTTTCGACCTTTTTGTTGAGCTTTTCTCAGAATTTGATGCAGAAAAAGTATCTAATGTTCCAGCTACAGAAAAAGTTCAGCTTCTCTCTGGCAACACATTAATGATTGGTGACCAGACCATTATCCTTGATGATGAAATACAAAGCTATGCTGATGCTTTGCTTGTTGTACAAAACAATATTTCCTCATCAATGGAAACCGCTTTGCAAAACAGCCCTCTTCTGGAGCAGCAGTATGCAAATATCGGTGGAGCTTCAGTTCCTCTTATTCAGAATACTTCCAGAACGCCTATGGCATACAGCTTATATGCACACAACTCTTTCAGGCTGTCCGGCAGTAGAGGATTTGTTAATTTTTCTTTTGAAGTTGAAGATGTTTCCTGGAGTGTTGCCAATGCCAAAATCATTGCCACCACAGACGCTGCCGGAACTTTTGAAGAAAATTACAGCAATCTTCAGGTCATTGATAATAAAATCACGTTACCGACATGTTTAGTAGATAAGTTCCGAAACAGCTTTAGCTTCAGAATAGAAATTATTTTTGATAACGGAAGTCAGGCATACGGAGACATTCCTGTACAATATCCAAAAGAAGACCTAAACCTCACCGGAATGCTTACCCTGAAACGTGCTGTGGTTGAAAACCCGGGTGAACCAGAACCAGTGACAATTCAGAAACGTAAAAATTTCGGGATCAAAAGACTCGGAGTTGCAGATTATCTGAAAGTGGTTCAAAGTCTTCATGCCTATGTTCCGGGAGAAGTTTCGAACATTGAAAATGTAATGGCCAGTGAATTGAGACATAAGTCTTCTGTTGCAAGAGATTATTCTGAAATTACAGATACCACATCCAAATCTGAAGAAACCGAGAAAATCTCCGATACTTCAAAGACCTCCAGAACAGATATGCAGACTGAGGTTGCCAAAGAAATTGACAAGCAGCAAAGCATTACTGCCTATACAAGATTCAGCTATGGAAATGACAGTGCCATGAAGTTTGAAATCGGAGCAGATTATGCCAATAATACCGCACAGCATGACAGCACAAGACAGGCAATGATGAAATCTCAGGAGATCACGGAAAGAGCCATGGAAAGAGTTCTTACCAAAATTTCCGAAGAAAGAGTACAGAAAATCATCAAAGAATATACGGAGACCAATGTTCATGAATTTGATAACAGAGGGAAAGCTCTTACCACCAATCTACCGCCACAGCACATCACAGGAGTTTACAGATGGGTAGATAAAAAGATGAAAAACCAGATCTACAATTACGGTAAACGTACCATGTTTGAATTTATGGTCCCTGAGCCTTCAAGATTACACCGCTTGGCTCTTACCGTTGCTAAAGCTCAGGTGCTTACTGCTCCTGTAGATCCTAGAAAAGCTCCTGAACCATGGTATATGCCAGATCCAAAGTCTGCAACGATAGTACAGATCCAGCATTGGGCACAGATTTACGGGGTAAATTTAGAAGCTTTTCCAGAGGCTACCAAGCAAGTTATATATAATGCTGCAAGTGTACCTCAAACCAATGATGATTTTGGAATAGATAATTGGCAGATAGGTATACCAGATAATTATGCTGGAAAAAATGCAAGTTTCAGCTGCAGATCATCCCGAAACAGAGGTGGCGGATGGGATGGGTCCCGTTATTCCGAAGTATTCTGCTCCAATTTAAAAGGAGATATGATCGGCCGATCTGAGCGTGGTGATATTAATTTTGACGAAGGATCATCCGGTCTCAACGTAACCGGCCCTGTATCTTTTCAGGTGAGAGGACATAATGTTAAAAATTACAACATAAAGGTAACTATAAATTGTGAGCTGAGTGATGCATACATCAACAACTGGAAAACAGAAAGTTTCAATGCCATTATTAAAGCGTATGAAGAAGCTTATGCAAAATTCCAGGAGGAGCAGGCAAGATTAGATGCGGAACAGAAAGAAAAAGAGGCTCAGGCTAAAGAAAGACAAGATCATTTCTACCGTTATATGGAACATGATGTCTTAAAGCACAACTGTATTGCATACCTGCTGCAGGATTATGTTAATACATTAGGGCAGGCAACAACAAATGGAGCCGATGATAAAACAACTATGGATAACTTCCAGGTATACCTGAATGAAAACCTGGATAAATATACCGCCCTCGCCAAGTTTATGGAACAGGCATTTGAATGGGAAATCATGGATTATACCTTCTATTCGTACTATTGGGCTAACCGTAAGAGCTGGCAGGAATTCTACCTGAGCGAAAGTATGGATCCCTTATTCAGAAGCTTCCTACAGGCAGGTATGGCAAGAATTATCGTTACCGTAAAACCAGGCTTTGAAAACGCCGTACAGTTCTTCCTGGAAACAGGTCTTATCTGGAATGGCGGTGAAGTTCCGGTAATCGGAGACCCAATGTACATGAGTATTGTGGACGAAATGAGACAACCTACAGGAGAGCCCCAAGGTAAATATTGGATTACCAGACTGCCTACAACACTTACCATTCTTCAGGATAAGTCTACAGGGCTTCCGGTGGATCAGCCACTGCCAATTTTCCCGGAAACTGATCCTAAAAATTGTGAGAATCCTTCGGAACTGGAGTTTGAAACGAGTTTCAGGTTGGATTTGGATGCACAGTTATCACATAGTGATAAACCTACAACATTGCCTACAACAATCGTGGGATAATAATAACCTTAATGGCGGTGTGAAATATCACCGCTGTTTTTTTACAATTTTAATCTCAAAAACTTAAAAATGAAAAATATAGATATTAGGAATCTCGCAACAATCGGAGTCGCAGATGTGGACGTTTATAAGACTGACAGAAAGAAATTTGCAAAATATAAACTTGAAGGTGATATCACATTTTATCGTTCAAAAACAAGTATGAAAGATAAGTTGAATATAAATGGAAAGCTCGGTTTGGATGATTCTGGATATATGGGACAATTTGGATTTGATAAACATAACATAGAACATTGTCCTACTGGAAGTATAATACATTATAAAAACAAAGAAGGAAAGAAGATTACTGATAAGCAGTATACAGGATATTCTTGTCCATATATAAGTATTTGGCCTCCTAAAATAAATAAAGAAAAAAGCTATGTTCTTTTGTATGTAAGCACAGATAATAATAATGAAGTACCGGAATTATTGGAATACGAGTGTAAAGAATGGAATAAGAATAGTGAATCCTTTGTAACCATGACAAACAAAATCATTGTAACAAAACAGCGTACAGAAACAGCTACTAATTCTGATGACAAATATTATAAAATAAAGATAGAATGTATAGAACCTTTTGAAAATGATATAAGTGTTGAAGCAAAATATGAAAGCAAAACAGTTGGAAGATTGATTGTAAAAGCTAATGCAAAAGTATATGAAACAATTATACAACCAGTTTTTATTTCTTTTGACTCCACTCCTTCCACAAATGTTGAACTAAAAAATCATAAAGAATTTGAATTTGTTAATAAACTACATGACTTTTTTAATAAACAATCTTTTAATCAAGCTTATATTAGAGGCAATCTTGCTGAACATACCCATGTTGTAAAGTTGGAAAAAAGTGACTTTCTTAAAGATGATGTAGTTAAAATGAAAGGAAGAAACCTATTTGTCAATTACCAGGAAAACAACCAAAGAAATGCATTAATATACAATGATTTAATTGAAAATAAATATTCTGCACTATTCTATAATGTCACAGTAATTCAAAAAAACATTGAAAAAATGAATGCTTGTATAAAAACAATAATACAAGCATTCAAAAAGAATTTTAAATATGATAAAGAGTCTAATCTGAAAAAAGCTAAAAAATTTCATGAGGATCATACTGCCACAAACGCTTGGAATCAAATAAAAGATACATTATATAAAGAATATCTAGATTACAAATCAGAATATTTAAAAAACAAAGTTGTACATCTTAATCAAAAAAATATTATTTACGTATTTATAAACACCTCTATTGAAGGTGGTAAAAATGAAGATGCTAAAACACAGGCTTATTCTTATCGAAGTTCAGGGATTACCCATATTTTTAAAAGTGCCATTAAGGACGACGATGCACTTGCCCTAGTCATTCACGAACTTGGACATTCTCTTGGTCTACTTCATACCTTTGATGATGAAGCCAGTAAAGAAATTGACAAATTAAAAACCTTAATTGTACGTAAAAAAGCTGAATTAGATGAATTAAATAATGTAAAAATTGATTTAAAAAAATATTTTCCACTTGACACTAAATATAGAGTTATTCAATCAGTTATTGAGAATTCTGAAAAATCTCCGATTGATATTGAAGATTTTGAAAAAAAATTTTTAATCAACATTATTGGTGAAAGCTCTTATTTCAATGAAAAATCAGAACTCATAACAGATAAAAAAACTTCTGTAATAGAACTTGAAAATATTAATTTACCTGACTTCGATGCTGAAACTACAAAAAAGAAAGTTAGCAGTGATATAAAAAATTATGAAGTCCAGATTAGATATTGGACTCCTTTTTTAGGTATTGTTAAAAATCAAAGCGAAACTTTGGAAAACATAATGGATTACAGACAATTCGCTGAATCACAAGAAAGCAATGTGACAGAAGATGGAAAGCCAAATTTTAACCCAAAGTTTAAATATAAATCTTTTTATCAATGGCAATGGCAAAAAATGATAGACAAATCTCTTGATTATGATTATATTAGCCAGATAAAATTATAAACAATGAAACTTATTATTTTTTTACTTATATTTTTAATAAATTTTTTTGGAGCACAAGAGTTTCCAACAAAATTTGAAGAAAATGGTAAATTTGGATTAAAAGCTCAAAATAATATCTTACTTCCTGCCATTTATAATCATATTTCTACCCATATTTTGATTATAACACATAAATCTGATGAGATAAATATTTATGATCAAAAACTATCCATTTTATATAAAGATCAAGAACTTCTTACTTATCATTACTCTGAGAATCCGGATATTTTACAAATTATTTTAAAGAATGGGACTTTGTTAACTTATACACAAAATGGATTACTAAATGACTATTCTCAATTAGCCCTACAAAAAGAATCAGATAAATCATATAAAGAAAATGCCAGCAATGGTTTCCAAATCTATACAATTGAAAAAAATAAAATCCAGGAAAAATCGTATCATATTTTTGTTGAACCAGAAGATGAACTTTTAGATATTAAATACCTTATTTATGGCCAAGATCCAAAGTTTTTAAATAATAAAAAAAGTTTAGAAATTGAATATACTTTGAAAAGAAAAAGTAAACTAAATGAAAAAATTATAGAGTATGGATACAGTGAAGAAATGCTATTTACCCCATTGAAAATATCTTATATTATTTCAAAAATAAAGAATAAATATGGAATTTGGGATTTTAAAGATCAAAAAATAATATTGCCGTTTGAATACAGTGAAATCATTTCTTATCAAAAGTACCTTCTTTTAAAGAAGAATAGATTGGTTACTTTTTATCCTAATATTGGTTCTGAGCCAAAGTACAAAAAACTTGAACCTTATGTAGGGAATTTCGCCAGATTTGAAACTCCAGAAGGTAAAAAAGGATGGGTAGATATAAAAGGAAAAGAATATTTTGACCAATAATCCGTAAGCCACAGAAATACTGTGGTTTATTTTTTTCTCAAAACTTCCCACAAAAAAAATAAAACACGACACGTTTTGTCGCATTAAGCCTATATATTTGTCTTATAAAATTTTACCATGAATGCAGCAGTGCTGCCCTATAAAATACAGACGAATGAAAAAAGACTTTTATCTGACAAGATATGCCTTAATTATCAAAAGATTAGAAAGTTCTCCGGCTACCTATTCGCAGCTGGAGGACTATCTTTTAAACTCTTTCGAATTCCAGGATGCAGGGATTAAGAGCTACTCGATCCGTACGCTGCAGAGAGACATTCGTGAGATTTCCGATCTTTTTAATCTTTCCATTCACAATAAAAAGAAAGGTGACAACAGGTATTATATTGAGAGCCGCCCGATTATGGAAGTGGACGAATACAACCAAAAATTATTGGAGTCTTTTCAGGTAAGCAACGCCCTGAATCTTCATCCGGATTTTTCAGATTTTATCTTTTTTGAAAGCAGAAAGCCAACCGGCATAGAGCATTTTTATGATCTTTTCTTCGCCATCCGTAATAAAAGAGTCGTTAGTTTTGAGCATTATAACTACAAAAATAAAGTCATGACTTCACGGAAAGTGCATCCGCTGGCTTTAAAAGAATCCAAGGACCGATGGTACCTGATCGCAATTGACACTAAAGACAAAACCTTAAAGTCATTCGGATTAGACAGAGTCAATTATCTGGATGTAAGCGACAGCAAATTCCGTGAAAAGTATAACTACAATTTCAGGGAACATTTCAAAAATGCATTCGGGGTTATGAATCTTGCAGAACAAAATCCTCAGAAGATCATTATGAAATGCAGCAGGCATCAGGGAGAGTATATCAGAAGTTTTCCGCTTCACCAGTCTCAGAAAGAAACCAAAGAAACACCGGAAGAAATTTATTTTGAGTTCTTCCTCCACCCTACTTACGACTTTATGCAGGAAATCCTTTCCTATGGTAAAGAAGTCACAGTTCTGGAACCGAAAGGTTTAGTTGATGACATCCGGACCCATCTCCAGGAATCTCTGAACCGTTATCTCGAAAGCTGATATTGAAGAATAAAAGTTCCCATTTTTTAATTATATTTACATAAATATACTCTTTTGAAAGCTTTATTCCTTTGCCTGTTTTACCTTACTTTCTCTTTCTGTTTTTCGCAGCAGAAGGAAGAATTCCGGCAGGTTAAAAACTATTATAACCACCACAGGAATATGCTGAATACAGAGTTTAAAAAGAAGTTTGACGCAGAACCGGATTCTTTCAAAAAAGCCAATATAAAACTTGATTTTATGCTTTTCATGAAAAAGATGGACAGCATTGAAAACGTAGCGATGATAGGAGCTTTATTAAAAGTAAGAAACCTGGAAGATTTGCAGTCCCTGAAGAGTCCGAAAGGCATAGCGGTAAACAACACTCAGAAATCTGCTGTTTTTGAAAAATCTGCGGACTATCCTGGCGGATTCAATACATTGAGACAGGAAGTTGCTAATCTTTTTTATACGGGAGGGGTTTATACTGAAACAAAAACAGTAAAAACAAACGTAGCTTTTATTGTTGAAAAAGACGGAAGCATCAGTAATGTACATGCACAAGGGGATAATTTCACCTTCAACAGGCAAGCTGAAATTGCACTGTATTCCGTTTCGGAGAAATTTTCCCCGGCTGTTAGCAAAGGCGATCCGGTAAGATATTACCTCAGGCTTCCTTTAACCTTAACTATTGAAGATTAAAAATGTTTACCGACGAATATTACATGAAAATGGCCCTGCAGGAAGCAGAAGCCGCACTGGAAAAAGATGAGGTTCCCATCGGATGTGTCATTGTTTCCAACAATCGCATTATTGCAAGAGCTCACAATCTTACGGAAACATTAAACGATGTAACTGCCCATGCAGAAATGCAGGCCATCACTTCCGCCGCCAATTTTCTGGGTGGAAAATACCTGATCAACTGCACGCTTTATGTAACTCTGGAACCGTGTGTGATGTGCTCCGGAGCCTTAGCCTGGGCACAGATCTCCAAAGTTGTAATTGGGGCCAGAGATGAACAGAGAGGATTTATCAACAAGCATCTTTCCTTGCATCCAAAAACAGAAATGGTAACCGGAGTGATGGAAAATGAATGCTCAACTATCGTTAAAGAATTCTTTAAAAACAAAAGATAATTTTATTTTGAACCTTTGCAGTGTGGAAAAGAGGACGTAATGCCTTCCTTTATTTCCATTTCAGTCTTTTGCCATATTGAATAACCAGGACTTTTTGAAAGAGATTAATTTGGAACATGACGTCTGCTCCACGAAAGGTTAGAACATTACTTATTTTTAAAAACAGAATACATCATAACATCAAAATATTCATCTTCTTTTTTGAGATGCTGTTTTAACAAAGCTTCCTTTTCCATTCCAATTTTCTCCATGATTCTTCCGGATGCAGGATTATGTAGAAAATAAGTAGCATAGATTTTATTGAAATGCAGCACCTTAAACCCAAATTCAATTAAAGCTATAGCAGCTTCCGTTACGTAGCCTTGGTTCCAGAAAGGTTTCCCCGTCCAATATCCCAGCTCAGCTTTATCATCGTCCCTGTCGTGAAGACCAATCGCTCCTAAAATCTGTCCTTCTTTATTGCGGACAGCAAAAGTATATCCTGTATTGTTCTCAAAAGACTCCCGGGACATTTTCACCCAAAGTCCGGCATGTTCCTCGGTATAAGGATAAGGAATATTGGAAGTAAGATCTGAGAAAATTTTATCCTGCAAATATTCAGTCACAAAAGGAATATCTTCTTTCAGCTGGGAAAGAATCAGTCTTTCTGTTTCTATTTTGGGAAATTCTTTTAATTTTCTCATAATACGTTTTGGTTCATTGGAGTTTTTCCTATAAGTCTTTTCCTAAAAAATAAAGCCCTTTCAGTGTATGAAGTCTGTCCATCACATGAATTTTTTCCGTCAGAGGCTTATAAACATGAGAAACACCGCCTGTCGCTACCACAAAACACTCGTCATTCACTTCCTCATTGATGCGGTCTATAAAACCCTCCACCATTCCAAGAAACCCATATACCATACCACTTTGCATACAGGTTACGGTATCCAGACCTAATACGGATTTAGGTTTTTTCAGCTCAATATCCGGAAGCTGGGCGGTTTGGCTGATCAATGAATTTAAGGAGGTTACAATTCCGGGAGCAATGATCACTCCTAATGTTTCTCCGGTTTCGGTCACACAGCTTGCTGTAAGAGCCGTTCCAAAATCAATGATGATCTTTTTTCTGTTTGGGTAAAGATTATGGGCAGCTACAAGATTAGCGTAAATATCAGTTCCCATCTGTTTGGATTTTGCCTGAACCCCGGAAGGTGTAGACCTGTCTACAATCACAGGCTGAATTCCATGGATCTTTTTGATCGCCGAACCCATGACTTTGGTAAGCTGTGGCACTACGGACCCTATGATGACTTTACTGATATCCTTGGGTTCTACTTTGTAGGTCTGATAAAGCATGAGAATCTGTACATACAGCTCATCTACCGTTCTGTATGGCTTTGTGTTGATCACCCATGAAATATCACAGTTGTCCCCATTGAAAAGTCCGAATCTGATGTTGCTGTTTCCTACGTTGATTACAATTGAATTCATTTATTTTTTAAGCTAATCTGGGTTAAAAAACGGTTGTAAAAATAAGCCTTTATCCTCAAAAATAAGCAATATCTATATTATTTAGAATAATTCATAACCCTATATTTATTGCTGTGCTGAGTATCATCATTAAAACATTGATTACAAGCATCTACCCTCACATTATTTTATTAAGGCAACACATAAACTTGAGCCTGAAATTTAGAAGATTGGAAACATTTAATTATCTTTAAAACAGAAATATTTTATTCCGCTTCCATGAAAAAACTGATCTTAACCATATTCTTTTGTATTGGCCTGAATACTTTTGCCCAATCCGGAAATCAGGTAAAAGAAATATTCCTGAAAATAAAGCAGGAATCGAAGATCGACCGGAATGATAAGGCTGTTTATGATATTCTGGACGAATTTTATACTAAAAGCCTGCAGGCAGAAAATGACGAAATGACACCGGAAACGGTCCAAAGAATTGAGAAGCTGGCCTCTAATCCAGAGACGAAAAACCTTCACATCCTCTTGCTTTTCCTGATGTATCAGCAGCATCTCAGCCGTACTTCTATGATTGGAAAAAAACCAGACACGGAATTCCAGATAGAAGCTATGAAACTTCTGGAAAGTGAAACCTTCGATATTTATGGAAAAGTGCCCGCTATTATTTACATCTATAAAGCTGAGGCGCTGGACGGAGCAGGAAAGAAGGAAAATGCTAAGGTCGCTGTAAACCAGGGATTAAAAGAATATCCTGATTCTGTTCCTTTAAAAGTATACAGCTATCTCAATACAAAAGATGAGGTTTTAAGAAATAATCTTGTAAAGAATCATCCTAATCACTGGATGGTCCTGCAGTTTGGGATTAAATAGGATATGGTAAATTTCAGATTGGTAGTGATATAGTTGTGAATGGTGAATTTTTGCTTCGCAAGTGAATAGTGAACTTCAAGGTCTGTACTAAAATCCAGGATGCTAAGGAACGCTTAGAAGCTTTTTATACCAAATAAAAAATCCCACAGAAAAAGCTCTGTGGGATTATCTTTTATGTTATATGACCTACTATTTTACTTCTACAATATTATCATTCATATTGACATCTGCTATTCTCTGGCTTAAATCTATTCCTAAGACAGACAGCTGAGCTTTGGTGTAAGGAATTGTCAGTATATATTCTTTTTGAGTCCATGGCCAGTAAGGCATGGTTTTAAAGTCTCCATAAATATCTTTTTCCTTCCAGGTACGTGTCATATTTAAAGGAATCTGATAAGTAACGATCTTTTTATCTGCCGTCACTACATTGAAATCAACAGGCATTGGAACCTGCCCGTTATTCACTAAAGTAATAGTGGTAGATTTTGCATCGTATTTCACATCTTTTATTCCGTAATCGATGGTTTTTGTGGTATTGATCCAGTAATTGTGGAACCACTTCAGATCCATCCCTGAAACTTTTTGTGCAATATGAAGAAAATCCCTGTCAGACGGGTGTTTCATATGCCATTGATCATAGTATTGCTTTAAAGTTTCAGCCAGTTTTTGCTCTCCCATGATGTAGCCCAACTGCACCAGATATAATTCTCCTTTTACATAGGAAGCATACGTGTAAGAGGATCCGTTATCATGATGATCACCTAACCATACAGCCGGTTCTTCAATTCCTTTTTTAATGAAGTTTCTGTAAGCATTCACAGTATTGGCAAAAGGATTCGGAAGTTCTTCCGGAAACAGCTGATACATGACATAACCTTCTGCGTAGCTGGTAAACCCTTCATCCATCCACGGACGTACAGATTCATTGGTGGCCAGCATCTGCTGATACCATGAGTGTGCACCTTCATGAGCCATTAATCCCATTAAACCTTTAATATCTTTAGCTTCTCCCAGGATCATCGTACACATTCCGTATTCCATACCACCATCACCTCCCTGGATAAAAGCGTATGTAGGATACACATACTTTCCGAAATGGCTGTTCATCAACTGAAAATATTTAGTAACATAAGGTTGGGCTTCTTCCCAAACTTTTGTTTTTTCATTCTGCTGATACACTAAAAATACTTTCGGACCTTCCGGAACGTCAAAACTCTTTACAATATAGTCTCTGTCCGCGCTCCATGCAAAATCCAGCATATTTTTTGCCGTCCATCTCCATGTTGCTTTTTTATCCTTGTCGGCTTTTATTTTTGCATTTGTGTCATAACCTTTAACTTCTGCTGGGTTTTCAAGGATACCTCCTGCTCCAATTACATAGTCTTTGTTGATTTTAATGGTAACATCAAAATCTGAGAATGGCGCATGGAATTCTCTTCCGATATAGTCAAAGGTTGCCCAGCCATCATAATCGTATTCAGCAATTTTCGGATACCACTGTGTCATGGTCATGTCAACTCCTTCTCTGTTGTTTCTTCCGCTTCTTCTGATCTGTTGAGGAATCACAGCATCCCATTCCATGGTAAAAGTTGTTGATGAATTAGGTTTAACCGGTTCTGCCAGATACACCTTCATGATCGTTTCCTGGATCTCAAACTTCACCTCTTTTCCGTTTTGTTTAAGCCAGTGGATATTTTGTGCTCCTTCCTCATTTTTAGGAATTGAAGCTAATCTTGAAATACCGTCCTTTTGCAATCTTGAGTCTCCATTTTTACCCTGGCCTGCAACTCTCTGATCCATCATGGAATTGGGTTTAAAGGCATTCCAATACAGATGGAAATACACTACATTGAGCTCGTCCGGTGAGTTGTTTGTGTATTCTAAGGTCTGATTTCCCTGGTAAGTAAATTTTTCAGCGTTCACATCAATATTCATCTTGTACTTCGCACTCTGCTGATAGTAAGCTCCTTGCTGAGCCTGAAATTGAGAAATGATAAACGCAAAAATGATTGCAACCGATTTTTTCATTTAAAATTTATTTTTTTTAAAGGTAGGTAAATTATGTAAACCCTTCAAATATGAAGCTATTTTAGGGCTTTTTGATCTGTTAACACTTTAGATGGGTTTTCATTCTGATGGTTAAGTTTGCTCATGCAGATTTTGCTTTTTTTAAACACTCATGATTCGTGAAAAATGTTAGTGGTATTTGTGTTCCAAATTATGGATGAGTCAGCATCTTTTTAATTAATGTAATCTGTCCCAAATGATAATAAGAATGCTCAATCATTCCATCAATATTCCTTATATATGTTCCGTATTTCTCATCAACAAAAACTTCATCCATTTTAGAATCAGGCAGTTGCTCCAATAATGATGCAAATTTCTCAGAATCGCTCCAAAGTTTGTTTAAAAGCACTTCCCATTGTTCCTGAGACTCAATGGGCGGAAGATCGAAACTGTACTTATCTCTTATTTCCAAATCGCCACCTTCAAAAACATTGATCAATCCTGCAATATAATAATCGATATGAAATGTAAGCATAGCGATTGTGTTTAAGGAGTTTACTTTTGTGACCGCCTGTTCCCAGGTAACATCTTTAAGCTGATCTTTAAAATTGGTATTGGCGATCCATAAGCCATCCAGCAAGACTTCCCTGAATCTTTTTGCTAATTGTGCAACTGAGCTCATTGTTTGAAATTTATGTTTTCTAAAGATAATTATTTTTATTTGCTCTGATTTTTAAAATTTTATCAACAGATTCTCAGATGATTATACATATTTTCTGCAATCCTTGTCAAGATTAGACCTTGACAGGGATCATTCGTCTCATCCCTGAAAACATTTGTATCATTAGTGCTCAAAACAAAAAAACCTCAAATGTAAAATACATCTGAGGTTCATATATGATTTAAAATCAATTATTTTTTAGCCGGAATTTCTTTTTTCCCGCTTTGTAAAATCTTTTCAAGGATTCTTAAAGTGATCAGATAAGTAGGCTTTACTCCTGTAAGACCTAAACCTCCTGAAGAAAGGGTACTTCCTGTTTCCAATGGATTATCCGAAGCATAGTATGCATAACACACGAACAGGTCCGGTGCAATATGATGTCTGATCTTAGAAGCTACCTGAATGGCTTTCTGGTAATGCGCTCCTTCCATTTCAAGACCGATGGCTTTCCATGAAGTATTCATAAAGTAAGAAAGGATATCTCTATTTTGAAGTGATGTTCCCAAAACTGTAATCATAGGACCTTCAAATGCTTTCAGTTCATCATCTTTAAAGTCATCCAGCTTTAAAGCATTTTCAAAAGGATAGTTATCCGCTGTTCCTTCAAAAATATGGGCGGTAGGAATCATGATATCTCCTTTTCCTCCGGCAAGAATTCCTGCTTTACCCATAATGGAAACGGATTTCACTTTCATCATATACACCTCTCCTTTGTGCTCGAAAGGCCTCAATAATTCGTCCATCACCTCAAATGCCTGCTCTCCGAAAGCATAATCGAAAACCATGATCACATCGTCTCCGCCATATTTTATACCGTTGAACGGAGTATTTTTAAGGTCAGTCTTGCTTAGATCAATGATCTGAACATCTATATTACTTCCGCTCTTATCATTAATATAAATCATTCCTTCTTCCAAAGCATATTTGGAAACTTTGTCGCGAAGCTCTTTTTTATCGGAAATATCTCCGTAAAGTTTGTAATCTACTTGTTTGTTGTCTTTTTTCTTTAAGGCATCATTTCCGTACAGCATATTTTTCACAGAGTGCATATTGGCAGAAATGATGTGAAGCGGACGCATATGAAGATCGTTTTCAAATAAAACTTCTTTCACTTTGTTGGCCCATTTTTCACCAAAATAGTGATGTCCCACTCTTTCCTTTAATATAGCACTGAAATGAATCTCTCTTTCTCTCGTCTGTTTTGCATCTTCCAGACTTACTTTTCCTAAGTTGTAGATGATTTTGAATAAACGGTCTGGATTTTCATCATCCCCGAATGCATTGTAAGCATTCAGCGTTTCTTCAAAAGTTCTTCCTATTAATGAAGATAAATGAATAAGAGCAACTTCTTTTTCTTTTCTGCTGAATTTCTTTTCACCTTTTACTACTTCTTCAATAATTTTAAAAGCGCGTGTCGGTTTCCAGTTTTCATCCTGAATGAAAGCCAGGTTCCTCACTTTATCTGCTTCTATAAATAAGAATGTTAAGTGGGTAAGAATGTCATAAATTTCAGAACGTCCCAAAAGAACTTCAATATTCATCTGGTGTTCATCTATACGGTAACAGTTTCTTCTTCTCTTTTTAGGTACAATGGGTTCGAAACTTCCTTTATCAAAACCTTCATCCGATGTAAGATGAATAAAAGCACATTCTTCAATCCCTTCCGGAAGTCTGTCTAAAACGTACATCAAACCATCCAATTCCATCTTATTAGGAATATTCATGGTACCATATATCTCTGGATTGATAGTCTTTAACAAACTTCTGATACTTTCTCCAGAAACACCGGCAGGTTTAAAAAAACCTCTGTAAAAGAGGTGTCTCATAGAAATATACAATCTTTCAATTGCTTCCGTTGTTTCTCTAGCTCTAGAATTTGTCATAAAATAAATTTCACACAAATATACAAAATCTTCGCTCAACTTATTTTAAGTATCTTTTAACAGCAGTTTAAATTTGTATCTTTAAAATTGTATAATGCATATCATAAAAATGCATTGTGATGTTTATTAAAGGGCTAAACATTACCTTTCACCAGCCCATCACCCTATTAAAAATAGTTAAACCATCGTTTGATTTTAATAAATTTTACAAATACCCCTAAAAAATATAGGGGTGAAATATTTTGAATTCATTTTTTTTGTAAATTTGCCCTGTAAAAATTAACCTTATTATGTCAACTTTAAGATTCAAAGCGTTAGAAACTTTACCATTTAAGGACTTCAGAAGAGATAATTCTGTTGAGGTTCCCGGAAAACTGTCAGAATTATTCTGCCAGAATGTTTTCTCAGAAGAGACCATGAGAGAATATTTAACTAAAGAAGCATTCCAGTCTATTATGGATGCTATTAAAAAAGGAACAAAGATCCAGAGACACATTGCAGACCAGGTAGCCGTAGCTATGAAAGACTGGGCAATGAGCAAAGGAGCGACTCACTACACACACTGGTTTCAGCCTTTGACAGGAACTACTGCAGAAAAGCACGATTCTTTTTTCACTCCAATTGAAGGAGGAAGAGCTATCGAGAGATTCAGCGGAAACTTATTGATCCAGCAGGAGCCTGATGCTTCTTCTTTCCCGAACGGAGGAATCAGAAACACTTTCGAAGCAAGAGGTTATACGGCATGGGATCCTACTTCTCCTGCATTCATCATGGGAACTACTTTATGTATTCCTTCTATCTTTATTTCTTATACAGGAGAAACTTTAGATTATAAAGCACCTCTTTTAAGAGCTTTGAATGCTGTAGATGAAGCTGCAACCAACGTAATGCAGTATTTTGACAAAAACGTAACAAAAGTAACTCCTACTTTAGGATGGGAGCAGGAATATTTCTTAGTTGACTCCGCATTATACCAATCGCGCCCGGACCTTGTTTTAACAGGGAAAACTTTATTAGGACACTCTCCTGCTAAAGGGCAGCAGCTGGATGACCACTATTTCGGTTCTATCCCGACAAGGGTAATGAACTTCATGAAAGAGTTGGAAATTGAATGCATGAAGCTGGGAATCCCTGTAACGACAAGACATAACGAAGTTGCGCCTAACCAGTTTGAGCTTGCACCCATGTTTGAAGAAGTAAACGTTGCCGTAGACCACAACTCTTTATTGATGGATATCATGGCGAGAATTGCTCACAAGCACCATTTCCATATTTTATTCCATGAAAAGCCATTTGCAGGAGTAAACGGAAGCGGAAAACACAACAACTGGTCTTTAGCTACTGATACAGGCGAAAACTTATTAAGCCCGGGGAAAAACCCTAAGAAAAACTTACAGTTCTTGACGTTCTTCGTTAATACAATCAAAGCAGTTTACGAATACGCTGACCTTTTAAGAGCAAGTATCGCTTCTGCAAGCAACGACCACAGATTGGGTGCCAACGAAGCTCCACCGGCAATTATCTCCGTATTCATCGGAAGCCAGCTGTTCAGAGTATTGGAAGAGCTTGAAAAAGTAACGGAAGGGAAACTTTCTCCGGACGAAAAAACCGACCTTAAGTTAAATGTGGTTGGAAAAATTCCTGAAATTCTTTTAGATAATACTGACAGGAACAGAACTTCTCCATTTGCATTTACAGGAAATAAATTTGAAATCAGAGCAGTAGGTTCTTCTGCAAACTGCGCAGAATCTATGACGGTAATGAACACAATTGCCGCCAAGCAGCTTAACGATTTCAAAAAGGAGGTAGATGCTCTTATTGAAACAGGGCTTAAAAAGGATGAAGCGATTTTCAATGTATTAAGAGAATACATCAAGCAGTGCAAGAGCATTATGTTTGAAGGTGACGGATATTCTGATGACTGGGCGAAGGAAGCTAAAAAGAGAGGTTTAAATAACTTAAAGACTACTCCGGAAGCTCTTAAGCAGGAAATGGATAAAAAATTCGTTGATCTTTATGAAGAAATCGGGGTTTTTACTCACAGAGAGGTTGAGGCAAGAAACGAAATCAAGCTAGAGAAATATTCTACTGTCATTGATATTGAAGCAAGAGTGTTAAGTGATATCGCAAGAAACCACATCATTCCTTCTGCATTAAATTATCAGAACAGATTGATCGAGAACGTAAAAGGTCTTAAAGAAATATTCCCGGATAAAGAATTCAGAACATTGGCAAAAGAGCAAATGAGCCTGATCACGAATATCTCTGAAAACGTTTCCAAGATTAAACTGGGCGTTGAGGATCTTATTAAAGCGAGAGAAGCAGCGAAAGCTGTATCCAATAGTCAGAAGCAGGCAGAAACATACTGCAGCAAAGTAATTCCTTTATTTGATGTAATCAGAGAAGCTTCTGATGATCTTGAAATGATGGTGGATGATGAACTTTGGCCAATGACTAAATATAGAGAAATGTTATTTACAAAATAACATCTGTAAAGTTCCATATTAGTTAAATTCCCCGGCTTTCCGGGGAATTTTTTTTGTTTTATTAACAACCTAAAAATTAGAATTTTAAATCATAAAATCCGATTAATAAAGGAAAAGTTATTTATTATGTTAAAGAATCTTAATAAAAAAAACCGCAGACTCACCAAAAATAGGCGGTTGCGGTTTGTTTTTCTTTAACATACTTAAATAATATGTTAAAATGTGTTAAATAAAGAACCTGACAATAATCATATCAGAGGTCTTTTGCTCGGAATCTCTACTTTTGTAATGCTTTTGAAAATAAATATTCCTTTTAACACGGATAATCAAATATATATGAAGAAAAGAGTTTTGTTTTATTTAGTTGCTTTAGTGTCTACAGTTTCAGTTCAATCTTGCGCTACAAATTATGTAGTTTCACAGCCAGCAACTTACGCTAAAGAATACAAAACAGATGCCAAACTAGCTTCTATTGATAATAAGAGAATGGAGCAGGATAAGCAAAGACTTATTGATTCTTTCCTGGCGGAAAAGGCGGCATCTATCGCAAACGCGAAAAAAGCTATTAAGAATTCTGAGATTGCAAAGGCAGTCAAATACAATAAAACCATCGACAATATCCTTACAGAAGCTGAAACATACCTTGGAACTCCATACAGATACGGAGGAATGACAAGAAGAGGTATTGATTGTTCGGCTTTCGTTCTTTCTGTATTCGGAGCAGCAGCAGGGCTTAGCTTACCAAGAGTAGCAGCTTCTCAGGCTCAGGAGGGTGAAAGTATTGATAAAAGTGAGCTTCAGAAAGGAGATCTGATTTTCTTTTCACACGGAAGAAGAATCTCTCACGTAGGTATCGTAGAAAGTGTAACTGAAGAAGGTGAAATCAAATTCATCCACGCAGCCACTTCTAAAGGGGTAATGATCTCATCGCTGAATGATTCTTACTGGGGACCAAAATTCAGGTTTGCAAAAAGAGTGATCAACGAGAACGGAGACGCTTATAACAATTTAGCTTCTTCTACTCCATCCGCAGCGACAAGTTTTTAATTTTAAATAATTGATTTAAATAATGAAGCCATCAGAATCTGATGGCTTTTTTATTTTTAGAATTACATCTACTTACCATCTAACTTCTAATCCCTATCAATTTCAATGTCCAGCTTATAAAGAAGTCCATGTACCTCAGAAAGAGAAAATTTAGCCTTTTTAAGACGATTTACGGAAGGATCTATAGAATAATTGAAGGAAGTCCTGAAATCTGTTTTTTCAAGGTTGCTATTGTCGAAAATAGCCCCGGAAAGATCACAGCCTGAAAATATTGAATTGGACAGATCGCATTCGGCAAAATCGGTTTCAATTAACCTGGAATTTTTAAATACCGTTTTCTTAATTGAGGTTTTGTAGAATACACCATTATTCAGTAGACATCCATCAAATGTAAATGAAAGTCCGAAATCGTTGCAGTCATTAAACTGAAGCCCGAACATTTTACATTCTTTGAAAGCTGTGTCCTGAAAAGAGGTTTTCACCAATTTTGCCATACTTAGATTACATCCGGTAAATTCACAGTCTGTAAAGCTGAAACCGGAAAGATCTGCATATTCAAAGCTGCAGTTCCTGAAGGTACAGTTTTCGTACTCACCTTTGTCGAAAGGGTGCTCAGTAAAATGTATGTTCTGATAATTTTGATCCAGAATATAAGCTTGCATCAGATCGGTGTTTGTTTTACGGAAGGTTTCTATTTCCCTAAGTAGGGTATATCTATTTATAGTTTATTGTTTATACCAAACTGTTCTTATCCGAATAATTCAGTTTAAAGAAAATAAAGGTCATCATAGAAAAGGCAAGCAGCGAGCTTCCACCATAACTGAAGTAAGGGAGTGGGATACCCACCGTCGGAAAAAGCCCCATAACCATTCCTAAATTGATCGTAAAGTGCATCATCAGGATGGAAGCAAAGCAATATCCGAATACCCGGTTAAAGGTGGATTTCTGTTGTTCTGCGAGATAATAGATCCGCCCGATGTAAATCATATAGCATAAAACCAGCACCGCACTTCCTACAAACCCCCATTCTTCGCCTACTGTGCAGAAAATATAATCGGTTTCCTGCTCAGGAACGAATTTTCCTTGCGTTACTGATCCTTCGCGGTATCCTTTTCCTAAAAGACCGCCGGAACCTATAGCTGTTTTTGAATATAATAAGTTGTATCCGGAAGTATCTCTGAATGCTTTTTCTCCTTTATAAAGAACCTCAATTCTTTCTCTCTGGTGCTTTGGAAGTTTTTCCAGAATATAGGGTGACCCGAAAGCCAATCCGCACAGCAGCAGGACTGAACCGGCAATTCCTGAAATAGAAATTACATCCCAGGACATTCTGTGATAGTTCATCGCAATTAAAATCCCGGCAATTACCACAACCGTTAATGCTACATAAACAGGAGGTATGGCAAGAGACACCAAAAAGACTCCGGCAAAAACAAATCCTACTCCAAATAGAAGACCACTCAGACCTTCCCTATATAAGGCAATAAAGAAGGCAATAAATACAAGCATGGAACCGACATCCGGAATCGCCAGAACGACTACTGCCGGAATCCCGATAATGGCTAACACAGTCCAGAGTGATTTTTTAACTTTCAAGTTAAAATCCGGTCCGGAAACATAGTTTGCAAGCATAAGAGCGGTTCCTATTTTCGCAAATTCCACTGGCTGCATGGTAAAGCTTCCAAACTTATACCAGTTTTTCTGACCAAGAATTTCTTTTCCAAACGGGAAAAGTCCAATCAGAAGCAAAACACCGCCAATATAGATAATGGCAGACATATTCTCGAAGAATTTGCTTCTTCCCACGAATATAATAAGCCCTACAAATAGGGATATACAGAAGAAAATCAACTGCTTTTCCCCTAATTTCTGGTCAACACTGTAAATATTTGCAATTGCAAAAATGCAAAGCAGGAAATACAGCCCGAGGCCTAGTTTATCTATTCCTTCTGCCCACTTCATCGCTTTACGTTTTTAGTGTTGTTCTTTGTTTCTTCTTGTATTTTTTTCTGCAGCTTTATTTTCTGCTCTTTGATAAGGTTCAGACTATCCTGCTTTCTTTTCAGTTTCACAGAGTCTGCTGCAGGGTCTTTATATAATCCTTTGCGTTTAAGATCCGCAATCCACTGTCTTTTATACTCAGGCATGAAGCTGGCACTGGTCATCTTCTTGTAAAGGTGTTCCCTCTTAAGATCTCCGGTTATGTACTTTTCAGCGATCACAGTACAGGCTGGGCCCGCCCATGTTGCCCCAAATCCGGCATGTTCCATTACTGCCGCCACAACAATTCTAGGCTTGTCTGCGGGAGCAATCAATACAAAAATAGAGTTATCTTTTCCTTGAGGAACCTGTGCAGTACCCGTTTTTGCAAGCTGGGTAAAGTCATTGGATTTCAAGCTTCTTGCGGTTCCTCTCAATACTACAGCCTCCATTCCTTTCAGTACAGGCTCGAAATGCTTGGGATCTACAAGGGTTTTATGTTTTGTTTTGAATCTTGGATCAGGATTCGGCTTACCATCAATAGATTTAACGATATGAGGGGTATAAAACCAGCCTTTATTTGCAATGGCAGCAACATAATTCGCCAATTGAAGAGGAGTAACCAAAACGTCACCCTGTCCCATTCCATTAAAAATAGAACCGTTCATGGTATAGTCGGAACTCCAGTTTTTCTTTCCGCTTCTTTTTTCATAAAACTTCCCGGAAGGGATTCTACCCGGAGAGCCTACGGCAATATCATTATTCAGGTATTCTCCTACTCCAAAGCTGCTCATGATTTTTTTCCATTCATCAACTCCTTTGGAAGGATCGCCCGGATATTTATTCATAATAGCAATAAACGCATGCGAGAAATAGCAGTTACTGGAAACTTGAATAGAAGGAATAAGAGGATCAGCTCCACCATGTCCCTTAACTCTTAAACCTTTATAATAAAAGCCGCCTCCACAAGGGAAAACCGTATTTTCGTCCATTACTCCCATCTGCATTCCCGCCAGGGCAGTTAGCAGCTTAAAAGTGGAACCAGGAGGATAGGCCGCCTGCACGGATCTGTCAAATGTAGGCTTGTTTTCGTATAAGGTATCTTTTGATAATGCGTACAGATTTTTTGATTTGTAAGGCCCTGTAAATAAATTAGGATCAATATCCGGACCTGTTGCCAGGGTGAGGATCTCACCGTTATTTGGATCTATTGCTACAATTGCCCCATGTTTTCCAACCAGCATTTCCTCAGCCATTCTTTGCAGGTCGTAGTCAATAGTTAAGGTAATATCTTTTCCGGTAACTACATCTTTGTCTAACGCCCCGTTTTTATATGAACCAATATTCCGGAGTTTAATATCCTTCTGAATATATTTCATTCCTTTTATACCGCGAAGATCTTTCTCATAAGATTTCTCAATTCCTGTTTTCCCGATAAAGTCACCGGGAAGGTAATATGTGGAATCTTTTTTAATTTCTCTTTCATTCACTTCACTGGTATATCCTAAAAGGTTTCCGGAAGTAGCTACTTCGTACTGACGCTGAGGTCTGGAAACAATACTGAATGCCGGATATTTGAAAATAATTTCTTGTACCCTGGCAATATCTTCCCTGCTGAGGTCCTTCAGAAAGGTCATAGGAGTCAGCTTTGAATAGTATTTTTCTTTTTTGATGATCTCGATTCTTTTAATAAAATCCGCCTTACTGATCTGCATCAGGTTACAGAACCCAAGGGTATCAAAATCCGGTTTCATTAAGGCCTGCGTAAAGGAAATTTCGTAGGCAGGCTGATTCCCTACAAGGATCTTTCCATTCCTGTCAAAAACAACCCCTCTCTGCGGGATAACGTATTCAATTTTAATAGATGTGTTTGCTGCATTTAAGGCATAACGGTCTGTAAACAGCTGCAAATAAGAAAGCCTCGCCACAAAAATAAGAGCGATGACTACGAGAGCAGAAAAGATTTTTAAATAACGTGTGTTCAAACTTTTTGTTTGATTTTAAATATTAATGCGTAAACCACTATAAATATAAAGGAAATTATACTTGTGATCACCACATTAAGTAATATTTCAAAAAAACGGCTAAATTTAAAAAATTCTATATACTGCACTAAAAGCTGATGCAGGAAGATACTCGAAAACAGAAACAGTAAAAACTGCGCCCATTGAAGGGACTGAAAAGAGAAAAAGTCTGTAGAAGTATCTGTGGAAGTTCTGAAGATCAATGTTCTGAAATAAGCAATCAGCGTTGTTGCAAAGGCATTGATTCCCCACGAGTAGAGAAACGCATCTACAGAAAGTCCGATTAAAAAGCTTAAAGCTAAAAACTGATATTTATTTCTGAAGAAAGGATAGAACATGACGAACACCGGATAAAGAACCGGTGTGTACTTTCCGAAAATCGTGATCCTGTTGAGTACAAAAATCTGTAATGCAACCAGGAAGATCATGATCAATATATCGGTAAATAGAGTCCTGCTAATCATTTTCTTTTTTTATTACAGCCTGCAATGTATCCTGAATTTTCTGTACTTCGGCTTTTTTAAGGTTTTTCACAACAAATACTTTGCTTAAAGCACCCATTTTCTCGCTCAGCTCTACTGAGATATCCCAAAAACCAGTTTTATTGTCTACAGAATATCCTGCAATAGTACCAATCATTACCCCTTTAGGGAAAATAGCTGATTTACCGTCTGTAACAACGGTATCACCTACTTTTAAAGCAACGTATTTAGGAATGTCTGCAAGATGCATCACTCTTGAATTATCACCATTCCAGGTTAAGGTTCCGAAATATCCTGAATTTTTCAGTGAAGCGTTGATTCTGATCCTGTTAACACTCAAAACGGACTGAACCAAAGCGTAGCTGTCTGTAGAATTGATTACAATCCCGGCAATCCCTTTAGGAGCCATTACGCCCATCTGAGGGAAAACACCGTCTCTGCGGCCGCGGTTAATTGTAAAGTAATTATTTCTTCTGTTGATACTGTTAAAGACAATCTCACCATCTACAAAAGTATAGATCTGTCCACCGCCTAATGTATCATGTACTTTTCTGAATACAGGATTTTTCGCACCTTCTTTACCATAAAGCTGGGTCATCAGGGCTTTATTCT
Source organism: Chryseobacterium hilariae (assembly GCF_051400735.1). Lineage (NCBI taxonomy): Bacteria > Pseudomonadati > Bacteroidota > Flavobacteriia > Flavobacteriales > Weeksellaceae > Chryseobacterium > Chryseobacterium hilariae. The sequence goes on from NZ_JBLFFJ010000002.1 coordinate 514,124, forward strand.
GGGCAACAAGACCTTCATTGATCTGTTTCAGCTTCAGATATGAAACCCCTTCATCAATATACCCCGAAATCCATGAATTCAGCGCAGCCGACTGGCCAGCTACCCATGATTTCTGCATGGCGTTTTTAGAGAATATCAGAACCAGAGCAACAATCTGCAGGAATATAAAGAAGACAAAAAGGGCGTTCTTCGAAAATAGTCTCAGCAAAAATCCCATTCAGATATATAGTCGTAAAAGGTTAAAATTATTTAATTAAGAAATTGAATTTATCCATATTCTTAAGGGCAATCCCTGTTCCGCGAACTACAGCTCTCAACGGATCTTCTGCAACAAATACAGGAAGACCTGTTTTTTTGTGTAATCTGTCAGCAAGGCCTCTTAATAAAGCACCTCCTCCTGCAAGATAGATACCTGTCTTATAAATATCGGCAGCCAATTCCGGTGGAGTAAGAGATAGCGTTTCCATTACGGCATCTTCAATTCTGATGATCGATTTGTCTAATGCGCGTGCAATTTCCTTATATCCTACCATGATCTCTTTTGGCTTCCCTGTAATAAGGTCTCTACCCTGTACCGGGATATCTTCGATGTCAACATCAAGATCTTCCACTGCAGAACCTACTTCAATTTTAATTCTTTCAGCTGTTCTTTCCCCGATGTAAAGGTTATGGTGAGTTCTAAGATAGTAAGCAATATCATTTGTAAATACATCACCTGCAATTTTCACAGATTTGTCACATACGATACCTCCTAAAGCTACCACTGCAATTTCTGTAGTACCACCACCTATGTCGATGATCATATTTCCTTCAGGCTTCTGTACATCAATTCCAACTCCTATTGCCGCAGCCATTGGTTCGTAAATCAGCCTTACTTCTTTTGCGTTTACTTTTTGAGCAGAATCTCTTACTGCTCTTTTTTCAACTTCAGTAATACCGGAAGGGATACAGATAACAATTCTTAGTGCCGGCTGAATAAATCTTCCTTTAATTCCGGGAATCTTTTTGATAAATTCCTTAATCATGTGTTCAGAAGCATGGAAATCTGCAATAACACCATCTTTCAATGGACGGATTGTCTTGATATCCTCATGAGTTTTACCCTGCATATGCTTAGCCTGCTCGCCGACGGCAATCGGCCTACCCGTAGAACGTTCAATTGCAACAATTGACGGTTGATCTATAACAATTTTATTATTATGGATGATAAGGGTATTGGCAGTACCAAGGTCTATCGCAATTTCTTGCGTAAACATATCAAATAAACTCATATTTTTCTTCTGATTTTAAGTTTACAAAGATATAAATTTAACACCACTAAAGAAATTTAACATGAATATAATTTGGTTAAAATTTTATTAAAATTCACAATTGTTTATTAACTTTTGGTTTAATCATTTACGGAGCCTGATTTAAACTAAAATTGACAGACTGAAAGACGGAAGCCAGGAGATGAGGATATTTTATGCAAAATAATTCCAAAAAGGCTTATTCTAAATGATAAATTGTTGATTATAAAATATTTTCCAGGGTACAAAGGCATTCCATAAATCTAAATTTTCCCTATTCTGCCTACTGCTTTCCTTGCCTGTTACCATAGTTTTTCACGATAATTATCATATACATTATCAGAGGCTGGTTAATTAAAAAATCCGTAAATTTGCGACTGCTTATGTTACAGTATTCCAATATTCATCAGACATCAAATTTTGCTGTACTTTCCATCAGCTACGAAAAGGCTGATGTGGAAACGCGGGGGAAGTTTGCATTTTTTGATGATAACATCAAGAATTTTGTCGCCAGGGTCCACAATATGGATTTAGGGGACGCATTTGTGGTTTCCACATGTAACAGAACCGAGATCTACACTACTTCTCCGAATTATCTCCTGGTAGCAGAGGAATACTGCAAAACAATCGGAGTACACCTTACAGATTTTCTTCAGTTTGCCAATATTCTTACCAAAGAAGAGGCACTTATCCATCTTTTCAGGGTGGCAGCCGGGCTGGAAAGTCAGATTATTGGAGATTTTGAGATCATAGGGCAGATCAAAAAAGCATATAGCCGTTTTAAAAAAGAAAGACAGAACTCCAATCCATATCTGGAGAGAGCAATTAATGCAGCAATTCAGATTTCGAAAAGAATTAAAAATGAGACCGGAATTTCCAACGGAGCCGCCTCTGTATCTTATGCTGCAGTTCATTATATTTTAAACAGCCAGAAGAAAATTACAGAAAAGAATATTCTTCTTTTGGGTGTGGGAGAGATCGGACAAAATACGGTTGAAAACCTGGTTAAGCATGTCTACCAGCCAAAAATTAAAATTGCCAACAGAACTCAGGAGAAAGCTGAAAAGATTTCCCAGAAATACAGTATTCCTCATGTTGATTATTCTGATTTTGACAGGGAATTAAAAAATACTGATATTCTTATTGTTGCTACAGGAGCCAGACATCCTATTATTAATAAATCTCATTTTCCGAACGGAAAAGAAACTCTTGTGATTGATCTTTCTATTCCTCACAACGTTGAAAAAGATGTTACCGAGAATGAAAACGTAACCCTGATTGATGTAGATGAGCTTTCAAAGCAGATCCAGGAAACGATTCAGCAGCGGGAAAAAGAGATTCCAAAAGCTGAAAAAATCATCAAAGAACTGATGAAAGAGTTTCTGGAATGGGAAAAAAAGAGAAAGCTAGCACCCAATATTCACCATTTCAAAGCGGTTCTGAAGAATATGGAACGCAATGAAATGCATAATTTTTATAAAAAAAATAAATACATAAACATCACGGACATGGAGCTTTCTGACAAAATGATCCAGAAAATCACCAACCGTTTTGCAAAATTTATCATCGACAATCCTTTAAAAGCCGAAGAAATTAGTAAATTAATGCACGAAATATTAGTTGAACAACCAAACAACGAATTCAATGAAAAGCATTAGAATCGGAACACGAAATTCCGCACTTGCACTTTGGCAGGCAAGAGAGGTTGCCAGGCACCTACAGAACCGTAATTATTTAACGGAAATCGTTCCTATCATATCTTCCGGCGACAAGAACTTAAATCAGCCGCTCTATTCATTAGGAATCACCGGGGTTTTTACAAGAGACCTTGATGTTGCCTTATTGAATGACGAAATTGATATTGCCGTACACTCTTTAAAGGATGTCCCTACGCAACTGCCTCAAAATATTGAGATTGTTGCTTACCTGGAAAGAGATTTTCCTCAGGACGTACTCATCAGAAAAGAATCTGCAAGAAATAAAGAGTTCCATGAATTTAAGCTAGCCACAAGCAGCTTAAGAAGAAGGGCATTCTGGTTAAAAAATTATCCTCATGCTGAGTTTTCTGACATCCGCGGGAATATTCAGACCCGTCTTCAGAAACTGGAAGAAGGAGATTTTGATGCCACCATTCTGTCTCTGGCAGGAATCAAGAGAATGAAAATGGACATTGATTATGAAATGCTTCCGCTAATGATCCCGGCCGCTTCGCAGGGAGTCATTGCTGTTGCCGGACATTCTGATAAAACAGAGATCAATGAAATCCTGAGCCAGATTAACCATAAGAAAACCCAAATCTGTGTAGAGATCGAAAGAAGTTTCCTGAGCACACTGGAAGGCGGCTGCACGGCCCCAATCGGAGCTTTTGCTGAGATGATCGAAAACCAGATCCGCTTCAAAGCTGCTCTTTGCTCTCTTGATGGCAAAAACTGCATTGCTACCGATGAGAACTTTGAATATAATGACACCGAAAATTTTGGAAAGAAGTTCGCCAAGGTCGTTCTTGAAAACGGAGGAAAAGAACTGATGACTGAAATTAAGAATTCGTATTAGAATTTTAAGCAGATTAAACGTTTATATTCGCAAGTGCAGAACAATGAAAAAATCCTTTTTTTTATTCGTATTTCTATTTTGTGTATTTATTGCAAATGCGCAGAATAAATTTGGCCTTCAACTGTCCAATTCTGCTTTGACGCTAATAGACAGCTCCGTTAAGTACGATCCTGCCTATTTCATGCTTAAATATCCCAACGGCGATGTTCCGGCTGACAAAGGAGTTTGCACGGATGTTATCATAAGAGCATACAGAAAACTCGGTATTGATCTGCAAAAAGAAGTACACGAGGATATGGTAAAGAACTTTTCAAAGTATCCGAAAACCTGGGGATTAAAAAAGCCTGACACGAATATTGATCATAGAAGAGTTCCCAATCTTGCCGTATTTTTTTCAAAATTTGGAAAAGTAAAATCTATTGAAACCAACCCCGCACTTTATGTTCCGGGAGATATTGTAACATGGATTTTACCGGGAAATCTGACGCATATCGGGATTGTTGTTAATAAAAAATCTGCTGACGGAAAAAGATTCCTTATTGTGCATAACATAGGAGGCGGACAGGTTTTGGAAGACTGTCTCTTTAAATATACCATCACAGGACATTATCAATACCCCAAATAAGCTGCTTTTATGAAAAACCTCATCTATGCTTTATTTGTATTGTTATCATGTTTTACGAAAGCTCAAACCAACGAGTTTAAAATCGTCAGCAAGCCTATCGATTATTCTCAGGAGAGAGTCCGTTTAAGTTTGGAGTACCTCAAAGACCATCATAACATTGTACAAAACTCACCGACTATTTCTCCTAAAATAATTGTTCTGCATTATACCGCAGGCGGAACTGTTGAAACAAATTATAATTATTTCAATAAGACCCATCTGGAATCCGCCAGAAATGTTTTAAAAAAGCAGAGTACTTTAAATGTCTCTTCGCAGTTTATTGTTGACAGAGACGGTACCATTTACCAGCTTATGGAGCCTAATATGTTTGCAAGACACACTATAGGCCTTAATTACTGTGCAATCGGTATTGAAAATATAGGAAGCAGGAAGCAGCCGCTCACGGAAAAGCAGGCACTATCAAACGCCTGGTTAGTCCGATATTTGACTAAAAAATATAATATTGAATATCTTATAGGCCATTCAGAATATGGCGCATTCAGAGGTTCTAAACTTTGGAAAGAAACGGATCCGAATTATTTTACTGTAAAAGACGATCCGGGTAAAGATTTTATGACAAAAGTAAGACTGTTAGTGACTGATCTGCATTTAAAAGACAAACCTTAATCTAATGAAAATTCTGTTTACCAAAGCCATAGATGCTACTTTATTATCCAAAGAATTAGGATCGGATATTTCGGCTGAATGTATTGAGGTAATCAGGACAGAGCCTATAAAAACAGCTGCATTTGATTTAAAGAATTATTCCCTGATTTTCACCAGTGTCAACGGAGTGAATTCATTTTTCAGCAATCAGTTTAAACCCAACGAGGATTTTACAGCAAAAAACTACAATAAAATCTATTGCGTTGGCGAAAAAACGAAACGTGAACTGAGAAAACACGGTTTCGGAACATTCAAAGTTCTGAAAAATGCTGAAACCCTTTCAAGATTTATCATCGGTAGCTGCCAGCACGAACAATTCCTTCATTTCTGCGGTAATCTTGCCATTGATGTCCTGGATAATGAACTTCCTTTGCAGAACATTAGCTATAAAAAGATCACTATTTACAAAACGGAAGAGCTCTATCCCTCAGTACCTGAAAAATATCATGCTGCAGTTTTTTTTAGTCCAAGCGGAGTTCGTAGTTTTGCAAAACTCAACTCTTTAGAAGGAATGAAGATTTTTTCAATTGGGGAAACCACCTCTGGTGAGCTTAGAAACCACACTACAGAAGAAATCTTTACATCAGAAGAAAACAACCTGGCTTCCATTTTTGAGTTGATAAAAAAGGAACTTTAAGCAGCCGCACGCCTGGCTGGTAAAAATAATGAGTGCCGGCAACGGCTGTATTAGTTTAAATAAATTATGATTAAAAACGACTTATATTTAAAAGCACTCCGCGGAGAAACTGTAGAAAGACCGCCGGTATGGATGATGAGACAGGCCGGAAGATATCTGCCGGAATTCATTGCTCTCCGGGATAAGTATGACTTCTTTACAAGATGTCAGACTCCTGAGCTGGCTGCTGAAATCACCATCCAGCCGATCAAAAGATTTCCGTTGGACGCTGCGATCCTTTTCTCTGACATTCTTGTAGTTCCTCAGGCAATGGGAATTGATTTCAAAATGAAGGAATCAGTTGGCCCGTGGCTGGACAATCCTATCAGAACAGCAGAACAGGTTCAGAATATTGAAGTTCCTGATGTAAATGATACGCTAGGTTACGTTTTTGATGCAATTGAACTGACTCTTCAGAAGTTGGATAATGAAATTCCGCTGATCGGCTTTGCAGGTTCTCCATGGACAATTTTGTGCTATTGTGTGGAAGGAAAAGGAAGTAAAGCATTTGACATTGCAAAATCATTCTGTTTCCAGCAGCCTGAAGCGGCTCATTTACTGCTTCAGAAGATCACAGATACTACGATTGCCTATTTGAAAAGAAAAGTTGAAAAAGGAGTTTCTGCTGTTCAGGTTTTTGATTCCTGGGGAGGTATGCTTTCTCCTACAGATTATCAGGAATTCTCATGGCAGTATATCAATCAGATTGTTGAAGCTTTAAGCCCTCTTACCCATGTGGTGGTATTTGGAAAAGGATGCTGGTTCGCTCTTGAGGATATGACGATGTCTAAAGCATCAGCTTTGGGTGTGGACTGGACAATTACTCCTGAATTTGCAAGAACATTAACGAATCATACAATGACGCTTCAGGGAAATTTTGATCCTGCAAGATTACATTCTACTCCTGAAACGATCAAAAAAATGGTCACCGAAATGATCAACCGTTTTGGAAAAGACAGATATATTGCTAATCTCGGACACGGAATTTTACCGAATATTCCGGTGGAAAATGCAGAAGCTTTCATCAGAGCTGTTGTGGACTGGAAGCCGAATATCTAAAATTTATTCTATAAAAGTAAAAAACCCTTTCAAATAATTGAAAGGGTTTTTATGTTGGAAAAAAAATCTATAATTAATTCACTTCAGTAATGAAAGCTTTTAGGGTTAAAACTTCATCTACAGCTTCAGGAGGCATCTGTGATTCGGGCCTGGTAAATTTTATTCTTTTCTGATCTTTCTGCTTATAATCTCTTTCTTATTATCTATCTGAATAAAATAGTATCCTTTTTGCAGATCAGAAAGATCATACTTAGCTTGCCGTCCAATGAAATTTTTAACCTTCCTGCCCGCCATATCAACTACCGCAACCTCAGAATCAAATTCCAGATTATCTGATTGAATATATAGATAATCTTGTACCGGATTGGGATACACCTGTATTTTATCCGCAAGAGAAACTTCCGAAGTTCCCAATACTCCTGATGTAATAACCACATCATCTACCGCAACTCCAAAGGAGTAATCTCCCGCGTCATCATATACAAATCTCAGTTGAAAGTTAGCATTGGCATATGGAGCTAAATTGATACTTCCTGCCAGGCTATAAGCTGTAAGAATATAGGAAAGTGTGCTGAGGTCAATAATCCAGGTTCCGGAAGCTCCTGAAGAGGAAAATATCTGTATCCAGGATGTTCCGTTAAAGGCTTCAACCTTCAAGGTAGAATTTAGATCATAAATCTTATTGGCATATTTAAATGAAAGCTTTGGATTTGAAACTGCAGAAAGATTAATAACAGGCGATATTAATCTCGCATTGGTGTTTACACCGTTTGGGCCTGCATTTTCGCTGTTCCCACCTCCCAGTTGTAGACGGTATCCGGATTATAAGTGGTCCATCCTGAAGGTAATCCGGCTCCGTTAAAGTTCTCAGAAAACACCTGTGCATTATAAAATCCACACGTGATCAGAAAAAATAGTATTTGTTTTTTCATGATATATTAATTATTAGTTTCAATAAAATTACTAATTAATATTCACTAGAAAACCTACATTAACATAATATTTACTAATAAACAGCATGTTAAATTAAAAAAAGCAGTTGATTAACTGCTTTTTATATTGTTATCCCAACATTTTCTGGGCTTTCTTTACGCCTTCTACAAGCCTGTCAATTTCATCAAAAGTATTATAAACCGCAAAACTGGCTCTCACCGTTCCGGCTATATTGAAGAAGTCCATGATAGGCTGTGTACAGTGATGTCCTGTTCTTACCGCAATTCCCATTTTATCAAGAATCATTCCTACATCGGAAGATATTCCCACACCTTCCAGATTAAAGGAAACTACACCTACTCTTTTAGCCTTCTCTCCATAAATCTTTATGTTTTCCAGTTCCAAGAGTTTTCTCTGAGCATATTCCAGTAAGGCATTTTCATGATTCTGGATATTTTGCCTGCCTATTTTTTCAATAAAATCAACAGCAGCACCCAGTGCAATATTTCCTCCTACATTTGGAGTTCCCGCTTCGTACTTAAAAGGAAGCCCGGCATACGTAGTACCATCGAAAGAGCATGTTGCAATCATCTCTCCTCCTCCGTGAAACGGCGGAAGCTCTTCCAGAATCTCCTGTTTCCCGTAAAGGATTCCTGTTCCCATCGGAGCATACATCTTATGGCCTGAAAACACAAAGAAATCACAATCCATCTTCTGTACATCGATCTCGAAATGAGGTGCAGACTGTGCCCCGTCGATTACAATATAAGCATCTGAATTTTTTCTTGTCCTGGCAATAATTTCTTCTATCGGGTTTACAATTCCTAGAGCATTGGAAACCTGGTTTACAGCAACCACTTTTGTCTTCTCGCTAAGAAATTCATCCAGATAGTTCAGTTGAAGAATACCATTTTCATCAATCGGGATCACTCTGAGCTTTGCCCCGGTTCTTTCGCAAAGCAGCTGCCATGGAACGATATTGGAATGGTGTTCCAGGTAAGAAATGATAATCTCATCATCTTTTTTAAGCTTCTGGGTCAGAATGTAGGCGATGAGGTTGAGACCTTCTGTTGTTCCTTTTGTAAAAATGACCTCAAAATCATGCTTAGCATTGATTAATTTCTGGATTTTCCTTCTTGAAAGCTCCATTTCTTCTGTTGCCAGCTGGCTTAATGTGTGAATTCCTCTGTGAACATTCGCATTAAGCTCTGTATAATAATCATTCCAGACCTTTAAAACAGAATCCGGTTTCTGGGATGTTGCTGCATTATCTAAGTAAACCAATGGTTTACCATTCACTTCGCGGTTTAATATAGTAAACTGACTTCTTATTTCCTGAATGTCAAACATTTATTAAAATTTTAAATTAGATTGCTCTTATTTAGAACACTTCAAATTTACGGCTTTTTTTCTGAAAGGACGTAGTGGCTTAAAGGCTGATATTGGTCAGGCGATAGAAAGATTCGATGGATTGAATAGCCCTCATATAATTATCATCATTTTATCACAAAATATAAACCTGTCAATAGATTGACAGGTTTATATGGTTTGTTGAATAAGCAAATATTATTCTGCAGATTTTTCTTCTGTTGTAGGAACGTCAGGAGACTGTGTTGCCACTTCTTCTGCTGCTTCTTCATCTTCATCATCTTCTGCTACTGCACCACCTTTCATTGCATTTCTAGACATCTTAACAGCCACTACAACTGCATTGTCAGGGTGTACGAAAGAATATCCTTCAGCTTTGATCCCTCCTACATAAATCTTGTTACCGATTTTTAGTGGAGTAACATCTACAACTACCTCATCAGGTAAGTTTGCAGGAAGAGCTTTCACTTTTAATTTTCTGAAAGACTGACGTAAAACACCACCAGCCACAACACCTTTAGAACGTCCGGTAATTCTTACAGGAACTTCCATAATTACTGGCTTATCAGCCGATAACTGGTAGAAGTCTGCATGTAAAATTTTGTCCGTAATTGGGTGGAACTGAATATCCTGAAGAACAGCTGAAATTGTTTTTCCGTCTAGTTCAATAGATACCGTGTGTGCTTCAGGAGTGTATACTAAACCTTTGAAAGCTTTCTCTTCAGCAGAGAAGTTTAAAGGTGCTTCACCTCCATAAACAACACAAGGAACTAATTCAGCATCACGTAAAGCTTTTGTAGACTTTTTGCCCACGCTTTCTCTTTTTGTACCTTGAATTGTAATAGATTTCATTTATAAAAAATTTAAAAAATTGTTTTGTTTAATTTTGCAACTCGCTAAAAATCAATTAAATAATAAACTTACTGCTAATTGATTGATGCTCATGAACCATCTTCATAACGTCCGCAAATAATGGGGCGCAAGATAGCACTTTTATTTTAGTTGACAAATTATTTTTAACAGGAATTGAGTCAGTTACAATAACTTCCAACAATTTAGAGTTTTCAATATTTTCGTAAGCCTTTCCGGAAAGTACTCCGTGAGTAGCCATCGCTCTTACTGATTTTGCTCCTTTTTCCATTAAAATATCCGCCGCTTTACAAAGTGTACCTGCAGTATCAATCATATCATCAATAAGGATCACATTTTTGCCTTCCACATCACCAATAAGGAACATTTCTTCTACAACATTTGCTTTTTTTCTTTCTTTATAAGCAATTACTACCTCGGCACCCAGGTGACCGGCGTAGTTCTTCGCTCTTTTTGCACCTCCCATATCCGGTGAAGCAATGGTAAGATTATCCAGATTTAAAGCTCTGATATAATCAACGAAAATACTTGAAGCGTACAGATGATCTACCGGAATTTCAAAGAATCCCTGAATCTGGTCTGCATGAAGGTCCATGGTCATTATTCTTGTTGCCCCTGCAGCTGTTAATAAATTAGCAACCAGTTTTGCACCTATTGGAGCTCTTGGCTTGTCTTTTCTGTCCTGTCTTGCAAGTCCGAAATAAGGAATTACAACAGTAATGCTTTTAGCGGAAGCTCTTTTCGCGGCATCAATCATCAAGAGAAGCTCTAAAAGATTGTCTGCAGGCGGGAAGGTAGATCCGATTAGGAAAACTCGTCCTCCTCTTACTGACTCATCCAAAACAGGCTCGAATTCCCCGTCACTAAACTCCTGAAAGTTGATTTTTCCTAACTCTTTCCCATAATATTGGGCAATGTTTTCTGCCAAGTCCTTGCTGGTTCTTGTACAAAATAGATAACTTAACTGATCGGCCATTTTTACTTTTTAAAGATTTTGCAAATTTAAAAAAAAACCACAAGAATTACTCTTGTGGTTTCTAAGTTTTTATTTTCCTGTATTATTACGGGAATTTTACTCCTGAATATTTATTAGGATCTACCTGCGGTAGGTTAGATTTATACTTTGCGTTGATCGATTTAATAAATTCGTTGGCAATAACCGCATACCCTCTTCCTGTAAGGTGTACACCATCAAGAGAGAAAGCTCCACCGGTCACGAATTTGGCAGTATATCTTACCCCATCGTAAATAATGCCTGACTTTCCATTAAGCTCAACCATTTTAGCATTACCATCTACAAAAGCCAATCCATAAGAATCAGCAAGTGATTTTATAGAGTTATTATAGGCATCAACTGCCGTTTTCACATGAGAAGCCTCTGTTTTTGTTAATACATGTTGATTTTGCAGTGGATAAGAAATTCCGTAAACATTTGCAGGCGCTGGCGCACCAGGTGCAGGAGTTCCAATTAGAGAACTTGTTGTAAGAAGGATATAATCTTCTGATGTAGCTTGTCTTGCCTGTCCAAAGATTTGTCCAAAAGCTGTTGCTGTAGGCAATCCTAATGCAGGAGTAAGAGCAACAGTAAGCTGTGCAGACAGATTCGTAAGAGCAACATCCTTGATCAAAACAGGATTAGAAGAAGTGGAAGAAAGTAAATTAATTCTATCTCCTGCTCCCAAAGCAGTAAGTGCCTGCTTCAATGGTCCATATAAATTCGTATTAAGAGTTGTTAAATTAGCTCCTAAAGTTGTCGGTGTCAAAGGGTTGTAAGGAACGGTCGTAAAAAAAGGAATAGATGTAACATAAGGAATATTTGCAATAACTCCTTTTGTTGTTCCTACACTTTTAAGACCATCCAGTACAGTTTTAATAGATCCCGCTACAAGATTAGGATCGGAAATATCATTTGATTTATAAGTTAGCGGATTTACATTGCCACTTTGAACTGTTGCCGGAGTATAAGTAGTCACTCCTCCCACAGTCTGAGAATTCGTGCCTCCATTGGTCGCATAAGACAATACATCATTATTACCAATCCAAAGAGAGAAGAATGTAGCTTTCTGAGCCATTGCGTCCTGTAAAACAGAAGTTGTTGGAGAAGTAGCAAATCTCACAAAATATGGGTTTGCAGCTCCTAGAGCAAGGTTCGCAGCGCTTCCGTAACCTGGTGCAACCAGATGGAAAGATTTCGCCCCCGGAACCCCCATATTGTGGTAAGGCCCACCGGGAGTTACATTATCTAATGCTGCTGCAGGACTACTTGCAACCGGACCCAAGCTTCCGCTTGCAGTCACTTGAAGGGTTAATTTTCCAGGAAAGCCCGGCAGTCCAATAAATCCACCTACATCATTAGGCATTAAAGGCTGTTTAAATGCTCCGCCACCCGCAAGCTTCATCTGCATTGCAATAATGCTCGGGTAAGATTCATTTTGTCCGCTGCTGTAAAGAGCTCCATCCCTGTAACCGGATGTCAACGAGTTCCCCAAAGAAACATAATTAGAAAAGTTCGCCTCCCCGCTTGTCACCTGGATATCTTTTACATCAGTATCAAAATCATTCTCACAGCTTGTTGTAAAAAGAAGTGCGGAAACGGCAAGTGTTGATATTATAATTTTTTTCATAGTCTTTCAATTAAAAAGGGTTATACGATAAACCTAAACCAAAGTAAAATGCTTTAGCTTTTGCCTGTCCATTAAAGCCAAGATTTGCATTTCTTACATCCCTGGCCTGAGGAAGGGCATATCCTCCTGCTATATCAACTCCAAACTGTTTTAGTTTAAAGCCAAGACCTCCGGTAATTACATAAGTGTTAAATGATGGCGTTTCCGGGATGAAGTTCTCGTCAGTGTATGGTGATTCATCATAGTAAGCACCTAAACGGCCAAAAATCATATCCGTAAATGCATACTGTGTACCCAATCTGAATGTTTTTGAGTTTCTAAAGTTTTTAGGAGATACAAGAACTGTAGGGTCTGGCTGGTTCCCCACTGGGGCCGTAGCAAAATCCAGAGTCAGTTTACTGTATCTTTCCCATCCATGGTAGTTAAAGTCCGCTGAAATTAACCATTTCGGTGTCACTTCATATGTTAAACCAATTGTATATTCTTCTACCAAAGGAAGTGTTGCTGTAAATTTATCCTGTCCTGTACTTGGATCCAGCCCTAATAACGGATAAATAGATGCTGACGGGAATTTGAATGTTGCAGTTCCCTTTTTAGCCTTCATATCTATAGGTGAACGGTAAGCAATACTGATGTCTAATTTAGGATCAGGTCTGAAATAGAAACCGAATCCGTAACCGTGCCCGCTTGCCTTTTCGTCTTTAATATTTAATTCACCTCCAAACTGCGTTACCGCTTTATCCCAGTCTACTTTACCTTTTGCATAAATATAGCTCGCCCCGAATGACATCCAAGGCGCCAGCTTTACAGAGACCATAGGCTGAAAGTAGAAGCTCTTAAGCTCCAGCTTCTGCACCAATTCTCTACCTTCCCAATCTCCTGGCCATTGGATTGTGCTTCCGAAAGGTGTTGTAAAACTGAAACCAACAGATAAATTCTCTATCGGTCTATAAGCAACCGCAGCATATAACGGAGTACCAATAGGATTATCTGTTTCTGTACTCTGCAAAGTATTTAAGTTTTGAAAAGTAACTTTATTACTTGCACCGAACCCTCCTGCTACTATACTCAGTTTAGAAGGAATAAATGACATCCCTGCTGGGTTAAAGAATGCCACACTTGCATCTTCGGCATGAGCACTAGTATGCGCCATTGCCAATTGTTTCACTCCCTGCAGAGATACCCTGAAGCCTCCTGCGTAAGATAAAACACCCGCCAATAAAGCAGTTGATACTAATATTTTTTTCATAGACTGTTATTATATAACCCAAATATAAAATTATTTTAGATACACCTGTTAATATTTCTTAATATTTTAAACAATATGCTAAAAGAAAATTATGTTTAAAATAACACTTTAAAATTATATCAATATAAACGTATATATTCTAGTAACTTATCCACTTTTGAAGCAGGGTATATTTTTCACGTTTAATGTTAAACAATACCGATATTGAATATTTAAGTATTTTAGAATTGCATAAAGATAAATTTACATAAATTTGCAAGATTATAAAAAATAGTTATATGAGTTGTGGATGCAAAACATCCGGCGATTCTGCCCATTCTTGCGGACCAAAAAAAACCGCGAATGGCTGTGAAAGTGTAAATACCTGTGGTAATAGTTATAAATTAAGTGTTTTCGACTGGCTTTCTAACATCAACAATCCCGCATCTAACAGGTGTGATATTGTGGAAGTTAGATTTAAAAATGACAGAAAATCGTTTTATAAAAATGTAAACAATATTCCTTTACATATAGGTAGCGTAGTAACAGTAGAATCGAGTCCCGGACACGATGTAGGCGTTGTAAGCCTCACCGGAGAATTAGTAAAGATTCAGATGAAAAAGAAAAAATTTCCTGAAGAATCTATACTTAAAATATACAGACAGGCTAACCAGAAAGACCTTGAGGTTTGGCAGGAAGCCAGAAAAAAAGAAGACAGCGTAAAGATTGAGGCGAGAAAAATCGCTCACAGAATAGGTCTTGAAATGAAAGTGACGGATGTGGAATATCAGGGAGACTCTTCCAAGATCACATTCTATTACACCGCTGATAACCGAGTGGATTTCAGACAGTTGATTAAAGAATACGCCGGTGCTTTCAGAACGAAGATCGACATGAAGCAGATCGGGTTCAGGCAGGAAGCTGCAAAAGTTGGAGGTATAGGGTCATGTGGAAGAGAACTTTGCTGCTCGACCTGGCTTACTGATTTCAGATCTGTGAATACGAATGTTGCCAGATATCAGCAGCTGAGCATTAATCCTCAAAAGCTTGCAGGACAATGCGGTAAGCTGAAATGCTGCCTGAATTATGAACTGGACAGCTACCTTGATGCATTAAGTCACTTCCCTTCTTCTTCAACCACTCTGGACACGGAAAAAGGAAGAGCATTCTGCATTAAAATAGATGTTTTCAAAAAGAAAATGTGGTTTGCTTACGTAGACAGTTCTATGGCATGGTATGATTTTGACATCGACCTTGTTAAGAAGCTAATCGCTAAAAACAAAAGAGGCGAAAAAATCCTTCCTTTAGAAGATCTGAAGCAACCTGATAGCCCAATTCAGACCATCGACCTGATCCAGGAAAACAATGTGGACAGATTCGAAAAGAAGAACAGAGGCAACAACAGAAACAGAAACCAGAACAGACCAAACAACGGGCAAAACAACGGGCAAAACCAGGGAGGACAGCAGGGACAAAGCCAGGGACCAAAGAAAAACAGACCGGAAAGAGCTGAAAGATCTGAGAGACCCGACAGACCAGAAAACCCTAATGCCAATGCTGGAAATCAGCCAAGACAACAGCAAAAGCAACATCCTAAACCGCAGCCAAAAGCACAGACGGAGAAAACGGATGCTTCTTCTGACCCTGAAAAAAAACAGCAGAATCCGAACAAGAAAAATTTTAAAAAGAAATATCCTCCAAAAAAAGATAAAAATGCGTAAAATTTTAGGATTATTACCTCTTATCCTTTTCTTTAGCTGCAATTCCTCTTCAGGAGAGAATGTCATAATGAATTCCGTTAATAACAAATGGAATAAGAAAAGTGAGCAAAAATTTAATCTTGAAGTTTCAGATCCGCAGAATCCTAAAAATATTATATTTGTTGTAAGGAATAACAGCAGTTACCCTTACAGCAATATAAGATTTATTGTCAATTTCACCAATCTCCAGAACAAAAAGAAGGAAACAGATACCCTGAATTATGTACTGGCAAAGCCAAACGGAGAATGGCTTGGTACAGGTTTTGGTGATACGAAGGAAGCATTATTTCAGTATAAAATGAACTATAAATTTCCGGGAAAGGGAAAATATGAAATCGGCCTGGTCCAGGCGATGAGAAATGACAACCTTCCGGGAATTGAAGACGTTGGAGTAAAAGTAGAAACGGCTAAACCGTAACCATAAATGGAAGACAACAGACAAAATGCAGGAAATAAGGGAAAAACCTTCCCTCTTCCTCCCAAAAAAAAGAAAGATACCTCTTGGAAAAGATGGGTTAGATTCATTTGGATTGGACTCATTGCGGTAGTTTTAGGTATTTCAGGACTTTTCTTTGCTGTTTCCCAGGGATTTCTTGGAGAAATGCCGGATGTAAAGGAACTGGAAAACCCTGATATCTATGTCGCTTCTGAAATCATTTCATCGGACGGTGTTTTACTGGGAAAATTTGAAAAGGAGAAAACACAGCCAATTACCTACAAACAGCTGCCTCCCTATCTTATCTATGCTTTACAGGCAAAGGAAGATGAGCGTTTTAAAGAGCATTCAGGAATTGATTTGAAATCGATCTTGAGAGCTGTGAGATATGGCGGAGACAGAGGTGGAGGTTCTACCATCACGCAGCAGCTGGCTAAATTACTGTTTACCAAAGAGCCATCTAAAAACCCTATCAAAAGGGTTATACAGAAACTAAAGGAATGGTCTGTTGCAGTAAGTTTAGAAAAACGATATACTAAGGAAGAGATTATCACGCTATATTTCAACAAGTTCGATTTTACATACAATGCGAACGGTATTGAGATGGCTTCCAAAATTTATTTTAATAAAACGACCTCCGAACTTACTCTTCCGGAAGCCGCGGTTTTCGTAGCCATGTTAGAAGCACCTATCGCTAATAACCCTATGAGAAATCCTGAACGTGCAAAACGAAGAAGAGACGTTGTTTTGCAGCAAATGTTTGAAACAGGTTATATAGACCAGGCAACCTATGATAAAGCAGTCAGTACACCTATTGAGGTAGATTATCATCCGATCAAAAATATTAATGATGACTACTCTGCGTATTATAAATTCTATTTAAGAAAGGAAATCGATAAATATCTTGAAGGCTACGAAAAAGAAACCGGCAAGAAGCTTAATCTTTACAAGGATGGTTTAAAGATCTATGTAACTCTTGATTCAAAAATGCAAAAATATGCTGAAGAATCAATTAAGGAGCATTTAACAGATCTTCAAAAAAGATTTGACGCTGAACAAAGAGGCAGAAAAAACAGACCTTTCTACTATTTGACGGATAAGCAGGTAACCAGTGTAATGACTCAGGCAATGAAGAGAACCGGCCGTTACAAACAACTGAAAACTGCCGGAGTTTCTGAAGATTCTATCTTACTGGAATTCCATAAGCCGATCAAAACTTCCCGTTTTACATGGGCTGGTGAAGAAGAAGTTGAAATGTCACCTTGGGATTCTATCAGATACCATAAGCAGATTGCACAGGCAGGCTTAATGTCTATGGTTCCGGGAAGTGGAGAGATTAAGGCATGGGTAGGTGGTATAGACTGGCAGCACTTCCAGTATGACCACATCAAACAGGGTAAAAGACAGGTGGGATCTACATTCAAACCTTTCGTATACGCTACAGCCATTATGAAACTAGGCATGACACCATGTTCAACTGTTTCTAACGGTACGTACGACCACAAAGGATGGCATGTTCCGGGAAGAGGTGGAATGCTAACTTTAAAAGATGCATTAGCCCACTCTCAAAACCCGGTAGCGGCACGTCTTATTGAAATGACAGGTGTAGATGCCGTTATTCAGACCGCAAGAGACCTGGGAGTTACAGAAGACATCCCTAGAAACAATACCATTGCTTTAGGCTCATCAGATATTACAATCTATGAAATGCTTGGTGCCTACAGTACTTTCGCCAACTACGGAAACTACAATAAGCCGGAAATGATCTGGAGAATTGAAGATGCCAACGGAAGAGTGATCAAAGAAGTAAATGTAGAACCGAAAGAAGTAATGAACCCAATGTATGCCTATACCATGATCGAGCTGATGAAGGGTGTTGCGCAATACGGTACCGCTTCAGGAGAATTAGGAAGAAGAGGAATATCAAAAGGTGTGGAAATTGCTGCTAAAACAGGTACTACACAGAACAACTCTGACGGTTGGTTCATGGGAATTACTCCGAAACTGGCTACAGGAGCCTGGGTAGGCTGGGAAGACAGAGCAACCCACTTCTTCGGAACCGGAGAAGGTCAGGGTGCGAGAATGGCATTACCAATCTGGGCAATTTTCATGAAGAAAGTTTGGGCAGACAAATCTCTGGGGATTACTCCTGATGATAAGTTCACCAGACCATCAGACTGGAAGGACGGATGTTCGAATCTGAAAGGCCTCGGTGAAGGATATGGAGACGACGGAGGACTTCAGACCATTGACGAGATCAAAAACCCAAGACCGGTAGATCCAACGCCTAAAAACAATACAGAAAAGAAAGAAGAAAACATCAATGACAATCTTCACTCCACCGATGAGGTAGATTTCAATAAATAAATTCTCTTTTAGAAATACATAAGACCTTTCAATAATTTGGAAGGTCTTTTCTTTTATAATTAATACCTTTGATCCATGAATATTGAACAGATCAAGCAGCCTTTTACCAATATATTTCCAGGAGACCTTTCCGGCAACCCGATGCAGAGAAATACTCCGAAAGTTTTATTTGCAACAATAAAGCCAGCTGGTTTTGACAGGCCAGGGCTGATTGCTTTTAATGAAGCCTTATCCGAAGAAATCGGGCTGGGAAAATATGATGAAAAAGACTTAGACTTCCTCGTAGGAAATAACCTTCCTGAAAATGTAAAGACATATGCTACCGCGTATGCCGGGCATCAGTTTGGGAATTGGGCAGGACAGCTTGGGGACGGAAGGGCGATACTTGCCGGAGAGATCATCAATAAGGATGGAAAGAAAACAGAAATCCAATGGAAAGGCGCTGGCGCAACCCCATACTCAAGACATGCAGACGGGAGAGCAGTACTGAGGTCTTCAGTGCGCGAATACCTGATGAGCGAAGCCATGTACCACCTTGGAGTTCCTACAACCAGAGCTTTAAGCCTTGCTTTTACCGGTGAAGATGTGGTAAGAGACATGATGTATAATGGAAACCCCGAGCTGGAAAAGGGTGCTGTTGTAATCCGGACCGCAGAAAGCTTTCTCCGTTTCGGACATTTTGAACTGCTTTCCGCACAAAGGGAATACAATACCCTTCAGGATCTGGCAGATTTCACTATTGAAAATTATTATCCGGAAATCGCAACAGACGGAATTCAGAAATATAAAGACTTTTTTGAAAAAATATGCACCAGAACAGCAGATCTTATGACCGAATGGTTCAGAGTAGGATTCGTACATGGCGTAATGAATACTGATAACATGTCTGTTTTAGGCCTGACCATAGATTATGGACCTTATTCAATGATGGATGAATATGATCTGAATTTTACCCCAAATACAACTGACCTTCCGGGAAGAAGATATGCCTTTGGAAAGCAGGGACAGATCTCACAGTGGAATCTTTGGCAGCTGGCGAACGCCCTTCATCCACTGATTAAAGATGAAAAGTTTTTAGAAGACACTTTAAACCGTTACGGAACCTATTTCTGGGAAGCCCATGATAAAATGCTCTGCCAAAAATTCGGATTCGATGAACTTAGGGAGAGCGATGAAGAATTTTTCACCAACTGGCAGGGGTTGATGCAGGAACTTCACCTGGATTACACGTTGTTTTTTAATCAGCTGGAAAAATTAAATCCTAATAGTGATATCAAATCTCTTTTTGAGAATATTTCCTATTCCGTTTTTACCGATGAGAAAATAGGAAAACTGCAAGATTTTATAAAGAAATATGATGCAAGAATATTATCCAATACCATTTCAAAAGAAGAATCATTATCTCTGATGAGACAGTCAAATCCGAAATTCACCCTGAGAAATTATCTTCTTTATCAATGCATCGAAGAGATCAATACCGGAAAAACAGAAATGCTTGGAAAACTTACCCATGCCTTAGAAAATCCTTACGAAGAATTGTATCCTGAGTTTTCTGTAAAAAGGCCCTCAACCTATGATGACACCACTGGATGTTCTACACTTTCTTGCAGTTCCTAACGAATAAATTACAACATCCACTTATTTTTACTGAATTATTTACATCATATTGTTGATTTCATTCATTTTTTTCATTATTTTTACCCAAAACTTTTAAATTAAATTGAATGAAAACAAAATTACTCTTCATTTTCTTAGTCTCTTCAATACTAGGGAATGCACAAATTCTAACAGAGACTTTTCAGGGGACGACATTTCCTCCTACGGGATGGACAACAGGTACAAATGTAGCAACAAGACCATGGGGATTTACAACAACTGTATTTAATGCCGCAGGTCAGACTACATTCAATATCACTGGTGGAAAATCTGCCGGAATCGGATGGATTGCACAAAGCCAAGATGCTCATTTAACAAGCCCTTCTTTCAGTTTAGTAGGAGCAACAAGCCCTGTTCTGAAGTTCAATGCCAAGATAGGATATGAATATATGGTTGACCCTTATCCTAATGGAGATCTGAAAGTTGAAGTGTCAACAAATGGAGGAACTACATGGACCCAGGTATGGGTGGAAGAAAATTATGGAGTTTATATTGATTATGAAACATTAGCCGTTACAGTCAGTTTAGCACCATATATAGGACAGGCAAATGTTAAATTCAGATTCCGCTATGTAGCAAACGATGCAGACAGCCTTTCAATAGATGATGTACAAGTTTTAGCAAGCAGTACATTATCTACTCAGGAAGTTGGTACCACAGTTAAAGTGATAGCAGACCTCTACCCTAACCCAACAAAAGGGGAGATCAATATTAGAACTGATAGAAAGATTAAATCTACCACTGTTTTTGATATGACTGGTAAATCCCTTCTTCAGAGCAACTCTGAAAAAACTGATATTTCTTCACTTCCAAAAGGAGTCTATTTAGTTAAAGTTAATTTTGCCGATGGAAGTACATCTACATCGAAAGTGATTAAGCAATAATGATATAATCATAATCTTTAAAGCTCACCGGATATGGTGAGCTTTTTTATTTTATTTTTGCAAAAAAACTGACAGGTGTCATTAATTAAAACAAAACTCATCAATCTTTTAAAACAGGTTTTTCCATCTTCCTACACAGAACTGGCGGTATTCATGTTCTTCCTGCTCTGCTATGGAATACTGGGCACTTATATTGCCCTTCATTACAGGATTATTTTTGACAGCAGGATTCCCTGGGATGCCTACTTCAGCTTTGACAACAAAGCAATTGTAATGACCGGCGGAAGCTTTGAAAGACATCCTTTGGCTTATTATTTTTTCAATTGGGTCCGGGAATTCTCCCTTTTTGTTTCGGGTGGGAAAATGGATGCAACATTTAGGCTTACTCTGGCGTGGCTTAGTAATGTAGCCATTAGCTTGTGTATTGTACAGATCTTCAAATATTTGAAGAATATTATCAGGCTCCCGTTAAAGATCACTTTATTGCTTGTTTTGTTTTTTGGATTTTTTTCTATGAGTATCATCCTTTCTTTCACTCCGGAGAATTTCACCTATACTCTATTGTTGCTATGTATTTACAATTATTATGCAGCCGTAAAACTCAGAAAAGAGGAAAAAATTCCAGGATCTGCTTTAACGCTTGCCGGAATCACCATCGGAGGCCTTACCATAACCAATCTGGCTAAAGTTTTTATTCCCATATTGTTTGAAAGGAACCTTTTCAGAAGCTGGAAAAAATTTGGAAACGCAGCTTTTCGTGTCTTCCTTACCACAGCCTGTTTTGTATTTCTTTATTTACTTCGAATTGATTTTAAATATGAAAACATCTTCTCAAAAACCAACCAGCAGTATGAAAAGTTCTCCAATGTAGAATCTATTCCGGACTGGGATATGATACTTTCTTATTTTTTCGGGGGCAGTATTTTGTTTCCAAGTTTCATGACCACAGATAAGCATAATATGAAAGGCTTCAATTTCAAAGGTCTTTTAATGGAACCTTATTCATCCTCTTTTTGTTATACTTTTATCATAGTATTGTTAGCCCTTATTTTATGGAGTTATTTTAAAAATTTCAAAAATAAATTTGTGCAGATTATTGCCATTTCATTCATGTTTGATATTGTGATTCACTGCATTATGCGTTTTGGCCTTCATACTTCTTACATCTACGCAGGACATTTTATTTTTGTCTATCCGCTGCTTTTGGGATGGCTTTTTCACGCTTACAGATCACAGCCAAAAACTTTATCATTTCTAGTACTGACAATGGTTATTCTGTTTGCTTTTTTATTAACCAACAACCTGTTCAGAATGTTTGACTTCTTCCGGTTTTTAAATACTTATTATCAATAAAAAAAGCTGAGAAAATTCTCAGCTTTAGTTTGTTATTTTGATCTCGTTATCTCGCTTCAGAACAGAAAATTCTGTACTGTACAGCGATTGCCGATTTGAAGTATTCTCTTATTTTCGACAGATCCGAAGCTGCACTTTGTTTCGTAAAATAGCTTCCTGCAAGAATTTTATAATTCGGTCTTAAAGAAGCATCCGTTTCCACTTTCAGGTTCGGGAATCTTTTTCTGAAATAAGATTTCACCTCGTTGGCCTCTTCATTACTTTTTACCGTTGTTATCTGAATCTTAAATCCTAAAATCCTCGGATTCTTACGGCAGATTTCCGCATTACTCAGTTCCCTGCTCGGAACATAGATCTTTGGAGGCTTTGGACTCGTCACAATTCCACCATCCGTATTATTTTCTCTCACCGAAGGACCACCTGCAGTTCTGGAACATTTATCTTCAATTCCTCCCAAAGCAGCACTTACTTTGGAATCCATAGTCATAATTAGCTCCGTCCCTGCCAGAGTATCTTTCTGAACAACCTGTTGGGCTTCAACACTATAAAACCCAAATAAAGATAATATTGAAAATATTTTGATTAAATTTCTCATTTAAACTTGTTTCTGCAAATCTATTAAAATTAAAAAATTATACCAAACAACACTATTTAGAATCAATACAAATTAAACGTAAATGATATTTTCCCTTTTCCATATACCGTTAAATTCCTGTTAAAAATATTATTTTTGCGGAATTGATTGGTTCAATATTTTACTAACATAAGATAATTTAAATGATTAGTTGGAGAAAGCATTATAAACAAACGTTGATCGCGATAGGCTTATTGCTATCAACCAGTGCTTCAATTTACGGGCAAGACGGCGATCCTAAAAACGGCGAAAAACTTTTCAAAGCGAATTGTACTGCATGTCACGCGCTGGACAAACAAGTAATAGGGCCTCCTTTGAAAGGGGTTGTAGAACGAGTGAAGACAGAAGGCGGTGTAGACAAAGATTGGCTTCACAAGTGGATCAAAGACAACAAAGCTCTTAGAGCTTCTGGGGATAAATACGCCAATGAGATTTTTGAAAAGTACAATAAAACTGAAATGTTACAGTTTCCTAATCTAACGGATAAGGATATTGACGATATTTTAGAGTATACAACTAATCCTCCGGCTCCCGAGCCAGCTAAAACTGACGACAAGGCAACTGCAACAGACGGGGCAGCTGCAGCACCGGCAGACAAAACAACAACAAGTGTTGTTATTATTTCTCTTATTGCAATAGCAGCTTTATTAGTTTGGATCTTAATTAAACTGAGACAATTGGTTAAATTAGGTCAATCTGAAGACTTAGCAGGACTTAACGAAACAAGGGTTAAATCTTTCAGCGAAATCTATGAGAAATACCATTACATTGGTAAAGCAGCTTTGGCTATCCTTGCCCTTCTGGCCGCTTATGGAGTTTGGAACTGGATCATGTGGATCGGGGTTTACAAAGGATATAAGCCGGAACAGCCTATTTACTTCTCTCACAAAATTCACGCTGGAGAGCAAAAAATTGACTGTCAGCTATGTCACTCCAGTGCCAAATACGGAAAAGTATCTGAAATCCCTTCCATGAACGTTTGTATGAACTGTCACAGAACAATTTCTGAGTATAATGCAGATCACTACATGGAGCCAGGAAAAGATAAAGCATTCTACGACGGTGAGATCCAGAAGATCTATGCAGCTACAGGCTGGGATCCTGCAAAACAGCAGTACACTGGAAAAACACAGCCGGTTGAATGGACCAGAATTCACAATATGCCAGACTTCGTGTACTTCAACCACTCTCAGCACGTAGTAGCGGGTGAGCAGGCGATCATCAATTCTTTCAACAAAAAGAATCCAAACAACAAAATTGATGTTGTATGTAAAGCTTGTCACGGAAAAATTGACACAATGAATGTTGTTCAGATGGCTAATGACTTCACTATGGGATGGTGTATCGAGTGCCACAGAACTACTGAGGTTGATATGAACAACGGTTATAATAAAGAATACTTCAAGAATCTACATGACAAGTTGAAAAAACAATATCCTCAGGATGGCGGTAAGATCACTGTAGATGCAATTGGAGGTCTTGAGTGTGGTAAATGTCATTATTAATAACTAAAAAATTAGAAGTATAAATGGCTTCAAACAAAATACAATTTAGAAGTATTCATGAACTTAAAGATCCGGCTTTGAACAATAAGCTGGCTCAGAAAGAGTTTCAGGAAGAAATTCCGGTAGAAGATTTCCTTGGAGATGCTGAACAGAACGGATCCAGTACTTCAAGAAGAGATTTCTTAAAAATATTAGGATTCTCTACAGCAGCCGTAACATTGGCTGCCTGTGAAGCTCCGGTGATCAAAACGATTCCTTATGTGGTAAAGCCACACGATATTATTCCGGGGGTTCCGAATTATTACGCTTCAACTTATTTTGACGGATTCGACTTCGCCAGCGTTTTAGTAAAGACCCGTGAAGGAAGACCTATCAAAATAGATCCGAACCCGGCAGCAGGTGATTTAGGAAAAACGAACGCAAGAGCTCAGGCAAGTGTACTTTCTCTTTACGATAACGATAAAGTAAAACAGCCTAAACTGGACGGTAAAGATGAAACTTTCGATAAAGTAGACAGTTTTGTACTGAAAGGTCTGGCAGATGCCAATGCAGCAGGTAAAAAGATCGTGCTTTTGTCACACTCTTTCCCTTCTCCTACTTTCAAAAAGTTATTTGCTGAGTTCAAAGCTAAATATCCGACCGCTGAACTTGTAACGTATGATGCTTATCCTCATGCTGCGGCTTTAGATGCAGCTCAGGAAGTATTCGGACAGAGAGCATTACCGGTTTATGACCTGAAAGGTTCAGAATTGGTTGTTTCTTTCCAGGCAGATTTCTTAGGAGATTATAACGCTTCAAGCTTAGAAACTTCTTACGCAGCAGCAAGAAAGCCGGGACCAAACATGTTGAGACACATTCAGGTGGAATCCAACATGTCATTAACTGGTGCCAATGCAGATGAAAGAGTTAGATTAAAGCCAAGCCTTGTCAATAAAACTTTAGTGGAAGTTTACAACGCAATCGTAGGTGGTGGTACTTCTGATAAGACAGCTTCTGAAATTGCAAAAGAACTTCAAGCAAAGGGCAGCAAAGCTGTTGTTTTTGCTGACGGTTCTAAAGGAGCACAGGTTTTAGCACACTTAATCAACCAAAAATTAGGTTCAGTAGCTTTCACAGGTAAAGCTAACTTCCTTAAAGAATTTGATAAAGCAAGATACCAGGAATTCTTAGGATGGATAAATGCAGGTCAGGTTGGCGTATTGATCGCTAACAATGTAGACCCAATCTACTCTCATCCAAAAGGAGAAGATTTCAAAAAATCTTTAGCTAAAGTTGCTTGTGTAGTTGCTGTAGCGGATAAGAAAAATGAAATGTATAAAGCAGCGAAAGCTGTAATTCCTGTAGCTAACTGGTTAGAGTCTTGGGGTGATATTGAACCTCAGACAGGAGTATATTCATTAATGCAGCCAACGATCCAGAAGATCTACAAATCAAGACAGATTGAAGAATCCCTATTGGTTTGGAAGAATGGTAAAAACAATGCTGCCAATAATTATTATGACTATCTGAAAGCCAGTTCTGCCTCTATCTTAGGAGCTACTTCTTTCAACAAGGCTTTATATAACGGTATCACGACTTCAAATAATGCAACAGCATTATCTTACGCTGGAGGAAATGCTGCCCAGGCCATTGCTGAACTAGGAAACTTCAAAGCTTCTGAATTAGAATTGGTATTATACACCAAGCCTTCAATGGGTGACGGTACTCAGGCCAACAACCCTTGGCTTCAGGAATTACCGGATCCTATCACAAGAATGTCTTGGGATAACTATTTGACAATTTCTCCTAAAGATGCAGAAAAATTCGCGATTGAAAACGATCTTAATGCAAGAATGCAGCTGGATGGTTCTATCGTAAACCTTACTGTAAACGGAGTAACAATAAAAGACGTTCCTGTATTCATTCAACCGGGACAGGCAGAAGGATCTGTAGGTCTTGCGCTTGGATATGGTAAGAAAAATTCAGGAACTACTGCTGATACAGGTGTAAATGCTTATCCGTTATTTGACGGTTCTAACTTAACTGTTTCAGGAGTTAAGATCGAAAAAACAGGAGAAGACCACGAATTTGCAGGTATCCAGCTTCAGAATACATTGATGGGACGTTACGAAATTGCTAAGGAAGTTCCTTTGGCAGAATTCTTAAACGTAGCATTTGATGATGAGCACAAAGGATGGAACAAGCCTTTGGAATATCACACCATCAGTGGAGCTCTTCCAGCCAGAAAGATTGACCTTTGGGATGCTTTCGATGATACGGACGGGCCTCACTTCAACTTATCTATCGACTTGAACTCTTGTACTGGTTGTGGAGCATGTATCATTGCCTGCCAGGCAGAAAACAACGTTCCTGTAGTAGGTAAAGAAGAAATCAGAATGTCCAGAGATATGTATTGGTTAAGAATTGACCGTTACTATTCTTCAAGACAAAAGGTAGAAGTATACGAAGGATTGAAAGAAGGAATGGCAGTACCGGAATTGTACGGTACGGCATTCGGAGACGGAGGTGCACTAAACCACCCTGCAGACAATCCGGATGTAATCTTCCAACCGGTAATGTGTCAGCACTGTAACCACGCTCCTTGTGAAACGGTATGTCCGGTAGCGGCTACTTCACACGGTAAGCAAGGTCAGAACCATATGGCTTATAACAGATGTATCGGTACAAGATATTGTGCTAACAACTGTCCTTATAAAGTAAGACGTTTCAACTGGTTTACTTATAACCTGAATGACAAGTTCGATTTCAACATGAATAACGATCTTGGAAGAATGGTACTTAACCCGGATGTAGTGGTAAGAACGAGAGGGGTAATGGAGAAATGTTCAATGTGTATCCAGGAAACTCAAGCTACAATCTTAGCTGCAAAGAGAGAGAACAGAAAAGTAACAGACAACGAATTCAAAAATTCTTGTGCTTGTGCTGCTGCTTGTTCTACCGGAGCAATGACGTTTGGAGACATGAATGACAAAGAATCTGAAGTGAGAGAATTATACTCCAGCAACAGAAGATATTATTTACTTGAAGAGATCGGCACAAAACCAAACGTGTTCTATCACACTAAAGTAAGAAACAGAGTAGAAAAATAAAGTTTAAATAATAAATAGGTAAAAAATGTCAGGACATTACGAAGCTCCGATAAGGGAACCTCTAATTATTGGTCACAAAACTTATCACGATATCACAGAAGATATTGCACGACCTATCGAAGAAAGAGCAGGTAAATTATGGTGGGTATCACTATATGCAGCCTTAGTTCTATTCATCTACGGATTTGGCTGTATCGCTTATACTATCGGAACAGGTATTGGAGCATGGGGGCTTAACAGAACTATTAACTGGGGTTGGGATATTACCAACTTCGTATGGTGGGTAGGTATCGGTCACGCCGGGACCCTAATCTCCGCAGTATTATTATTATTTAGACAGCGTTGGAGAATGTCTGTAAACAGATCTGCAGAGGCGATGACGATCTTTGCGGTTGTACAGGCAGCAATCTTCCCTGTAATCCACATGGGTAGAGTTTGGGTAGGATATTGGGTATTCCCTTTACCAAACCAGTTCGGTTCTCTTTGGGGGAACTTCAACTCTCCTCTACTTTGGGACGTATTTGCCATCTCAACGTATTTCTCGGTATCAACTGTATTCTGGTTCATGGGACTAATCCCTGACTTTGCAATGATCAGAGATAGAGCTAAAACTCCTTGGACAAGAAAAATTTATACATTCCTGGCTTTCGGATGGGGTGGTAAAGCAAAACACTGGCAGAGATTCGAAGAGCTTTCTTTGGTTCTTGCAGGTTTAGCAACTCCACTTGTATTCTCCGTACACACCACGGTATCTTTTGACTTCGCAACTTCGGTTATTAAAGGATGGCACTCTACAATCTACCCTCCTTACTTCGTTGCCGGTGCAATCTTCTCAGGATTCGCAATGGTACAGACCCTATTGCTGGTTGCCAGAAAAGTATGTCATCTTGAAGAATATATTACAATGTATCATATCGAAATTATGAACATCGTAATTATCCTGACAGGTGGTATGGTAACTGTAGCCTATGCTACTGAATATTTTATCGGATGGTACTCAGGATCAAGATTTGAAGACTTTACATACCTTTCTCCAGGTGCTGCTGTAGGACCTTACTGGTGGGCTTTCTGGGCATTGATTACTTGTAACTTAATTATTCCTGCACTATTCTGGTTCAAGAGAATAAGAACAAATATTATTGCAACATTTATTATTGCATTAATCATCAACATCGGTATGTGGTTCGAGCGTTTCGATATCATCGTTATCAACCTTTCCAGAGATTACTTACCAGGATCTTGGACTATGTTTAAACCAACGATCATTGATGTGGGTGTATACTTAGGAACAATCGGATTCTTCTCTGTATTATTCTTACTATACGCAAGAACGTTCCCTGTAATTGCACAGGCTGAATTAAAATCGATTCTGAAAATTTCAGGTGAAACTTATAAAGCAAAAGAAGGAGATGAGCACCACTAAAATTGTATACGGACTTTATGCTGACGACGACGATTTGATGAACGGCGTTAAAGCATTCAACGATAAAGGGATTGCGATAAACGAAGTTTATACTCCATTCCCGGTTCACGGACTTGATAAAGCTTTAGGGTTAAAGAAAACCAGAATTTCTGATGCTGCATTCTTCTACGCTCTTTACGGTGTTACCATCGGTGCTACTGTAACATGGTATGTAATGAATCATGACTGGCCTCAAAATATTGGTGGTAAACCTGCTTTTGACTGGGCACACAATATGCCTGCATTCGTAGTTCCAATGTTTGAATTAATGGTATTCTGTGCCGCCCACATGATGTCATTGACTTTCTTAGTAAGAAACAAAATGTATCCTGGAGCTCCGGCTCAGAACCCAGATCCAAGAACTACTGATGATAAATTCATGATGGAATTTGTAACTGATGACGTAGAGTCTGTAAAACAGTTGCTTATTGAAACCGGGGTTGAAGAAATAACTGTTAAAGATGCTTAAAATGAAAAAGAATGTATTAAAAATTACAGCTGTTTTAGGTTTAACAACGGTTTTACTTAATTCTTGCGGACCAAAAGAAAATACACCATTGGTATATTTTCCTGATATGTACTTCCCGGTAGCTTACGATCCATTGATGAAAGCTCAGGACGCTTATTCAGATCATGAAAATGAAATTCCTGCTTTCGTTAAAAATAGTTTTGCAACAGGTCTTGCTCCAGTAGAAGGATCAGTTGCTCAAAATAAAGATGGAATCTTTGAAGAAGGCTTGCTTCCTAAAAATGCAGATCAATACAATGCAGGATATGATGCTTCTAAGAATCTGACAGTATCCCCTCTTAACCCAGCCAACGCTGCTAAAGATATTGAAAGAGGAAAAATGCTGTTTGATCGTACTTGTGCAACATGCCACGGAACAGGAGGTGACGGACAAGGACCAATTGTACAAAGCGGAGCTTTCTCTGGTGTACCTAACTATGCTGACAGAGAACTTACTGTAGGATCTGTTCATTATGTATTAACTAACGGTAGAAATGCAATGGGATCTTATGCTGGCCAGCTTAACCCTGGCGACAGATGGAGAGTAGCAATGTATGTGATGAGTGCCTTCAAAAAAGGAGCAGCAGCACCTGCAGCAGCTACAACGGCTACAGCTACACCAGCTGCCGAAACAACAGAGACTACTACCGCAACTAAAAAATAAGAAAAGAAATGTATAGTTTTTCACCAAAATTAAAATCAACTTCTATAATCCTTCTTGTTGTAGGTTTAGTTCTATTTGCTATCGGTTTCTTTATGAATAAAGGAATGACTACTGAGAAAATAGAGCACATGATGGAAGCAGTTCATTCTGCCGGCCATACTGCCCCTACACACTCAAGTGAAATGGTAGGACCTCAAGACCATGCATCTCATTTAGAGCACGCAGAGCTTCAGGTTCACAACCAGCCTCTGGCATCGCTGCATTTTGTAGCTGTCTTTTTCTTTGGAGTTAGTTGTGCTGTATTGTTTTTCTATTGTATTCAGCATGCTGCACACGCAGGTTGGCCTATTATTATTACAAGAGTAATGGAAGCTATTGCTTCTTATATCCCATATGGTGGTGCCATTCTGGTTATTATGATGATATTGAATATCACTCATAATGGCCACTTATTCCACTGGATGGATCCAGAATTGACAGATCCTAATTCTGCACATTTCGATGTGATCCTATTTGAAAAGAAAAGATTCTTAAACATTCCTTTCTATGCTATCAGAACGATCATTTATGTAGTAGGTGCTTCTTTCTTTGCATGGAAACTTAAAGCTCAGTCTAAGAAAGTAGATGAAACTAAATCTAAAGTAGATTATCAGATGCTTTACAGATGGGCAGTAGGATATATTGCATTCTTCGGATTTGCTTCTGCTGCTTGGGCTTGGGACTGGTTGATGTCTATTGACCCTCACTGGTATTCTACAATGTATATCTGGTATTCAATGGTAAGCTGCCTTTCAAGTGGAATCGCTGTGATCATCCTTCTAAGTGTTTACCTGAAGAAAAACGGATTCTTACCTCAGTTCAATGACAACCACTTACACGATCTAGGAGTATTCCTTTTCGCTACAAGTATGCTTTGGACATATACATGGTTTGCCCAGTTTATGCTTTACTGGTATGCGAACGTTCCGGAAGAGGTTAACTACTTCTTTGGAAGATTCCAGCACTATGGACCTACGTTCTTACCAATGCTGATCATCAACTTCCTATTGCCTTTATTGGTATTAGTAAGCAGCAGCATCAAGAGAAACTACAAAGTAGTAACAACTATGGCTGTAGTGGTTATTTTAGGTCACCTTTTAGATTACTTCAATATGGTAATGCCTGGAACGGTAGGACCTTACTGGAAAAATCCTGAAGTATTCCTATTAATAGCAGGTGCTGTTCTATTCGTAGCAGGATTGTTTATGTTTACTGTATTAAGCGCTTTATCTAAATTAAAGTTGATTCCTACAGGAAACCCATTCTTACATGAATCTGAAATTTATGAGTATCCTTTCTAAGGACTTGTAACAGAAATAAAATAAAAAAGACTGATTGTAATGATCAGTCTTTTTTTATGCAGACAAGTGAACATTTTTAAGCTGTTCAGGCAACTATTTCAGATTTTGTATGTCTTATAATAAAGATTAAACCATAAATAAATATTATTATGAAAAGAAATTATCTGCTCTTCGCCCTGTTCATGTTCCTGTTTAGCCTTATGCGGGCACAAACCATAACTTTCGTTTCCGAACAGACGAATAAGCCCCTGCCTAAAGTTTCAGTCTTCGGAAAAGACGGAAGTATTCTCGCCTTTTCTGATATTGACGGTAAAATTGATAAACAGGCAATATCCCCTGCTCAGGAAAAGTTTCAATTAGTTTACAATAATTTTCCCGTTGCACTTCTCACTTTTGCAGAACTCAACCAGGATGTCATTAAAATCAATGATCAGGTTAAAGAAATAGAAACTGTGGTCATCAAGAACACAAAACCTGCAAAATATATTCTTATCAAAGGTAATTTCAATGCGTACGTAACGGTAAACAATAAACTGAACAGCTACGCAGATGGAATCGTTACTTATATTTTTGATAACAAAACCAAAAAACTGAAAAGTACAAATGTTGAGCAATATAGAGTCTTCAGATTAGCAGTCAAAAATGAGAAGAAAGAAACTTCAACATGGGATTACGGCAGTTCTTTACAGCTTCCGAAGCTCAAAAATGTAGGAAATCCCGAAGAATATAAAACCAAAAGAAATACCATCAAAGAATTAAAAGGCGACCGTAAAGATCAGATAGAAGTGACCGGCGCCGCCCTTCAGGAGAAAGAGTTTTCTTTATTTGGATTCAGATTCTATGATATCAGAACCATACTTAATATGTCTTTTGAAAAAGATTCAGAGAAAGGTCTGAAAGATTTCCTTGAGTACAATGAGGTGGCTTTTGTAAAACTTAAACACAAAAGCGAACCGAATTACAACCAAATTATTCTATACAATAATTTTTATCCTGCAGAACTTAATTTCAGTAACGACGACGATATAGAAAAAGTGAAATTTGATAAGGAAAACAGCAGTTACAAAACCAGGTACTGGCAGGAACCATCCTTCCCGAATATGCAGACTATCTTCAGCTCCTTTTTCAAAGATGATTTGAAAGAGCAGCAGAATAAAGCCAAAAATTAAACC
This sequence comes from Chryseobacterium hilariae, assembly GCF_051400735.1. NCBI lineage: Bacteria > Pseudomonadati > Bacteroidota > Flavobacteriia > Flavobacteriales > Weeksellaceae > Chryseobacterium > Chryseobacterium hilariae. Next base: position 546,884 of record NZ_JBLFFJ010000002.1, read on the forward strand.
TTTATCTGAATTGCTAGAAAATATTACTAACAATATTCCCATCCGCTGAACAAGCTATACCTAAAAGAAACAAAAGAAAAATAAAAACTCACTATTAATAAAGGTTTTATTAAATTTGCAATAAACAAAATAAAATGAAAAAGTTTTCTTTTCTACTTGTTCTCAGTCTGTTGCTATTTACGGCATGCAAGAAGGATCATGTAGATGCTACGAATACTAAAACGCTGCAGTCTAGTATCAATGACATGACTTCCAGCCTTTCAACCATTAAACAGATCAAGTTCAATGAAGCACTTTATATCCTAAAGACTTTTGGTGTAGAGGCAGAAGGTGATGTAGAAGAGCTTAAAGCGCTTGGAAAGCTTATCGACGGAAAAAAAGTGCCTGAAATCCTTGCATTGGCCGATGAAGTTGCACAGAAAAACGGAATTGAATGGGCCAGCACATCTCCACCTTCTCTTGGAGAAATGAATATCTTTGGGGATGATAAAGCCAAAGAAACCGACGCGAATGATGTAAAGGCAAGCTCACTAAGCATTATCACCAGGCCAATCGGCGATGACGGAGCTGGAGCTCCTACGGCTATTCAGATCATACCGAGACTTGTAGACGGTTCAGGAAACCCTGTTTCATTTACAGGAGCCGGGCTGGAAGCTACTTTGGAGGTATTCAGTAATGGAGTAAAACTTTCTACCGCGAAAAATCTGATGCAGGACAATAATTTTAAAGGATTTAATTTAAAGTTCTCTTCAATTCCTGCAGCAAAAGTGGTAGACAATAAAATAGATATTACCGTTTCAGTAAAAACTACAGCAAAGACGTTCAAGATGTCTAAAATTGGTCTAGACGTCAATCCGTCAGCCTTAAAAGTTCCTGCTGTACCTAAAAATGATTCAACGGCTGTAACGCAGGATCCTAACGCTGTAATCGATCCAAACAATCCTACAGCCACAACACCTGCAGATCCAAATGCACCTACCACAACACCAGCTGCTCCTAAACAGCCGGCAGCGGATCCTAAAGGTACAGTAAGCAAGTTCTTGAGCAGTGTAAGCTCTCAAAACCTTAAGGCAGCCTATGAAACTTCAAGCAACCCTAGCTGGGGAAGCTACGAATCGTTCTCCAATCCAACTTCAGGTTTTGGCTCCGTAAAAAACGTAAGTGTTAAAAACATTACAACCAATGCAAGCAATCCTAGCAGCGCAAGTGTAAATGCAACCTACGACGTAACGGATAAGAACGGAAAAACAACTTCCTTAAAGGTAACTTTCGGACTTAAAAATGTAAATGGAGACTGGAAAATTTCCAGCTATAAAATAAACCCATAATTAATGGCTTCACAAGAACTGATCAAAAAACTGGAAGAAACAATTGAGAATTTCCCTGATTTTCCTATTCCCGGAATTCAATTCAAGGATATCTCGCCCATTTTTCTGGACCCAAAGCTTTATGAGGATGTCATTGCAGATCTTGTCGCTTTCAGCAAAGGAAAAGTAGATGCAGTCTGCGGGATAGAAAGCAGAGGCTACCTGTTCGGAATTGCCATTGCAGTAGCGCTGGAAGTTCCTTTCATTTTAATCAGAAAAGAGGGCAAGCTTCCGCCACCAGTGGCTTCAGAAAAATATGATCTTGAATACGGAAGTGCTGTCATTGAAACCCGTGAAGGGCAAATCAAGCCAGGGCAAAGAGTCCTTATCCATGACGATTTATTAGCAACAGGAGGAACTACCGAAGCCGCGGCCAAACTTGTGGAAAAACAGGGAGCAACCGTTTCACAGTTCAGTTTTCTTATTGGTCTGAAAGATTTGAACGGCCACGAAAAACTGAAAAAATTCGGGGCAGAGATCTATAACATCCTTGAATACTAACCTGTATTAGAATACTTCAACTCCGCTCAGTGTGACACCATTTATAAAAATAAAATATAATAGAGAGTCATGCTGAGCGAAGTTGAAGCATCTATTTAAAGTAAAATCAAGATTTAAATTAGTCTTTTATAACATTTCATTAATAATACTGTCAAAGTATTTTGTAAATCATTCAGAAACAATTAAATTTGCATTTCAATTTTTAAGAATTTATGGCAAAATTGGGAAAGAATGCTCCAAATGAGCAAGAAGGTAAAGAAACGGTTGAGTTCTTTAAAGACCTTGACAGAGAGGCTTTAAACACTGAAAGATTCCTTGAGAAATATTCAAAGCAATTGGGTATTGTATTCGGGGTACTGGTTTTGGGTGTTTTAGGATTCTTTGCTTACAAACAGTTTGTAGTGGCTCCTAAGAATGTTGAAGCTGTAAAAAGTTTCCTCGCTGCTCAGAAAAAACAGACAGAAGGCAAAGATAAAGAAGCTTTAGGCGGAAAATCAGCAGCTAATCCAGGTTTTTTAGGAACATATAATGAATATTCAAACACGAAGGTTGGTGAACTTTCTGCTTATAATGCAGGTTTATTAAAATTCAAAGAAGGAAAATTCCAGGAAGCTTACGATCTTTTAGATAAATTTTCATCTGACAACAAAACATTAATGGCATTGAAGTTCGGTGCTATGGCAGATGCAAAATCAGGCCTTAATAAAAATGATGAAGCTCTTTCCTTATTAGACAAAGCCTCAACTGCTTCTGATGATCCTTACACCACTTACTATTTTACAAGAAAAGCAGGTATTGTAGCATTAGGATTAAAGAAAAAAGCAGAAGCTAAAAAATACTTCTCTGCAATTGATGAGAAATATCAGGACTATGATAACGGAATGTCTGATTCTTATATTGAAATGACTAAATACTTTTAAAAAATGGCAACAGTTAATCTTTCCGATTACAAGCCACTTCATATAACAAATGCCGAAGATTTTTCTATCGGCATTGTTTTTTCTGAGTGGAATGATTTTGTAACTTACAATCTTCGTGATGCAGCCCTTGAAATTCTTGAAAAAGAAGGGGTAAAACCAGAAAACGTTAAGCTTTTTCCGGTTCCGGGCGCTTTTGAGCTGAACTATGCAAGCATGCAGCTCTGCAAAGAAAGAAAATACGACGCAGTAATTGCTATTGGGTGTGTAATCCGCGGCGAAACGCCTCACTTTGATTTTGTATGTTCTGCGGTAGCACAGGGAATCAAAGACTGCAATGTCTTAACGGATACACCTACTATTTTCTGTGTTCTGACCGATGACAATAAAGAACAGTCTATGGCCAGAAGCGGTGGAGACTTAGGAAACAAAGGCGTAGAAGCAGCTGTAACAGCCCTCAGAATGATTGATTTCAAAAAGAATCTTTCTGACAAAAAAGGAAACATCGGTTTCGGGCACTCTTAATTTTAATACACATTAACAGTATACAGGACTATTTTTAATAGTCCTTTTTTATTGACATACCACATTCCATCACCCTTTTGCCCTCCTTTCCCAAATTACAGAATAACTTAAATTTTTGATAATAATTCAAAAAAAACATAAGAAATATCATATTTCCACTTTTTATATCTAAAAGTTATATACAAAAACTATCTTTGCGCGAGTTAACTCAGACTTATTGTACATGTTTCAAAGCAAAATAAAACCATTCCTATATTTAGGGATTTTCTATCTGATCATTTCATTAATACTAAGGATCGTTTTTCTACTCCACCCTATTACAACCTCCAGCTTTGGTTTTTTTGAAATTATTAAAGTCTTATCCATCGGTCTGCTGAATGATATTTTTGTTTTCACTTTAGCCAGTACATTATTGGCCGTTTACTTTTTATTCCTGTCAAATTCCAAATATAAAAAGCCGTACGGATTTATTATTTTTGGAGCTCTGATCCTGTTTTTTCTGTACATTCTGCTCATTCCAAACAATATTTTTGATCAGTATGGTGGTTCCGTTTCAGAAGTAGTTCTCGCTTTTGTAGCAATGAAAACTATTTTCTTTGGTCTGATGCTTTTCCTACCTTCAAAAAGGATAAAGATTCGTAATGTATTCTATTTTATCACGTTATTATTATATGTCCTCATCATCATCTTTAATGCCGTAAGTGAATATTTCTTCTATAATGAATTTGGAGTACGTTATAATTTTATCGCTGTAGATTATTTGATATATACCAATGAGGTTATCGGAAACATCATGGAAAGCTATCCTGTTATTCCTTTGTTTTTGGCTATTCTTATTGCCACTTTAGCAGTTACATGGTTTATTTACAAAAAAACAAAAGATGAACTTTTAGAGCTGCCAAATTTTAAACAGAAAATGATATTGCTGGGAACGTTTACGGTTCTGGCCGGCATCAGTCTTTTGGGAGTATCTTCATTAATGCAGATCAGGTCAGACAATGTTTTTGCCGATGAGATTGAAAGTAACGGACTTCCAAAATTTTATTGGGCCTTTACCCATAATGAGCTGGATTATTTCCAGTTTTACCCGCAGATAAGTCAGCAGGAAGCTGAAAAAAACTTTTTAGGCCAGTTTGCCGAACCCACATTATCAAGAAATGTGATTTCTGAACAGCCGGAACTAAAGAAAAATGTAGTTCTGATCTCTATTGAAAGCTTATCCGCAGATTTCATGAAACATTATGGAGGCACTTTAAAGATTACTCCTTTCCTGGATAGCCTGGCAGACCGCTCGATGATGTTTACCAATCTTTATGCTACCGGAAACAGAACCGTAAGAGGACTTGAAGCCTTAACACTATGCATTCCTCCTACTGCAGGAGAAAGTGTCATCAAAAGAGACGATAACAAAAATAAATTCACGACGGGAAGCGTATTCAAATCCAAAGGATATGATGTGAAATTTCTGTACGGAGGTTACAGCTATTTCGATAATATGCAGGATTTCTTTACTGGAAATGGGTATGATATCGTAGACAGAAACAATTTTAAACCCGAAGAAATCACCTTTGCCAATGTCTGGGGCGTTGCCGATGAAGATATGGCAAAAAAAGCAATCCAAACCATGAATGCTGAGGCCAAATCCGGAAAGCCGTTTTTTAATCATTGGATGACCGTTTCCAATCACAGGCCTTTTACCTATCCTGATGGAAGGATTGATATTCCTGGAACGGCAAAATCCCGCGACGGTGGTGTAAAATATACCGATTATGCACTTAGAAAATTCTTTGAAATGGCTAAAAAACAGGATTGGTATAAAAATACGGTCTTCGTAATCATTGCCGACCATTGTGCATCCAGTGCAGGCAAAACAGAACTTCCAATGGACAAATACAGAATTCCGGCAATGATTTTTTCAGAAGATTTCATACAGCCTCAGAAGTTTGACAAGCTGATGTCTCAGATCGATATCATGCCTACTTTGTTCGGGCTTTTGAACTTCAATTATACATCTAAATTCCTTGGCCAGGATGTCTTCAAAAAAGAATTCCAGCCAAAAGCATATATTGCAACATATCAGGATCTTGGTTTTGTAAAAGACGGGTATCTAACGATCATTTCACCCATTAAAAAGATAAAACAGTATTCTTTACAGCTTGAATCCAGCAGCCTTGCTCCTGAATTCAAGCTTTATTATCATGAAAAACTGATGAAGAATCCTGAGCAGAAACTGGTCAATGATGCTGTTTCTGCTTATCAGTCCACTTCATTCTGGCTAAAAGAGAAGAAACTTAACCGATAAGGTGAGGAACAAAACGGCTCTGGTTATTGGTGATCAGATGAACACTTTCTCTGATCCCGATACCGGCAGGTTCCTGTCCTATCACCCAGCTGCCAATCACCGGATAATTACCAGCAAAATTGGGAAGATCAAATAGCTGCTGGTAAATAAAACCTTCTTTACCGTACACGCCGTCATTTTCCTCCACCGGAATATTATTTTTATGCAGGATTACATTCGCCCCTTCTCTGGAATAGATAGGCTTTTTAGCAAAATCTTTCAGATGTCTCGGTTCAAAGTAAGACTCAAGCAGATAAGGATGATTGGGATACATCTCCCAAAGGATCGGAAGAAGAGCTTTGGAAGAAAGTAAAATTTTCCATGCAGGTTCAATCCATTGGGATCTGAAACCGTTTTTCACTAGCTTTTCTCCAAAACCGTCTGCAAGGATCCATTCATAAGGATAAAGCTTGAAAATATACTCCATGATTGACCGGTCACCGGCGACGAATTCTGAAATATCCTCAGCCCAGCCGATATCCTGAACAGGAATAAATTCTGTATCAAATCCCGCCTGAGAAGCACAATCACGCATATATTCCGCATTGGTGACATCTTCAATATTGGTAAGAGATGCAAAATAAATATGGTGCGGGTTCATATAATTTTTAAGATGCTTCCAGTATCCCACCAGTTTTTCATGAATGGAATTAAACTGATCTTTATATGGAAACAACTCCTGGAGCCAGTACCATTGGATCACAGATCCTTCATACAGCGAAGTAGGCGTATCAGCATTAAATTCCAGTAATTTCAAATTTTTGCCGTCAAAACCAAAATCGAATCTCCCGTAGATAGAAGGATGATCTTCTTCCCAGCTTGTGACAATATAATTCCGGAACCAATCAGGAATATTGAACTTTTCCCAAAGATTTTTCGCTATGATATGATCCACCGCTTCCAGGCACATCTGCCAGAGTTCTGCAGTCGCGTTTTCTATTATACTAATTTCCTCCGGGCTGAACTGGTAATAATGACTTTCATCCCAATAAAGACCATCCAGAGAATGATATCCAAACCCTAAGTTCTCTAGTTTATGCTGCCAGTTTTTCCTGAACTGTGACTGAATTCTTTCCATAACTTATGATGAGGCACTAAAACCGCTTCTTCCCAATTGCCCTCTTACTACATTTCCTTTGAAATTATTTCTTCCGATATTGGATTTGCTGCTTATGGCATCACTGTAATAACCGGCCTTTTGATAAGATCCATAGCTGTAAGCCCCATACGGTCTGAACGCATGATAAAGAAGGACTCCCGCCAAAAAACCATGACTTCTCGTGTAAGAAGCTGTAGTGTCAGACCTCATATAGACTTTCTTTTCTTTTTGATCTTTCGGCTTTTCCTGGGAACAGGCAGCCAACACACCCGTTACGAAAAGTAATTTTATAGAACTGGACTTTTTCATTATTGAACCGTTATAAAAAATTCATAGTCTTTTTTCGTTTTGGCAATATGGTCATTGCCGTCACCGTCTTTTCCAGCAACAAGGGTGTCTCCCAAACCAGGGATAGTATCTTTTTTAATGATCTCTTTAAAAAGCTTTTTGTCTTTCCATATCTTGTGTTTAGTAATAAGAATATCTGCAGTATCCAGGTGCTCAACAGATAATACTGTTTCAATAGAGCCAGTCTTATCTACACTATTTACTTCATCTTCCTTTTCTTTTTTACAAGCTGTAAGTGCCATGATCCCAACCGATAACAGGCAAAGTTTAATTTTTTTCACGTGGGCCGTAATTTTTCACAAAAGTAGTAATTTAGTAATGATATTATTTTAAATTTACAGGGCAAAAAAAATTTGTTATGAAATGGACAGACGATAGAAGCGACAACGTAGACGACCGACGAGGATCCGGCGGCGGAGGTGGAGGCGCTCTTGTAGGTGGTGGATTGGGAACCCTGATCATCGCTGCAATTATATTCTTTTTGGGCGGAGACCCCTCATCTTTACTTTCTTCCGGAGGAGGCAGTTCTACTCCCACCGAACAGAGAGAATTAAGTGCCAATGAGCTTCAAATCCGTGAATTTGTAAGAATGGTCACTGCCGAAAATGAGCAGACCTGGACCAAAATTTTTGCTGAAAACGGAATGCAATATCAACCTGCCGTAGTGGTGTTATTTGAAAGTACCACACGATCCGGCTGCGGAACAGCTGAAGCCGCAATGGGACCTTTTTACTGTCCTGCAGATCAAAAAATATATATGGATATGAGCTTTTTTAAAGAGCTTCAACAGAGATTTGGTGCACAGGTTACGGAATTTTCCATTGCTTATGTAATGGCTCACGAAATGGGTCACCATGTGCAGACTCTTTTAGGAACTACACAGAAAGTAGATGCTTTAAGAAGAAGTGGAAGATATTCCGAAGCAGATATGAACAGAGTTTCCGTAGCAACAGAATTACAGGCAGATTTCTATGCGGGTGTTTGGGCTAAACAGACAGACAGCAGAGAACACATCCTGGAGCCGGGCGATATCCAGTCTGCCATAGAAGCAGCTGAAGCCGTAGGTGATGATAATATCCAGAAAAGATCTCAGGGTTACGTCAACCAGGAGAGCTTTACCCATGGATCATCTGCACAGCGTAAAGAATGGTTTATGAAAGGGTATAATACCGGAGACATCAAACAGGGAGATACTTTTAACCAGCTTTTAAAATAAATCCTTCTTTATATAATTAAAAACCCCTGAGAAATTCTCCAGGGGTTATTTTTTTATTGCAGTTCAATCGGGTTGCTGTTTTTCTTAGCTTCCTCTTTCACTCTCTCTTCCATTCTCTTCCTCATATCAGCAGGATTTTGATTTCCTCCTCTTCCGCCGCCAGCTCTCGGTGGTGCAGGAAAACCTCCCCCGCTGCCACTCTGCATGAATGACATTGGATCTGTTTTATATTTTTCCTGTTGCTTTACGTAATCAGATCTTTTTACTTTCAAAGTGTTTCCAAACTGGTTCAAGGTTACGATTTCCGCAATTTTATAATTCTTCATTAAATCAAAAGAATAATCACCTTTATCATCTTCTACTTTCACGATCAATCCCGGAAGCCCTCCAAACTTATACGGTCCATCCTGATAAGGCAGATCTGTAGTAAACCAGGCTGTCCATATTCTTCCGGCAAAATCCGTTGTTGCTTTCTGAACTTTATAATCTCCTATCTTCGTTGTTTCAGAAGACATTTTCCAGTTCAAAGGACGATCTTCCTCATAAACGTAGACGTCTCTGCCTATTCTGTCCTTAAAATATGTTTTCTGGCTGGCCTTATCTTTTTCTACAGAATAATTGATATTGGTTCTCACCCCTTCCATCTGCTCCCTGCTCACGGAACCTCTGCCTCCTCCACCCTGGAAAGCTTTCTGCAGGATAGAATCTCTCTTGTATCTGTTTTCTGAATAAAAAAGAGACTTTTCTGCGGAAATATCTAAATATGCATTTTCAGTTTTTATATCGCTTTTATTTTCTGCATCCGGTTTCATGGTAACCTGATAAACAAACCGGTTGTTCTGTGCAGAAATATGCTGCATAAGCAGCGCTAAAGCAATGATGCCAATTTTTTTCATTATAGAATAAATTTATTGTTTGGATTTCAAAAGGTTAACAAAGTTAAGCCATCAATAATAAAAATCGATAAAATAAAATTCCCGATTTTTATTTCCTAATTATTGTACGTATTTTTGCATAATTAAATCATTCTAAATAAATACAATGATAAAAGTATCAGATCAAGCAAAAACAAAAGCCATTCAGCTGATGACAGAGGATGGTTTCAACGCTGCTGAGGATTATATAAGAGTAGGGGTGAAAAGTGGAGGATGCTCTGGTTTAGAATATGTTTTGGGTTTCGACAATAAAAAAACAGATGCAGATCAGGTTTTTGAAGATAATGAAATCAAAATTGTTATAGATAAAAAATCTATCCTCTATTTAGCAGGAACAACTCTTGAATACTCAGGAGGATTAAACGGAAAGGGGTTTGTTTTCAACAATCCTAATGCATCCAGAACGTGTGGTTGTGGAGAGAGTTTTTCTTTATAGAAAAAGACATTAGACACTGGATATCAGACCTATTTCTGATGTTTTAAGTCTAATATCTGAAATCAAAAAAAACAATGAGTAAATATACTGAAGACGATTTAAGAGTCGATCTAGAAAATAAAAAATATGAATTCGGGTGGGAAACGAAGATAGACTATGAAGAGTTTCCAATCGGTTTAAATGAAGATATCGTCCGGGCGATCTCCGCGAAAAAAGAGGAGCCGGAATGGATGACAGAATGGCGTTTGGAATCTTTCAGAATCTGGCTGAAGATGACAGAACCAACCTGGGCAAATATCAAATATGAAAAACCTGATTTTCAGGTTATTAAATATTACGCTGCACCGAAAGCTAAACCTGAATTGGAGAGCTTAGATGAAGTAGATCCTGAATTGTTGGCCACTTTTGCAAAATTAGGAATCAATATCGAAGAACAAAAAAGACTTTCAGGAGTTGCAGTAGATATCGTAATAGATTCCGTTTCTGTGAAAACCACTTTCCAGGATACCTTAATGGAAAAAGGAATTATTTTCTGCTCTATTTCGGAGGCTATTAAAAATCATCCAGATTTAGTGAGAAAATACCTTGGAAAAGTAGTTCCGAGAGGAGACAATTTTTATTCAGCATTGAATTCCGCAGTATTTTCTGACGGAAGTTTCTGCTATATTCCAAAAGGCGTAAGATGCCCGATGGAGCTTTCTACCTATTTCCGTATCAACCAGGCAGGAACAGGCCAGTTCGAAAGAACGCTTGTGATTGCTGATGAAGGAAGTTATGTATCTTACCTTGAAGGTTGTACTGCCCCATCAAGAGATGAAAACCAGCTTCACGCAGCAGTTGTTGAATTGATCGCAATGGATAATGCTGAGATTAAGTATTCTACTGTTCAAAACTGGTATCCGGGGAATGAAGAAGGAAAAGGTGGTGTATTCAACTTTGTTACGAAAAGAGGGCTTTGCGAGAAAAATGCAAAAATCTCCTGGACGCAGGTCGAAACAGGATCTGCCATAACGTGGAAATATCCGTCTTGTATCCTGAAAGGAGATAACTCTATTGGTGAGTTCTACTCTATTGCAGTAACTAACAATCACCAATATGCAGACACAGGAACAAAAATGATCCATATTGGGAAAAACACCAAATCTACGATCATTTCAAAAGGTATATCTGCAGGAAAATCTCAGAATTCATACAGAGGACTGGTAAAAGTAATGCCTTCTGCAAAAGGAGCAAGAAACTTCTCCCAGTGTGATTCCCTGTTGATGGGTAATGAATGCGGTGCGCATACCTTCCCTTATATTGAAATCAAAGATCCTACTGCCCAGCTGGAACATGAAGCTACCACCTCAAAAATTGGAGAAGATCAGATCTTCTACTGCAACCAGAGAGGGATTGACACAGAAAGAGCTATTGCATTGATTGTAAATGGTTTCAGTAAAGAAGTATTGAATAAGCTTCCAATGGAATTTGCCATTGAGGCCCAGAAATTATTGGAGATCTCTCTTGAGGGTTCTGTTGGATAATTTGAGGATGGAAACTACAGAAAACCTAATTTTAAGAAAACCTGAAAATGATGATTTTGAAAGGTTTTTTGAAATTAACAGAGATCCACAGACCAATCTGTATAACCCAAGTGGACCAATGAACATTGAAAAAGCAGAAGGTACATTCAAAAGGATACAGGAACATTGGGATCAATATAATTTTGGAGGCTGGACCATTATAGCAAAAGAAAATAAGAGTATTATTGGCTTTGGAGGCTTGAGCTATAAAATGTATGGAAAGGAAGAAAAACTAAATCTCGGATATCGCTTTGCTGTGGAAGCATGGGGAAAAGGATATGCAACAGAGTTCACAAAGAAAGCTATAGAATTTGGATTTATCAGTATCAGTAAAGAAGAGATATTTGGAATTGTTCGTCCTGACAATATAGCTTCTGTTAAAGTTTTGGAAAAGGCAGGTATGATGCGTATAGGAAAGCTTAATGATGTTCCCGGTCAGCCTGAAAGTTTAGTATATAGAATTCAAAAATAATTTGTTTAGCAAATAAAAATGTTAGAAATAAAAAACTTGCACGCCAAAATTGAAGATGGCGCAGAAATTTTAAAAGGTATCAATCTTGAAATAAAACCAGGGGAAGTTCATGCGATCATGGGGCCTAACGGAGCTGGAAAATCTACTCTTTCTTCTGTCATTGCAGGAAAAGAAGATTATGAAGTGACGGAAGGTGAAATTCTATTCCAAGGAGAGAACATCAGTGAAGATGCTCCCGAAGACAGAGCACATAAAGGGATCTTCCTTTCTTTCCAGTATCCAGTGGAAATTCCGGGAGTTTCTGTAACGAACTTCATTAAAGCTGCTTTAAACGAAACAAGAAAAGCAAACGGATTGGAGGAAATGCCGGCAAAAGAAATGCTTGCCCTTATCCGTGAAAAATCTGAGCAATTAGGTATAAAAAAAGATTTCCTTTCACGATCGCTTAACGAAGGTTTCTCCGGAGGTGAAAAGAAAAGAAATGAGATCTTCCAGATGATGATGCTTAATCCTAAACTGGCTATTCTTGATGAGACGGATTCAGGATTAGATATTGACGCGTTAAGAATTGTTGCAGACGGTGTAAATCACTTTAAAAATGAAGGAAATGCAGTTCTTCTGATTACCCACTATCAGAGATTGCTCAACTATATCCAGCCTGACTTTGTTCATGTTCTTGCCAATGGAAAAATCATCAAAACCGGTGATAAATCTCTCGCTTTAGAGCTTGAAGAAAAAGGGTACGACTGGCTTCTTAACTAAGAAGAAACTATTTTCAGCAGGGATTTTATCAATCCTTTCTGAAGATGCGGAAAAACCGCAGTAAATATTATTATTTTTAAATATATAAAATAAGGTGTGATGGCCGAAATATCAGTAATGGCTTTATACGATCAGATTATTGACAATCACGGTGAATTTTTGAAGAGCCTTCGTCACAGATTTCTGGATGAAGATAGAAAAACCGCTCTTCAGAATTTCGAAAACTTAGGTTTTCCGACAAAAAAAGACGAAGAATATAAATATACCAGCATCAAAGAGATCACAGAGAAAAACTATAATTTTTTCCCTAAAGAAAGTCATAATATTACCAAAGAACAGCTGGATCAGCTGCATTTGGGTGAAGAAAATTTTGACTGGATCGTCTTTGTGAACGGTAAACTTCATAAGGAACTTTCAAAAGTTTCTATCGAAAATGTAGAATTTCTTTCGTTCAATTATGCTTTGAATGATGAAAAACATAAAGAAGTATTTGATAAGTATTTCAATACCATTGCTTCTAAGGACACTGCTTTCACGAACCTAAATCTTGCCTACTGCAAATACGGGTTCTTTTTGAAAGTTCCAAAAAATGTAGTGATCGAAAAACCAATTCACATTTTCTACATCTCTCAAAATCAGGAAGAAAATACATTCTATAATACAAGAAACTTATTGATTGTAGATGAAGGAGCAAAAGTAGAGATCATAGAAAGTCATCATAATTTCGACAGTACTTATGTGCTGACCAATTCTGTGACGGAGATTTTTACCTATCCTAATGCAAAAGCAGACTGGCATAAGCTTCAGAATGACAATAACACATCATATCTGATTGACAGTACTTTTGCAAGACAGGAAAAAGACAGTTTAACTACTGTAAATACTTTTTCTTTCGGAGGAAAGCTGATAAGAAACAACCTGGATTTCATTCATAACGGAAGCAATATCAATTCGTTTATGAACGGGATTACAATCATTGGAAAAGATCAGCTGGTGGATCACCATACAGCAGTTCACCACAATTTCCCGAACTGTGAAAGTTACCAGAATTACAAAGGTATCTTCGATGGAAATGCACACGGCGTTTTCAACGGAAAGGTTTTCGTAGATAAAATTGCCCAGAAAACCAATGCCTACCAGCAGAACAACAATGTATTGCTAAGTGAAGGTGCTACTATTGATACTAAGCCTCAATTGGAGATCTTCGCAGATGACGTAAAATGTTCTCACGGATGTACAGTAGGCCAGCTTAATGAAGATGCACTATTTTATTTAAGAGCAAGAGGGATTTCCAAGAAAGAAGCTCAGGCATTGCTTTTATATGCTTTTGCCAATGATGCAATGCAGAACATTGATATTGAACCGCTTAAAGAAAAAATCTCAAAACTTTTAGCTGAAAAGCTTCAGGTTGATATAGAATTTTAAGACTAATATAAATTGATACCAAAAAGCACTTCATTTCGAAGTGCTTTTTATTTTAAAATCCTGTTTATAATTATTTCAGCCAGGACTGATTATCTTTCTTATCGGAGCGTTTCTTTCCATTATCAATATTATACGCAAATCCCACACCTAAAGTCTGCTTAAGCTGCGTTTTTTGGATTTGGTTGTGGTCATACAACAAATCCAGCGTAATATTCGTTGAAATGAACTTGTTGATCTTCATATTAAGGATTCCGCTGTACCCAAGTACCAAATGATCAGGATGGTCAAGATAGTTCGAAAATACTGATGCAGTATTGGTCAAATTGATATTTTCCATGATCTTGATCTTATATATAGCTGTACCCAGGAAACCGAACTGGAACAGAGAAGAATCTCCGTCATTTTTAAGTCCATAAGTTCCTGCGGTCTGAAGATCTTCATCCAGAACAAACGTCCACCTGGCATTGGCAGGACGAAGCGTCATTGTAAAGTTGTCATTGGGACGATATGTAACACCGGCACCGATATTAAGATATCCCGGAGCCATAAAATTGGAGATCTTTTTAGCATCAGGATTATTCCCATCCTCGTAACCTCCGGCAAACTGGGTCTGAAGGCCTATTCCTCCTGAAAGGTACCAGTTTTTAGCAAATTCACGCCCATAATTAGTCGACAGGTTGATTACGTCCTGTGTCTTTCTGGTTCCGATACCTTTTGTATTATTCTGCCCGTAACCCAGGATAATGATATTCTCCCAGAGATCCTTACCCTTTTCATAAGTAAGATTATAATTAACTCCGGCAAGCCATCCAACATTGTTAGCACCTCCGCCAACCCAGTTTGAGAAAGCAGCCTGGTTAAGCATCAATGTATTCTGTCCATGGACAGACCATGCTTTTACGGTATCTGCTGCTACAGCATCGGTTTTGACTTCCTGAGCCATTGTGGCGACTCCGACGGAAATAGAAGCGGCCAATAAAAGTTTTTTCATAAGTAAGTATTTTCATCACAAAAATATACATATAATTTTTGCTAAAAAAATAACCACTCAAATTTGAAATATTAAATTAGTATTCGCTGCATTAAAAAAACGGCAAAATAGATCTTCGAAACAAGGCTTGAAAAAACAAAAATGAACTTATCTCTACTTAAAATATGTCTGCTGGGCAAAAAACAACGCTCATATTCAATCGCTTGCATGTCGAATGAATTTAATTTATTTTTTTATCCACCATTGGCTGTCTTTACGGTCAGAACGTTTTACACCATTATTCAAAATATAGGCAAATCCTATCCCAAGCGTTTGCTTCAGCTGAGTTTTCTGGACCTGATTGTGGTCATAAAGCAGATCTACCGTGATATTAGATGATATAAATTTATTCACTTTAAAGTTCACAACAGCACCGTAAGCAAGAACCAACCGTTCCGGATGATCCAGATAATTGGAGAATACAGAGGCGGTATTGGTTATATGAACATTATCCATCAGTTTTACTTTGTATAAAGCTGTTCCAAGGAAACCGAACTGCAAAAGTGAAGTATCACCGTCATTTTTCAAACCGTAACTTCCTGCAAACCGCAAGTCTTTATCCAGGACGAAAGTCCATCTGGCGTTGATAGGGCGCATGGTTACCGTAAGATTATCATTAGGCCTGTACGTGATACCCATACCGAGGTTCAGATAACCGGGAGCCATAAAATTGGAGATTTTTTTAGCGGCCGGATTGTTTCCGTCTTCATAACCTGTAGTAAACTGTGATTGCAACCCGGCTCCTGAAGAAAAATACCAGCTTTCAGAAAATTTACGCCCATAGTTGGTGGATATATTAATGACATCCTGTGTTTTCCTCACTCCAAGTCCTTTAGTATCATTTTGCCCATAATCCAAGACAATAATATTTTCCCACAGATCATTGTCTTTTTCATAAGTAAGATTGTAATTCACCCCGGCAAGCCATCCTACATTGTTGGCTCCTCCGCCCACCCAGTTTGAAAAGGCGGCCTGATTGATCATCAGAGTATTTTTTCCTAATACCAACCAGGATTTTACTGTATCTACAACTACTGAATCTCTTTTCAATTCTTCTTGTGCACTTGCATAAATCCCTATAGAAAAGGAAAGAATCAATAAAAACTTCTTCATTATTTTACATGATTTTCATTACAAAAATATTAATATAATTTTTTTAAAGCGGGTATTGACTTATAAAAAGCTTTAAACGGATATAAAATCTCTTCAACATCCAAAAACAGGCCAGTTTAATACGTTCAATGTCAAAATATTAAGCTGCACATTTAAAATTGAAACCTTTTGTCTTAAAATAAATACCACTTTACTTCATACATCGACAAATTTTCCGAAATTTATTATTGGCTTTTGATTTGACGTAACATCGACATGTTTAAAAATATAATTTCCAAAAGAGCTGTTATAACCCCTTTGCTGATGCTTTCAGCCATGTGGTTCGGCTACTTTCTGCAGATGCAGGGCTTTTTTCAAAGCTGTTTTGGGGCTATAATACCTCTATTGCCGGAAGGCCTGCTGGGAGTCATTACCTCTCCTCTTCTGCATGGAAATATTGATCATATCATAAGCAACTCTATCCCGGTAGCTGTTCTTCTGTTTCTTTTATACCAATTCTATCCGTTAGTCGCCAATAAAGTCTTTATGATCGGCTGGCTGGCTACGGGACTGCTGGTCTGGCTGCTGCCTCCGATAGACATCCTCACCGGCGATTATATGTATACCTGTACCATTGGAGCCAGCGGAGTGGTATATGTTCTTGCCTTCTTTCTTTTTTTCAGCGGAGTTTTCAAATGGAATATGAAACTTCTCACCATATCGCTGCTTGTTGTTTTATATTACGGCAGTCTGATTTGGGGTATGTTTCCGGAAGAATTATTCTACAATCTTCAAGAACCTAGCAAAATATCGTGGCAGGCGCATCTTTCTGGAGCTGTAGTGGGAAGCATCATTGCTTTTGCTTTTAAAAATGTGGGCGACAGGAAAAAGAAATACATTTGGGAATTCCCAAACTATTACAGCGAAAAAGATGATAAGCTGTGGCAGGAGTACAAAGAAAATCATCCGGAGGATTTTCTGGAACTGCCTTATAAAAAAAGAGATGATATCTGGGATCATTTGGATGAATTAAGAAAAAAATAAAACTTATTTCATTACATTTGAAAAAAAACACACATGGTCACTGAAGAATATTTCTATGCAATAGCCCTGCGCGAATGCAGCCTGATCGGCGATATTAATTTTCAAAAGCTTATCCGGACATTTGGAAGCGCTGAAGAAGCCTGGAAGAAAGCAAAAAAAGAATTCAGCAAAACAGATGGCGTAGGAAAAAAAACTGTAGCCGATATCGGAAATGAAGAATATCTGAAGTTTGCAGAAGCTGAGATCAAATTCTGCGAAAAGAACAATATATGGATCAGGCTGCGACATCTTAAAGAGCTTCCTCATCTTCTTAATGAATGCGATGATGCTCCTGCAATTCTCTATCAAAAAGGAAATTTTGACGATTTCCTACAGAAGATCAGCATTGTAGGAACACGGAATATGACTTCTTACGGCAAGCAGTTCATTGGTGATTTCTTCGACGCATCAAGACCCTCTAAATACATATCCGTCAGCGGGTTAGCCCTTGGCGTTGACAAAGAGGTTCATGAGCAGTCTATTCAGTTTAAAATACCTACTATGGCCGTTCTTGCTCACGGCTTTCATATGCTGTATCCTTCCAAAAACAGGAAATTGTCTGAAAAAATCTTACAGGAGGGTGGCACTTTAATAACAGAATTTAATTCATCCCGAAAACCGGACCGCGAAAATTTCATTCAAAGAAACAGAATCATAGCCGGAATTTCTCCTTCAACGATAGTGGTAGAAACAGGTTTTGGTGGCGGGTCTATAAGCACGGCATCCTTTGCTAATGACTATAACCGTGAAGTTTTTGCCCTTCCCGGAAAGATAACGGATCCCTACAGCCAGGGATGTAACCAGCTGATTTTCCAGAATAAAGCAGCTGCCATTTCCACCGTTAAGAACCTTATAGATTCAATTGGGCTCAATCATTCAAAAGAGAAAGTAGCCGAGCTGTTCCCATACAGTGAAACATATATACAACTTACTGATAGCCAGAAAGCCATATATCAGTCGATAAAATCCCATCCTCAGGTATCTCTTGACGATCTTGCACAGATGGTTTCCATCCCGTCCTATAAAATCCTTCCTATAATTTTGGAATTGGAGCTTTTGGAGAAAGTAAAATCATTTTCCGGGAGGCAATTCATGGCAATTTGAGAATTAACGATTTCTTAATATTGCATTATTTGAGACTTAACTTTTAATTTTTAATAAAATTTGAACATAAATTATCAATTTAATAATATTTCGAAACATTATTATTTAATTTTTAATAATGTTGAAATACAGTGTTGTGAATCTTGAAAAAAAAATTAAATTTGTTGACAATAATATTCAACCCTAATATATGGAACAATATAATATTGACCAGAAAATCCAGGAGTTTATTGCCAAGATTGAAGCAAAAAATCCTAATGAGCCAGAATTTTTACAAGCCGTAAAAGAAGTAGCTGTGACTGTAATTCCGTTTATTATGACTAAGAAGGAATATACAGGGATGAAGCTTCTAGAGAGAATGGCTGAAGCTGAAAGAATCATTATCTTCAGGGTTCCATGGGTTGATGACAAAGGAGAGATCCAGGTAAACAGAGGTTTCAGAATCCAGATGAACTCTGCGATCGGACCATACAAAGGAGGAATCCGTTTCCATCCTACTGTGAACCTTTCAGTTCTTAAATTCTTAGCTTTCGAGCAGGTATTTAAAAACTCATTGACTACTCTTCCAATGGGAGGAGGTAAAGGAGGTTCAGATTTCGATCCGCAAGGTAAATCTGATATGGAAGTAATGCGTTTCTGCCAAGCATTCATGACTGAATTATGCAAGCATATCGGTCCTGAGACAGACGTACCTGCAGGAGACATTGGTGTAGGAGCAAGAGAGATCGGATATCTTTTTGGACAATACAAAAAAGTAAGAAACGAATTTACAGGAGTACTTACAGGAAAAGGTCTTGCTTACGGAGGTTCACTTATCCGTCCTGAAGCTACAGGATACGGTGTAGTATATTTCGCAGAGCAGATGCTTAAAACAATCAACGAGACTTTCAAGGATAAAATCGTAAGTGTGTCAGGTTTCGGAAACGTAGCCTGGGGAGTAATCAAAAAGGCAACTGAGCTTGGTGCCAAGGTGGTAACAATTTCTGGCCCGGACGGTTATATCTATGATAAAGACGGTATCAGCGGAGAAAAAATTGATTATTTATTAGAACTTAGATCTTCCGGTAACAACAGAGCCGAAGACTATGCTAAAAAATATCCTTCTGCTGAATTCCATGCCGGAAAACGTCCTTGGGAAGTGAAATGTGATGTAGCATTCCCTTCTGCCACTCAAAACGAACTGGATCTTGAAGATGCTAAAGTTTTGGTAGAAAACGGATGTGTTTGTGTTACTGAAGCTGCCAATATGCCTTCTACTTTAGATGCAATCAACTATTTCCTAGACAATAAAATATTATTCTCGCCTGGTAAGGCTTCCAATGCCGGAGGTGTTGCTACTTCAGGTCTTGAGATGACGCAGAACTCTATCCGTCTTAACTGGACTTCTGAAGAGGTTGATGCAAGACTGAAGGAGATCATGATCGGAATCCACAAAGCTTGTAGAGACTACGGAAAAGACGAAGATGGCTACGTTAACTATGTGAAAGGGGCAAATATTGCCGGTTTCGTGAAAGTTGCGGAAGCAATGCTGGCTCAGGGAGTAGTATAAAAATAAATAAAGGTTGGGAAAATTCCCAGCCTTTTTTGATATAGCCTGTTCCCGGGATAATGGGAAAAAAGTAAAAAGTGAAAGGAGAAAGCGCCGTATAAATACGGCGCTTTTTTTATTTTTACAGGATGAAATACACCGTCAAAAATATAAATGAATATATTCTTTTGTTTCCTGATGAGGTTCAGCAGAAACTTATAGAACTAAGAGAAACCATTCATTCCGAGATGACAGGCCTTGAAGAATATATCGGTTATCAGATGCCTGCATTCAAATACAAGGGAAAGCCTTTTGTTTACTTTGCCGGCTATAAAAAGCATATAGGATTTTATCCCGGTCCTGAAGCCATCGGCGTCTTTGAAAAAGATTTTAACAAAAAACAATATAAATTTTCAAAAGGAGCTGTTCAGTTTCCGGTAGATCAAGACATTCCGATGGAGCTTGTCAGAAAAATAGTACAATTCAGAGCGAATGAAATAGATCAGAAAAATCCTGAGACATTTATCCCAGGATTCCCTTTCTACTTTGCTCAATATTTACTACTTAGATGACTTTGCTTTTTTCTTAGCTTTTCTTTCTGCTTTGGTTGTTTCTGAAGGTTTCGTAGCATCTGTTGTGGTCTCCGTATTCACAGTAGCCGTAGCATCAGTTGTTGCAATCGGAGTCGTTGCATCTACCGTCGTAACAGTTGTTGTGGTATTTTGTGTTTGAGTACTGGTGTCTGTAGTAGTGCTTGGTTGTGTATTCTGCTGTTGAGGCTGAGTGGTCTGGTTATTAGATGTATCGGCTGGCTTTTGTGGTTGTGTCTGTGTCTGGGCCGATACTGCGATTACACCGACTAAAGTAAACGCTGCAGTTAAAACTAACTTTTTCATAATGTAATATTTTAAATGGTTGTTTAACTTAAACGACACTCTATTTACTAAATTATGTGTAACGGCCTTATTTAACGTACTTTATAATTATTTAAGATATTTTTACACGAAGGATTATTTTGAAATATTCTTCATCATTTTTTCCACGAATTCAAATGCAGCCGGGCATATCACGGTGTTTTTCAGCATTAAGCTGTTGATCTGATAGATCTTCTTGCGGTCTGTATGTGGGTATTCCCGGCAGGCTTTGGGCCTTACTTCATAGATAGAACAGGTATTGTCTTGATTCAGAAAAAAACATGGAAGATTCTGAAGCACTTTATCATTATCTTCATCTACCCTTAAAAATTTAGCTTCAAAATCAGCCTGCTTCATTCGCAGATGTTTTGAAATACGCTCAATATCTTTTTCGGTATATAAAGGTCCTGTTGTTTTGCAGCAATTGGCACACTGTAGGCAATTCACTTCTTCAAAAACTTCATCATGGGTTTCCTGAACCACATAATCGAGGTTTTTGGGCGGTTTCTTTTTCAGTCCGTCCAGAAATTTCTTATGTTCTTTCTGCTTCTGTAAAGCCTGTTTTTTGTAAAGGTCTAAATCCATTTATTTATATCTCCTGCAAAGAAGGAAGATCTGCTTTTTGATAGTCATTAATTTTATCCAGGTCTAATATCGTGGTAAGATCACTATTGTCCGGATAATACATTGGAGCAAACTTAGCCCCGTAAATAATTTCCGCCGAGACATAGGAAGATCTCTGAACCACCGTATTTGAAAAGACTTCATCGAATGCCCGGACCTGAACGATAATTTCAATATCCGTGCTCTTAAAATCATCTTCAGAAAAGCCGTAGAACGGTGAATCTTCCTTTATTTCATGAACTACTGTCCAGTTCAGTGCCAGGGTGTTAATCTTGCTCAGATGAGTCTTTAAAGAATAAAAATTACTTTTTGGAACCCCATTCTCAATTATCTCAATAGCCGTTGAAACAATAACATCCGCGTCCGTTAAAGCATTGTTTTTATAAGGAGCCAGCCTGAACATTAATGCCCTTGATTCTTTAAACGGAGCAATAACCGCAATATCCGAAAACCGGAGGTAAGCTCGCGGCCTTGAGAATCTTCCATAAAAAAGTCCGGTTGCAATGGCAAAGGTAAGCAATCCCAGAAAAGCTTCAAAAGTAGCCACCAAACTCGCCGTAAAGCCTACGGGTGCAATTCTTCCGTAACCTACGGTGGTAAAGGTCTGCGAACTGAAGAAAAACACATCGATGAATTCGTTCAGGGGATCACTTTTATCAATTCCGGTAAGATGCTCTACTCCAATGAGATAATAAATCAGTGCAAATACCAGATTAATCAGAATATAGGCAACCACCAGATAAGATAAGAAGCGGAAGGTCGACAGATTCAGCATGGTGTGATACCAGCTCAGCCTGTTGAATACATTCACGCCTCTTCGCTTTACATTCGGAAGCCCATCCTTATTGATGAACCTTCCGGATGCATTGCTGCCAAAACCGCTGTTTTCGGTGTTTTTCTGACGGATTTTTTTCCTGAATCCTCTGGTCATTTTTTAATCGTTTTAATTGTGTTACGTTAGGATCTGTCTATACAAATAAGCAGGAGGAAGATTACAGCTCTTTCTTCTTCCCGGATATTTAAAAAGCAAAGTTAAGAATAGAATCCATTAAGATGACTGTGTTTTTTAGCAATCATTCTTTTGAAATTACGCATTCAAATGGCAGATTATTTTCAATAGCCTTTATGGAGCTTTTAACTTAAAAGACATCACAAAAAACAGCAAAAAAATTTTGAATTTCTGCTGTTTAATCAATTTTTATTTAAGTAAGCTATATCTTTTGTGCAGGTGATTCCAGCACAGTAACACTTACATTGCTGACTGACTTTACAATCCCCGATTCTCCGTGTACATTGGAAAGGAAATTAGGAAAGTTTTCAATAGGAAAAGCCCAATAATAATGTCCATCTACCGGAGAAGGAAAGTTGGCTTGCAATCTTCCGGTTAATTTCATAGGCACAAAATATTCAACAGAAGATCCTTTTAATTTCGTCAGGATAGATATAGTTTTTTTAGAATGGGCCGGCACAATAGCCTTGTAGGTACTGGTTTCTGTAATTTCTTCGGAATTTTCTGTACCTTCCGTTGTATCTCCTCCTACTACAACTTTAGTGCTTGCCGAAGCTTTTGCGACTAACGGAATATCAACGGATACTGATGCCGCCACTTCAAATGAACCCGAGACAGTACGTTTCCAGGAGGTCGAGTATCCTTTTTTATAAGAATAGGATACCGTAATTTCACTTTCCCTGTCCCCATTATTAACAGCCTCTGTAGTATAGGCATTATCCGGAAGATCTGCTCCGTCTGTTTTTATGGTCACCTCGGGAGTTCCTAAAACAATGGAGACATTAGGATTAGGAGCCGTATTCCGGACATCTCCATCTACCGATAAATCAGGGTCAAATATAATTCCGTCAGGAACCTGCCCTGCGTAGGCAAAAACATTTTTCAGCCTTATTCTTTCTCCAGAAAAGCTGATATCATACCCCATATCTTTCAGGTGATTTGATTTAAAAGGAATTTCACGTTCTTCATTGGATGAACTATAGTTTGTGCCCAGGCTATTATTAGTACTTGCCAATTTAAATTCATCTACAATTCTCCAGCCTTTCTGAAGCATTTGCGTCTCTGTCAGCTGTGTGTTTTTTACATCCGTATAATTTACATTTTCCGAATCATCATTAACAGAATTCACTTCATCTCTTGAACATGATGCAGAGAATGCTAATAATAAAAGAGCCAAAATAGAATTGATTTTTTTATTCATTTTAGTAATTTTTTAGTGTTTAATAATTAAATCTACAAAACTAAAACTCATTAATAGGCTTTTTTTACGAATTAAATAAATTTTAACCATAATTAAATTATGCTTTAATTTTTGCTAGCTTCCAATCTTGAATCAATTTTTTTTCATGAAATTTATCAAGCTGCTGATTCAATTTTTAATTTGATTTTGCAGTACATTTGAAATATGAAAAAATTAGAATCAAGAGAAGATATTGAGCATCTTGTTAATTCATTTTACACGAAAGTCGTTAAAGATGAAACGATTGGTTTTTTCTTTAATGATGTGGCCAAAGTAGACTGGGACAAGCACCTTCCAAAAATGTATTCGTTCTGGGAGTCTATTCTTTTTGGGCAGATGAGCTATAAGGGAAATCCTATGGGTGTTCATTTTCCGATCAATGAAATCCAGGCTATGGAACAGAAACACTTTGACCAGTGGCTAAAGCTTTGGAGAGAAACCATTGAGGAAAATTTTGCAGGAGAAAATGCTGATATGGCCATTTATAAATCCGAAAACATCGCCAGGCTGATGGCTTTTAAAATGGAGCTGGCCAGGAGGCTGTGATACGAGTTTAAGAATCAGAGAGTTTTAGGGGTTTGAGACTTTAGTGGTGAGGATGGATTATGGAACGATAACCGTAAAAATGTAGGCTGCGAGATTCACCAATAAAACGGTTCCGTACAGGATATTCGTTTTTCCACGGCTTAAAGAAAGCATCACTATAAATACGGATAACGAAAGAAGGATAATATCTTTTTTGTCAAGTCCTAAGACTAACGGGATGTTATAGACAATACAAACGGTAGATACTGCCGGAATCGTTAAACCAATACTTGCCAAGGCAGATCCCAATGCCAGGTTTAAGCTGGATTGTATCTGGTTGCTTCTTGCGGCACGTATGGCGGCCACCCCTTCAGGAAGAAGAACAACTCCTGCAATAATTACCCCTACCAAAGATTTTGGAGCGCCGATACTCTGTACCATTCCTTCGATGGTTCCGGAAAGCCCTTTAGCCATTAATACAACAATAATCAGGCATACTACCAGAAAACCGAAGCTTATAAGTGTCTTTTTCAACGAGGGAATATAATGTTCTTCCGGATGCTCATCAGGAACGATAAAATAGCTTCTGTGGCGCACAGTTTGCACCATCAGGAAAACGCCGTAGATCACAAGACAGGCAATGGAGATGAAAATAAGCTGTGCTTCATTATAAAAAGGTCCGTTGACACTTGAAGTAAAATTGGGAAGAACAAGGGTAAGCACAAGAATTGAAACAATGCTTACCAGATAGGTCGTAGCGGAAGTCCTTGCAAAGAACTGTTCATGATATTTTACACCGCCTATAAGGATGCAAATCCCCAGAATTCCGTTAAGAATAATCATTACGGCAGCAAAAACGGTATCTCTGGCCAGCGTGATCGCCTGATCTCCGCCGGCAACCATCAGCGAGATGATGAGCGCAACTTCAATAATAGTGATACAGAGGGCAAGAATAATGGTTCCGAAAGGTTCCCCTACTTTATGGGCCACCACTTCTGCGTGATGTACTGCGGATAAGACACTTCCGGTGAGCAGGATTCCTGCAATAACATCATATAAAATTCCGGCTCCCATTAGTCCGGAGAAATAGTACCCTACAGCAAGGACAGGGAAAATATACGTATAATGTAAAAATTCTTTTAATCTCATAAAGTGTCTACAAAATACAAAAAATCTATGAAATTTGAAATATCAAAAGAAAATATTAATGATATTTTAATGGATCCACAGGTTAAAATCCAGAAAATCCGTCAGCATATGAAACAAGAGACCAATGGCAACAATCCTGATATTTCCTTTAAAAAATAACAGCAAAAAATACACCGCAATAGCATAATAGGAATGTAAAATGTGAAAACCTATACTATTTCTTGAGGGATCAAAAACAGGATTGGCAAAAAGATGGTCCAGATCTACGAGCATGGTAGCCAGCATAATAAGATAAGCACTCTTCCAGTTTTTACGAAAAAAGGTAAGTGCTATGAAAACCGGAAAAACCAGATGTAAAAAATAATGTGTGAATGTTTTAAGTAATGCAATTTCAGATAAAGTCATTAATATTCAGTCAGTTTTAGGGTTATGGAGTTTTTACCATCTTAAAATTAAAGGCAGTGCTCTTTTCTTCGCTTTGATCCTTACCCAATAGCCCTGTGCTTTATTCCCGTAAAAAATATAGTCTATATCGGAAAGTAGTTTTTTCTCGGCCGGTGATAAGATACTTAATGAAGAGATCAGCATCGTGCTGTTTCTGACGAAGATATAGTTTTCTTTGAGCTTTGGGGATAACACGATCGGTTTTTTGGTAGATTTTATAATAAATCTTCCATTATTCCTGTCTATCTGATTAGGCTGAAAAGGGATCGCAGTGAATTGATTCTGGACGTTGATCCATTTTTTATGCTGAAAATAGTCCCATGTCTTTTCAGAACCAGAGCTTTGAAGATCAATGACGTAGTTGGGCTGAATAATTTTCTGAAAGGTCTTTTTCTCTATTTCATTAAAATTATCATCATAACTGTAGCTGATGATAGTATCATTCACTTGTTCAAGATCAGCAGTTGCTTTAAAATAGCTGATTTGAGCAGAATCCGAGAGGGTTTTATCAAAAAGACGAGCGTAATTCTTCACATTCCGGGCATCCAGCTCAATCTCTAAAAAATGATTTTTCTTCTGAAGTTCATCCACAATGGAAGCTAAAGATCCTGTTTCCGATGTATTTTTTATTTCAATTTCATCGGATTTTAATTCAATAGAAAAATTCTGAATTTTCTGTCCGGAAACAAAAGAGATGCTTCCTACAGAGCTACCGATAAACTGGTCTGCATTCAGGACTTTTTTTTCTGAAGATTGAAAAAGCTGTTGATTGATGTTCTCAAAAGCGGAAGCGGAAGTTCCAATGATGCTGTTTTCACCTTCTATTTTGACGAAAATCTGATCTTTCTGAAATATATTTTTTCCTTTGCTGACAAACTGATGGTTCTTTAAAAAAGCTGAAAACTTTTGCGGGTCTTTTAGTTCAACCACGCTGTACCATTCTGAGAATTTAGTGTCTTTGAGGTGGAATATCTGTAAAAAATCCGGAGTTTTGATTCCTGAATCTTTTAATGAAATCGTTTTTCTATCTTTCTTTTTACTTTCTGTCCATTTTGAGGGATGGGCAATGAAGCTTAAAATATATTGTCCCGTTAATCTTTTCACATCGACCAAAACAACGGCATCTGCATTTTCAGGAACAAACTTTAATGTTTTGTTTTTATAGAAAAATACAAAATAGAACGCAGCTGCGAGTAAAAGAGTTAACGGGACAATAATTTTTTTCTTGTTCATTTACAGTATTTGAGCCTTTTTCTCTTCTTCATTAATTTTATAAATCTCATCAAACAGGTCAAAGAAGTACATTAAACTATTTTCGGAAGAATTTTTAATATTATAGTCTATTTCTGTTTCTATGCTTTCTCCTTTCACTTCTGTTTTATAGTACATTTCGCCTACATTTTTTCTGAAAAGATCCAATGATTTTCTTTCGGAAGGTGTTTTAAATTCTTTTTCTAAACCTATCAAAAGCTTCTGAACATCCAGTCTTCCGGATAGTGGGTATTTAGATGAATCTTTAGCCCACTGTTTAGAAACATCAGACTGGCTTTGAGGGTTAATATTGTCTGTAGAACTTGTCAGATAAACAATACCGTCTTTTACCGTCATATACAGCTGATCCATATATCCTCCGCCTTTTTCATCCTTAAATGAGTAAAAGTTTCCGGTTTTTGAGAATTTCTTAGACAAATGCTTGTTGGTAGCCATTACATTGAAAACACGGTTCCAATAGCCTTCATTTTCTGTTGCAAAAGCAAATGTAAAATTGGGGACAGCTACATCTTTTGTTTTCTTTACTTCTTTTTCATTGTAGTCCTCATCATATTCGTAATCTGTATAGTCTACTTTTTTGGACTTTAATTCATTCAGGACAAAGATTCCGTTTCCTGGAGCTATTTTAGTGATGGCCTCTTCATCCAGAACAATTTTCATGGTTTCCATCATCAGTTCCATTTCTTTTTTATATTCACCATCTCCTGTATCCTGAAGAAGGTCATACATTAAGTCAAAAGTTTTGGCTCCGTTGACATTCACTACATAGTAACCGACACTTTTTTCGTTGATCAGCGCTGCCAGTTTTTTGTTTTTCCTGCCTTTGTAAACAGATGCAATGGTTTTCTGGATTTCCGGATTTTTATGCTGATAATTATTCACCAGCTTTACTTTATCCTTATCAAAATATAAATTGTAGTATGAACTTGATTCGTACGCATTTCTTAAAAACTGTCCAAATTCAAAACGTTTCATCATTTTTCCATAAATTCCGTCATTGACCATTTTTCCGTAATCCGTATAAACATAAGCATCTGAATTAGGATCTCTGAATGTGAGCATGGCTTTCGGAACTTCAATTTCAAAATTTGAGCTGAAGTATTGGTCGAAACGGTCTTCTGCAAGCTTTTTTACTATTTTGAAATTTTCAATGCGTACAGAATCCTGTTCTTTCTGGTATGCTGTATCTATTTCAGCTTCTGCATATTCTTCTTCTCTTGGGTACACTTCAGCTTCACCCTCAGAATGCTGGGTATCCACGTTTTCCTTTGGATATTTGTGATTCTTTTCCAGATATTTGATATCTTTCTGAATCCTGGTGATTTCCTTATTGCTTTCCCTGATGTTGTCTTTTAAATATTTGATTTGCTCCTTCAGGCTTATAATTTCCTCCTTGTAATCGAAAGGCATTTCCGGCTCTATGGCATAAGCACTGTCCACAGCAGCAACAGCCACACTGTCTGCAACGGTTGCAGCACTGTCTATAACAGCTTCGGACCAGATGTCTTTATAGGGCTTGGTATAATTTACCATACTCAAAACAGCACGGTCATTATTCCACGCGACAAAAATATTATCATCTATATCCACGTAAGAATAATTCTTTTTCTTAGAAATTTCCAATCCTTTTTTCTTTGTAGAATTGATGAATTCCTGGAACTTCTCTTTATTATCTACAATAAAATGAGTCGTATAGGTCTGTATCGAGTCATTAAAACTGGCATAATGATATTGGGTGGCATCATATTTAATGCCCGTTTTAGAATAATCATTCCATGAAGATTTTTCTTTGTCCTTCTTTTTGCTTAATTCATGTAATAAAGGGTTAAGCTTTTGCCAATTGATTTTCTGGTTCAGCTGTTTCCCATTGATTTCCATGTAAAATATAGCATCGCCTGGAAGTTTCATGCTTTCTTGCGCAAAGACAAGTGTAAAACCAAAAATTAAGAAAGTAATTATTTGTGTTTTTAATAATATGGATTTCATGGTTAAATGTTAAAAATTTATTGAAATAATATCGTGTTTTGTAATTGTTTCTTTTGAAAAATCAGGTCTAAAATATCTGCCTCCAGCTTTAGTGCTTTTTTATTCGGAGCCAATAGATAAGTGCTGTTGGTCTGAGATTTTACAGGATTTTCAAACTGCATTACAGAGGTATATCGGGCATTATTGAAGACCTCCTTATCTGCCTTTCCCATTTTGTCATAATCCGCTTTAAAGGTATTGACTTTGTTTCTTGTGAATGATTTTTTCTGAAGATTCTGACTGTAAATTTGTGTAGGAACCATTTTTCCAAGGATATTTTTGGCTTTCAGCTGCTCCAGTCCGGTATTGATGTTTTCAATCTTTTTAAAATTACAGCTCAGCTTGATGATGTAATTATCAAAATCTATTGAAGTTTTTACGTTGCTGATCCCCGGAGTTGCTTTAAAAATTCTGGCAGCCTCATTGATTTTATTTTCAATTTCACCTTTTTTAGGAACTTTTTTTCCGTTAATCGTCTCCATTTTAGAAATGGAAGCCAGCCGTGTTTTACTTTTACTGGCGTTAAGAATAATGGTATATTCTCCTGTTCCGTCGGTTTTGACATTCACTTTATCCAAAATATCAAAACAGCTGGTCAGCAATAATAAGGGGAAAAGCAGTAAAAAAAGCTTCAGAAAATTTTTCATAATTGAGTTTTAAAACACAAAACTACTTAATTCCGTTTGAAAATACTTTATGGACTCTGTTATTTCACTGAAAACAGCCATTTTTCAAATTCTGCCTTTCAAATAATCCTGTCTCACTTCCTCATCCAACTTTTCGATGGCATACCTCAGACAGGTTCTCGGCATCTTCTGGTAATGCTTATTCAGAAAGCCAATGAGCTCGGTTTCATTTTTCTGCCCCATTTCCCGGAGCAGCCATCCGTTTGCTTTATGCATCAGATCATGAGTATGTTTCAGGTTTTTGGCAACAAATTCTTTAGTGAGTTCAAAAGAACCTTTTTTTACATAATGCATTGTACCAACCACAGCAATTCTCTTATGCCACATTTCTTCAGAATCCGAAAGGTTTCTCAACAGTTCTTCCTTTCCGTTTTCAAAAGCATACCTTCCTAAAATCTTGTAGCAGCTTGAATCTACCAGATCCCAGTTATTGACATGTGGAAGATGATCCAGATAAAACTGTATAATCTCTTCTTTCACTGCTTTATCCTTTGTTTTTTCAAATTTGTAGATCAGCATGAAGAGTGCAGTTAGCCTATGTTCATGGTATTTTGAAGATAAAAGAACACTGAGGTCCTGCAGGCTTATCTTTGAATAATATTCTTTAGCAACAGACCGCTGATCAGGAACTTTCACTCCTAAAAATAAGTCTCCTTCTCCATATTCTCCTTTTCCGGTTTTGAAGAACTTCGGAAAGAATTCTGCTTTTTCGGGAACAGACAGCACTGACAGTGCCTCTTCTATTTCTTTAACGATATTGCTCATGGATTTTATCTCATTGACTTTATGAGTGATTTAATATAAACAATTATAGATTGTTAAAAATTAGGCATGTTCATCTGCCACAATAGTCTCCTGCGCTTCCTCTTCTTTTGCAATGGCCTTTGGATTGGCTACTTTTGCAATAGTAAGCCCCTGAACGATAATCGAGAATACGACTACACAGTATGTAATACTCAAGATAATTTCGCTGTATTCGCTTTTTGGAATAGACATAGCCAATGCAATGGAAACTCCACCCCGGATTCCTCCCCAGACGAGAACTTTTACCGTTTGCGGACTAAATCGTGTTCGCAGAGACATAAATTTTGTAGGTACCCAAATCGAAATGAAACGGGCAATTAAAACTACCGCAATGGCCAAGAGTCCCGGAACCATAAAATGCTTTAAGTCTTTGATCATCAGTAGTTCAAAACCGATGAACAGGAATAAGACTGCATTCAGGATTTCGTCGATCAGTTCCCAGAATTTGATGAGGTAATCCTGGGTAATGGATTTCATTTTGAATCTTACATTAAAATTACCCATGAACAAACCTGCCGCAACCATTGTCAAAGGTCCGGAAATATGCATTTGTCTTGCAACAAGATAGCCTCCCATTACTACGGAAAGCGTTACCAGAACAGAAATAATATAGTCATCTACCTCACGCATCAGCCTGGAAGTAATCCACCCCAATAAAACACCGAGCAGAATTCCTCCGCCGGCCTCTTTCAGCAGAAGCAATCCGATACTTTCAGCACCCAGATCCACTTCTTTCCCAATGGCAAGCTGTAAAACAACTGTAAATACCACTACGGCCATACCGTCATTGAAAAGAGATTCTCCAGCCACTTTTGTTTCCAGTGATTTAGAAACATTGGCCTGTTTTAGAATACTTAAAACAGCTACCGGATCGGTAGGCGAAATAAGCGCTCCAAAAAGCAGACAGAAGATAAACGGAAGATGAATTCCTAAGAAAGGCAGCAGATAAAACATCCCGAATCCCACTACAAATGTGGAAATAACCACTCCTGCCGTAGAAAATATCAGTACCGGCCTGAACTGCTCCTTGAGATCGTTAATATTAATATGGATCCCTCCCGCAAAGAGAAGGAAATTAAGCATTGCACCCATCAGAACTTCTGTAAAGTCTATACTGTTCATTAACTTATTAAGATGCCCAAAAGTTCTAGGAAGCACTGTTTCCCCAAACATTACCAGAAAAATAGAAACCACGATGGCAATCACCATAATCCCGATGGTACTGGGAAGTTTCAGGAATCTATAATTGAGATAGGCAAAAATTGATGCTAATACTATTAAGGCTGAAAATGAATAATATAACTCCACTAAGTGTTTTTTTAATTTAATTTTATAAGTCCAAATAAAGTATTTTAATATACAGCTTGCGCCCTTCTTTTTCCCAGATATCAAACATCCCGTCTTTGGCAGGCTGCGATCCTCTTACATAGTCTTTCCCGATATTCAGGATATTCAGCAGGATGTATTCATCTCCTACAGAATTAACTAAATAGGCTGTTTTTTCAGAGGTCCCGTTACCTGAAGTTTTTATTCCTTCAGTAAGCAACCGGAACTGGTTCAGATGATGCATAAAATTGCTTCCGTCTTTCCGCGAATCGTAGGCCCTCAGAAGAACAAGAAGTATATCCAGATTGGTGGGGTCTTTACCATAAAGAGCTTTGCCCAGCTTGATACATTCTTCGAAATTATTCTGCTTAAAAGCCTCTGTCAGACTCTTGAAACCCTCATCAACCGCTGAAATTTTATCATTTCTAAAATTCCGGCCATAGTAAAGATGCTGAGCTTCAATACTGTCCAGGGATTTAGGATATCCTTTGTATTTAAAAATCAGCTTCTCATAATTATATGGAGAATCAGGATTTTTAAGGTTTTTTTCAATGCTTTTCAAATCAATTTTTGACTTCTGGCTGAAACCGAAAACCGAAAAGAAAACCAATAGCAGGAAAAAGTGATATTTCATTAATCGTTGTTTTCTTCTTCCTCATCATTATCGAAATATTCGAAAAGGAAATCATTGTACGGGAATCTGGAGATATGGATCTTCATCACCTCATCGTATATCATTTTCTTCATTTCCGGGAAATTTTCTTTCGTCAGCGCAGAAATAAATACTGTGGGATATTTAGATTTAGCCATCCATGTTTTTTTCCACTCCTCCAGAGAAACGTTCTTTTTTGTAGACGGCGTAAGATCATCTTCATCCTTTTTATCGTAACTGAAATCATCAATTTTATTAAAGACCATGATCATAGGTTTCTGATGGGCATTGATCTCCATTAATGTCTGATTAACAGATTCTACCTGATCTTCAAAGCTTTCATGAGAAATATCTACCACATGAATAAGCAAATCCGCCTCACGAACCTCATCCAGTGTAGATTTAAAAGACTCCACAAGCTGTGTAGGAAGTTTTCTGATAAACCCTACCGTATCGGTAAGCAAAAACGGCAAATTGCCAATAACCACTTTTCTTACCGTTGTATCTAAGGTTGCAAACAATTTATTTTCGGCAAACACCTCAGATTTGGAAAGTGCATTCATCAGCGTAGATTTTCCAACGTTGGTATATCCCACCAAAGCAGCACGCACCACCTTCCCACGGTTGTTACGCTGGGTAGCCATTTGCCTGTCGATGGTTTTCAGTTTGTCCTTTAACAGGGAAATCCTGTCGCGGATGATACGGCGGTCAGTTTCAATCTCCGTTTCCCCGGGACCTCTCATCCCGATTCCTCCTTTCTGACGTTCAAGGTGAGTCCACATTCTCGTCAGACGTGGTAAAAGATATTGGTATTGTGCCAGTTCCACCTGAGTTCTCGCGTAAGAAGTCTGGGCTCTCTGTGCAAAAATATCAAGGATAAGGTTGGTTCTGTCAAGAATTTTCACTTCTATTTCTCTTTCGAGATTTTTAAGCTGAGAAGGAGACAGCTCATCATCGAAAATAATGGTTCCTATCTCGTTCTCCTTTACATATTCTTTTATTTCCTGTGCCTTCCCGCTTCCTATAAAAGTTTTGGAATCCGGCTGAGTTAATTTTTGAGTAAAACGTTTTTGAACCGTTGCACCTGCTGTGAAGGCTAAAAACTCAAGTTCATCCATATATTCCGTAAGCTTGTCTTCATCCTGATTTTGGGTAATAACCCCCACCAAAACTGCTCTCTCGTAATTATGTTGTTTCTTA
Organism: Chryseobacterium hilariae; assembly: GCF_051400735.1. Lineage (NCBI taxonomy): Bacteria > Pseudomonadati > Bacteroidota > Flavobacteriia > Flavobacteriales > Weeksellaceae > Chryseobacterium > Chryseobacterium hilariae. Next base: position 580,497 of record NZ_JBLFFJ010000002.1, read on the forward strand.
TCTAGCATTAATTTCTGTCTATGTTTGTGATTTTCACAAGATACCAATTTTCAGGAAAAAAAACAAAATCATTTTTTAAATTTCCTTCTTTTTTAATGTTAATTTAAGTTTACAATATCATTAATTTGTAAAAAATTAATACCTTTATGACGCTGATTTGTAATTAATAATGAATTAAAATTACAAATACTGTAAAAACTAACACCAAGATCATGAATTCCCATATTAAATGTATGATTATTGATGATGACGAACTGGACAGACTGGTTCTTCAGCATCACATCAGACAATACGATAATATAGAGATAATTGCGTCTTTTAATTCGGCGGAAAAGGCAGTTTCTTATCTGGAACTTCCAATAGACCTGCTGATCTGCGAAACTACACTTGGCGGAATGAACGGGCTTGAATTCAGGAAACTTGCTTATAAGATTCCAGCCTGCATCTTCGTAAGCTCCCATCCGGAACTGGCTGCAGAAGCCTTTGAAATTGAAGCACTGGATTTTGTCACAAAACCCCTTAAAGCAGAACGTTTCCAGCAGTCTATAGAGAAAGTCTTCAATTTTTTTGAAATGAAAAAAAAATGCGAATGCTTCGATGCCCTTCTCGGAGAAAACTGTATTAAAATAAAAGAAAACGGTAATATCTCTCAAATCAGGCTTACCGATATCCTTTACCTTGAAGCTTTAAAAGACTACACCCGGCTTGTCACACATGAAAAAAAACATTGCGTTCTGGATTCCCTGGGAAACCTTCTTCATAAAAGCTTCTTCGATTCTTTCATAAGGATCCACCGAAGCTATGCTGTACCTCGTCATTTCATCCGCGGAAAAAGCAGCCATGAGATAGAGCTGATCCATCAGATTAAGCTTCCCATTGGCAGAACCTACAAAGAAAGCCTCTCTTTTCTTAACCCTTAACTACTGATTACCAACATTTTTGCAATACAATGCCGTTGGTCGATTTTTTTTGACGTTAGTCTATTTTCCTTCAATCCGGTTGCGATATGTGGTAATTTAGTGTTTCCAAATTTTCTCTTGAAAACTAGGACAACCAATTAATAACCACAAAAATATTTTACATGAAAAGAACATCTATTCACTGCTTCTTTCTCATTCTGTTCACCTTTTCCGTCAGTATCCTGAACGCTCAATCAGCAGTTCTGGCCACGGGAACAAATGCATCAGGAGGCAACGGCTCGGTTTCTTACAGTGTCGGCCAGACGGCTTATCTGTACAAGGGAACAAATTCCCAGGTATTGGAAGGTGTACAGCAGGCCTATGAGATCACGACACTTTCTGCCAACGAAACCACAACAAAGCAAGAAGGCATTCTACTCTATCCGAATCCAGCCAGAGATTATCTGTATATAGATTTTTCTTCTGTTCCATATAAAGGATCGGAATATCAGCTGTTCGACGCTCAGGGAAAACTGATCAAAAAGGACATGATCTCACAGCCGAAGTCCGAACTTAATCTTTCCTCTCTTCCTTCCGCGGTTTACATTATCCGAATCAATCAGAATGGAGAAAACTTAAAAACCTTTAAAGTCATAAAAAAATAACGCCATGAAAAAAATATTACTATCTCTGGGGATCATGCTAGGTCTCTTTCTCGGACACGCTCAGGTACCGGAAAAAATGAGCTACCAGGCCGTCATGAGAAACGGAGCAGGCCAGCTGCTGACCAATCAAAATATCGCTGTAAAAGTAAGTATAATCACAGGTTCTCTTAATGGGCCACTGGTCTATTCTGAAAGACTTACAGGAAGTACAAATGCCAACGGGCTAATTAGTCTGGAAATAGGAACAGGAACAGTACTTTCCGGAACATTTTCAACAATCAACTGGTCTACAGGAAACTATTATTTAAAAACTGAAACCGACCCGGCCGGAGGTACCAATTATACAATAGCAGGAACAAGCCAGCTATTAAGCGTTCCTTATGCCATGTATGCCAAGTCTGCGGGCGGAACAGGTGGAAGCTTCACAATTCCGTATACCAATACAGTAAATAATGCCTCTACTCTATTTTCGCTGATCAATGATGGAGATGGGGCTTCTGTGGAAGGCGTCAATAATACAACCACTTCCAGTATTGCTTCAGTTCGGGGTATTGTAAACAACGCAGCACCAGGCGGATTTTCCAGCGGTGTCCGGGGTATCAATAACGGAACAGGAGGTCTGGGTGTCGGTGTCTGGGGAAGCCAGAACGGAAGCGGATGGGGCGTTTATGGAGTTACTCCTAACGGCCTTGGAGTTTACGGAAACTCATCGGCCGGAGGAACAGGAGTATATGCCAACAGTAATACCGGAACAGGGCTTACTGCTACCAGCAATAACGGAATTGCAGCCAGTATATCTATTTTCAATAATGCCAATAACAACAACGTTCTGAATGCAAATACTGTTGGAAACGGAACGGTTCTCAATGTTTCTTCTTCAGGTGCAGGTGCGGGTGTGTTAAGCTCTACAGGAAGCGGTTTTGCAGTACACGGTATTACCTCTGCACAAACTTCTGCAGGAATCATTGGTGATAATAACGGAGCCGGTGAAGCGGTAGTCGGAAGAACAACCAGTGATATTGCCGGGGCTGTTGTAGGACGTAATGATGGCGGAGGATATGGGGTAAGAGGATTTGTAAGCGGCAATGCTACCGGAACTTCAATCGGGGTTTTTGGGCAGGTTGGACTGAATAGCGGAAAAGGACGTGCAGGAAGATTTGAAAACGTTAACGCAACAAATGATTTTAATGCTTTTGAGGTAAAAACCAACGGTAACGGAAATATTCCGAACAATACACAAGGTAATGCAGCTTCTTTCTTAGTTGACAATACAAATAGTGTAGGAGCAGCAGTAAGGGGTGAAGTGAATACTATTTTCGGAAACTTTGGTGCCGCAGGTATTTTTGGGGTTTCCTCAGGAACAGGAGGACGTGCAGGGTTATTTTACGCGTCAAATCCTGCAGGAAACGGCGCTGCATTAATTGCTTTAACTGATGGAAACGGAAATGCCATCACCGCCAATGCGGGTAAGGACGGAAACGGTGTTGAAACTAATATTGACGGAGCAGGAAATGCTCTTTACGCATGGGTACCCACTTTTTCGGAAGGACGTGCAGGCCGTTTCGAAATTTTTAATGAAGACAATGAGAATGAAGTAATATCTGTAAAAACAGTCGGAAATGGTACTGCCGGGAATTTTATGGTTAATCGCACCACCGGGACTTCGCCTGCCGTAAAAGGGGAAGTAAATTCTATTTTTGCCAACTTCGGTACCGCCGGTATTTATGGTCTTTCTTCAGGCACAGGCGGATATGGAGGTTTGTTTTATTCCTCCAATGCAGGTGGCAGTGGGCCGGCTTTATTGGCACTCACAGAAGGCAGCGGGAATGGTATTACTGCTAATGCGGGCGGTAACGGCGATGGTATTGAAGCATCATGCGATGGAAACGGTAATGCAGTTTCTGGCTTTATTCCTAATTTTGGCACAGGTAAAGCGGGTAGATTCGCCAACTTTAATAACGCCAACGCACAGCCTGTAGTCCTTGTAACGACTACCGGTACCGGTTCTACCCTGCTTGTTAACCACCAGGGGGCATCAGGTAATATTTCCGTATACCAGAGCGCCTCAGTAAACGTTGCCCGTATCAATAAAGCGGGAAGAGGATTTTTCAATGGCGGAACTCAAAGCAGTGGTGCCGACGTTGCCGAAGCATTTGATGTGGAAGGAAACTCCTCGGAATATGAGCCTGGTGATATTTTAATTATTTCAACGCATTCTGACCGTACGGTAGAAAAATCATCAAAACCTTATTCTACTCTTGTAGCCGGAGTTTATGCAACGAAGCCTGGAGTCCTTTTAACAGAAGAAAATATTGATTCCGAACTCTTGGGAAAAGTTCCGATGGGTGTCATTGGTGTTATTCCTACAAAGGTCTGCCTTGAAGGAGGTAAGATTAAAAGAGGGGATCTTTTGGTAACTTCATCAAAACCGGGAACCGCTATGAAAGCGAATCCTAAGAAAGTAAAAATAGGACAGGTGATCGGAAAAGCGCTTCAGGACTATGATCAAACCTCAACCGGTAAAATTAAAGTATTGGTAAACATTAAATAAACTATCATGAAATCACTATATATCATTACATTTTTAGCATTAAGTATCTCTGTTTATGCTCAGGAAAACAAGAAAACTCCTGAATCTGAGGATCAGGCCCAGGTTGTGAAACAGCTCAGAGAACGGGAAGCCCAGCTGACAAAAGCGTCTCAGGAAAATGCACCTAAAAAACAAAACGTAACCACACTGGCTTCAGAACAAGGCCTTGAACTAAAAAAACAGGACACAAAAGCTCAAGCTTCCAATTCAAATAACACTTCGGGAAAACTGCTGCCCAACACAGCAACCTTAGCCGAAATAAAAGCTTCTATTCCCAACAGACAGACGTCCCGAACCAGTACAGCGAATTCTAGGAACACCAATAGAAATGTTGTAGGTCTGCCCAATACAGCGACCTTAGAAGAAATAAAGAAAACAATTCCAAAAAACTGATACCACAACCAGATTTCAAGCAGAAAGTCCGCTCCAGCGCGGACTTTTTATATTTTCGGCTTCAATGACCTATTTACATCTTCAAAATTCAAATTCTTTTAAAACAGTATGCTTAATCCCAATCTGCCGCTATAAACTTCATAGAATTCCCATTGTTGTCTGATAACGTAAGGAAATGTCCTTCTACGGAATAATTACTCATTTTATCGAATTTCTGGATAAAAGCGTTTTCCAGCTCCATATTCTGACAGGCTTTCAATGTGCTCCCTACTCCTGAGATCTTTACTTTTCCGTTAGTTTTAAATTCGGAAGTAAAGAACATACTGTTGCATCCCATATTGGCACTCCCTTTTATTTTCCCTTTCTCCATTATGCCTGTGAGTTTTATTTCCGCCTCATTTTTGACTAATTCCTCTTTGGAAAATTTATCAAAGGAAACGAGCATCCACTGTCTTTGAAGGCTTGGATTTTTTTCAGGGATTGAAGAGCAGCCGACCACAACTCCGAGAAGTAAAACTGCAAAAAATGATACAAGTATTTTTTTCATGGGGATTATCCTTCCATTTTCATACCATTCCGGGACAGAATATCGTAAAAATTAGTAAATTAGCGACACAAAAATTATTTTATAAAATGAAAAGACTATTTCTACTGTTCACTTTCTTATTGGGCTTTGCTCAGATGAGGGCGGATGAGGGGATGTGGCTGTTAATGCTCATCAAAAGACTTAACGGTGTCGACATGCAAAAAGAAGGATTGCATTTGACACCTGAAGAAATTTATTCAGTAAACAATTCAAGCTTAAAGGATGCTATCGTGAGCTTCGGAGGTTTTTGTACCGGAGAAATTGTTTCTGACAAAGGACTTATTTTCACGAACCACCACTGTGGTTACGGTGCTGTAGCTGCTGCCTCTACTCCGGAAAAAGATTATCTGAAAAACGGATTCTGGGCTATGAAGCAAAAGGACGAGTTTAATGCAAAAGATCTTTATGTAAGGTTTTTAGTTAGAATGGATGATGCTACGCAGAGAATCAATTCCAAACTAAACAACAATATGACCGGTGCGGAGAGAAAAGCAGTGATTGATGCTGAAACAAAAGCAATCCAGACTGAAAACTCTGAAAACGGAAAATACACTGTAGTAGTAAAAGATTTCTTCAATGGGAATGAATTCTACTATTTTGTATACCAGGATTATAAAGATATCAGATTGGTAGGTGCACCACCTTCATCATTAGGTAAATTCGGAGGTGATACAGATAACTGGGAATGGCCAAGACATACTGCTGACTTCACGGTATTCAGAGTATATGGAGATGCAGCAGGAAATCCTGCAGAATATGCAGCAGGAAATGTTCCATTGAAGCCTAAGCACTTCCTTCCGGTTTCTCTTAAAGGGATCAAACCTGGAGATTTCTCTATGATCTTAGGATATCCTGGAAGAACCAACCGTTATCTTACATCTTACGGGATTCAGCAGATGGTGAACAAAGACTATCCGGCTTGGGTGGAAGCTTCTAAACTTGCTATGGATGTTATGAAAAAGTATATGGACAAGGATAAAGCAACTCAGCTTAACTATGCCTCTCAATATGCTTCTGTAGCTAACTACTGGAAAAACAGACAGGGAACTATCGATGCAGTAGATAAAAACGGAACTATCTCTGACAAACAAAAGATTGAAGACACTTACAGAAAATGGTCTGCATTACCAGGAAACACAGAATATGATGGTGTTTTAGAAGATATCGGGGCTTATTACAAGCAGGTTTCTGACAGAAATGTTGAAAGAAACTATGCTTCACAGTTCTCAAGAAATGCAAAATATATCACTCTTGCTTTGCAGGTAGGTTCTGTTCTTAAAGCTTATGCTGCTCAGGATATGCAGGGAAGATTAGCGATGAAAGCTAAAACTGAAACTGCAATCAAAGAAGCTTATGAAAACTTCAACCCTTCTCTGGAAGGAGAAATGCTTGCTTCTATGGCTGGTCTTTACCAGTCAAGAGTAACCAATAAAGAGGTAGCTTCTGCTACTATTTTAGGATTGGACTCTAAGACGCTTTCTAATGTAGCTTATTCTTCAATTTTTGCGAATAAGACTTCTGCTACAAACTTCTTATTAAATCCGGATGCATTGAAACTTGATGCTGATCCACTTTGGAAAATCGCAAACGGAATCGTTGCTGATCAAAAAATGAGCATGGAAAAGTATTCTAAAGTTGATGATAATTTCAACAAAAACAACCGTCTATTCTTAGCTGGATTAATGAAGGCTATGCCTGAGAAAAAATTCTATCCGGATGCTAACTCTACAATGAGATTAACTTACGGAACGGTAGATAAACTTCCTGTAAGAACTGACAGAAATTACTTCGGAGTTACAGACAATTATTATACTGATATGACCGGTCTTGTAGGAAAATATAAGAAAGGTGACGAAGAATTCGATCTTCCGCAAAGAGTGATCGACCTTTATAATCTTAAGGATTTCGGACAGTATGCTGATGCAGCAGGATATATGCCTGTTAACTTCCTTTCTAACAATGATATTACAGGTGGTAACTCCGGTTCTCCGGTAATTGACGGAGACGGAAACCTTATCGGTATTGCATTCGATGGAAACAGCGAAGCATTAAGCGGTGATATCGTATTTGAACAGGACTGGCAGAAAACGATCAACGTAGACGTACGTTTCGTACTTTGGACGATCGACAAATATGCAGGAGCAAGAAGACTGATCGATGAATTAAAGCTTGTAAGAGGAGAAAACACACCTCCTGATACAAAGTCTAAAAATTCAGGAACTACTCAAATGCCTAAGAAAGCAAAAAAGGTAAAATAATCTTTTCCTGATAAATTTTAAAACCGTGAATTTACGTTCACGGTTTTTTTATTTTTGAACTTTAAATCTTTATGATGGAAAAAGGAATTGAGTTTTCCGGAGTTATACAACAGAACGGCAACATGAATGCTGCTTTTGTAGAGTTTCCTTATTCTACAGAAGAGCTGTTCGGCAAAAAAGGGCAGGTAAAAATTAAAGCAACATTCGATGGCAATGTTGAATACCGTGGAAGCCTTGCTAAAATGAAATCTGACTGTCATATTCTGGGACTAACCCGGGAAATCCGAAAACAATTGGGAAAAACTTTTGGTGATGAGGTTTTTGTGAGCCTTATTGAAGACAAAGAGGAAAGAACGGTAGAAATCGCCGATGACGTTGCTTCTGTTTTTAATGAAAACCCTGTGGCCAAATCTCTGTTCGACAAAATGAGCTATACTCATAGAAAAGAATATATCCGCTGGATCGAGGAAGCTAAGAAACCGGAAACCAGAGAGACCAGAAAAATTAAGATGATAGAAATGATTCTGGAGGGTAAAAAAGGCATATAAACCCAGCTATTTTTCTTAATTTGAAATTTATAAAAAAGCCGGGTAATAATCCCGGCTCTATTATTTCAAAATTTGTTTTATTTCAGAATTCCCAGATACTTCAAATACGCATCCAGCATCTTCTTATCAAATGCAGGCTCCTCAATACCAGAGCCTTCCAAAAACTGAATGACATTGGAACAGTCCCAGACATACGTATTCTGATATAATTCCACCGTGGAAAGCCCTTCATGCATATTATCTTTAAACAGGCTGGTGAGTGGATATAAACGGTTCCGGCTGTCATCCTCCCACTGTTTCCTCCATTCTTTGTAAGGAAGACCTTCAAGGGTAAGCGGATAATACTTCTTCAGGAGTCCAAAGAAACTTTCAAGAGTAAGATTGGTTTCCGGTCTTGCGATCAGGTTGAACTTTTTACCAACCGCATCTTTATTTTTTGTGATGTGAGCCATAGATTTGGTCATATAGTCTACTGTGATCAGTCCTTCTCTCAGTTCAGTGAGTAAAGGATAAGATTTAAATTCAACACAGTTTTTCACAAGACCGGACCACCATTGGTAGGGAGCACTGGCACCCGTTTCACTGTGACACATGGCATAGCCAAGACGGTAAGTAATTAATGGAAGCCCTTCTTTAGCCGCAAGATCCGCAACCGCCTCCATTACCCATTTGCTTCTTACATACCCGATATCTTTACTTACGGACATCAGGTTCTGAGCAATATCATCACTTTCCATCATCACGGTTTTCCCGGTGAAAACATGTCCCCAACTGTAGACCGAAATGGTGGATAGCAGGGCAAGACACTTCGTTCTTTCAGCACCGGCAAGTTTTATGATTTCTCTTAATCCTTCTACGTTCGGAGCTTTCATATAAGAATAGGGCTCTATAAAATTAACGGAGCTTCCAGAGTGGTAAATAAGATCCAGTATTCCTGCAAGTTTTTTGAACTGGTCTTCAGAAAACCCTAACAACGGAAGGGACAGATCTCCTATTACAGGAATGATTCTCGATTTTTGCTCTTCTTTTCTATCGATATGATACTGTTTATAGCAGCGGTCAATTTTGTCCGTTGCATGAAATTCATCCTGAGCCCTTACCAGGCAGTAAATATCAGCTGATGTGGTATCTAAAAGTTCCTGAAGCAGATGGATCCCGACAAATCCTGTAACCCCGGTCAGGAATATGGTTTTAGGATTTTCCAGTTGTTTGGGATCGAAACCACCTGCAAAAACAGTTCCCGGAGCGAGATAAACATCCTGCTGAAGAGCTACATAAGGCTCTACATCTTCTTCTGGAATTGCTTCACGGGCTTCTTTGGCTCTGGTGATCAATTCATCGGCAAGCTGCTTGAGAACAGGAAATTGGTAAATATCCCTCATATAGACTTTGGTATCAAATCTTGAATTCAGGGCAGTTGCAACTATAGCGACAAGGAGAGAGTTTCCACCGATATCAAAGAAATTATCTGTAATATTAATCACCGGGCGTTCAAGTTCTTCAGCCCAGATATCTGCTATAATTCTTTCGGTTTCATTGGTAGGCGGTTCCGTAGAAATAAGTTCTTTCGCCTCTTTGTCCGCCAGGTCCTTTAGCAGATGAGTATCTGTTTTTCCGTTGGCCGTGAGTGGTATTTTATCAACATGGATGATCTGAGCCGGAATCATATAACCGGGCAACTCTTCTTTCAGCTGCTGTCTTACCCATGCAGCGTCTGCTTTTTCACCGGGCTTTACTATAACAAAGGCTACAATATATTTATTATTTCCATGGTCTTTTGTAATGACTGCAGCTTCCTGTATTCCTTCCAAACGGGCAAGGCAGCGTTCAATCTCACCCAATTCCACGCGGAAACCTCTAATTTTCACCTGATTATCTATTCTTCCTAAAAATTCAATATCTCCATCCGGCTTCCAGCGGGCAAGGTCACCGGTACGGTAGAGCTTTTCGTTTTCCCTGAATGGACTGTTAATAAATTTTGAAGCCGTGAGTTCTTCATTATTAAGATAACCTTTAGCCAAAAGATTGCCTCCTATATGCAGTTCTCCTATAGCACCTACCGGCAGCAATTCGCTGTTTTCTCCTAAAATGTAAGCCTTTGCATTGGCTATTGGCCTTCCTATTGAAGAAATATATTGCCCATTCATATCTTTAACTTTTTTGAAGGTGGCATAAACCGTGCATTCAGTAGGACCGTAATAATCAATTAACTCATAACTTAATTCGCTGGTAAGTACAGGTTTAAGTTTTTCTCCTCCTGTGAAAAGATATTTAAGGTCAAGGTCGCTATACTTTCGTGTTTCTTCAACAACGGAAGGAGCAAGAACAGAAGGTGTAAATCCATGGGTAATCCGGTTTTTACGGTAAAAATTCACAAGCTCTGAAGCTTCTACTCTATCTTCATTAGCTACGATATAAATTACAGCGCCTGCAATAAGCGCCGACCATGTTTCCCATACAGAGATGTCGAATGCCAATCCGGCAACAAGGGTAAGGTGTGATGTGTCATCAACATGAAAGTACTGGTTGTGCCATGTAACCAAATGCTGAATGCTATGATGGGAAACCATGACCCCTTTAGGATTTCCTGTTGAGCCGGATGTGTAGATAGTATAGGCTAATGCATCCTGAGACATAGTAATATCGGGCATTTCAGCAGATAAGTGAGACAGGCTTTCTGTATTATCCAGATGAAAAATTTCAGCGTTAATTCCCTTCGTCAGTGAATTTCCCCGCGGAGTATCTGTAATAAGTATTCCCGCTGAGGTATCTGCAAGGATGTATTCTACACGTTTTACAGGATAAGCAGGGTCGATAGGCACATAAGCTGCTCCTGTCTTCAAAATACCCAGAATGGCAACCAACCACTCCAGCGAGCGATCCAGCCATACGGGAACAAACATTCCTTCTTGTACTCCTTTTTCTAGCAGTACATTACCAAGCTGACTGCTTTTCTGATCGAGCTCGCGGTAACTTATCCTGCTTTCCTGATAAGCAGCAGCCGGATTTTCGGGATGAAGGAGCACCTGTTTTTTGAAAAGGGAAACCAGTGTTTCTTTTTTGTGATAGTCCCAATTTGTTTTATTGAAATCGTTGAGAAGTTTTTCTCTGTCGTCTGAGGATAAAAGAACCGGTAGGCCAGCGGGCTGACCCGACGGCGTTGATATTGTATTTGGCATATTAGTTTTTAGTTTTGTTTGGTGATAATAGTTTCAAATGAACTGCATTACGCAGAACTTTAGACCTGTATAAAACAGCCTAGTACATAGTAAACAGCAAAGAATATTATACATTCTATGCTATCAGCAGTCAGAATTGATTTGCTCAAGTTTTGTTTGTTGATTTCTCTTTCATAATGTAATATTTTTTAAAATTCGGCAATCAAATTTAACATAATATTCCACACTAGGGAATAAATAATTTAGAAATTTCCCTAAAAAGGGATTTAAATGCTATTTTACCATCATCATTTAATCCAAAGTATAATAAAAATTATGTACCAGAACTATATTGAAAATTCAGCATTATACATTCCAGAATTCCCTGTCCAGACTTCTGTACTGTATGGCTTCTGAAATATGATGAGATAGTATATTTTCTACTCCTTCCAAATCGGCTGCAGTTCTGGCCACTTTCAGGATACGGTCATAAGCTCTTGCTGAGAGATTCAGCTTTTCCATAGCGAGCTTAATGAGATGCAGAGAGGTTTCATCCAGGCTGCAAAACGCTTCAATTTCTTTAGGACCAATCTGAGCATTGTAGCTGATATTGAGGCTTTTATAGCGTTCATTCTGAATATTGCGTGCCTTGAGTACCCGTTCCCGGATATCTGAACTTTTTTCGCCTTTTCTTTTTTCTGCCAGCTGTTCAAATTCAACTTTCTGTACTTCTATGTGAATATCTATCCTGTCTAATAACGGACCTGAAAGTTTATTCATATACCGCTGCATTTCATAAACGGATGAAGTATTGCCCGGATCGTCCGGAAAAAAACCGCTGGGGCTTGGGTTCATAGAGGCCACCAGCATAAAGCTGGCAGGATAGTTTACGGTAAACCGGGCTCTGGAAATCGTTACTTCCCGGTCTTCGAGAGGCTGTCTCATGACTTCCAAAACTGTTCTTTTAAACTCCGGCATCTCATCAAGAAACAAGACGCCGTTGTGTGCAAGTGAGATTTCTCCAGGCTGTGGATAACTTCCGCCCCCTACTAATGCAACATCAGTTATTATATTAAATGTGGGGGATAAAAACAAATATCATAAACTACTATATAACAAATAAATATACAAAAAGTATTAAAATAATTTTAACATTTTTTGTCATTTCAAAGTCGCTCACTAAAATTGCTAAATGAAGACAAAAAAAAATAAAGAAATGCAACAAAAAGAAAAACAATTTTATCTCAAAAATGACAGTTGGAAATCAAATCAACAATTATTATCTGTTAAACCTATAAATAAAAGTTATGCAGGATAATTTGAGAGTTTATTTTAAAGACAAATACTTTTTTGAAAGTCTTGTTAAGAAAAAAGGGAATTTCAATGTAACCCTTAATAGTGAGGATATAAAAAAAGATAATTCTACTGCTTCATACTATCCTATCAAAGGGGAAATTGGCTCATTAGTTTATGTTATTCATTCTCACACTGCATATATTGAAAATTCTATACATCAATACTATAATTATTTGAAGGCAGGTAAGGGATTTAATTATAATGATTTTTCTTATTGTAATCTAATACAGACGTTAGATGAATTAAGAAATGAGTTCCCAGATTATGATTTTTCAGATACTAAAGTTACCAATTTAGAGTTTGGGTTTAATCTTAGATTGGATAGAAATGTAAAAGATATAATTGAAAAAAACATTCTAATGTATAAATTTAAAACTCATAATATGTTTGAGGATAAAAAGGGATTTGTATTGAAGAAATTCAAATCTGGAAATTACACCTTTAAAATTTATGATAAAGGCAGACAAAACAAGCTTAATTATGAACTTTTGAGAATAGAATTAAAGTATAATACAAAAGAATTAGAGAAGTTTGGAATATTAAATTTTTGTGATTTATATGATCCTCACAAAAATATAGCATTATTCAAAGATTTTATAAAGAAGTTTGATTTTCTAATGATTGTAGATGATAGATTTACAGAAGGTCTTGCTGATGAAGACATTGCAAATCTGGGAAATAAATTAGAATATACCTTTTGGAAAAGAGATTTTGGTTCTGATGCTACAAAAGGTAGAAGTAAAGTCAGATTAAAGAATTATATTAAGGCTAAGAAGTTAGATAAAACCTTTATTTACCTTAAAAATAAAATTATTCAGAAGTTTGATGAATTATTTAAGGATTGTGAAAATTCTTATCCGATTGCAATTGGTTTTTAAAAAGAATGATTGGTTTTACTATAGTGTAGTTGTAGTAAAACCAATCATTTCAGTAATTAATTTTCATACGACGAGTATTGTCGTTATGCTATTGTACTTTTGCTAAACCTAAATATTACAATAAAAAAACGTTAATTATTGTAGGATAGGTTATTATATTAAATATTTTATATAACTTTAAATAGTTTAAAACACGTATATTTGCAAACTTTAATTAAGATATCATGAATAAAACATTAGCTTTTGATTATTTTGTTTACCAGTTAGTTAATTGGTACAGAGAGGCTTATGGAGATGGTATTGAAAACGATTTAAGCACTCTTAAAGTTTTGAAATTATTATTTTTTACAACAGCAATTGGAGCTAAAAAAGATGATAACACTTCTTTACTTGATTCAACTTTTGATAGTTTTTATGCCTTACCATATGGGCATGTTGAAGGAGATATATATGATGATATTAAACAAAAAAAGACTGCTTATACAATAAATAATTACAGCACAACAGGAAACTATACGGAAACTACAGAACTTGCAGATGAAGTAAAAACAAAAATTTCAGAAAGCATTGCAAAATTAAAATCTGTGAATCCTGATTTAATCAAAATGTCTTCCTTTGATTTAGTGGAATTAAGCCATTCTTGGTATTCTTGGAGATATTATTTTAATATGGCTAAATCTAAAGGATCATATCGTGAAGCAATCCCTAACGAAGTGATTAAAAGTGAAAATAAATATTTTCATTTATAATTTCTATGAACCTGCCAATAGATGTTGCTTATAGTAAAATAAGCGCTTTTAAACTCTATTTACAAGAAACTGTCGTGTCTATGGAGCCTATTTCTGATGAGGCAGAAATATTAGCTCATTCTCATTTAATTATTTTTAATGTCGAAAAATATACCTGTGACATAGTTAGGGAAATATGTCTTTCTTTGATTTCAGGGGAATATTTTACAAATAATGAAATTAATACGAGGTTAGACAGTGCTGAAAATGAAATTAAAGATTTTCCACGATATGCCAACACACTCTCTGATGAAATACAAAAAAGAGTTTTAGAATCGTCAAATGCAATTAATGTAATAATAGAAAATTATAAAATTTTTATAAAAGATATTATTGATAAGTATAGTGAGGAACAAAACTTTTACCTATTTGCTCAAAACCCTCATTTTGAGGAAATTATAAATGGGAGTGATTTATCTGAAGATTATGAAAAATTCGTCAATTACTTTATTACATTATTAGGTGTTGTTAGGTTAGAAAATTTTCCAACCACTCATAAAGAGTATATAATGGAGGTTTTTGAATACGGCGTAAAAATTAATAGAATAACGATTAATGAATATTCGGATATTTCAACAGCTGTAGAGACTAAAGTTGCTTTTCTAAAACATAAATGGAAAAAAAGAATAGAAAATATTAATCCTTACCATTCCAATTACTTAGAAGGAGGCACATTAAAAACAATAGAAGATTTTAATGGTGATAATGAAACTATAAATAATTGGGTAGGCATAATTGATACTCAATACGATATAATTTCTAATAATTGGAAAGATATAGTAAAGAAAAGAGTAGCGTCATATAAAAACAGTCCCTTAAATAGCTTGTCTATTTTGCAAATACATCAGTTGGTCAAGTATTATAAAGACGTAAAGCCAAATCTTTCCAAATTAAATGAAATAGCTCTATTTTTAAAGGATAAAGCAGATACTATTGTAGATGGAAATAGTTTTACTAAATATGCTTACAACATCATATATAATTATGCCATAAATAATGTTTTTTCTTTATATATTTCTAAAGAACAAAATATAAATAATATTACTGAAAAATATAAAGAAATAAGAGATAGTATAAAAGGTTCTGTTAACAATTATTTTTTAAGATTTAAATATTTAGAATATCTTGTTAATTATCTACAAAGCAAAATTCTAAATGATGAAAAAATCAACTTCTTAAATGCATATAGTGACTTGATTGAAGATTGTCATGAGGAAATGCAGGAGTATGGTAAAGATATTGATTGGGCAAAGTTGAATTTTAACTTTGTTTTTATGTTACCCTATAATGAATGTTTAGTTTCATGTGAAATTGAGGGATTAGAAACAGTTTTTTATCCATCCTCTTTTGTTCTTCCCCCACCAATTCTTAAAACAGAAAGAGATTATAAAAAGATAAAGCAAAAATATGATAATTTGTTACTGTCATATAATGCTGGAAAGTATTTTAAAAATGAGATTAAAAAGATAGAAGAATTAGGTAAAAATTTAGATTCAAAAGACTTTAAAGCCATTGAAATTATAAGTGTTTTTACAGCTATTATAACATTTGTTTTATCTTCAATACCAGCCTATAAATTTATAGATAGTGTTTGGGAGTCATTACTATTTATGCTTTCTTTAGCAACAGCTCTTTCAGTATTTGTAACCTTAATTCTATTTTCTACCCGAGATTTATATAAAAGATGGTATGCCTATATACCTGTTATTATATTAGGTGGAATATCTTTTTTTGGATATCTTAATTTAACACAATTTGAAAAACAAAAATTAATTGTTAATAAAAACTTAAAAAAGAATATTGATTCAATTTCTATAAAAAAAGTTGATTCAATTCTTAATTATAAGATCAAAGAAAGAAATATTTCACAAACTAATAATAAGATTAAAAATAAAAAGTAACAGGCTTTACTATATTGTAGGTGTAGTAAAACCTGTTATTTAATAGTTGTCACATCAAATATTCATCTAAACGCTTTCTATTCTGATAATATTTTTAAAGTTTGCCGTACAAGATTTACATAAAGCTCTTCTTTAGTGTTTTCATCCATTTTTGAAACTGGTGAACTTGGTGAGTTCATAGCTTGATAGATATTAATTTCACTAAATTCCTCAAATAAACAAGGTTTTAGAATTACAGTCAAAATAACGGCACCTTCATTTTCTGCGGCACTTAAAAGTTCAGGTAATTCTTCATTTCTAATAAAGTCAGAACCAAGAAAATCAGTACTCACTAATAAAATTGCAACTTTTGCCTTTGACATTGCTTGTTTTATTTCTTCTTTCCATTTTTGACCTGGCTTAATATTATTATCATCCCAAAAATCAATTTTCTCTAAGAAAGGCTTGAAATGTCTTTTTATATCAATTAAAAAAGAGGAACCTGAATGACTATAACTTACAAAAACTTTTTCTCTTTTTGGATTTTCACTAATTTCATTTTTTTGATGTACAATCTTTGGTAATGTATTTAATTCTTGCTTGATATAGAATAATAATTTTTCTGCCGATTCTTCTATTGCACAATCCTCTTTTGGCTGCCCTCCGTGTGATCTATCTCTATGATCTTGCAAATATTTTTTTAAAGACACCTCTAATTCATCTAAAAAAATGGCTTTGTGTTCGGAACTATAAAAATCATAGAGTTTAGATTTTAATGACGAAAGTTTATCACTACTATTAATATTAGGATTTAATAAATTACTGTTTTCTAAAAACTCTTGAGCTTCTTGTTGTATAATTTTTTCTTCGTTCATATTAGTTTATTTAAATAATTGTAAAAGTCATTTCTGAAATCTTGTATCTTCATATTTTGATCTTTCAGTTTTCAGAGACACCAACCAGTCTAAATACATTTCTTCAGGCATACTGCGGTAGCCTATTTTATGAATATGACTGTATTCTTTATTCATCAATTCAAACAGTTCTTTAGCCCTTGGATTGTTTAATGTTGTAGCCTGAATATCTTTTGTATTCTGGTCTTTCATGATTTTTTGAAATTGCTTTGTGTGGGTTTCAGCCTGTAACAGTAAAGCATTAGCCAAATAAGGATGTATTTGTATTGCTCTTTCTGCACATTTCAAAGCAAAACTTCCATCATTATCTGGAAAACTCCTATTGTAGGCAGTGGCTAAATCTACCAGCAATAATGCAAGGCTTTCTTTGTTGTTCAGGGCTTTCATAAATACTCCATTTTTAATGGCATCCAAATGAATGAATCCCGAAGCTGACAACCACGCATCAATCGGGAAAATACCACTTGTAAGCTCCGTATTAAACCATCCAATAGATTTAATGTTATGTTTGATATAAACGTGGTTGGGTGCAAGTGCTAAATTGGCATCTGCCCCTATTTCTTCTGCTAAAATCTTGTACAGTGTAAATCGTCAGCAAAAAGTGTACTGATTTAGGCTCTCACTTAAGGAGTGTTTCATAAGAGATTAATTTTTAAATT